>NZ_CP045921.1:0-600000 GCF_025273655.1 Candidatus Mycosynbacter amalyticus
ATGGCGACGACCCATTCGTTGTGGCAAAGCGTTCTCGGCGAGATCGAACTATCAGTCTCGCACGCCACGTTTGCCACGTGGTTTCAAAACACCGAACTCCTAGATGATCACGAAGACAATATTACAATCGCCGTTCCGAATGTTTTTGCAATCCGTCAGTTTCAGATCAAATACGACAAGCAGATTCGTGAAGTACTCCAGAAGAACGGTATCAATGCTACGGCTGTACATTATGTAGTCAATAGTAAAGGCAAGAAGACTGTGGTGAACCGCGAGACTACCCGTAACGCCCTTCCCCGAGAAGAGTTCGCACAACTTCCCCAACAGTCCGGCACTCAACCCTCACCGCAAACCGCACCAAACTCACTCAACCCGCGCTACAACTTCGACAACTTTATCGTCGGCTCAAGCAACGACCTAGCCTACACTGCGTGCCGTACGGTCGCAAGTAACCCTGGCACCAAGTACAACCCCCTCTTCCTTTACGGGGGCGTTGGTCTTGGTAAAACTCACCTCATGCAAGCCGTCGGCAACGAAATCAAAGCTGCCAACCCCTCTGCCCGTATCCTCTACATCAATACTGAGACATTTGTCAAAGAATTTACCGACGCAATCCGATTCAAAAAACAGGTTTCGGATAAATACCGCACCGCCGACGTGCTCATCGTTGATGACATGCAGTTTATTGCTGGCAAAGAGAAGACACAGGAAGAGTTTTTTCATACCTTCAACACCCTCCACCAGGCAAACAAGCAGATTATCATCAGTAGCGACAAACCACCCAAAAGTATCCCCACTCTCACCGAACGCCTGCGTAGTCGCTTCGAATGGGGTATGGCAATCGATATTCAGATGCCTGACTACGAGACGCGCTGTGCGATCATCGAGGCCAAAGCCCACCTATCTGGCGTCTCCCTCAGTAAAGATACTGTAGAATATCTCGCCGACAATATCAAAACTAATATTCGCGAACTTGAAGGCGCGCTCAATCAGCTTCTGGCCTATGCCGAGATGCGTGGAATTGAGCCCGATATCGCCACGGCAGAAGGACTGATTGGTAATGTGCGTCGCTCTCGCCCGCAGCACCTAACATCCAAACAAATCGTCGATCGCACCGCCAAATACTTCCAGCTGCCCGTTGCTGATATGCTCAGCCCTCGCCGCGACAAACATATTGTCTTGCCACGCCAAATCGCCATGTACTTGCTCCGCAGCGAGCTCCACCTCAGCTTCCCAATCATCGCCGGCGAGCTAGGTCGCAAAGATCACACCACCGCGATTCATTCTGTCGAAAAAATCGAAAAAGCTATCAAGCTTGACTTCACTGTACGCGAACATGTCGCCGAAATCCGGGAGCGACTCTATGCGTAGTGCGCTTCTTTTTATTCGTACCTGTGGACAACGTGTGTACTCGCCGTGGATGAACCATTGGACAACCCGTGTGTTCACATCCACTATGCAGTGGATACCTGCAGCGCCCTCGACCATACCTGAGTATAACCCACGGGTTTTGCACCGATTCGTACCCATATTTTCCGCTAGGTTTTCAACAAGTGATACACTCCATCCCACCTCTTACAATTCCTTACTTATCCACCCTGTCCACAGCACCTACTATTACACCCACCAAATAAAGAAAGGAAAAAGGATATAATAATGGAACTCTCTGTCCTTCAAGAACATCTCGCTCGTGCACTTACTGCGGTTGGTCGGGTAGCAAGTAGTCGTACTCAATTACCTATCCTGAATAATATTTTGTTTCGCACAGACGGCACTCGTCTACTCGTGGCTGCTATGAATATGGAGATCGCCTCGACACAGTTTGTCGGCGCCAAAATCTCAACACCGGGTGCAATCACAGTACCGGCGAGGCTCGTATCTGATTTTGTCTCGAGCCTACCAAAAGGCACGATTGAACTGCAAGTAAAAGGCACACAGCTTCACATCTCGTCTGGTAAATACAGCTCAGTCATCAACGGGCTAGGTGCCGATGATTTTCCGGAGCTACCGGTAATCGACGAAGAGGTGGCAGTCCGCTATTCTATCGCCGTAAGTGATTTCAAGCAAGCAGTGGCGCAGACGATCGTCACTACGTCAAATGATGCAACACGTCCTGTGCTGACAGGTGTGTACTGGCACTCACACGAAGGTGCGCTATACCTGGCTGGTACGGATGGGTATCGCCTAGCGGAACGTCGTCTCGTGGAAACGACGAGCGAAGTAGCCGCTATCGTACCAACCACCAGTCTGCAGGAAGCCTTACGGACGATTACTGATGATATCAAGGAGATCGAGGTGCTGTTTGACGAGTCGCAGGTGCGTTTTCGGTTCGACGAAGCCGAGGTAACAAGTCAGCTTATTAGCGGTAACTTCCCACCCTATCGTCAATTGATTCCAGAAAAAACCGAGACGACCGTGACGCTACCGCGTGATGAATTCGTACGCATTACCAAGATTGCCGGACTTTTCGCGCGCGACTCTGGTGGCAGCGTGACAATCCGCGCCAGTGAGGAGACAAAGCTCTTGTCGCTGCACTCGGTGGCATCGGAGTTGGGCGAAAACACGTCAGAAGCAGATGCGACCATAGCTGGCGGCGGCAGTGTCACGCTGAATTCGCGCTATCTTAGCGAGGCACTGGGTGTACTCGATGGCAGTACGGTCATATTTGGTTTTTCTGGTAAGCTGGCACCGACAGTACTCACGACAAGCGGCGAAGACGTGAAATATAAACATATCATCATGCCGCTCAAGAGCTAGGTACTCTGTGGATATCACTGGTCTTCGCGTTCAGCACACTCGCAGCCATGACGATGCGAGCTTTGTGTTTGGTCAGCGCGTCAGCGTGATTACTGGGCCGAACGGATCTGGTAAAACGACACTACTCGAAGCACTTCACGTAGCGCTGCGGGGCACGTCGTTTCGCGGTAGTGACAGTGAGTTTCTGGCGCGCGATGAGGACTGGTGGCGTATTGATGTACGACTTGGCGACGAGCAGGCACGTGTAGTCAAGTTTGATAGTACGAAAACCTCTGGTCGTAAGCAATTTGAAATTGATCACAAGATTAACTATCGCCTGCCCGTCAGCAAGAAATATCCGGTGATTTTGTTTGAACCGGACGATTTGCGTCTGCTAGGCGGTTCCCCTGCTCGCAGGCGGCAGTTTATTGATACGTTTATAACCCAAATCAATCCACTATACACGAGTACCACACGCAAATATGAGCGTGCACTCAAGCAGCGTAATGCCCTATTGAAACAGCCTAGTGTGACGCGTGACTCCCTGTTTGTATGGGATATGGCAATAGCCGAATATGGTGCTGAGATGATTCGTGAACGCAGTCAGATTATCGAGCGTATCAATCAATCGCTGACGGACACATATCGAAGTATTGCGGGTACTGACGATACGGCGACGCTTCACTATTCGCATACAATTATCGATGGTATTCAGCAGAAGTTGGCGAACGAGCTGCATTACAATTTCGAGCGCGACAGTCTCCTGGGCTTTACGAGCACCGGTCCACACCGTCATGATGTGGTGGCGGAGTTCAACGGCGCCCCGGCTACAACTCGTGCGAGTCGTGGTGAAATTCGGAGTATTATACTTGCGCTGAAGTTTATCGAAGTGGATGTAGCCGAATCGGCGACTGGCTTGTCACCCGTTGTGTTGCTCGACGATGTGTTTGCTGAGCTTGATGAATCGAGGCAGCAACGCCTTGCAGAGAAATGTCGCGGCAACCAGATGTTCATCACCAGTACAGGTGCCTATACTGGCATCGACAGCGCGACGGTTATTGCGCTCGATTGATATCGACGAGGATGTTGCGGCTTATCGACGGATAGAGCGGCGCGCTCAAGATAGGCATGGGTGGTTTTGAAAGTATGATCCAGCTTCCGTTCTTTTTCTCCATCAGTACATGTAGAATATCGGCGTTATCATTTGACTGGTCGCGCATAACGAGACTAGCACCATATACTTCTCCTAGGTGGTAGAGCTTGCCGTGCCGAATGTCGTAGTCGGTCGCGACTTTCGGGTAGGCTGCGATGAGTGTAGATTCGATGACCTGTTGTTCACCTAGGTAGAGTGTGTCGAGATACGAACGTGAGTAGCCAAACTCAGCTGTGATGTTGCTTGTTGAGCCATCAATTACCTGCGCATGCCGATCTGCTGCTATATGGGCACCGACACTACGTACCTGGTAGGTGCCTTTTTTGAGTTTGACAGGTTGATTGTCGGCCGGATAGTAGTTTGGCTGGTTATTGCCGCTGAGCTCTATGTAGCCAAGCTGGCGGTCAAAATGAAATGTCACTGTTTGAAATGAGAATATGTAGCTCCAAAGTAGCCATGTGCCAACAGCTGCGGCCGCAACAGTAGTAAGCAATAATATAATCTTTGTTGTGAGACTGCGGTGCATTACTGAGCCTCCAGCGGGTTGTCAAAACCATCGTAGCGAATACGGTAATCTGTCGGATCATAGCCTTTACTGCGCAGCATACTTAATGCTGCTTGACGGCTGTGGGGTGAAGTGCCCCAAATAACTAGTTCCACAGAGGCATCATCATGGTTCTGGTAGTCGACCGAATAGTACGGATCTTTGATTGGTAGTACATTGACGATAGGATTTGTAGATTCAAACAGCGCATTATAGTCACGATTGCGTGCGACGGTGAGTGTCTCAAGATGTTGGTATTCTGCTTGATGGCGAGCTTGCCAGGCTTTTGCGTCATCAGAGCGTGCGACGAGACCGATATAAATATATCCGAGTGCGTTATCTGACACTCGCAGATCACGGGTTTGTGAGTCGAATCCCTCTTTTTTGACAGTAACTTTGTACGTGCCAGGTACGATATACGCAGTGCCGCTTTGCGGCAGAGGCTGACCTGTCGATAGTGTTACGCTGGCGTCGGTCGGCACTACTTGTACTGGTACGGCAATTTTGCCCGCGCGCTGCTGAGCGAGCCAGATATTGTACCAGATGGTCATACCGACGACGAGTACTACACATACTATTAGACCTGCAAGGAGCTGGCGGCGATATTTTCCGAGATAATACGAGAGTTCGTAATCCATTTACTTCTTCCTGTACCAATTATACCCGGGCTGTGTGGCACTCTGCTGAGTATCGGCCATCGGCGCACGTTCGTCGAGCGAAGCAGAGGCAATTGTGGCGCCAAACCCATCAGGCTTTTTGCCACGGTCACCGACGTAGATGAAGGTGTGAGATGAGTTGATTGCCACGTCACCTTGCTGAAGTTTTCCTGGCGTGACATCCTCTGGTTTGATTTTAACCCAGTTTTTTTGCATCCAGGCTTCTTGGGAGCTTGTCGGCCCCCCTTTGCCGTTGTAGTTATAGCCTGGGTCATAGCCGCTATCGCGCACCAGGAGTGTCACGAAGCCGCCGCAATCGATACCTCGTGTTGTGGCAGTGGTGCCACCGACATAGTAGCCGCCAGCAAGAGCTTTTTTGACGGCGGCGGCATAGGCGTCGGTCGGCTTGATTGTCATGCCTTTATAGGTCGGCCACGCGTAAGCTTTGAGGGTTTGATCGAGATTGCCTCCAGAGAAGCTACTGCTCGCGCAGCTACTATCGCTGGACTCTGATGTACTTTGACTCGTGTCACTCGCGGCTTGGCCATGCTCATCGACCTTCTCTTCTCCACTCGGATTATTCATCTCACTGCTAGCAGTACTACCGGCAAGTGCGGGGGCGTTCTTGTACTGATCATAGACCTTTTTGGCATTGCCGCCACGCACACTGCGCACTGCCGAGTCTGAGTCTGCCGAGCTTTCATAGCCATCGTGTACGACGACGGCCGCTTCTACTGGGTCGTTGGTGCGCTTGAGATTATTGAGCGTAGAAAGGTATGGGCCAGATAGTTCTACCCAGGTGAAACTGAGCTGGCCACCAAGGTCGGTGTTTTTGACGCCCATTTTGTCGATATGATCCTGGAGGGGTTTTTGACGCCCCGTAAAGGTCCACTGTACGAGCCCGAAGCCGACGCCGTTTTGCAGCGTGTAGGTTTCGTTTTCGCCAATCAGCTTGCCGCCTTGCACTACATTTGGTTTCAGGCCGGATTCCTGCATCATATTCCCGACGATACCGCTTGCCTGGGCAAGATTAAGGCCTTTGCGCATATAGAAGTTGAGAATTTTTTCGACATTGTTGTTGCCAGCGAGTGATACAGCCCCTGCGCCCTGTGTTCTGCATTCATCATCGACAGCCCATGCCTCTTGGAGCATATACCTCTGCGGGTCGGTGATGGCCGCTACACGCACAGGAAATACCAGCTCATTCATGAGTAGGATGGCGGTGATCGCCAGGCAGACAGCACGACCAAAGCGCATGTTAGCCGCTACCTCCGCTGGCTTTATCGAGGTAAGGTTTTGGGTCGATAGGCTGACCGGTGCCGCTATTAGTATCGGAGCGTCCACCGGGCCATATTTCGAAGTGAAGATGCGGACCAGTGCTCTGCCCTTCGCTGCCGATACCAGCGATAGGCTGACCAGCCTTTACAGTATCCCCTACTTTTACGAGTATAGTATTGGCGCGCATGTGTCCATAGACAGTGTCGACGCGTTGTCCGTCGACCTCGTGCTGGATCACAACCCAGTTACCGAAGCCGTTCGCGGGTCCGGCGGCAATCACCTTACCATCACGCGCAGCGTAGATTGGTGTACCGAGCGGCCCGGCTAGGTCGATACCGTTGTGGCGGGTACCATCGCGCATACCGAAGCCGCTCGACACTTCCGTCTTGCTTTTCACGGTTGGGTAGGCCCAGCCATCGAGGCCAACTTTACCGGCTGCGCCACCATCGAATGCCTCTTGTGAGCCACCATCCATACCTGGCAGATTTTGGTCGAGTCCTTCGTTGATACCGAGGCTGAGCTTGAACTTGGCATAGTGCCAATTCTTTTCGTAGTTAGCTTCGGCTACGCAGCCGCTGCCATTTGTCGGGTCTTTTTCAATATCTTCGGTAGCGCCAGGTTGCTGGTCGACACACTGTTCGAGATATTTCTTGTAGTTCCATAGTTGGCCGTTATCTGCCGGATCACCACTGTCAGAATCAACAATAATTTCGCCGTGCTCTGCCATCCACTTGGCGTTCTCGACTGGGTCGATCTCCATGGCTTCGTCTGGTAGGCCGAACACCATCACACATGTAGGATTAATGGCGACATTTGGTCCGAGCTGCGCATAGTCAGGGTCGTTGCAGTACGTGTAGCGATCTTTTTTGACAATATAGTCCGAGTCGGCGTGTGTGAGTGGCATGGCGACCGTACTCATGGCAGTGGTCGCGACAGATGGCAGTGCGGCTAATGCGCCACCGAGATGTGTGCTGTCAATAGTGCGGAGGCTGGCGGCAATTGGCAGCGTAGTGCGCGCTAGTGAGCCGAGAAAAGAGAATTTATTGCTAGTATCAAACGGCTTTTTCACTGCGGCTAGCCGGTCGAGCTCATCGTATGCCTGCAACGTCTCGCGTTTACTGTTTTGGTATTTTGTCATTTTGTCTGGGCTGAGACTCATCATGCCTTGGGATCGTGCCATGCCGTTATACATCGCATCCGAGCCTACGGCGGTGGCGGTGCCGAAGTCGGTGTATTTGAGGCCTTTGGTGACACTACCCGCAGCAATACTCGCAAGTTGTGCGGTCAGGAGCGGCATGGCCGCGCCAAACGCCACCGACAAGCCAAGCTGTGCAGCGGTACCGGCGCCAAATGTACCTACGCCCACAGCAATCGATACCGCTAGTACTCCGGCACGCACGAAGTTATTTTGCACGACACGGCAACGCTGTGACACCTCTGCCGTGGAACTGGCACCGGTCATGCGCGCCACGAGTTGCTGGGCGTTGCCAATCCCTGCTAACCTGTCACCACCAAGGAGAAGTGCTTTGCCCTGTTGGCTCATATTTTTCACGCCACCAAAGTCTTGATCTCGCGAGCCTTTCACGAGGGGCGAATCGAAGGCATTTTTACCACTATCGGGGCTGACTACTTCTGGAAGGTCGCTTCCGTAGGGTGTCTCACCTATTTTGGACTGATCGGCCACCTTCGTAGCAGGCGCGGCGTCCATAAGACGGTTTGACGGTGCTTCTACCGCCTCTGGGTATGATGTCTCGGCACGGAGCATGCTGGCAGGTTGAAATACGTTGTAGAACGCCAATCGTATCATCTCTTTGTATTGGAGGACGCGTGCGGCAACTCGCACGGCGGTGGCAGTGTTGAATACGGTACAGGCTGTATCGAGGGCATTGACCCGTCCAGCTGCCTTGCCGATAGTATCGCTGACAGCACCGACAGATGGCGAGGCGTCGAGCTGTTTGCCGAAATCTTCGATAGCTTTGGCCTCTGCGGCACTATAGCGACGCCCATCTTCATCTTCGAACTCCCCGGTTTCGTTGCCATCTTTGTCTTTGACCGGTGTGAGCTTCGACGTCTCGATGTCGGTTTCTCCCGAGACGCGCTTGTCGGTCTCCTCCTGTACCTCTTTGACGGTGTTTTTCTTTTCGCCCATAGCGTAGGTAACTTTATTTTTAGAGAGGAAGTCCATGATTTCTTTGCCCTTATAGACACTGAAGCGCGGGCTATAGACCATGTACATTTTGGCTCGGAACACGGGGTCGGACTTCATAAGTTTGGTGAAGGCTTCTGGTGAGTTGGCCTCGATGCGTGTGCCATCGGCTTTGACTACAGAGATAGTTTTGATACGGCCTCGCTTCTCAGTGAAACCTTTGTCTTCGTCAAACGTCATCATGAGTTTGTCGTCGCTCGAGGCATTGATGCGCCCAAGCGTTTTTTCCATCTTCTCCATATTGACGGTCTCATAGCGGCAGGCGATTTTGACAGCACCACAGGAGCCTTTGGTGGCTGTACTGAGTTTGTTGCGCCAGAGTTGTGATGTGGTCTTGTCGACGCCTGAGAGCTGTGTGTTGAGGTCTCGGTCTAAGATGTCTGCCATCATGAGTAGTGGTGTCCCTGGCGCGAGACTGACGATAACAGCGCTACTTCCTCCGGCGATAAATAGTGCGATTGCGATGGCGGGTGATTTGCGACGCATGCCTTGAAAGAAGCCGGTGAAACGGCGTTTGCTACCGCCCGATCGCTTGGGCGCACGCGTTTCTGGTGGTTTGGTCTGCTGGGCAAGTCGGGCGGCTTCAGTACGAGCGGCAGCTTCGCCATCTGCGTGCGCAAGGGTGGCGGCGCGTTTCTTTTCTTGGTCATACCAAAGACCCTGCTCTTCGAGCCGAATGTTTCCGGGAGATCGTTGTTCGTCCTGCGGCATGCTAGAGTCTACTCCACCCTATAAAAGAAAAGGGTAACTATTACAGACAGAGTATACACCTTTTTTGCATATTATGCAATCTTATATTAGTGATATCGGGCTTATTACCACGGTATGCTGTACACTAAATAAATAGAAGTGAACATCGCTACTATGTGCGTAAAAACAGGGAATCGCCTATAAAGTGGCGTAAGTATCCCGGCAGCAATCAGAACGGGTAGAAATGTGAGAAGGATGCGTGAGATATTCAGTGGAGTGAAGTCCGACGAGACGAGCCGAAATAGGATAAGAGGTATAATTACGATACTTACCATGCAGCCAAGTAAAATCAGGAAATTATTAAGCTTCGTTGTAGTTGGGTGTTTGAGATGTGGACTGGCAACAATAATGAGCGAAATACACGCCGGTAGAAGTGGCCACAGCGGCATGGAATAATGCGACATTGAAAACACAAAAGCGAGTGACCACATCGTCAAATACGCAATCAAAGGATTATCTCCAATAAAGAAATTACGCCAGAACGCTACAAAAAGCTGCAGTCTCTTCATCCGATGTACCCCGCATTACCAGTCACAAATGATAAATCCTCTGTTGGAAGTGGATTGTTTCGAAACGCTGCGTATAGTCCGATAGCAATCACAACGAATACTATAGCGGTGATAATCATGTTGCGCAGTAGCGTTCGATCCGGCGGGGCTATACCCTTTCTGGGATCCTCCAATAGGTACATAGACAAGATCGAGACACCAAGATATGTTGGTACGAGTAGCGCAAAAGCCACATACTCATTTGGCCAGATAATCCCGGCCCCGGTTGCCGCAAAGACGGTTCCGAAACTGACAAGTAAAATTCCCACTGCGAATTTCATGGAGTTTTCTGGAAACTTAGAAAGTGGCTTATGAATAAACACCCCAAGACCACTCACGAGCAATATGGCGGCAACTGAGATACTTGCGCCAAATAGCAGGTTATCGTAGAGCGCACCAAATGCCAGTACGATAAATATTACCTCAAGTCCTTCAATGATGATTGTTTTATAAGCGATTACAAACGCGTACCAGTCTATACCCTCTCGCTCACCCTTTTGGCGTTTAGCATTTCTTCGTTCTCTATCATATACTTCAAGTTCATCACGTGTCGGTTTGAGGCCCATGTAGCGCAAGATAGCCTTGTGTACCCACTGCAGGCCAAAAATCAACAATATCCCACCGCCAAACAGCCATACTGCATGAAGTGGAACTAGCAAAAGCGCATAGCCAACGGCTGCCACGATGACAGTTAGCGTGAGCACGCCGGCTATGATCGCATATGTCACTGAGCGCCATCCGCGAACTATTGCTACCGCGAGGACGATAGTAAGTGCTTCGATTGCCTCAACTGCTGCTGCGAGGAATATTGCAACACCAAAAAATAAATCAGGAGTGGCGTTCATACTAGAGAGCAAGCGCCTTGTTTATTGGTAAATCATTTGGATTATTTTGGTATTGGACTGCGTTTACATCAATATCGTACGACTGCAGATATGTCTGGACGAATCGTTGACACTTTGCCAGCGACTCTGGCTTAGCTGTAGTCACAATATTTGGCTTTGCATTCGATTTGAAGTTAACAAAGTCAAAATAACAATCTTCTTGTTCATACGGAAATAGTAGATTGAGCTGAGTAATCAGAGCTGACGGTTTTAATTTGCTGCCAAGTCCTACTTTGAAGAGTTTGAACGAATATTCGTTGTCGATAAAGCGCTGCGACGTGACATAGATATTCTTTTTCGCACTATCGATTGCCATGAAATTGATGTCGCCCGGTATAGAGCTGAGGTCGGCAAGCTGGTGAGCAATGCCATCATTGAGCGTGTATCTCCAAACTATTTTCGACCCTGCATAGATAATCGAGTTTTCATCGATCCAGGTTGGTGCAGTAGAATTATTTTTTGGTGTACTCTGAATAAGTTTGAGTTTGGTATCATAAATCCCGTTCAAGTCACCATTGAGAACTATTTTGTTGCCCGATGGCGAGAAGAAACCTTCGTACACTTCGCCATCTATCTTGTTTTGCGTACCATCAGTGCGAATAATATGAACACCACCCTCACGCGAGCTCTGGGATCGCTCCGCTACCAGTACCGCACTATTCGTGCTATCGAGCACACTCAGTCCATCACCTTCGTATACCTTCTGGTATGACTCGCTTCCTGAGGTTTTTTTGTAGAGCGTTTTGCGGTCTGACACATAGATTGTTTTATCGGGTGAGATACTTGCTGACAACTGGCCAGAACTCAGGTTGAGATTTGCGATAGCTGACTCCTTAAGGGTGCTTCCATCTGTTTCGTACAGTTGATTTGCAATGCTCACTCCTAAGCCCGTACCGTCATTTGCCCAATTCATTGATGAAAAGTACCCGCGCATTAATTCATCTTGGCTTACCTGACCACTGAGGTCAACAATTTGATTATTTGCATCAACCGAGAGGAATCGTTTTTGTAGTACGTTGTTGTTATTTACAAAGCTTAGGCGCTTATCGTTGATATAGGAGAACATTGCGCCAAAGCTTGTTACGGGCTCAATACTATAGATATCTGCACTATCAGATATACTCAATTCAACCGTTGTCTTTTGTGCGAAATTTACATGAACGACTTTTTCTGTCGACCCGCCGCTAGATTTTGCACTGACCGCATAGTCCCCTGTTGGTACGGTATGTGAGCTTCTGGTACCATCTAGTTTGAAATTGATAACTTCTGGGTTTGGTCGTATCCTTCGCACCTGAACCTCATAGCCAGCCTTGTCGACGACTACTTCAAGTGAACCCATAGTGAAGAGGCGGAATAGAAGCGCTATAAGTATTGCGGCGACTGATCCGATTACAAATGCGAGTATGATTTTTTTAACTTTTGGCTCCATGGTACCTCCTAGAATTTCGGCCAATCTGCCGGCACTGGCTTAGTACTGGTTGGTCCTTGAATTTGACCACCCTTGCCGCCAAGCTTTTTGATGAACTTATCCATATATAAACCTGAGCTTGACGCGTAGCTACCACCTCCGCCTGCATTGTAATCCGACCAACTCACATATCCAGACCCACTTTGTTTGCCGCCGCCTTCCGCAAATCCAAGTTCGAGCCAAGAATCGGCGTATGTGTAGGTGCAGATTTCCTTGTTGGCATCGACTGTATCACCTTCTTTCACTCTTGGGATACAATCCTCCGTGATATAGACAGACTTACCTTTCAGCGATCCGGCCGTAAATTCATATTTGATGTAAGAGCCAGGTACACCAGGCCAACCGGAAGAGCCGGTATCTGGCCAGACACCCGTAATTTTTGCAGGGCCAATTGCATAGACGGGTTTACCCTTATCGGTGCTGTTGCCCTGATCGATACCTCCGTCAACACGTTTAGAAACATCTTCCGACTGCGTAAGGTCGCGGAATGGATCTTTGTATTCACCAGTGCTTGCCCCCTGGCTACAGTCGGCAGTTGCATCCGATGATGAACTTGTAGTTGTGGTCGATGGACTTCCTCCCCCGTCATCTGTTGAGATACTTGCCTCAATCTCTTTTGGTAACGGTTTACCCTTTGATGCCTCTAGAACTGCTTTCGCATATGTTTGGCGTTGAGGGACACTTTCGCTGTGGGCTGAACGCTCGTATTTATCGTGGAATGACTGTGTGGCGCCATCAGAAGATGTTTGTTTCTTTAAATCTTCACCCGCCCCTGTTTCTGGTGATGGTGATTTAGGATCTGTTAATTGTGCCCATAGGAAATCCAGCTGGGTGGCGAGCTGATTGGCGTTTTTACCTGATTTTTTTGTAGGGGTAATCATCTTGCCAGCAGGTGTCCACTGGACAATACCCCACCCATTTGAATTGCCCTCTGCTTGGTCTGCCGGAGTTTTTGTCGCAAGGGGGGTACTCTGCAGGCGTTGAGGGGCTACACCCGACTCGAGAATCATATTGCCCACTACACCGGCAGCTTGTTCAGGAGTGAGCTTCTTACCCACTAGATAATTAAAGGCTTTAGCGGCATTATTATTGCCCGCCAAGCTGCCGCCGCCCGAATCTGGACAGCAGCTGTTACTTTTTGAGTCCTCAAAAAACCCTTTGCGATTTGCAAGCTCAAGTGCCTTATTATAAGCATCATTGATACGATCGGCTGGCACACCTTGTTTGACTGCACTGATAATTCTTCCAAGCTGTCCTTCGTCAGTAAATTTGAATAATGGTGTATCGACACCGCTATTAAAGCTGTCGACGATTGTCTGCTCTAGGGATTTGCCGTTGTAGTGCGTAAGGGCAGTTAGATCATCTGTCATGACAACATCTTGGTAATTGAGATCAGTCTTGAGTGAGTCAATCAGTGTCTTGTTGTTTGGCGCTGGGATATTACCCTGGTTTGAGATGTATGCATTTGAAAGCATGACAACAGTACCAGTCGGAAGATCCTTAAATACCGACGCTGCAGGACCGTTTGGGTCGTATGTGGTGGATACGGCAGCCTGGTCGCTATTACCTGATACGCTACCAATTCCTGGGAAATGTTTATATACACCAGTGATACCACCCTTGTTAAGACCCTCTGTGAATGCGCGCGCCTTGGCTTTTGTGCGTGCTGCATCGGTTCCAAATGCACGTCCTCCGTTGAGATGATTGCCCGGGTCTCGTGCACCTAGGTCAACTACCGGAGCAAGATCGACATAGACCCCATTCTCACTCAAGGCCTTGCCGATCTGTTCACCTGCAGCGGTCACTTCATCATTGGGGGCGTTGCCTAGGTCGGCAGCGGCAGGTGTGCCGATATCATACCGATCAACTACGCCACCCTCTTCATCTGCCGTGGCGATAAACGAACCGAGCGATTTCTCCCTTGCTTGATCGAAGAACTGTTTATTAAACACGGTTCCGGCACCTTGCCCAGTCATAAAGAGCCCGCCGAGCTTGTACTTATCTATCATTGCGAGCGGTTGCGCTGGACCGCCACCTACGTCGAAGCCGACTATGAATGTCTTGGCTATTTTCTGCTCAATAGACGGCTCATTTTTTGTCACATCAGCTTGGGCTGGGTTGGTTGCTGTTCCGGAGGTTCCAGCATTTCCAGAGACACCCTGTTGTGTCGATGAGGAAAGGTTGGTGGTAGAACTTGCCATCAAGTTGCCGAGACGTGTCATACCAGAGGCAGATGGAATCACAGGAGTACCTGGAGTGGCAGTCTCGTTAATCATGTCCTTAGGGTCAGCGGTTTTGGCCATCTGCGCCTGGTCTGTTGGGTCGAGTGAAGTGTCGACCGCCTGTGCCCAAGACATTAATTTATAACCCTTTTCAGATGCAGTATCTCTGATTGCAAGATTAGTTTTGGCGAATCCAGCGGCACCCGCATAAGGTACAGGGTTGTTGGATGCGTAAGTATCTACCCAGTAATAACTTGCTTTGGGGCTAAGCTCCTTGAGCTTATCGGCAACTTTACCGATGGATCCCTCATCCGCACCACCATAGGTACCAAGCTGGATGATAATAGCTTGCACATCTTTGAGTTTATCCTTTGCTGCATCAAGTTTGGCTGGTGCATCGGCGACAGTTTGTCCGCCGATCCCGTTCACCTCGACGCTTGTATATCCACTGTTTTTGAGACTGCTGGTGATCGAAGCTTTGGCGGCGTTAGTAATGTCGTCGCCTAGTACATATACATTGCCAAGCGCCGTCGGAGATTTACTAGGTGGTCCACATGGTTCATAGTAGAGAACCTGGTTTGTGGCGTAGTCAAACGGATATACGCCTGTTTCGGCTTCGGTTGCTGCTTGGGCTGGTAATGACACGACACCCACGACAGCAATTGAGAACATGTTTACACGCAGTATCCACAATAGCTCATGCCGTATTATACTAAGTGTTTTTCGTAGGACTGACAATCGTATCACTGCTCTACCCCTACATGCATATGGTTACATACGTCGGTTACGAGCTCGCTATTCTTGAGTGATGGAGAAGGTGCTGATGGTGGTTTTGAGAAACATTGTTTTTGGCCCAGCTCTAATTTGACTCCGGCTGTACCTGCTAAATTATCAAGGTACTCGTAAAACTCCTTAACTATTGGTTTATCCGCGGCCGTCCAGTCGATTCGCATCTGCTGTGGCTGATCTAGATGCGCAACTCCGTTGAGGTCTACGGCTGAGCCTTTTGGATGCCATCCTCCATCACATTCATGACCAGAGGCTTGAGCGCCGATAGTAATTTTGTATTTTTTCGATGCCTCGACAAGCATACCGAGCAGCTTACCATTCATATTAGCTTTTCCACCACAGTCAAGTGTCTGAGTACCATCTTTCGCGGTTTGTTCCATATAGCCTCGCTGCTCCGGGAGTTGGAATTTCACATTTGGGCTATCAAGCAGCGCTTGAGCGGCCGCCTTGGCGTCATCACCAATTTCTCCTGTTGCTTCTTCTGCTTTTTGTTCACCTTCGTCCGCTACGCCATCACGGATGTTTTCATCTGCGCGGTAAGCATGGAACATAGCAAGCATGGTGGCAGTAGTACCCGCTTGATCGCTAGGATATGTGCACCAATCGGCAGTTGCCCAGCTTTCATCCTCCGCGGGCACTTCACCACTCTCTTCGCCTTCTTCGCTGACGGCATTTTTGGCAATAGATCCGTCTTCAGATCCGCCTGGATCCTCTACTCCTGCCGGCGCGCTACGTGTTACGCAGTATTTATTATATTTTTTATATATTTTAGCTTTATCACTGCTTTCGATTTCGCCGGTATCTTTGTTGATGAACCCTTCGTCTTCCATATATTTGATAACACCTGGGTGCGAATCATCTCCCGTAGCATCGGCAGTCAAGGCCTCAGTTTCCATGTAGGTTGGCGAGACACAAAATGCATCACCTGCGAATGTATGTGTAGGGTCGCTGTCGACCGATGTGCGGACCGCTGGGTCCGGGCAACTGTCTTCATTTTCGTCGTATTGACGCATCTCGTTGAATGTACCTTGTGCGGCGTGTGTCATACCGAGACTACCAACTGTTTTGGCAGCGAGACTCAGTGAAGATAGCATATTTGGCAGAAGCGATGCCGGGTTCCTACTTGAAGTTAGTGCGCCAGAGTTATAGAGATTATGTGTAATTGATCCTAGGAATGAGTACTGGTTTGTCGCATCAAACGGTGTGGCTTGGGCGTCATACTGTTCGGCAAGTCTGTAGCTTGACATGTCGTCTGCAGTATCAGCCAAGAAGCCCTTATAGGAAGCAGCGTTTGCAAATACCAGTCCATTTGTAAGAGCAGTGTTTTGCATCAGAAGTCCCACGCCGGCGGCGAGGGCATTTCCTGCGTCTATGCCTTTTGTCTCTTCATCAACGGGCATTTTTGAGAGCCAGTCTATCAGATGCTCAACAAACTTTCCTATTATAGGGGCGAGCAAGGCGCCGATGGCGGCCGCTATAACCGGCATAGCGGCAATACATGCCAATACTCCAGGTCCAGTGGCACCAAATAGCTGCGCGCACATAGCTGCGTCGCCGAGTGTTTGCGCCACTTGTCCATTAATGAGACTGCACATGGATTTAATAAGCGCTTTTCCGGCTTTTTTGGATGTACTGGTGTCGCGTCCGGTCAATGTACTCAAGAAAGGGGCTACCCCTGTACTGATGAGAGGACTGCCGACCGAGGTCTCAAAACTAGAGAGTACATTTGAAACACTTGCAATCGCAGCACCCCCAATTCGATAGCCGAGGGCGTAAGTCGAAAGCTCCACTAAGTCGCCATGAAGCAACATTTTCATACCCTCGCCATCAGAGAAGGTGGTTTGGTAGAACCTATTGGGCTTTCCTCCGCTCGTTGGATTTGTCTCGCTATAATTAAGTCGCCCGCCTATATAGTCGGTGATTTGCTGGTCGCTTTCTCCTGCGATTACTTTGTCGAACTCTACTGCAAATGACATAAAGAATCTGACCAACATCGCAATTTGAAGCATCTTAGCTCCTATCACAACTGCATTTGCCGTCGTATAGGTGGTGCAGGCCAGCGATACGACCGATGAGCCAAGTGAGGTAAGCTTTCCAGCCTTCTCTCTTAGCTTACTTGTTTGCTTCTCTCGATTTTCCCTGACCTTTGAAGAGTCTCCATTGGCAGGGTCTCCCTCTAACTTCATGGACTGCCGGAACGATTTATCGAGCTCTTTCTTATCTTTACCCTCTAGGCCCGGTCCTTTTGTGATACCCCATCTGGTAGATAGCAGCTCCTTGAAACGGCTACTCAAGAACGGCTTCTTGGTTACATCGTACGCACGGTTAATCGCTGCTCGAAAAGCCGGAATGCTTTTGAGTGCTGTAATCGTAGATGTTTTTGAATCTACCTTATGTTCTTTACCACTTGAATCGGTGACAGTGATGGACTTTATCGTCTTTCTGTCCCCCACGTCATCGCCCAACTCTACCTTTATGCCGGCCTTACGCAGGTCTTTTACTAGTTTTTCTGGTGCGGTAACAGCCCTACACATTTTTGATTGCGGCTTCTCGCACGCCTTTTTCGCCTTATCAGGGTTGTTTTTGTCTGGCATCATCGATGAGAATACAGTCAAAAAGCGAGAGTTCATCGCAGGAGCCGACGTGTCGCGGGCATTGGTGAGATTTGCTTTGATCGCAGCAAATAATGTTGCTGGCGAGCTGAGAAATACAATGACAATCAAGCCAAAAATAGCAATAATTGCGCCGATAGTTGCAATCGGTCCGCTAGCCTTTACTCCTTTGAGCTGCCCTTTCCCGCCTCCGCCAACTCCGCCACCAGCCCCCATCGGGTTTTGCTCGCCATCCCGGGCTTTTGGCGTAAGGTCGCTACTAGCGGAATCTTTTGCCTCATCTTTTTTCTTGCCGGTGGATTTTGCGGATGGCTGAGGATCTTCGTCTTTATCGGAAGAATCGTCTTTTTTGGTCGACTGATCTGGCAAGTCCGAGTCAACTGAATTTTTCTCTGCTTGTGATAGCTGCTTAGCCGCCTGATACACTCCTATGGCAGAATTAACTTTATCCTGAAAGGTTTTCTCTGCAGGATTAAGTTCCTCTTGCTCTTCTTCTGGTGGTATATCAAGTAGCGTCGCCATAGGTTATTGGGTTTGACCAGGTTGCTGTTGTTGCTGCTGCTGCTTGAGCTGTTCTACGGGGTTTGTACTGACGAGCTGTGTTTCTGTCTGGCTAGCGATAACTTGAATATGAACGTGATTTTGGCCGGCAAAGAAGAGCCCTTGACCCACTGGGAAGTTAGAGAGACGCTTCATTTCCTCTTCGGTGAGCTTGAACACGTTACTGAGTACATCCACTGCACTGGCTGACTGTTTGAGAAGCAGCTGCATAGATGAGTTTGCCACGATAGCACGACCCATCTTACTGCCCATAAAGTCTTCGACGTCCTGGGTGATAGTGGTGATGCCAAGGTAATATTTACGTGCACGTTTAGCAAGACTAAAGAGGAAGTTGGCGGAATCCTCGTATTTCATGAGCTGCCACGCCTCGTCCACGATTAACATGCGTTTTTTGCGTTGCGACCTGGTGATATTCCAGATATGGCTCAGGACGATATACATTGCCACCGGACGTAGCTCATCTTCCAAGTCGCGAATATTAAACACTACCATCGCATTGTTGATCTCTATATTGCTTTGCTGACTGAAGATACCTGCAAAGGTACCAGAGGTATATTTGCGTAGGCGCTGCGCAAGTTTTGGACCAGAACCCCCCATGTGGAGTAGTGTATCGTAGAGATCAGCCATGGTTGGCGGCATGCTGTTGTGTGTAAGTGGATCGCTTGTGATGCCTAAGCGCGCATAAGTGTCGATTAATGCTTGATCTAGATCAGCCTCTTCTTCAGGGCTGAGGGTGACATTGGTATTTGTAGCGGTGGCTCCACCAAGCATGAGGCGCAGAAGACCATGAAGTGTTACTAAGTTGGCTCGCAGTGCATCATCAGCCTCGTCGGTGTCGATTACTTTCGGTAAGTCGAATGGATTGATGCGTACGTCAGAATTGAGACTGAGACGAATATAGCTACCACCCACTGCATCACTAAGGCGTTGGTACTCATTCTCTGGGTCTATAATAAGTACATCCGCGCCTGTCATCATGGAGCGAACAGCTTCAAGTTTGACGGTGAATGACTTACCAGCACCAGACTTTGCGAAGACTACCATGTTTGCATTTTCGAGTGTAAAACGGTCAAAAATCACAAGGCCGTTGTTATGCATGTTGATACCGTAGAGAATGCCTTTTTCCTGCGTGAGGTCGGCCGAAGTGAACGGGAATGACGTTGAGATCGCACCTGTATTCATATTTCGGCGAATTTGTAGCTGGTCCATGAGCTGCGGAACGGTACTGTTGAGCCCCTGCTCCTGCTGACTACTTGCTACTTTACTAAACACCAATTGCTGACCAAAAAGTGTTTCTACCTTGTTCTGTACAAAAGTGAGATCATCCATACTGTTGGCATAGAGAGTTATATAGAGGCCGTAACGGAAAAATTTCTCACTTCCCACTTGGAGTTCATCACGTAGTTCTTCAGCATCTTGCAGAGCTGCTTCGAGGCCAGGGTCTCGCGTCTTGCCCTTTTCTTGGTTGATAGACATGCTCGCTTCAAGTTGAGTTACTTTTTTGCGCAGGTTTTGCATGACGATCTGCGTATCAACTGGATAGAGGAACATACTAACATCGAGCACTTCATCCATGTTGATGATGCTACTGAGCCAACCGGTGTAGATCTGGCGGGGATATCCATATATATAGAGTGTGCGGCCGTATTTGGTACCAAGACGGAAGTGGTCGGCGTGGAACTCCAGACTGCTTGGTGCAATGAGATCGCGCAGTGTATTGACGCCTTTGAGAAACGCCTGCTCGACCTCAGCTTGCTCGCGCGCACGTTGTTCGGCAGCTATATCAACTGCGTCTTTTTTCTTTGCCATTAGACGATCCCCTCTCCCATACTCGGCCGTGGTGCCTCTCCTTGCCCCTTGCGAACATACGTAAAGGTATTATTCTGGAAATTACCAAGAGGTTCACGTACCGCAGTGTCCGGGTTGTAATAGTTGTAGTATAACTCACCGAGTTCCTTGGTGGTGAGCTGCGTACAATGGACACCCATTTGGAACAGGCCGCTTGTCACGGAATCCACGCGGTTTTTGATCTCATCACGAGCCTTTTCGTACGTAATTTTATCGATCTTGGTAACATTTGGTGTGCCACCGCCGCTTGGGCCGAACATCTTGGCGAAGAAACCCTTACCTGCGTCTTTGATATTACTCAAATCACCTGTTGGCGAAAACGGCACGACTACATAAAAGCTCTTGTCCATGATATTCGCTTCTTCCGAGAGAATCTCGATAAACTCTATGTAGTCATCCATAAGTACACCAAGGAGCATATTGTCCTGTGTTTTACGAATCTTTACTAGTCGGTCTAGATAAGGGCCAATATCAACACGCTGTGAGCGAATGAGAATCTGGACTGGATGTGTCAGTGAATTGATGAAGTTCTGGTAGCTAAATTCTACCCCTTCGCGTTCACGGGAACTCATGAGGTCGAAGTTGATAGACTTACAAGCGATCACCGCACGAAAACTACCATCGGCCATGATAACCATGTTGTCGCGAATTTCAGAGAAAAGGAGAGTATTTTGGGTAGTATTTTTAGGCCTCGGAGCGGGTGTTTGAGACTGTTGTTTGCCACTTGCCGGCGCTACTGCGGCATCGGGTATGATCGTTGGTGCGGCGACAGGCGTAGGTGCAGGTACGGGCTGGCTATACGCTGGCACCTGTTGCTGCACGCCCGGCATTTGCTGGGGGTAGCCGGGAACTACTGGGCTTGGCTGTTGCGCTACGCCAGGTTGCTGTGGGTAATATTGTGGCGTAGCAGCAGGTACGGGTTGGCTATACGCTGGCACCTGTTGCTGCACGCCCGGCATTTGCTGGGGGTAGCCGGGTTGACCGGGTTGTGCACCAGGGTAACCTGGTGAATCCGGTCCTACAGGATACTGCTGATTTTGTGGCTGCACTCCCTACCCTCCTCAAGGTATTGTTTGTTTAGTGTAGTGATATCTCCACTTCCTCGTCCGGTAGGCCATGCTTCTCTTCTATGCGATGAGCAAGCTTGCCTACCGTGTCCACCGTGAGTTCATCACTATTATCTATGAGCTTGATTATATCAGGAGATGGGGTGTTAGTGCTAGTGCTTTGAGTCGAGGATGTGTCTGGCGTTTGAGTGGTAGTGGAAGCGGGCTGTACCACGGTCTGATGAATGGGCGGATAAGGATTGTATTGTAACTGAGGAACTGTCTCTGGTGGGGGTGCGGCCATTTGCTGCTGGAAGTTGGTTCGTACCTGCTCCATACCCTCTTCATCCCTAGTATCAAGTATTTGGTCGATTTTTTGGGCTTCAACAGTAGTGTCATCTAAAATATCCTCGGTTGAGATAGCCTCGTTGTAAGAAGCTTCGTTCATCGACGCGATACCTTGTTGCTGTACGCCGACTCCACGTACCGCCCAGCCTTCAGACTCTACTATATCTGTAAGATAGCCGAGTCGCCGCTTAGCTTCATCTTGAGATATGTCTTTGGTGAGTTCTGGCTCAAGAGTCTTGGGTGCAGTGATCTCGATCAGAGAATCGAGACCATCCGGTTGCCAAAAGCGTTTGCGAGGTTTTAGAAAATAAAAAGAGATCAGCGCCCCTAGATATGCCTCCATCGGTTGGTCTTTTTTGAGCGGCAACGCAAGCGCCCCAAAAAAAACAATCACCGGTAGAACTATTACCACCAGACCGACAAAAATCTGTGACAATACATACCCGACTCCGATCGCCATTGCGACAATGATGAGATAGATAAACTGGCGGAAACTAAACGGCCCAAGGAGCTTATCGTCCGCCTCAACATCCTGGGGTACCTTGTACACTGCCATATAGCCCTAGTATATCGCATATGCTCATGCTTCGCGACACAAAAAAACTTCACAAATTGTGAAGAGGTACGTATACTGGATATCTGTGCTGATGGCCACCCCGCCGGACTAGATATTACTCTAGCCGACGGGGTGTGATCGTCAAAATGAAATCATTTTAACAATCAACCACCAAGCGGTTGCTCACTGCGGGTTGTAACGCCCGCTGAGGTTGAGCATGTCGGAATCGACAGTGACGGTGCCCGGCAGGCGAGAGCATTCGATAGCGCCGAAACCCTTTCCGTAGAGAAAGCGATTCATGGCTTCGAGCTGCATCACCGCACCGGCCTGAGCCACGTCGGTATTTGACGCGCCTCCGCAGATTGCAGAGACTGCAGCTTCTGCGATGGCCTGGGTCTCCGGGTCGCCGAGTACGCTGCATCCCACACCGTCTGCGTAGTCGACATAGGACTGAACGATGTCACTTTCGACGATCGTACGTGGATTGTCGACTTCATCGATGCCGTACGTATTGTACAGCTCGGTGAAATTGGCTGGGCAGGTGTTGGAGTCGGGCAGGTTGCTCGAAACCTTCACGTTGGCCTGTTGGGCTGCGACCTTGGCGCCGTTGCCGGCACTTTCGCCGCTGTCGTTTGAAGAGCACCCTGTCAGGAACATTGCAATCCCCGAGAGGAAAGCGATTGCCGTCAGGATGATCCCCTTGGACCTTTGCTTGTGTGGTGCGAACATGACAATCACCTTCCTTTCTATTGGGGACGAAGGGGTCATGTACTCGTGATTCTATCACAATTTTATATATATGTCAATATTACGCTGTGTATTGTACAATGCTTATGGTTATGCGAATGGATTTGAAATCTGCTTGATAAGCTCTTGATTATTTGATTTTGCGAGAGTGGTCGGATTACCACGAAGTGCTTTTGCTGTCTCTATCATGTTGCGTGTACCTGCTCCATCTGCCGCGTTCATGGCATATTCAAGTATATGCTTGTCTGCTGTCGCCATGCCCTCTTGCGACATGGCGTTGTTGGCAAGGTTCTCGCGCACTCGCTCTGTGAATGACGCATTACTACCTTGTCCAGATGCATACTCTTGGATATCGCGCGCTGTCATTACTGCGCCGGCATGTTCGTTGACTGCTGTTGTGACTGTACGAAGTATAACCTGCGGGGCACCTTTATCTCTGGTCAGTTCATCGACATAGTGTGCATAGCCATGGTGTGCTTGGCCACTCTCGTCATCAAAACTTCCGACCTGATGCCTAGCTACGTATTCTTTGAACGCGGCAGCGACCATTTCCGGTGTTTGGTTGGCACGGTCATCAAGTACGCGCTCGAGCTCGCTATAGTCGGCATGCTGGAGTGAAAGGCCATGGGCGGACACCAGAGAGTCTTGCTCATTTGCGAGTTCGAGTTCTGCTTGCCCCCTCATTGCGGCCGCAAGATTATCGTTACCCCCCGCCATCTTTTTGGCATACTTTGGATCTTTGAATTGTTGATTGGTATAGTTTCGCTGTGCATAATTGAGTGCGTTTTGGGATTCAGTATCTTTCTGCTCGTTCATCATTTGCCGATGGTAGCGTCCACCCAATGCGGAGCCCGCCACACTGCGCGCTCGTCGCTTGACTCCTCCGTCCCCCTCTTTCGGTGTCACGATTTGCCCGAATTTACCACTGTAGGCACGTGCGGTAGCTTCTTTTTGTTTGCGGTTTGTGAATCCTGTCGCTCGATCTGAGAGTTTTTTGCCCACACCTTTCGCTCGAGACGACAATCCACCGGCAAATTTGGCAAGTTTTCCGCTTGATTTTAGTAAAAAGTACGTCATGAATAACGGTGCCGTCTGGACGCCAAGCGCGAATACCTGCATAAGTGCCCCGGGACTTGCAGAAAGAAGTACGTTTGAAGCAAGTTTTGAGGCTCCAAAAAGAAGTGATATAACGGGGAACATAACAAGTAGTTTTACAAACAACCCCATCCAGCGATCGAACCATTTTTTGGTATTGGGCAGCAGGAACATTACGAAAATTATTGGCGATAAAACGATGAGAATCGTGATAAACGCTTGTCTAGCGATGAGAATAATCACAACTGTCGCAACAGCAACTATGGCACTAATGATAACAGGAGCGAGAAAACCTAGGAGTGCAAACATACTACCTCCTATGACAGATCCACCCACCGCTATAACTGCAGTGGATGCTGCACCAATAACAAGCGTACCAGCTAGTACACGAGAGGTTACTGTTTCAAATGTCGAGTTATTGCCTTGCGGCTGTTGCATACCCTCGAACAATTCTTTCATGGAGTAGCCAGCGATATTGGATATATCAACAGCTAGCATACAGATCCAGAATGATGTATTGACGAGAACTGCAGCTACAATCATGCGAGGGAGTAGTTTCTTGATACCGTAGTTACTGATCCCCTGTCCTGTTACCTGCGACCAAATGATAAAAAGAAATACGATCACAAACATTACGTTTGCGAGCAGCAAAAATCGTGACCAAGATTTCTGCAGTTGAGCACGATTTGTAGGATTAGAGAGACTGTCGTAGCGAAGTAGTGGTTGTAGAAAATTATAGTATAGGCCATCGGCTATTTTGGCGGTGAATGCCATGGCTGGGCAGATCAGCCAGCCGATTCCTCCGACAACACATACGTCCTTTTTCCCATTTTTGGGTTTTGATTGAAATACACCCTGGAGTGCCTCAGCTGGATAGCCGGTTTTTTGCGACATGCATTTATATAGGTCAGCCTCGGAGACGGTTTTAGAAATTCGGCCGGCACCACCGAGCTCGTTATAGCAATCGTCAAATGCCTTGTTGAGCTTCTTTTTGCAGCCGGCTAGATCCGTTGGTGAAACTTGCTGACAGACGGTTTCAGCGCCGTTATTAAGCCCTTCGCGCCTGTTGTTTAGGGCCGTACGCTGCTTACCTTTACCATCTTTCGCGTTACCGTTATTGATGGTGATGTTGAGGCGTGCACCATCTCCGCTACCAAACCGATAACATCCAACACCATTGTTGCGAGTTGGTATGAGTACGGCTTCGCCTGCTTCGTTGACGTTTCCTTTGAAGCCAATATAATCATCGCACCCAGTATAGTCATTATCTGTATACCAATGGTCGAAGCCGGATAGGTTTTTAACAGCTCCGTTCGGCGTGCCACTCGAGGTAAAAGACATGCCGTTGTAGTTGAGGTGGTCGCCGTCCCAGTTTGCGTTTGTAGGGCAACCATCAAAGTTGTAGCCAGTTGAGAGAGTATTACTTGTGGTCTCAGAGCCACAGTTTAGCTTCGAGGCATGAACTTGCTGTGAAGTTGTAACGCACAGTAGTATACTTGCCGCTACTGCTGTCGCCAAGAGGTAGAATATCTTATTCACGAGCTGATCCCGTTAAAAATTGCCCTTTGCAAAGTTGTCGATAGAGCCTTTGGATTTACCAACACCAGTGTAGGCTTGGCTTCCTTGAAGGTTTTTTGCTGCACCCGTAACTTGTTGCTGAATAGCCTGATTGTTTTTGGCCAGATCTTTAATATGTGCTATCTCGTCTGCCCCAGCACCTGCAAGACCATTGGCCGAAAGCCTACCGCCAGCAAGCTGTTGTGAGACCATGTCATTAAAGCTTGAAACGTTTTGCTCAGGATTGATCATTTGACCGTTAGAGATAGCTGCCTTATTGGCTGCTCCGAGGTATGCGCTTCCAGAAAGAGCCCCGGCGGTTGCACGAGTAATGACGTTTGCATGGCCTTTGGCCTCTTCTTGAGTTTTATTGATATATTTGCCATACCCAGGGGTGGTTGTGCCGTCTTGGTTGGTCTTGTCTGCTACATCGCCTATTTTAATCAATTGCGCCAAGGCTGCTGCTTGTTCCTCTGCACTAGTATTTTTATCATCGAGTATCTTCGCAAGATCTTCGGCAGTCTTTTCTGCCATGACATATGACAAACCTTTTAGTACATCGTCCTCTGCTTTGTGTGCCCCAGCTACGGCTTGCCCTTGAAGTACTGCATCAAGTCGAGCATTTCCTGTATTCGCACCGCTCATTAGCCTGTCGCGATTAAACTCACCCTGGCTGTATTTGAGCGCTTGTTCTGCTCTTGCGTCTTTTTCTTTACTATTGAGGTCACGCACAAACGAGCCTGATCCAACCCTTCGTCCAATATGCTTTGCCTTGCCCCATGCACCAGTCGGTGGATTCACCTTGTCTGCATAGAGGCCGGCTGCGTTGCGCATTTGGCGGCGTTTGAGCATTTGTTGGCCCTTGTTGTTTGCGCGATCGAGTAGGCCTTTGGTCTTGTCGTTTGAGATAGCACCGATTTTACCAAGCATACCTCCGGTGCTTTTGAGTATTGCCGGGATGATAAAGAGTGGAATTGCCATGAGTCCTAGCGAGAATATCTGCGTGAGTACACCGGTATCACCAAGTAGCACTACACCGGCCGCAAACTGGGCACCACCAAACACTAGGGCTACAAAGGGGTATAGCAGCAGCATGGAAATGAAGGTATCTTTCCAGCGATCAAACCACTTAGAAGTGTTCGGCAAAAGATAGGCTACAAATGCAAGCGGAGAGATGACTACCAGTATAGTGATTATCGCTTGTCTGGCTACGAGGATCAAGATGACTGTGAGTGCAGCAAAAAGTGCCGAGAGCATGACTGGCAGTAGAAATGATAGTGTGCCAAGTAATGCACCAGACGCCGCGATACCTGCCACCACGACAGTACCGCCAAGCACTCCGGCCATAACGGTCTCAAACGTACTTGGCGTTTGGGCTCCTGCACCAGTTTGTCCTGTGGAGACTATGAGTTCCTTGAGGTTTGCGCCAATAATATTAGAGAGGTCTACCGCAACAATACAGACCCAGAAAGATATATTGACAAGAATCGCGGCGATAATGATACGCGGCAGTAGTCGCTTGATGCTGTATGTGTTGAGTCCGGCTCCCGTGATTTGTGAATAGATGACAACTAGAAACGCACCGATAAATGCCACGTTTGCGAGGTTACGCATGTTAGACCACTGGGTTTTTAGCGAATCTTGACTCTGTTGATTTGCCAATGAATCATAGCGCAAAAAACCCTCTAAGAAGTTGAATACCCCATCGGTTAGTTTGGCAAGAAAACTCGAAGCAGGACATATAATCCAACCAATACCGTCTTGGATTTTACAGGCGACCTGGGCATCGTCGGGGGGGTTGAACAACCCGGAGAGCTTATCTTTTGGGTAACCAGTTTTTCCTGCTATACATGTGAGCATTTTGTCTTCTGACTCTTTGTTGGCTGGTGTCTTCGCGCACTCGTCAAATGCGTTAGATATCTTATCTCGACACGCCTGGGCATTATCTGGATCGACGCTTTTACATATTTCGTCGACGTTTTCTTCTAGATTTTCTTTGGTGATATCTTCATTATTAGCCCCAGTGCCACTAGGAGAACCTTGATTATTCTTACCTTTGCCATTATTGAGGGTGATTTCCTTTTTTGCCGAGTTATAGAGTGCACAACCGCCTCCGTAACCATTTCCAAAATGCGTAGGTATAACAGTAGCCTTCGTGGCTGTTTCTGGTGATCCATTGAAGGCTATATAGTCCGAGCAACCGGCAGTGACATCATTGTCATAGTAGTGTTCCCATCCAAGACCTTTTACTGCTCCGTTTGGTGTTCCACTCTTATTAAATGTTTCACCACCATAGTTGAGGTGATCTCCATCCCAGTTTGCATTACCGGGACAACCATCCCATTTATAGCCATTGTAACCGGTAACATAGTTTCCGCTAGCTTCACCACAGTCAAGGGCGTGCGCTGGACCCGCTGTCAGTGTCGAAATGAATACTGTAGTAAACAGACCCAAAAAGGCACTCACGATGAGATGAGTGAATGTTTTCCTGCTAGTTTTAATATCTACCCTTTTCATCACCCTCTAGTGTTTGTTACAAGTCATGTACAGTCGCTACTGATAATAGTAGAATATGCTTATGCAAAAAGCAATATCTTTCTCATATATGTATCTCTGGTGGCTTGCCAAGTGCTCGTAAATGGTATATTTTATTGATAAGTAGTTATGAAAACGAAAATAAAACAAATAGTACACGTAGTAGGATTTGGCATCATCAGTATGAGTATGATGATTGCTGCATTTGGTGTGTTTGGGGATACTACTTACGCCTCGAGCTCATGTCCTCAGGGTTCATCGGGAACTGTCAACGGTGTCACCTGTAGTGGAGCCAAAGAGTGTGGCGGCGTGAAGACCGCCATCATTAGCTGTACCGAGTCCGGCGGCAATGATGTGCAAAACTCTGGTATTTTAGGTATATTGAAACTCGTTGTCCGCGTACTTGCCATTGGCGTGGGAGTCGTTGCGGTTGCGGGCATAGGCTGGGGCGCGATTCAGTATGCAACCGCCCAAGATAATGCAGGCCAAATTAACGAAGCTATCTCTATAATTCGTAACGTTATCATTGGCTTGGTTGCATTTGCTTTTATGACCGTATTCTTAAACTTTATTGTCCCTGGAGGAGTTCTATAATATGAAAAAGCCTACTTTACTGAGATCTCTACTGTTGATACCTGTGCTTTTGGGGGCATTTTTCGTCGCTGCTCCATCGGCCAACGCTGTCGGTACTTGTAATTTCAATTCGCGCTTCCTTACCTTTCCTACATGGTGGCGAGGAATTCCTACGGACACAGGTACCTGCTCGCTCAAAATGGAAGACATCCCCCCCGAACGACTCGTATCGATTATCGCTGCCAATATAGCAGAAGTGATTATTCAGTTAGTCGGATACGCAAGTGCAATATTTATAATTGTAGGTGGATTCAAATATATTACGAGCAGCGGCTCGCCAGATGGTATGACAAGTGCTCGTAAGACGATACAGAATGCAGTGATAGGACTCCTTGTGTCTATCCTATCCGTTGGAATAGTAAATATAGTGTTTAGCAGGTTATAAATATGTCGATGTATAGTATTTTTGCAGGTCTCATCAGTGGGGCGGATGTCGGACTTAGTGGTATGCAGGTTGCCGATTCTACCACCGCGTGGAATAGCCTTCTTAATACGGTTTATTCTATCGCTGGTATTGTAGCAGTACTAGTGATCATAGTAGCTGGCATCTACTATGCAACTTCAAATGGTGATGCTGGCAATATCCAGCGTGCCAAAAATGCTATCCTCTACTCCGTAATTGGTATAATTGTGATTATTATGGCATTTACAATTACGCAGTTTGTTATCGGACGAGCAGCCGGGTGAACGGATTAAATAAACGAAGGAACGAATAATGAAGCAGATTTTTCTTACAATTGCAGTAGTCGTCGGTCTTGCAGGAGGTACGCTCCTCTTCGCAAGCCATGCGGACGCGTTAAATGCGTGGGGTGCATGTAGTAACGGTGGTAGTGGTGCGGTTTGTAGTGCAAGTGGTTCGGACGACTTCAGCAAAACTATGCAAAACATCATCAACATGATGCTGTATGTACTTGGTGTTATTGCCGTAATTGCTATCATCATTGGCGGTATTCGCTATGCAACCGCCAACGGCGATGCGAGTCATATTAAGCAGGCTAAGGATACTATCCTCTATGCTGTTATTGGGCTCATCGTGGCAATCATGGCCGGGGCGATAGTAAACTTTGTAGTTGGACGTTTTTAGCGTATAATGCGACTCATGAAGACAAAATACACACATAAACTAAAAAGTGCGACAGGTGTACTTACTGCTGCATTTGCAGTTGCAACGGCCTACACTAGCAATGCCTTTGCGAGTGCAGCGAGTGAGATTGGGAGTGGCGCGAATTCTACCGGCCAGACAAGCGGGGTTACATTTCAGCAGGGGGTTACGACAGTAACAAATATCCTACTGTTCCTTATTGGTCTTGTGGCCGTGATTATGATCATCATCGGTGGTATTCGCTACACTACATCTAACGGAGACGCAAGCCAGACAAAAGCAGCCAAGGACACTATTTTGTATGCTATTGTCGGACTTGTTGTCGCAATCATGGCGTATGCAATTGTGAGCTGGGTTGTTAAAACCTTTGTGTAGTGAGTACAGAAGTTTACAACTGGTGTCTCATATGCTATAAACATACAAAGAAAGAAAGGAACAAAATCAAATGAAACAACAAGTAAAATCTCTCGCGACGCAGGCGCAGTACTATATGGCGGTGGTGTTTGCGACACTGAGTTTCGCACTTGCCGGTTTGTTCATGTTGGCTCCAGCTGCGCATGCAGCAGATTGTAACACCCAAGGCGGTGATAATCTTAGTATCTCGGCAGGTGTTAACTGTGCACAAGGTAAGGATCAACCGACAGAACTGTTTGGCGATCAAGGTATCTTCACCACTGTCACCAACGTACTATTGTTCTTGATCGGTGCGGTCAGTGTGATTATGCTGATCATTGGTGGTATTCGCTATACTATTTCAAACGGTGATCAGGGTGCAGTTACTTCTGCTAAGAACACGATTCTCTATGCGATTATCGGACTTGTCGTCGCAATCCTATCGTTTGCAGCCGTCTCATTCGTGACTGGTCAGTTCTCGTCAGAGCAATAGTCTCTCCGTTTCTCGGCCATAAAAATACTCCCCTATCTGGGGAGTATTCTTATGGGTTGGGAGCCAGATTACATAATCTGAATCTTCTTTGCCTGCTCTTGTACTACTTTCGGGAAACTGATAGTTAGTACACCGTCTTTGAGCGCAGCCTTGGCCTCGTCTTCTTTGACAGCCAGGGGTAATGCTAGTGTACGGCTAAACTCACCCCAGTAGCATTCCTGAATATGCCAGTTGTTGGCCTCAGATTCGTCACCGCTGCTCAGTGTACCGCTAATTGTCAGAATACCCTCACTAATACTGACATCGAGGTCGTCTTTGTTGACACCTGCGGTACGGGCTTTGATAACAAGCTCGTCATTTGTTTCATATACATCCACGGCGAGTTGCCCTGGGAAGTCATCTTCCTCGGGTTCGTCGAGTGGTGCTGGTTGGGCTGCTGGTTGAACGTAGTCGTCCTGAGGTGTTTGGGTCAGATCGTCGTCGTTCAGAAATGCAGCCGCCAGTTCGTCTTCGATTAGTAAATCGTCGTCTTTTTTACGGGCCATGATATCCTCCACTTTTCTCTAGGCTCTATCGACAGATAGTCCCTTTTAGTATAACAAAGGCAAGGTTATAATCAATAGCGACACTACTATAGACGTAAAAAGTACAATGCTAGATTCACTATTTTCACGACTTGCACCCCACTACTGTTTGTCTTGTGGTCAGATTGGTGCGCAAATTTGCGAAAGTTGTTTTTACGACATCGATTTAAGTGCTCGCCAGACCTGCTTCAAATGTCATAGACTACTCGTCTTACAACAGTGTATGTCTTGCCCGGAGCTGGCAGGTGTGCAGCAGTGCGTGCTGGCCGAACGTCGCGATGTGTTGGCATGTCTACTCGACGACTATAAATTTGGCTATAAGCGCGAAGCATCTCATATCATTGCGCGGGTCTTCGATGAATATGTGCCATATTTGCCTACTAATACACATGTCGTCCCTGTCCCTACTTCAACGGCACATATCCGCAAGCGCGGCTTTGATCATACGTACGATATTACGCGATATTTTGCGGCGCGCCGTAATCTTGGACATTCCTCCCTACTGGTCCGCTGTCATAACTACTCTCAGGTGGGCGCAAGTCGTGCCGAGCGCAAGCGACAAGCGCAGTCGGCATATAAATTGCGTGTAGATTACCTCGACAGCGACACATGTTATGCTGTATGCGATGACATTGTCACTACTGGCGCATCTATGCTCGCAGCAGTCGGTAGATTGCGCGAGGCTGGTGCTGAGAAGCTTGTGGCGATAGCGCTCTTGCAACAACCCTGGAAATAACAGAGACGCTATGCTATAGTAGCGAGAGTAATTTGTAGAGTGCACCTCTAACAAAGCACGCAATTCGGAGAGGTGACCGAGTGGTTTAAGGTACTTGTCTTGAAAACAAGCGTGGGGCAACTCACCGCGAGTTCGAATCTCGCCCTCTCCGCCATAGAAAATCTGTGACCATTTGGTCGCAGATTTTCTATTTCTCCGAGTTTGGTGCAGCGAAGAGCAGTTGTGTGAAAGTTTGCTTTTGGTGCAATGAGCGAGTAAAAGAGGTCTTGGCTAATTACCTAGCCCTAATAGTAAAACACCCGAGTGGGTGTTTTACTAAACAGTAGCTTGCTCTAGAAGTTTGTCGCTCCGCCCCCGCTACCTCCGCCTGTAAACGACCCGCCACTCGCGAATGTACCAGTGATGAAGCTAACGGCGGCGTACGCCAGTAGCGCTACGATAATACCCACGATTGCGTAGAGGATGGTGTTTTTAGCAGCACTCACGTTGGCTGAATCGCCACCCGACAACACATAACGTAGGCCACCGATAATGATCATGATTACACTGATCGCACCAATAATGAACAGCATCACGTTAGTTACTTGAGCGAAGATACCACCATCGCCAAACAACACCGAAGGCTGGTCGTCTCCTTTGGCTGCTGCCGCACCAGCGGATACGCCACCAGCCGGAACACTTTCGGCATATGCGCTCACGCCGAGCAAAAGCGTGCTTGTGACTATGCTTATCGCCAGAAACTGTAGTGTTCGCTTCATTATCTATCCCCTTTTACTATGGCTTCACTATACCAAACAACAATACGTTTGTCTATCAGGGGTAGGTATGCTACAATTGTCCAAGTCAGCTAGGAGCAAAACGACCCAAGTGGCTGCTGCGTGAAACGCAAAGAATGAGACGGAAACCGTCCGCTTCAGCTAAGTGCAGAAGTATGCGTATTATGCAGGAGCTACGTGAGAGCGAAGCTTGTCCGAGGCAGTATCCAAGTAGCTGCCAGAGCGAAACGCAAAGAATGAGACGGAAACCGTCCGCTTCAGCTAAGTGCAGAAGTATGCGTATCGGGATAGGCTATCATTCAAGCATAGCCCAGCTCCAAGGAGGAGTACCCAAGTGGCTGAAGGGGACGGTTTGCTAAATCGTTAGTTCGGGGAGACCTGAAGCGGGAGTTCGAATCTCCCCTCCTCCGCCAAGTAAGAAAGTCAGAGTCATCACGACCTGACTTTTTTACTTCTATGGGCTTTCTAGGGAGCTGCATGCGGCAATTATTAATCAAAGTTTCAAATTTTCTGGCTCAATCCGTTACTATGCAACGAAAGCTATTGCTTTTGCTGCGACATTTGTGGCGGTTTTCGTCAATCTTGTGGGTATTTGCATGAACGCAAAATTCTACGTCTCACTTGTGAGCTTATCTTGAGGGTGAACATGCATATACCTCAGTCTTTACTTTTTACGCTTAACTCTGTTATATATTTGCAATATGCTGACTCTGTGCGTAAAATCGCATGCACCTTACTCCAGGACTGGAGAAACACGAAAGTGAAAACCAGACGCACGAAACTCGCAGTACTCGCAACAGCCACAATGATTGTCGCTACGGGCATCGGAGGGGCGACAGCTTCGGCTCAGGAGCTTCCGGGAACGGTCAGGATCCACAATGCAACCCAGTGGCTCCCCAATGACACTCTTCCTGATACCTACTGCACGATTGGAGCAGTTGGTACCGACAAGTATGGGCGCGAGATCGGCATAACCGCCGGTCATTGCTTTGCCGACGGTCCATACGCGAACACCAATATCGCCGAGGACATTCAGCCGGTCTTCGATAGGAACAATCTGAACTGGAGAGAGGGTGGAAACGAGCGGGGCAACGACCCAATTGGCTACCTACGGTGGTACAAGGGCGCGGAAGGCTCCCCTGCAGGTCATCCCGGCAGGGATTACGCCATCATCGAGTTTGTCGATGGCGTGCAACTTTCGTCGCAAGGCCCGCACATCAAAATGACCGGCATTCATGAGCTGCCATCGGGGACGATTGATTCTCCGTATGCAACTGCGCCGGCGCAGCCGCGTGAGAAGGTGCTGGGCACGGGCGTTCTCACGAACCACCAGCTGGTCACATCGAGTTATCCAAACGGTGTCCAGTATGGTCGTATCACGAACAACTCGTTCACCGGTACGGTCGGCATCTATCAAGCCGGTGCATCCCATCTGGCCGGCGACAGCGGTGGACCTGCCGTCATCAAGGATGCTAGTGCGCAGTATCCATCTGCGTCCAACGGTTTCCAGACGCAAGGTAGATGGGTCGGTATCACGAAGGCACGTGTAATTGGATACCCTCCATACACGTACACTTCATCCGCGAATATTCTCGCGGACCTGTGTACGCGGGATTTGGCTTCGGGCCAGAACGGATCGGTGGCCGGTGCAGGATTCGAGGTCACCACTAACCCGTAGTGTGTAAGGTGCGCAACTAGACTACCCCCTCCACCCCGTAAATGGGTAGATGGAGGGGGTAGTCGGCACTCCTTAGATTTTTTCCTTATTTGTACGAGCAATATCTATTCCCTAGTTTGTACGCATCCGTATAAGCCCGCCAAAAAAGACCCTCTCGGGTCTTTTTTGGCGGTATGTATAGCTGACTGTTCGTCTTAGTAACTTGTTATTGTACCTCTATCACCACACACGACATGTCATCTGGTTTGCCACGGAAACTGTCTTCCATGTCTTGAGCGCTCATGATAAGTGATTTTGGAATAGCTGCAGCATCACTTCCACCTATGTATTGTCGCATTTGCTGCGCGGATAGGTTATCGTGAACACCATCCGTAGTTAAGACAATACGATCGCCAGGCGATACTTTATGCAAAATGATCTGTGGGATGACGCGTTCGCTACCGAGCGCGCTACCGATTATATTCCGCGTCTGCCATGCGCGCTTGTCTTCGGGACTGAGTGTGTCATAGTCGTCTCTACGCTCCACATGGTCTAATCTGCTTTGGCGAGCCCGTAAGGCATCTTGGGGTAATCTGCTTGGCGTCTGATCTGTCGTGATACAAGAAAAATAGTCGTGCGATGGGCTATGTATATATGCGCGGCTATCTCCCACAGAAGCTACGGCTACATATTGGTCACCGTCGAAGTTGCGAAACACTTGTGCGATTGTCCCTGTGGTTGCGGGAGCTTCCCTTCCTGCAGGTACGGTTGCATCCATATCACATACTACCTCATGGGCAGCAAACAACGCATCTCGCATGAGGTTGGCAGCACGCTTCTCGGTTAATACATGGTCACGCGCAAGAGCCTTTTTGGCTGCAGCGCCTGCCGCATACGCTGCTTCGTCTGCCTTAACAGCACTGCCTACGCCATCGAATACACCGGCCGCGTTATTTTCCGCGTCCATGAATATATAGTCGTCCGAGGAGTGTTTACGTAGTGATTGCTCGGTTGTGCCAAATAGTTTTGTGTGGATAGCATAGTGCTCACGCAAATTACTGAGATCTAGTGATTCAACGGGTTGATCAAAACGAGGAGAGCTGACAATCTCTTGGTTCTGTACGTGAGATGTGGGAGGGGTAATGTGACCCTGAGTAGGCACGTGTTTGTTGGGATGAGGACGTTGGCGTAGGATGAAATCGGGTATCCGTATGCTCCGTGCATGGTTCCACTCGGGATTATTCGGAGAGATGTCGTCGAAATTATTGAATCCTTCGTTCTGACGCGTCATAATAATTATATTATACATGAAAGTCATAAAATGTCAAGAACAGGCCTCTTTCCGTTGCGTTTAAAATGACTTGCGTAGCTCGTCAAATTTGCGCTTGGTGTCGGCGGACTCTGATGCCATGCTACCAATATATGAGCCGCGTAGTGAGCTGCCAAACATCACATCTTTTACGATATGGGCTAGTATCATAAATTTCGGGGTGCCAAGCTCTACGGCCAGTGTTGTAACACCTGCTACGATATCTTTTGTCAGACGCCGCTGTTTCTTGTCGAGTTTAGGGTGGAGACGCGAGATGATTACAAAACAAAGCGACCAAATACCTATCCCTACGAGGAATAGCGGTGCCAGAAGTACCGCTAGGAGCCACCAGAGTTGATCGACGGCGATCGCCAACCACCAGGATAGACCAAAGATGATTGCGAAGATCGCCAACCACACTACGAGCGCGGGCCAGAGAAGCTGACGGCCATAGACGGCGGTGATGGCGCGGACTGCAAGTACTGTCGAATCCATATCTCCTTAGTATACACTGGGTGTATGAACGAGTCGATTTTCACCAAAATTATCAACGGAGACATTCCGAGCTACAAGATATACGAAGACGAGCATACGTATGCGTTTCTCGATATCCACCCTATCGCATCTGGGCATACGCTGGTGGTGCCCAAGCAGCAAGTAGAGTTTGTTTGGGATCTCGATACTGCCGCCTATCAGGCTTTGCAGGCGAGCGTGCAGAAGATTGCTAGACATCTTCGTACTACACTTAATGTACCGTACGTGGGCGAGCAAATCATTGGCGTAGATGTACCGCATGCACATATCCATCTAATTCCGTTTACGGATGTATCACAGTATCGTCACATGCCAGATATGACTGCCGAGCCAGACCATGTGGCATTGTCAGAAATTGCCGCGCAGCTTCGCTTCTCATAGTTTACAAAACCATAAGATTAGGCAATTATATACTTGACATTACCAAATTATACAGAGGTGAGATTCTCTAAAAAGAAATTATCTAATGATTTTCTAAATCCTCAATCTCCTTACGCTGGTCTTTGACCCACTTTGCTACTTCATCGTTGGTCATAGGTGGTGTTTTGGCCATTGTCTTCACTGCATCATCAAAAGTGCCGCCAATCCGTACACGTCGCTCGTGCTCGGCTACCGGCTTTTCTTGGTCGTGTTTAATTTGAGCTTCGAGAGCTTTGATTTCTTCTTCGTTTGGCTTATCATCTGTTGCCATATCTTGATTATAGCAAAAAGTAGTGTGGCTGGTTTTAGTCGCCAAGAACTTTGGTTGCTTTTCGCTTTTTTATCTTGCGTTTGAGTAGAATTGTTGATTCATGGTGATTTTAATTCCCGCCTTTTTTGGCATAGCGTGCTAGTCTTTCGTATCGCCAGAGCCGCTACCTTTTTGTGCTTGAGCAGTTGCTGGCTTCAGACCGGTCGCGCTGACTTCGATTGAAAAGTCTACCGCGTTTTGTGAGGTATGGTAAATACTGTACTTGTTGTCTGGGTAGTGACCAGTACCCGTGCCGTTATCAAAGAAGACGGTCATACTCTTGCCAGGTTCGATTGTCACGCCATCAAGTTTTTGGTAGTAGCTTTCACTTTGTTTCGTCTTGGCGTCGGTCATGGTGTAGTAGGCTTCAAGGTTTTGCGCTGGCTGGCTGCTGCTATTTTGAATCGTAAACTGGATGCGATCATTAACTGCCGCGCCTGTCGCTGGGTCGGTATTGTTTTCAACCTGCGCATTAGTAATGGTCAAACCGGCCTGTGTTGAGGTGTTTTTAATCGGATTATCTTTTACCGGCAAAACTGTCGGTGTTTGATTCTGAGATGTTGTGTTCGTGGTGTTTGTTTGCGACGGATTACTACCACTATTCGTGTAGTAGAGGTACGCTGCGCCTCCGCCTACGACGATAACCGCCCCGATAATGATGCCTATAGTGTTCTTTTTCATATTGACTCCTTTCTAAGTAGTCGTTTCTTATTACATTGCCAGATCGCCCAGAGCGTGCCGCCAAGCGCCCATGCACACACCGTCACGATATTGCCCCACAGGTGCGCGAAGACATACCCGAGCGATTGCTGATTATAGATTGGTTTGATGCCGGTAAACCCGAACGTTGACCGCTCAAAATGCTTTTCGACAGAGGCACTTTCGACATAGTTGCGCCCGTTCTCATAGCCGCTAAAATGTGCCATGATGTCGTGCTGCTGCGGTCGAGCGATTTGCAAACTGTTGAATAAACCGCCTGGCACTTGGTTATCCGGATCCATCGTGTCGCCAATTTGCGGCAAAACTAGCACGACGACCAACCACAACATCAACCCGACGATCAGGGCGGTCGATGGTTGCTTTGCCCATGCTGCCAACCCCAGCCCTACCGCGCTCCAAAAGAACAAGTAGACAGCTGCGAGTGCGGCAGTTTCAATGATGCGAACATAATCAATCCCTGAGATATGCGCACCGCCAATCAACAGCAAGATAGCCACCATGCCAAACCCGATACAACAACTAAAGACTGCCCACGTAATCGCCAATGCGGTCAGCTTACCGATCGCAATATCTTTACTGCGTAGCGGACGGCTCAAGAGGAGCAAAAGTGTACCCCTCGATTTTTCCTTGGTGATAATCCCATAACCGATCACGATAGCCAGCAGCGCACCGATAATCTCAAGGTATTCGATGCCGCCGATCAACTGTTGTAGCGGGTAAAACTCTGGCGCATTGGCGGGCGTCGCGGTGCTACCGGCCTGTTTGAGCGCGTCAAGATAGTGCTGGTAATCTGCCACCTGCGCATGAAACGCAACTGCCGACACGACAATCGAGGCTAAGATCAGGGCGCACAACCCAGCCAGCAGCGCCACAAATAGCCCGCTGCGGCGCATATCACGCAAGTCCTTTTTGCCGATAACCCACCATGCCATACTACTCATAGAGTTCTCCCTTGCGCATCAGTTGCGGCGCACAGACAAGCAACGGTACGACTGTCACGCCAACGATCAACGCAAACTCAAGCATTTGTCTTGTAGTGTCGTGATCGTCGGTAAAATGGAGTGATGCCGCGCTCAATTCTTTGTAGTGATCGGTAAACGAAAACGGTTGAAGCACTTGGTGGTTTATTTGAAAGAAAGCACCCTCAGAGGCGGGTTGTGCCGGTACAGGGTTGAGAAACGAGATCGGTTCTTCGGCAGTGCCAAACTGCGGCACAACAAAGGTCACAAGCGCCCACACCAGAATTGGCACGAGCAGCGCCGTCGTCTCGCCCTTGGCACGCATACCGCTCATCATGCCAAGTGCCATAAACGGCAACAGAAACAGCCAGCTCAAGGCAAAAAATGCCAGAAGTCGTCCGGTATTCCCGAGAGAGGTAGCGTGACCTTGGACAATCCATAGACTAAGCCATGTCAGTACCGCAGCAATAACCGTAATTACCCCCAACCAGATCGCCATGCCAATAAAGCGAGCCGCGACATATTGCCGTTTACTTACTGGCCGACTAAATACCAAGTCAAGCACGCGTGATTTTCGGTCACGCACACTGGAACGTACCCCGATCAGTACCGCGAACAACGCCCCGATCAGCGCCATATAGATAACGACATTTTTTACCGGGTCGAGCTGCGGGATTTGGAGAAACGGATTTGGCTGGGTCGTCGCGCCTTGGCGCAAGGCTTCATTGTAAACACTCGTAACCGTTTCATGCGTCAGCCAGCCGATAAAACTAGCGGCTGCGACCATGAACAGAAATACGATCAAGATAAGTTGCGGTAGCCGCTCCCGCCTGGCTGCTTTTATCTCGTGTCGTATCGTCGCCGCGAACATCGTTACCGCTCCGTCGTCGTGTCGATTTGTAGGTAGATATCTTCAAGCGACCCGTTGCCTGCAAATCGTTTGAGCGTATCAGCCAGCGAGTTCTGGTAAATCAGCACACCCGATCTCAAAATACCGATACTCGTACAGGTCTGCGTCACCTCTGATAGTAAGTGCGTATTCATAAAAATGGTGATGCCAAGCTCCTTATTGAGCTTCAAAATAAGATCACGCAAGCTTTTGACACCTTGCGGGTCGAGGCCGGATGTCGGCTCGTCGAGGAATAATAACTTTGGCTTATGCAAGATCGCCTGTGCGATACCGACGCGCTGGCGCATACCCTTACTGAATGTTGCCAGTCGTTCGTTATCGTGTCCGGTGAAATCAAGCAGTTCAAGTACCTCAGCGATGCGTTTACGCGGGTTTTTCAAGCCCGATAACTTGCCGAAATACTCAAGATTTTCATAGAGCGTCATATTGTCGTAAAACTGGACGTTCTCGGGCAAGTAGCCGATTGACTGCTGGACAGCGCGTGATTGCTTTACGATGTCATGCCCAAGCACCGACGCCGTGCCGCTGGTCGGTGTCAGTAATGTCGTGAGGAGACTCACGGTGGTTGTTTTACCCGCACCATTATGTCCGAGCAAGCCGAATATCTCGCCAGTCTTTACGGTGAGGTTGAGACTTTTGACGGCAGGCTTAGCCCCGTATACAAGGCTGAGATCGTGGGTTTCGATGGCAATAGCTTTCATCTACTGCCGAGTATAGCCATCTATATATGAGACCAGCGTGAGAAATGCTAGTGCGATTTACTTGCTATGCGTCGCTGGCTATCTCCGTGCGACACCGCCAAATAGCCGACCGCGATGACAAGCAGGGTCGTCAGTACCAATGTCACTAGACTATCACCGTAGCCCATACCGCCGATGCTATGCGGCTTGCCGAGCCAGTCAGCCACCGATGCGCCAAGTGGCCGTGTTAGCACATAGGCGCACCAAAATGTGAGGATAGCATTGGCATTAAATAGCCAGTATGCAACTGCCGGAATAGCGATCAGTACGCCAAACAGGAGGATAGAATCGAAGTACCCAAGGTTGAGCGTCATCGCCGTCATATCACCGGCAGCCGTACCGAGCGCAAAGGTTGCCATGATCGTCAGCCAGTAGAACGCTTCACGTCGTGGCGTGTGAATACTATGGATTGATAGTGTTCCCTCAACTTTGTACCACAGCCCGAACATCACCAGCATACTCACCGCAAAAAAGATCGTCGAAACAACGTACGGAACACCGAACTGAATATGTAGCACGTCAGCCGCCATCGTGCCAAACACCGCTACCATAGCGACAGCAAACCAATAGGTCGCCGGTCTATACTCTTTCGCCCTGAACTGAAGCGTCAGCGCTACCAGTAGCAACAAAAAGCCACCAATCACGGCAATATACGGATTGATAACCACCACTGAATAATCTGCGGCAGCCTCGCCAAGCGCAGTTGTGAGCAGTTTGACTACCCAAAAGATCGCCGCGATCTGCGGTACTTTTGTGACAGTTTGCCAGGCAACGCGATGAGCGGTACGGTGATGCTCTACAGCCATATACATTTCATTGTAGCAGCGTGAATATGATAACATGATGAGGTACCTGCGCTATAAGACATGAACTTCTCCTCCATTGTGTCGTCGAGACAGATTTTTGGCTACTATGATAGTGAGAGATACGGCTATCGTTGCAGCAATCAGCCCGACGGCAATACCACCAAGAATGTCAGACCAGTGATGGACATGAGCAAATACGCGGGCAGCACCGATCAGAATAGCTACTGGAATCATCACTAGCCCCCACTTACGAGCATAGAAAAAGCTGATGAACGCCAGCGTCGTACCAAACGTCGTATGATCTGATGGAAAGCCGTTGTCCGGTGCGTGCGAAAACAGCGGCACAAGATGCTCACTCACAAATGGGCGTGGGTCGGTAATTACTAGCCCCGCAAGCTTGGCGAGGATAAACGCGCAGATGCCACCGATCGCTAGTGATATGAAATACTTTTTGCGCTCACCGCTTGGCAAGCGAAAAAAGATGATCGCAGCGAGGAGTGGCAGCACAAAAAAGAGATACTGCGCTACAAAAACGATCAGCCCATCAATCATTAGTCACCTCCGTTGTCTTTGCGTGTTTGCGTTTTTGCAAATGGACGACGGCTGGAATAAAGGACACGACCATAACGACAATCACAACTGGCAAAATATAGTGATCCATATTCGGAATGATACGGCCAAGCGTATAGCCAAGCAGTGTCACCACCAAGCCCCACAGCGTACCGCCAAGCACGTTATAGGTCAGGAACTTTTTGTATGACAGTTTGCTCACACCAGCGATTGTCGGTATGAACGTACGCACGATCGGCACAAACCGCGCAAAGATAATCGACTGCGCACCGTACTTTTCAAAGAACGCATGGGCTTCGTGCAGGTTCTTTTGCGAGAAAAAGCGTGAGTCCGGTCGCGTAAACAGTTTCGGTCCAACTTTTGAGCCGATAAAATAGCCGACGCTATCACCAACGATTGCCGCGACAACAACGATCACTAGCGTCAGAAAGATATTGAGATGTCCTTGCGACGCAAGTATGCCAGCAGTAATCAGTAGTGTATCACCCGGCAAGAAAAAACCAGCTAGTAACCCCGATTCGGCAAACACAATCACGGCAAGCCCAACATAGCCAAATGTCAGCCAGTACACCGGGTCGAGTAAATTATGCAGCACAGCAAATACTCCGTTTTCTTGATAGCAGACTGTTCATGTGGTTAGTATGCCTGATGCTAGATGGGATGAACGTGAGAATGTGACATAAAAAATATGGCTTGCCGCTCCTTGCCAAGCCATACTCGCATGTTTATTTGACCCTCCTTTCTAGGAGTATACGAATGTATACACTCTCTAGTATGAACCTCCAAATGTGATACGAACGTGAGAGCAAAATAATACGGCTTGGTCTCGCAGGCCAAGCCGTATCTGTATACAGCACTATAACTATAGTTTTGTTAGTCGTTTGTTTCGGCGTCTTTTTGACCGCCTTGCCATTCTGTCTATTTTGACCATTTCGGGTGCAGTGGGAGCTGTCATTTGCGGTGGTCATAAGATCATAGCTGCTCTACGGGTATTTTTTGGTGGTACGACAGCTATGGTAATTACTTACTTTATTGGCGCAAATGTCTAGCTGATTGTAAGCAAACTGCAAGCCAGTTAGTATACAATAGTACTATGCGCCTACTTGTCGTTGAAGATGAAGCCCGTATTGCTGAAGCTATAAAACGCGCCCTTGAACTGCATCACTATGCAGTCGATATTGTGCATGATGCAGATAGTGGTCTTACTGCTGCAGCCCATCCAGACTATGATATGGTCATTCTTGATCGCATGTTGCCTGGGAATAACGACGGTATTGGCATAGCCCAGGAATTACGTAACCAAGGTGTCGATACGCCGATCATTATGTTGACTGCACTAGGTGAAGTTGATGATCGGGTAGTCGGCTTGCAAGCCGGTGCTGATGACTATCTGCAGAAGCCGTTTGCCATGAAAGAACTGATTGCTCGCGTACAAACACTGTTTCGTCGACCTCGCTACACACTTGGCACGACACTGAAAATCGATGACCTGCAATATGACCCTGTGACATTTCAAGCTACACGCAGCGGTAAGCAGCTGTCGCTCTCGAACAAGGAAATAAAATTGCTGGAGTATATGCTTTACAATCAGGGTCAAGTGATAAGCAAAGACAAGATTATCACTCATGTCTGGGACGAAGATGCGCTGATCGTGCCTAATACTGTCGAGGTATACATGGGCTATCTTCGCAAAAAGATAGACGCTAATTTCCCCGACAGGCCACCACTTATACATACGGTTCGAGGGTTTGGTTATCAGCTAGGAGTAATCGCCTAAATGTTTAAATCGGCAACGGTCAAACTTACCCTTTGGTATGTGCTATTAGCGGCCACGCTTTGCCTTGCGTACAGTGTTGTCGTGTATCATCTTTCAACTGAAGAACTCGATGAGGCACTTAACCGGCAATACAGCAGCCTCATATCAACCGATGATCATGACAACGATAATGTGCCGCCACCGTATGCTGCGATACAAGAACACAGCAAGCATCTGCTCGGTGAATTAGTCTGGTTCAATATCACTGTTATTGCTGGTTCATCCGTTTTCGGTTACTTTTTAGCTCGACGAACACTGCGGCCAATTGAACAGGCGCATACGGCACAAATTCGTTTTACCGCCGAGGCCAGCCATGAACTTCGCACACCACTAGCTGCGATACGCGCCGATACTGAAGTTGCGCTCATGGAGAAAGGCTTAACCGCTAAAGCAAGGCGTACATTGGAGGGTAACTTGCAAGATATTGGGCGGCTCGAACAACTGACAACAAACCTACTGGATATCGCTCGCTACCATAACGGCTCGGCACCAAAACTTGGCGTGCTTGATTTCGATGAGCTAACACGCCAAGCCATTAAGCAACTCACCCATAAAGCAGACGAGAAGCACATCACCCTCAAATCGACGATTAAGCCGGTTCAGGTCATGGGCGATCAACGTACTCTAGAGCAGCTCGTCATCATCTTTATCGATAATGCCATTAAATACAGTCACGAAAATACCACAGTTACTGTCTCACTCAAGGCTGATATGGCACATGCCGTACTTACCATTAAAGATAAAGGCGTTGGCATACCGGCCGATGATATTCCACATATCTTTGAGCATTTCTATCGCTCGCAAAATACCAGTAGAACAAAGCACGTATCGGGCTACGGGCTTGGCTTGCCACTAGCCCAGGAAATCATCAGGGCGCATGGCGGTCAGGCGGAAATCGAGAGTCGGGAAAATCACGGCACAACCGTCACCGTAACATTGCCGACTGCACCATAAGCGGCCAGTAAGCAAACCTACAGGCTTAATTCGTATAGTTGTAGGTATGAAGAAAGCATCTATTGGACTGGCTGTACTTGTAACACTTGTTGGTTATAGCCTATTCGTCCGTCACGAACAACCAAAGATTAGCGCACCCTCATCATTAACAGCGGATACCTCGAATAATAACAAGTCGAATACCACCAGCACGCCTCCTAGTGAGGAGAGTACAAGTAGCGGTAGTGGTGGCGATGATACTACCTCAAGCGGCAACTCGCCATCATCTTCATCGTCAAGTAGCAGCCAAGGTTCAAGCCAGTCCAGCACGAGTACAGGAGCGTACAAGGACGGCTCATACACAGGTAGCACCGAAGATGCTTACTACGGCAACGTACAAGTAAAAGCTACGATTTCAGGTGGCAAGCTTACCAGTGTCGCGTTCTTAGATTACCCTCACACACACTCAACATCGGTCTACATTAACCAACAGGCTATGCCATACCTCCAGCAAGAGGCTATTAAAGCGCAGAGTGCAAACGTCAATATCATAAGTGGTGCAACGTACACCAGTCAGGCATTCATACAGTCACTCAGCAATGCACTGTCTCAGGCATCGTAAGGCCTCATGAAACAAACAAAAATCATCATGGGCATGCCAATTACTGTTGAGATTACGGACTCGGAAGATACACAGCTACTTGCTGACACCTTTGCTTTTTTCAATAAGGTAGATCGTCGCTACAGTACCTACAAAGACGACAGTGAAATTACTCAGATCAATAACGGTATGCCGCGCAGCGATTGGAGTCCTGAAATGCAGGAAATCATGCAGCTCTGTGAGGAAACAAAGCAAGAAACTGACGGCTATTTTGATATCAAACATGACGGCAAACTTGACCCGTCTGGCCTCGTCAAGGGCTGGTCTATTTGGGAAGCAGCCAAGCAGTTAGAAAAGCGTGGCCTCCGCAACTTTTACATTGAAGCCGGGGGCGATATTCAAGCCCAAGGCGTGAATAGTGAGCATGAGCCATGGACTGTCGGCATTCGCAATCCGTTTAATACAGATGAGATTATCAAGACACTGCATATGCATAACTGTGGTGTTGCAACATCAGGCACGTACATTCGTGGACAGCATATCTATAATCCACACCAGCCAGAAGAAGCCCCACACGGCGTGCAGAGCCTCACGGTTGTTGCGGCAAATGTCTACGAAGCCGATCGCTTTGCCACGGCTGCATTTGCAATGGGCATGAACGGCATAGCGTTCATCGAGCAGCGCGACGGGCTTGAGGGTTACCTCGTAGATAACAATGGCATGGCCACCTATACGAGCGGCTTCAAGGAGTACGTACATGCTTAAAAGCATTGATGATTTTCTCAATAAGACGACCATGTATCGTCTGCTTATTTACTACCTAGGTGGACTGCTGGGCATCGCATTTGTCGTCAGTCTATTTGGAAATCTCGGATTCAGTCCGGTTGCTCTATTGGTATCCACCGCGATTCTACTAGCCGCCTGTTGGGGCATCAACCGTGTCTTTGCATATGTGTTTCATGTACCGATGAACCACGAGTCATCGATCATTACGGCACTCATTTTGGCGCTGCTCATTACGCCAAAACTTGGCCAGTATGACCTCTTGTTCTTACTCGCTGCCTCTGGCCTTGCTATGGCATCGAAGTACGTCCTGACCATACGTGATGTGCATATCTTCAATCCAGCGGCAATTGCTGTCGTCCTCACCGCGATCGGGCCACGGCAAGATGCAAGTTGGTGGGTCGGCACGGCTACCATGCTACCATTCGTTTTAGTCGGCGGCTTCTTGGTAGTACGCAAGATCAGGCGCGAAGCAATGGTAATTGGTTTTCTGCTATCAACATTTATTGCAACAGCAGTCTTTACCATACTGAGCCACGGTGATGCGCTAACAGCACTCAAACAAGCAGCCCTGACTTCGCCAGTGTTCTTCTTAGCGTTCGTGATGCTAACCGAGCCACTAACTTCGCCAGGTACGAAAGACAAACAAACGTGGTTCGGCATATTAGTCGGCCTCCTCGTACCACCGCAAGTACATATTTTTAGCTTCTATACATCACCAGAAATTGCCTTAGTCATCGGCAACGTATTCGCCTATATCGTGAATCCACGCGTTCGAGTTTTCCCAGTACTGACGCAAAAACTTAGGATTGCAGCCAATAGTGTCGATTTTGTCTTTAATTCTGACAAGAAACTCTCATATCGGCCGGGGCAATACATGGAGTGGACGTTGCCGCATACTGGCATCGATAGCCGTGGTAATCGCCGTTACTTCACACTGGCATCATCACCAACGGAAGCAACACTACGGCTCGGCATTAAGTTCTACGAACCAAGTAGCAGCTACAAGAAAGCAATGCTCGATATGACTGACAAGACGCAAATCGTGGCCGCCCAAGTTGCCGGTGATTTTGTCCTACCGCTTAGCAAAAAACAGAAGCTAGTTTTTATCGCCGGTGGTATTGGGGTCACACCATTCCGTAGCATGGTGAAATACCTGATCGATAAAAATGAACAACGCGATGTAAAGGTGCTGTACGCCGCCAATAACTTACAGGACATTGCCTACGGTGATGTCTTTGAGCAAGCAAGACAACAACTGAATATTGCAACGACCTATGTGCTGGCGAAGCCTGATCAGAGCCAAAATCCAGCACCAAATACACGTGTCGGATATGTGGACGCAGCCGCAATCCAAGCGACCGTACCCGATTATCGCAGCCGCATATTCTACATTTCAGGCAGTCATCAAATGGTTGTCAGCGTGCAAGGCGCTTTGCTAGGTCTTGGCGTACCCCGTGGCCATATTAAGACGGATTACTTCCCTGGATATGATGTATAGATATTAGTATAAAAAGCCCTGTATGAAACAAACGTGAGATTAAAATAGGAACTTATCACGCACCTCTCATCTTTCATTGAGTACAATAGGAGTATGCAATTATTATTGGTTGAAGATCAGAAACGTCTGGCAGGGCTGCTCAAGCGCTCGCTCATCGAAGATGGCTATGCGGTAGATATCGCCTCAGACGGTCAAGAAGCAATCGACAAGTTTGATATCAACAATTACGATCTCATCATTTTAGATATAATGTTGCCAATCAAAGACGGCATAGAGGTTTGCCAAGAAATACGACGTTCCAATACGGACATTCCAATTCTCATGCTGACCGCACTCGATGGTGTTGATGATCGCATCAAAGGGCTGGATAGCGGTGCTGACGATTATCTCGTTAAGCCATTTTCAGACGGTGAATTGTCGGCACGGGTGCGGGCGCTCCTCCGACGTAGTGGTAACGGTCGCCCGACTATCCTGATTATCGGCGAGCTGGTGTTAAATCCAGCGACAAAGAGCGTGACATACAAAGGCACTCTGTTGCCGCTAACCGCCAAAGAATATACGCTGCTAAGCTACTTCATGTATCATGCGGGCGAATTGCTTTCAAAGAACGATCTCTTAGAGCATGTCTGGGATATGAATTATGATGGCTTGTCGAACGTGGTAGAAACCTATGTACGATATCTCCGTAAACGCCTGCGTGATGTTGATAGTAGCAAGGAACTTATCACAACCGTCCGCAATCTGGGCTACAGGTTAGACGCATGAACGGACTCAAGCAAACCACTCTCCGATTGACCATCCAATACTCGTTGATCTTTTTTGCCTTTGTATGGTTATTCAGTGGTGGTATCTATCTTTGGGTAAATAATTCACTTGGCGAGGGCTATGTCAATCGCATCAACAATGCGCTTGAGCAGCAGCATAGCACCACAAAACACCCGGTCGAGTTGTCCGATAGTGATGCGGCAGTGGCGGCAGATATTACGCTCGACAAGCTCCGTGACATACTCATCACGGTCAACACGGTCGCCTTGGTAGTTATCCCACTTGCCGCATACTACATCTCGCGTCGCACGCTAAAACCTCTTGTCGAGAGTCAGAAATCGCAGCAACGTTTTGTTGCCAATGCCTCGCACGAACTCCGCACACCGCTGGCGGTGATGCTGGCTGATCTTGATTGGGCGGCCAAGAAGCCGCGCAGTGCCGACGAATACAAAACCACAATCTACAATACCCGCGAAGAAGTGAAACAAATGACCACGCTCGTCACCAGTCTTTTGCTACTGGCGCGACTCAATGACACGATGACGATCAAGAAACAAGCCGTGTCACTCAGTGATGCGGTACTAAGCGCCATAAAGTACTACGACCACGCAGCACAGGCGCGGCACATTTCGTTCAAAACAGCACTTGAAACCGATGAAATAGGAGGTGACACCGAACTTATTGGTATTGTTCTGCGCAACCTTGTCGATAATGCAGTGAAGTATGCCAATGAACGCACGACCGTTGAGATTAGCAGCGAAACGGCAGGCAAAAAAGCCCGCGTGACTGTCCGCAATACCGCCGACGAGTTTGATGCAAGCAAACTCACGCACCTGTTTGATCGGTTCTACCAAAGCGACGAACATCAAGGTGGCGAAGGTTTTGGTCTAGGACTGGCGATTGCCCAGCAAATCGTTGAAGCACATGGCGGGCAGATTGAAGCACGCACACTTGGCGAGCATACAATCGAGATTAGTTTTGTACTGTAGGAAGCAATGCTATTTTTCTTTCAGAAAAATAGCCAACTCCCCAAACGGCAAGCCGTTTACGGAGTTAGGTAAATAGTCACAGGCTCATACGCCCAGAATCTTCATCGTCATCATCTATCTTCTGCCATAGTTTAGCTGTGCCAGTGGTTTTATCGAGCTGCTCCCTCGTCACTGTCGCAAATGTTACCTCGTCAGTAATATATTTTTCGTCGAGCGCTCTTTTGATCTGTCCCATGAGTTTCTTCTGCGTCTTGGCGTCCTGACACACGGCGAGAACAGTTGGTAAAGCATACTCATCGGTTGGCCACTCTCCCTCTTCAGCGTAAGTGATATAATTACGGGCTTTCCGCACACTCACAAAGAAGGGCGTCGTGTCATCCCAGATATCAAGAAAGTAGCGACGAGGCGCTTCTTGCCTTGTTTTGGGCTTGAAGCTCAGGAAGAGATCAGGCTTCCAGGTTGGAAAGTAGCTATAGGCTACCATGGAGCTTTTGGTAAATAGACGGAGCTTGTCGCCATATAGGGCTTGTAACTGCAACGCTATATCAGCCACGTTCAGACAATGTGCGATAAAGTCCGGCGACACGGTTTTGTTTTTGTAGAGGGCTTTTATAGCCCACTCGTTCGTACTATCGGGTGGTAATGTCCTAGCTCCTTTGGGTGTCAAAAAGTATTCTGCGGCACGTCCTGCAAGCTTGTATGATGGCTGGTAACGCTTGCTAATATAGCCTTGTTCTTCCAGTATTTGCAGCTTGTTTTGTATAGCTTTATGGCTCGGTTTACCTAGATGCTTAGCTATTTGTTTACTGGTACTGAATCGAGATTTATAGAGCCAATTTAATACTGCTAATTGTTCGGAGTTTAAGGGTCTATGGTATTTGGCTACAGTCATACTAATCGTCAATCACTTTCTTCTTTATATTTATATATAAAAAGAGAGGAAAAAGAAAGAGAAAAAACAGATAGAAAAGAGTTTTATAGCTTGGGTATCGGTAACTAATTTTTAAGAACGCTTGCGAGTGAGGTTTTTATACATGAGGCGCTTGCCGTAGATGTTATCAAACCAAGCCTCAAAACGCTCGCCGTCAGTCAGTTCACGTGTGTTCCAGCGGAAACTATACTCGTCACAATAAAGCTGCAAATGCTTGGCGCTGACATGGTGGTAAATGCCATTGATACCGCGCTTTAAGTGCGACCAAAAACTCTCTGCGGTGTTCGTACTAGCCATACCGTTTACAAACTCTTTGACGCCGTGATTGACGCTTTCGTGCTTGAAACCAAGTTTAGGCAACGTGCGATATGGCATGTGTTCGTCTGTGTAGATCGTCGCGTCAATGTCGATGTTTTTGCGTGCCAAGTTCATGAGCGTATTGCTGCCAGTATCTTTTGTAGCAATCGCGCGTAGTCTGCCGCCGCGTTCAACCATACCAACAACGGGCGCTTTACTATTCTTGCTGCCGTGACCTTGTGCGCCCTTGCCGGTGAGGGTCTTGAGCTTCTTACTATGGTGTTTGTTCTTATCAGAGCCGCCTATATACGCCTCATCCATTTCAACCTCGCCAGTGAGCTTTTCAAAGCTGCCTGTTTCAAATACATGTCGTATACGCTGGAGCATAAACCACGCGGTCTTTTGGGTAACGCCAATATACCGACTAAGCTGAAGCGACGATATACCTTTTTTGAGGCTTGTACATAGGTAGATAGCCAAGAACCATTTTTGTAGTGGCACGGGGCTATCTTCAAAGATACTGCCTATACGCACCGTAAACGGACTACGGCAGCTTGCGCATTTTAGACGGCCTGTTTTTAGTTTGTATACTTTGACGCCTATTTCGCCACATTTTGGGCATGTAACGCCGTTTGACCAGCGCTGCTCAAACAAGAACTTTTGACACTGTTCTTCTGTGGCAAATGAGTTGTAGAATTGAATGAGGTTGAATGCTTCCATACCTCTATTGTATCAGGGGTGATTGGTAACGTCAAGTATATAATTGCCTAAGATTATGTCACAATAGTACTACATGCGGGAGAGTCCCCATGTGAGGCACGAGAGGTGTAAGATGGGACACAAAATAAGTGTTGATGCACAGCGCAGTGATATGCAGTTTGAAGCTGCAAATACTAGTTGTCGCCGTGCGGTCTTGGGGTTTATTGCTGCAAGACTTGCTCACGCACAAGGTGTGGGTGATTCACCGGATCCAATTCCCGTCACGGTGTATAGTCGCAACGACGAGCTGTGTGAAGGTTGGTATCTCGTCTGGGTAGGGTTGACCGGTGCGGAGACGGTCTGTGTGTTGGCGCAAGATCTCGACACTGAGACGGAGGACATCCGTGCGATTTCTGTCACGGTCGATCTTTCGGTCGACGATTATGCCACCACGGATAGCTTTGAAGTAGTCACCACTGGCATGCGGGAAGGCGACGATACCCCAACATTCTGGGCGTTCGTACAGAGTACGATCGCTCTGCAGTGGAGTGAGGGCATCTACTTTGCCCACTAGCAGGAGGGGGTAGCGCCCTTCCCTCGTGCCCTATGCGTCGATAACTGCCTAGTTATCCTGACGAGTCCTGGTAGGACGAAACGCATTATGAGTATCAACATCATCACAATCGGCAAAAAACACGAACCCTGGATCACTGAGGGCCTGGATCGCTATCAGAAGCGCCTCCAGAAGCCTTATGACGTGAAATGGGTCTTGTTGCCGCATAGTAGTCTGGAGGGCACACAGGCGCGTCAAGAAGAGTCGGAGCGTATCGTGCAAAAGCTTGGCAAAGCTGAGTACGTGGTGTTGCTAGACGAAATTGGCAAAAACTTATCGTCGCCGGAGCTAGGTGCTATGCTTGATACTCAGTTTGGTCGGGGTAGCGTTACGCTTGTCATCGGAGGTGCTTACGGTGTTACACGCGAGCTGCAGCAACGTGCCGATCTGGTGTGGTCGCTGTCGCGCCTGGTGTTTCCGCATCAGCTTGTGCGGCTACTGCTCATCGAGCAACTCTACAGGGCTCAGGAAATACAAAAAGGTGGCAAATACCACCATATCTAGACACATTCACTACCCTGTGTTCAGTAGTTGACTTTGATTCGTGCGCCAGTGAACTCCTGTAGAGGTTGCGGCGGTGGACAAGTGGGTTATGAGATCTACCCGCTCTAGGGCTACGGCCACTTGAGGGGAGCCATTTTGGTGACAATTATGTATATCGGGGTGCACGATGCCGCGCAATATTTGTTGATGAACACACATACTTCATCATGATATTGACTTTTAATCATACTTATGCTAATATGTATATACACAATATAACAAACACAAATAATGCAGTACATCACACAACCTATTCTTGGACTTCTCGCACTCAGCACACTACTGGGAGTTTGCGTGCATGACATGCATATCGACAAAGCCATGGTACACGCCATCTCTCAGGCACATGCTGGCGATAGTGGTAACAGTAGTGATGGCGGCAAGGTGTCGGTGAGTTCTAATGCTCATACGCATAGCGAGAAGGTGTCATATAGCAATCACGCCCGTGCTGCGACAGCTCGTGACCCACGCCAAGACAAGGCTAAGCACCATAGTCAATCCGACTACTATCGTTTACCCGGCGGCTCGGATATCGATCACACGCTCGTACTAGCGTAGTACGTCGAGTTCTTCCTGGAGCCGTACGATGAGTATGGCGGTCGCTTCGATTTCGTGTTTAGTTTCTTCTACCAAATGTGCCGGTGCTTTGGCGACGTAGTTTTCGTTGGCGAGGCGGGCTTCGAGCGCGGCAGCTTTCTGGCGTGTCTCGGCTAGGCGCACTTCCAGGTTTGTCTGGTGCTCGTACAGGGTGTCGGCATCGATATCCAGCCAGGCCTCGCGACCAGAACTTGCCAGGCGCAGTCCCCTGGCTTGGTCGACATGGGCTACATCGCTCACACGCGATAGCTGTTTGATCAAGGCGGCGTTTTCTTCTACGAGTGTGTCTTGCTGGAATAGGAGTGGATAACGCTTGTTGCCGGGGAGCTCACTCATCACATAGCGGGCTTCAGACACCAGTGCTTGTACTCGAGTGAATTCACCTGCAGCAATCTCGTCGTGGTCGATCGCCTCTGGCCAATGTTCGAGTATGAGGACGCTGTCGGTCCACGGGAGCGTCTGCCAGACGGTCTCGGTCACAAATGGTGCAAATGGATGTGCGATACGCAGCGATGTCTCGAGTACCCATGCCAAGAGGTCTGGGTTGGTGTCGGCTTTGCTAGCTTCGACATACCAGTCGGCTACGCTATCCCAGATGGTGTGGTAGACGGTTTCGCCTGCGTCGGCGAAGCGGTAGCCGGCAATTTGCTGATCTATCTCGGTACTAGCCTGGAGTAGTTCGGCGACGATCCAGTGGTCGGCTAAGCTCTTCGGCGCCGGTGCACCAGGTGTGTAGTCTTCGCCTAGACGATCGAGTATGAAGCGAGAGATATTCCAGAGTTTATTGCAGAAATTGCGTCCCGCCAGTACTTTGCTAGTAGAAAACGCTTGGTTCTGCCCTGCCCCGCGACTAGAGATGAGCCCTAGGCGGAGTGCGTCGGAGCCGTATTTGGCAAGTGTTTCCATGGGGTTGACGACGTTGCCTTTGCTTTTGCTCATTTTTTGCCCATGTTCGTCGAGCACGAGGCCGTGGAGGTATACATCGCGAAACGGTACCTTGTCGGTAGCATAGAGACCGAGCATGATCATACGAGCGACCCACTGGTAGAGGATATCGTGGCCTGTTTCGAGTACAGAGGTAGGGTAGTATTTAGCAAGTTCCCCACCGTCTAGGTAATCGGTAGTGATGAACGGCCACTGACCGGAGCTAAACCATGTGTCGAAGGTATCTTCTTCTCTGGTATATGTTGTGCCATTTACTACGATTTCTTTTTCTTCGACCCGCTCGTCAAAGATCCAGTCCTCGGGATCATTGATGTTTACAAAAGCCGGAATAGGGATACCCCAGGGGATTTGGCGCGAGATGTTCCAGTCCTTGAGATTCTTGTAGTATTGCAGCACGGCGGATTTGCGTGTCTCTGGATAAAATGTAATCTCCCCTGCCTCGATGGTAGTCACAGCCTTCTCTACGAGTGGCTTGACGTTGACGAACCACTGCTCTTTGATGAGCGGCTGGATGGGTAGGCCACTTTTGTAGTCGTAGCCTACGGAGTGTTCGATTGTCTCTTCGCCACGACGGAGCTCTTGGGCTTCTAGGGCTGCGAGTACGCGTTTACGGGCTTCGTCTACCTCAAGCCCGGCATAGTTGCCGGCGGCGGCTGTCATCTTGCCGTCAAAACCGATGACCTGAATGCGCTCGAGATCGTGGCGATTACCCATCTCGAAGTCGTTGGGGTCGTGGGCTGGAGTGATTTTCACCACGCCAGTGCCATATGCAGGATCTACGTAGTCGTCGGCGATGACGGGTATTTCACGATCTGTCAGCGGTAGCTGTACCTTGCTGCCGATGAGATGTTTGTAGCGTTCGTCGTCTGGATGTACTGCTACGGCGGTATCGCCGAGCAATGTCTCCGGGCGGGTTGTCGCCACGACTAGCTCCCCTACCTTGTCGATCAGCGGGTAGGCGATCTTCCAGAGCGTACCCTTTTCTGTCTTGTGGTCGACCTCGATATCGGCGTAGCTGGTCTGGTATTTGGTGCTGTAGTTGACGATACGCTCACCTCTGTAGATTAGGCCTTCATCCCACATCTTCTTGAATGTTTTGTAGACGGTGTCGATGACCTTTTTGTCGAGAGTAAACGTGAGATTGCTCCAGTCGGCACTGGCGCCAAGAGCGCGGAGTTGTAGCTCCATGTTGCCGCGCTGCTCATCGACGAAGTTCCAGACCTGACTATAGAGCTGTTCCCTACTGAAATCGAAGCGACTCTGCCCTTTCTCGCGCAGGATGCGTTCGTAGACTACCCATGTCTCGAAGCCGGCATGGTCTGCTCCAGGCAGATACACCGTATCATAGCCTTTCATACGGTGATAGCGGATCAGGATATCTTCTACCTCTACCATGAGCGCGTGACCGACATGCAGGTTGCCGTTGGCATTTGGCGGGGGCATGACGATACTATAGGGTTCGCCTGTGCCTCGAGGTGAAAAAGCGCCAGAGGTCTCCCACATGGCGTAAATATTTGGTTCGTACTGATCCGGTTCGTATGTTTTGGCTAGCTGCATGAAGGTCCCGTGGTTTCACATGAAATGCGGCAACACCCAATAGCTCACGTGTCAAATATCGTGAATATGCCTACCCAGGTTTGCCACATGTTTGTTTCTGTATTCAGTATAGCACACTACGAGATAGTGCGTTTGATATAGCGCGCAGCGCGGTAAGCCCGGTGGGTGAGTGGACGTACTGGGTATTCGTATGTCTCAGATAGGTCATAGAGCTCGCCACCGAACGAGCGCTTGAATTTGGTGAAGCCGGCCCATTTGTGCTCGGGGTCTTCACTGTCGGTCACACCGTAGAGGTCGCAAATAGATTTGCCATGTTCATGTGTATCGACGATGATAGCAGCGAGCAGGGCTGTAGAGGCACCTAGTTTGCGATGCTCGTGGCTAGCTGCAGCATGGGCGTAGTAGTGGGTGTGTTCATCTTCATATACTAGGGCTGCGGCGATTGTCTCTCCTTCGTATGTCATGAAGTGGAGCGAGGCGGCACCGAGAGGGAGTAGGGTAGTAGCCTGTTGTTCGAAGTAACTATCTGGATGCACAGTAATTTGATTGTGCGCGGCCACTCCATGGAGCAAGGTAGTGAGGCGCGTGATGTCGGCAGGATCAGTGCTGCGCTCATAGGTCATACCTTTTTTCTTGTAGGTTCGATAGAGATTGCGGTTGTTTTGCTTCATATCGGCCACGATCTCGTCTGTAGGCCGCGTAGTGTCGATGTGCCAGGTGTGGGCAGGCTGCGAATACGCGGTACGGTTGGCGCCCAGATGTTTCATATCGGTAGGGGTGAAGACGGTGCCAAGCGGCTGGATACGGACATAGGCGGCTTTTTGGCTGCGGGCGAGGGCTCTCAGTGACGCCAGTGCCGTGCGGAGTGCTCGGTGGTTGGTAGCAGTAGGACCGTAAGGGCAGTACAAGCGACTCAAGCCGAAGCGAGCGGGCTCCAGAATAGCGCGGTATTCCCAGTTGTCACCACTACGGTGAAATACGGTGCGCCCCTGCGCTTCCTGAAACGCCTGCCATGCGGCAGATTGCAGAAAGTGGATAGATGGAACGTTGTGACTCATACAACATTCTCCTGTACCATCGACAAGCTTGGACGGATTTCGAGGGCAAACGGTGATGTGGGCTCGACGCGCTTGGATTGGTAATAGCCTAGGGTGGCGATCATGGCGGCGTTGTCGGTACAGAGCTGGATAGGAGCGTATTCAATATCGAGAGGCAAGGCGGCCGAGAGTTGACGGCGCAGTTCTTGGTTGGCAGCCACACCACCGGCGATTACGACAGAGGCGGGCTGGTATTCATCGTAGGCTCGGCGTGCTTTGTCCACGAGGGTTTCGATAGCGATATGCTGGAAGCTAGCGGCAAAATCATGCCGCATTTGCTCATCTACGCGCACTGGGAGCTCGTGAGAGGGAAAAGTGAAGTCTACACCCACTTCGCGCTGTAGACGGCGTAGGACGGCTGTTTTGAGGCCAGAAAAGCTGAAATCATACATACCAGCCAGTTTGGCTTTCGGGAAATCATATTTGTGTGCGTCACCTTGCTCGGCAGCACGGGAGATAGACGGCCCACCCGGGTAGGGGAGTCCCAGCATTTTGGCAACTTTGTCGAACGCTTCGCCTATAGCATCGTCCTGCGTCTGGCCGAGTAGTGTGTAGTCGCCATGATCGCGAAACAGCACGAGTTGAGAGTGACCGCCACTGACGATAAGCGCCAACATAGGGAAAGTAGGCTGCTTGGTTGGGAGCGTGAGGTTGAGCGAATCTGCTTGCTGAGTGATGAAGTTGGCATATACATGCGCCTCCACGTGATGGATAGGGTAGAGCGGCTTGTTGTGCAGATATGCCAGTGTTTTGGCGGCGAGTGTGCCGATGAGGAGCGAGCCAGATAGTCCGGGGGCATAGGTAACGGCGATCGCGTCGATATTATCCCAAGTTACGTCTGCGTCGCTCAACGCTTTGTTGACGACGGGCATAACAACCTCTAGATGACTACGGGCGGCTACTTCTGGCACGACACCTCCGTACTGTGAGTGGATATCTATCTGAGAATTCACGACATTACTGCAGAGTCGCGTACCGTCTTGTACCACGGCAGCGGCAGTTTCGTCACAACTACTCTCGATTCCCAAAATCAGCATGTGTCACTAGTGTAACATACGTATTTGCTGTGAAGAATCTGGCGATGAGCCCAACAATAAACCCTATAGTATCAGTTGAGACAATAGGGACATAGAGTCATTTGTCGCTACGAATGATTTGCCATGGCTGTTTCATGTCTTTAGTACATCTGGAAGATTAATGTCAGATGGCCCTCGGCCCTACGTTTGGTGGTAAAATAGATGGTATGAAAGACAAACTTGTCCATGGGGTTCGAAAAGCGTTGCCGGCGCGTTCGGTGACCAAGCTCGAAGAGGGGTATCGCAAAGCGCGTGTGCGAGCGGTGAACGCACGCTACGGTTACCCAGCGCGAGGGCTCAAGGTGATTGCTGTGACTGGCACCAACGGCAAGACGACAACGATCAATTACATCAATTCGATTTTGAAGGCCGCCGACTACAAAACAGCTATGTTTAGTACCGCGCTTATTGAGATAGCAGGGCAGGAGCGAGCAAACGACCTCAACCGCACCGTACCGCTGACAAACCAGCTGTACGAGTTCTTCGCTGAGGCAAAAAAGGCCAAGGTAGACTACGTGGTACTGGAGATCACTAGCCATGCGTTGCAGCAGCACAAACTCGACGGTGTGCCGATCGAAGCCGCTATCATGACCAATCTCACACAGGACCATCTAGATTATCACAAGACGATGGAGAACTACGCGGCAGCCAAAGCAATTTTGTTTAGAAACTCTCCACGCTATATCGTGCTCAATCACGACGACAAATGGTTCGACTACTACGACAAGTTTGAAGCTGGCGAGCAAAAGATGACATATGGTGAAAACGAGGCCGCCGAAGCACACATTACCCGTACCAAGCTCTACAAGAAGGGGAGTGAAGCCGATGTGGTGTTTGACCACCAAACCAAGCTGGAGTTGGCGACACATCTTCCGGGCAAGTTCAATATCAGCAATATGACGGCCGCAGCTACCATTGCCTACCTGCTAGGAGTGAGTGTGGATAAGATTGTAGAAGGCGTGGCCGATCTCGAAGCGGTACCAGGTCGATTTGAACATGTCGATGTGGGCGACAAGGGTTACGAGGTAGTGGTGGACTACGCACACACCCCAGATGCCATCGAGAAGCTACTTGAAGCGGCGCGTTCGGTGACGAAGAACCGCGTCATATTGGTCTTCGGAGCAACAGGTGACCGCGACAAAGGCAAGCGTCCTATCATGGGTGAGATTGCCGCTAGGTTAGCCGACCGTATCGTCGTGACAGACGAAGAGAGCTACAACGAAGAGCCGAGCGGCATCCGCGCGGCGGTGATCCAGGGTGTCGAGAGTGCGGGCGGTAGCGGCAAGCTGACCGAGATTCCCGATCGGCGCGAAGCCATCGAGAAAGCGCTGTCTATCGCGACAAAGGGTGATATGATACTCATCACTGGTATGGGGCATGAGCAGTACCGTATCATAAACGGCAAGCAGATTCCATGGAATGATGCGGCGGTGGTGAAAGAACTAACGTCATAAATTGAATGCGCCCCGCCGAAGCGGGGCCGAACGCATCCAGTGAGAATCACTTCCGGTGGAAGTCAACCTCGACATTGAAGTCGAAGCGAATTCCTTGCTTTTCGAGCCACTGCTTGACCGAGTCTGGGCCATAGTGCGTGTGTTCACGTCGTTGGCCTTCGAGGTCGGTGTAGCGAACAACCCAGTAGTTGGTGGAACGTGGACTGGCGTATCGCCGGTCGACTCCACTTTCGTGTTGGACGTTGATACGACGTGTGAAAGCTGCCATGCTTACTCCTCTGTTTGGGGTGGGCGCAGAGCCAGGGTTGGCTCTCCGCTTGTCGGTACTGCGACTTGTACACGACGTCCATCTTCGGTGACACCTAGGATGAGGTCGAGTGTGTTGTCGGCGGGTGTGTGGTCGGTGCTTCTGATCCGAAACGAAACGCTTCGAGTTCCTTCTGCGCCTAACACGCTGATAACTGCCGGTCTCCGATTGTACAGAGCGCTCGCGATCTCCTCTCGGATTTCTGATGGGCTCATCGTGACCAGTAAGTTCTCACCCGTATTGTCGGGGTAAGACATGAGTGATCCTTTTCTGTTGGAGGTTCTAGCGCTTATGATAACGCATTTTGTAATGATAGCATAAATGTTACAAAAAAGCAATAGCACTATTATTTGAGTATATCTTTATAGCATGTAATTATGTTGAGTTAGATTCAAATCTGTCGGCAAGCCGTTTTAGTGTCACCTGCATGCCACGTTCAAGATGCTCCTGTCTATTATGAGCTTCGGATATATTTTACATAAATATAACTGGTAGAATCTGCTTCGTATCCTTTCGCATAGATTCAGTCACAAGAGTGCCGCCCGTAACATCTTCAAACGTATAAAGCCAATGTGTTTCTGATGGCCAGTCAGTAAAGAAGCCGAATGATTGGGCGGGAATATCCTCCGTAACAGTGCCGGTCATCGACCATCGGTACAGCGCCCCGATCCGATTCCGGCCCTTAAGTCGCTTGCCTTGCTCAAACCAAAATGTCTTTTGATTTTCAGGACTGAGTTGCCCCATATTTTCAATGTTGCTAATGAACTCGTACAACTCTTGGCGGGGCGCCTTAATGACTAGTTGAACGGTCGCCTGTAATGCGGGCCGAGCAGGTGCTGTTTTTGGGGATTCCATATGAAATAGTTTACCAAGAATCTTCTGGCTGTTATACGGGTGTATAATAGTATATGGAGCACAACTACCATGTGCACGTACCAGCAAACTTAGAGGGAAGGAGCGTTCCAGATGGATGACACTCAGAGCAACAAGTATAATGGTATACATCTTAATGTGGAGGATAGCGGCGGCGAAGGTCGGCCAATCATCCTCATTCACGGCTGGCCGCTGTCGGGCAAATCGTGGAATAAACAAGTCCCGGCCTTGCAGGAGGCTGGTTATAGGGTGATCACCTATGATCGTCGCGGATTTGGCGACAGTGACAAGCCGAGTGACGGATACGACTACGATACGTTTTCGGACGATCTGGCGGGTATTATCGACTCGCTTGGCCTCGAGGGTGTGTCACTCGTCGGATTTTCGATGGGCGGCGGCGAGGTGGCGCGGTATGTGTCTCGTCACGGCGAAGACAAGCTGCATAGCATTGTGTTTGCGGGTGCCGTTCCTCCGTATTTATTGAAGTCTGACGATAATCCCGACGGGCCGTTGACGCAGGAAAAAGCCGACTCCATGACCGAGCAAGCCAATTCGGATCTGGACGGGTTGCTCGATCAATTTACCAAAGATTTCTTTTCGCCGAATGCAGACGGTAACCTCTTGATACTGGACGAGGAGCGTCAAGACGCGCTCGAACAGGCACGCAAAGCGGATCCGACGGCTGTTCGCGGGGCGATGAAGGCGTTTGCGACCACTGACTTTCGAGACGACTTGACGACGGTGACGATTCCGACGCTCGTGATCCATGGTGATTCGGACGGAATCATTCCATTCGAAGGATCGGGCAAACGCACGCACGAAGCGATTGCCGGCAGCGATTTGTACGTCGTAGAAAACGGCCCGCACGGATTCAACACTACGCATCCGGACGAGTTCAATAAAGTGGTGATCGACTTTTTACAGAAATAGCGCGGGTGAGTAGTAGCGCTTGAAAGAACGGGGTAATGATCGCCCCGTTCTTTTAGTGAGGCCGAAGCAGCTGCGCGATGCCATCGCGGTAAGTGGTAATACGAAATTCCGGAAAGCGTTTTGTGAATTTTGTTGAGACGAAAATGTTATTGCGGGCGTAGCGCGATAATAACTCTTGAGCTTCTCTTAACTGCGGGTTAAACACACCGCCGATTTTGAACATGACCAGCGGGACCACCGTATACGGAAGGTCGCGGCCTTTGATCTGGGAGGCAGCCGCTATCAGGCTTTTGTAGGTCAACCGGTTATCATCACACGGCAGGTGCCATGTCTGGTCGTACACGTCCGGCGTATTGCCAATGAGTGCCATTGCCCGGCTGGCGTCAGGCGTCCAAATCAGGGTCCGAAGCGTCTTGTCGCTGATGGGCACGCGGGCTTTTTTGCCGTGCTTGATCGCATCGAAAATCGCCGTGTTCGTCAAGCTTTGGGTCTTGCCGGGTCCATAAAATTCCGGCGCCCGGCAGATAACGGCCTTGATGCGACCGGCGTTCATTTCGTCGAGCAGCAGGGTGGCGATGTTCGCTCGAACGGTTGCTTTTCGCCCGACGGGCACGAAAGGTGCCTCTTCGGTTTGCGGCTCGGCAGTTTTCGGGTACATGTAGGTGTTATCGAAAAAGACAAGTTTGCAATGATGTTTTTTACACGCGTCGATCACGTTTTTCATCATGATCGGGAACTGCTCTTCCCATAGCTTTGCATCCATAGGCAGGCCGACGGTAAAATAGGCGATATCACTGCCTTCGACGGCCCTGTCGGCCGCGTCGGCGTCCAGCAGGTTGGCGGCCATAAGCTGGTCCGATTCGTGAACTTTACGCGGATGCCGACTGACGAGGCGAATATCGCGGGTGTAATTTTTGTACAGCTCCCGCGTCAATTCTTCGGCTATCTGGCCATTTGCTCCAAGTACTGTTTGCATACTACTTATTATATAAAATATACGGCAGAAGTGCTATAATAAGACACATGTCTAATATAGTAAAAAATCTCTTAGGTACCGCTCCTACGCCCGCCGGAAATAATGTCTATGGCCCGTCGCCGCTGGCGCTAAAACTAGCCACATCCGACGTGACGGATTACAAAAAAGTCACCTACGACGCGCTCCCTCAAACATACAAAATCTTGATGCTTTGTTCGGAGCAATCCGATGTGCCCATGACCAACGGCACTTTTTTCTTTTCGGGCAATCATCCCGTCGAGACATTGGTGCCGATGCTGCATTTACAAAGCGCTGGCTTTGAGTTCGATATCGTGACTCCGCACGGTAAGCCCGTCAAATTTGAGATGTGGGCGATGCCAAAGAAAGACAAAAACGTTCAGGCGATCTACGATGAGTACAAATCGCAGTTTGATCATCCGAAGAATCTGGCCGACCTCGCCAAGAATAATTTTGCGAGCGCGGAAGAGTACGCCGCTATTTACATTCCGGGCGGGCATGGAGCGCTGCTTGGCCTGCCGAATGACGAAAATGTCGGCGCATTGATCCGCTGGGCATTCGACAAGGACCTCTTCCATTTGTCCATTTGCCACGGACCGGCGGCCATGTTGGCGGCGGCTCCCAAAAACAAGGATGAGCCATTTATTTACGACGGCTATGAAATCACCGCCTTTCCGGACAAGGTAGACCGCCAAACGCCTCTTGTTGGATACATGCCCGGCCAACTGACCTGGTTCTTTGGGGAGAAGTTACAAGAGCTTGGCGTCACGATCATCAATACCGAGGCTGACAAGTCGTGCCACGCCGACAGGAAGCTAGTGACAGGTGCCAGCCCCAAGGCAGCCAATGAATTCGGAAAACTGGCCGCGACGACACTCGTGCGTCATTTCAACAAGTAAAGTCTCGGTTGGTAGTTACTCGATCGTGTTTCCGGTAACTGACCCGACGATATTCTCGAGAGCATTGATGCATATGCGAATGATATGGTCTTTTGCGATGTCGCGGTGTTCATTCGCGTGGTAGGCCATTTCGGCCACGAAACTCAGCCACGAGCTCAGCGCGCCACGCATCAGCGGCGTATCCGGAAGATTGAGGTATTCGATGATACGTTCGGTGTGAACGTCGTGATGACACGAAACGGCCCGGCGTGCGGTCTTTGGTACGGACGCGTCGGATCGGCGAAGCGTCAGAATAACGTTGTCTGTTCGCTCCTGATAGTCGATATAGGCATTCAGCGCCCGTACTAAATTTTGTTCGGCCGTCAGTTCGTGCGTAGGCTTTGTAGCCGCGAGCAGTTCGTCGGATTGGTGGAGGATGACCGCTTCAAACAACGCCGCTTTGCTGGGATAGTAGTGGTACACCAAGGCGCGCCCTACATGTGCCTCGGTGGCAATGTGGCTCATTGATGCGTTGGTGTAGCCGTGATCGGCGAAGTGTTTGGCGGCAACCGCTAGCAGCTGATCTTTGCGCTCATCGGGGTGAAGCCGGTTAGAAATGACAGTCGTCATAGAAAATCGTTCTAGTCTTCTTTGTTATCGTTAACAATTTCTTTTTCGGCGAAACTGATACTGGAATTGCGTATGCCATAGCCGAGCAGCACGGCAACGCCAATAAGCGAATAGACAATAGGTACGAGTAGGTAGCGCATGATGTCGATACCATTAAAGTATATCGCTTGACGCAACGCGCTCAGCCCCGAACCGGTAGGAAGGACGCCTGCAAGCGATTTCCATATCCCGTCACCGGTCAGCGCAACCGCGACCGGGCCACCCGAGGCTGGCGTACCAAGAACAACAAAAAGGATAATCACTAGCGCCGTCCCTGCCATACCGAGAAGAGTAATAAGTGCACCCGAGAACATCCCGACCCCGTACGTCGTCAGCGTTCCGACACCGACGACAGTCCAGAAATTTCCATCAGGCAGAATATGCGCGCTTTGGGCGATGCCCGCGACCCCGAGGCTGGTCACAAAGGCAAAGACAGCCATGCCAATTGTGCGGATGATAGCATTGACATGTGTGTATATCCGCTTGCCCCGAATCAGGTTGAGCGATACGGCGGCAAAATACCCGCCGAACACGAAGGCGAAGGCGACGTAAAATAATCCGATACCGTTCGGGTCTTCGGCAGGAAGCGCCGCGATGTCATCGACCGTCGTGGATTTGATTGGTGCTTGGGCGAGCGCTGCTGTTTGCGGGTTTGCCGCCAGTTGCTTGCGTACCGCCTGTTGGTACTGCTCGTCGAATTGCCTCAATGACGTTTCAAGAGAGGTGGTCAGACTCTTATTGATCGCCGATGCAACGGTGATAGTGCTCGTCGGAAACGTCGGTGTATAGATAGCGTAGATGTCTTGACGTTTCAACTTGGAGACTGCCTCGTCCTTGCTGCTGACGACCGATACCGAGTAGGCGCCATTACTCTTGTCCTGCAGCGTCTTGGCGACGGTGTCAACCTTTGATGCTTCACCGACGACCGCAAGCGGCAACGAGTGTGCTTTCGGGTGGTGAAACGCCGTGATGTAACTAAAGGCGAGCAACAGCTCGATAACGGCAACGCCAACTAAAACGCCGGTTGCGATCAAAACGGATCGTCTTAACGATGATGTCGATGGTTTGATTTTAGGGGGGGTGTACTTATTAGACATATGTATAATAATAAACCTATCTTGCAGATATTACAATGTACTAGAGAGCTATATACTCTAAATCGACCTCGTCCCAATATTGCATTCACGTCTTCTTGCTGGTTACTGGCCGTCCTTGTGTCACCGTTCACACTTCAAAGACTCTTGATGAATCATCGATAAGCCAGCTCAGCACCCCACTATCGCACACAAGAAGTAACGTCGGATAGTTATCCTCGAATCCCCAGACCCCTTCATTATTGCGGCCGATTGGCACTCTAGTATTGCAAGTGCCAATTTTTTTGTCTACAATGAAAAGGTAGATTAATAAAAACGGAGGAAACGCATGAGTTCACCTATTAAACCACTGGCAGATCGTGTCGTCGCAGTGCGCGAGAAGGCACAGGAAAAGACCGCAAGCGGACTGTTTCTCCCAGATAGTTCGAAAGAGAAACCAGTCGTGGCAGAAGTAGTGGCAGTTGGCCCAGACGCCAAGGCTGTCAAAAAAGGCGACAAGATCGTTTACAAAGAATACAGCACGACAGAGCTCAAGATCAACGATGTTGAGTATTTGATTGTCAAAGAAGAAGATATCTTAGCGACGGTATAAGGAGTTTATAGATGGCAAAAAAAGTATTTTATGACGATGACGCTCGTGAGCGCGTGCTCGCTGGCGCAAAAGCACTGTATGACGCAGTGAAAGTAACGTACGGTCCAAAAGGTGGCAATGTCGTGATTGCCAAGGGTTATGGTGGTCCAACAGTCACGCATGATGGTGTGACTGTAGCAGAAAGTGTGGAGTTACCAGAAAACGACGATGAGACGCTTGGCTACAAAGTGGGTGCGGAGCTTATCAAACAAGCTGCGACCAAGCTCAACAAGGTGGCGGGCGACGGCACGACAACAGTGACGGTACTGACCTACAGCATCCTCAAAGAAGCTAACCGCTTGATTGCAGCTGGTCATAACCCACAGGAACTACGCAAAGGTATCGAAGCTGCGGCTGTCGATGTGATCAAGTCGCTCGAGAAACAGGCGGAGTCGATCGAAGGCAAAAGTGATCGCGTAGCAGAGGTCGCGACTATTTCAGCGGGGAGTCGTGAGATCGGCGAGCTGATCGCCAGCGTCATCGAAAAAGTTGGCAAAGAAGGCGTCGTCACTGTCGAAGCTGGTCAGGGTCTTGAGCTCGAAAGTGAAGTGGTCGAGGGCTTCAGTCTCGACAAAGGCTTCGCGAGCGCACTGTTTGTCACAGACGTGAATCGCCAAGAGGCAGTATTCGAGAAACCAGCTATCGTACTGACCGACAAAAAGCTGAGTAGCGTGCAAGATATCGCACCAATCCTCGAGAAACTTGCCCAAGCTGGCCAGAAGAGCCTTGTACTGATTGCCGACGAAGTAGAGGGTGAAGCACTGAGTATCCTGGTGCTCAACAAGCTCAAAGGTGTATTCAACAGCGTCGTCGTAAAGGCACCAAGTTTCGGTGATCGCCGCAAGGATGTACTGGCTGACATCGCCGTGCTGACGGGTGCGACCGTAGTGAGCGACGAGCGCGGCATGACGTTCGAAAACACCGGCCTCGAAGTTGTGGGTAGTGCCCGCAAGGTAATCGTCGGCAAAGATGAGAGCACTATCATCGAAGGCGCTGGTAAAGCAGCCGACGTGAAAGCTCGTATCGCCCAGATCACGACGCAGGCTGAAAGCGCTCCAAGTAACTATGACCGCGAGCAGTACGAAAAGCGTGCGGCCGCACTGAGCGGCAAAGTCGCCGTCATCAAGGTCGGTGGGGCCTCTGAGACCGAGATCGACGAGAAGAAGTTCCGTGTCGATGATGCCGTGGCGGCGACCAAAGCGGCGCTTGCCGAAGGCATCGTGGCCGGCGGCGGTGTGACACTCGTAAACTTGTCTGATGCCATCAAGGCTGACGGTGCGGACTCACATTCAGCTGGCAAGCTGATCCTCAAGAATGCGCTCAAACAGCCTTTCCTGCAGATCATGGCGAATGCCGGTCTCAATAGCGAAGCGCTACTTGCGCAGGTAGAAAACGGCAAAGCTGGCTTCGGTATCGATGTCAATGCGCCTGAAAACGGCCTAATCGATGTGAAGAAAGCAGGTGTGATTGATCCAGCGCGCGTGACGAAAGAAGCGGTCCAAAACGCGGTCTCGATCGCATCTACAGCTGCGACTATGGGCGCCCTCGTGGTTGATATCCCAGAGAAAGAAGCTCCGGCTGCCGGCGGTATGCCTGGCGGCATGGGAATGATGTAGGCGCATCTCCCTTTAAAGACACCTCGCCTATAGAGGTGTCTTTTTGGTACCATGGTACTAGAATGAAAAAGATTTTGATAGAAATCGCGTCGTATCGAGACGATGAGCTGGGCAAGACAGTGGCAAGTTTGCTGCGGCAAGCGAAGCACCCCGAGCGGCTGCGATTTGCAATAGCGCACCAGTATGGTCCAGAGACCGAACATACGCTCGATAAATATCGAGACGATGAACGATTTCGGCTACACGAGATACCCTGGCATGAGGCTCGCGGACTTGGTGTGGCACGACGACGCTGCGATGATATGTATGCGGGGGAAGACTTTTATTTCCAAATCGATGCGCATATGCGAGCCGAGCGGGAGTGGGATGCGCGACTAGTACGGGAATGGGAAGCGCGCGATGATGAGATGGCGATACTGTCGTCATACCCACCGGCGTACAAGTATGTAGCGCCAGCGCAAGTAGAGTTCGTACCATCCGACCCCAACAGGTTAGTGGTCAATGCGATGTATGCGGGGTTTGTGCCGACGTTTTTTGGGCAAGCACTGCGCGCTGATACATCACGCCGGGGTGCGTTTCTCGCGGGTGGGTTTCAGTTTGGTCCGGGGCGGGTATGTACAGAGGTACCGTACGAGCCGGACGTGTGCTTTGTGGGGGACGAGATTATCCATTCGCTGCGTGTGTTTGCAGCTGGCTATAGAGTATATAGTGTGCTAGATCAGGTATTGTGGCATTTGTATCTTCGCTCGGAGCATCAGCCGAACGCACGACATTTTTGGAAGGATTTTCAGGAGACCTCGGAGCTCGCAGAGATATATGAGCAGATGAACGCGCGCAGCCTAGAGGTAATGCGCCGGTATTTTGTGGGGCAGGCGAGCGATGTGCGGGCGTTTGAGGAGTTTGCGGGCGTAGATTTGCAGCAACACACGGTGCATCCGGACATGTATGAACTGCCTAATTTGCCGATGGGCAGCGGTGGAGAGTGGCGTAGTCGATCCATGGCGCCGCGTACTCAAGCCTAACTACGCAAAAACTCCTCTGGCACGAGGAGTTTTTGCGAGTAGCTACTGGGCTATACGACAGGAGCAGCGTCTGGTGTTGGGAGGGCAACTTCGTCCAGGGCTGATGCTGGTGCGTCGGTCGCTGGCTTACTTGTGAGGTAATCGATCTCTTTAATGATATCGAGCAGCGCCATGCCACGACGAGCGTCGTCGCTGATGAGCTTGGCAGTTTCATGGGCAGGTGGCACGAGATCGCGATCGTCGGTGCAGCGAATGAGCAGGAGATACGTATCGAATTTTTCCTCTGGCGGAAGGTCAAGCTTATCGATAAGTGGTCGCAATTCATTGATTGCTTCCATTTTGACACCCTCTAGGTCATCACGCGAAGGTACGGGGTTGGTAGCGATAGGGAGTGGATCGATTGCAATTGGTTCGGGTGCTGCCGTCTCCGGTACGGTGCTGACTTCTTCGACTGGCTCTGCGGCTGTGTCGTCTGCTGGCATGCCGTTGACACCAGCCAGCACCTTAGCCAGCTCTTGATCGTCGCTGATGTTGCTCACTGTATTATCTGGTTGAAGATTCATTCCCACCTCTAGTTTATTCGTTACATTCTTTTACATAGTACTGTATCATGGATACATAGACATAAGCAAGATAATTTGTGAGGTAAACAAGAGGTACTCATGTTAGACGATGTGCAGATTTATACGCAAAAAGACCCATCGGGGGCGTTGGGAGTAGCGGCGAGCGAGTGGCAGCAGGCCAAGTTCGAGGCGGAGGTGCAACATCCGGATCATGACGGACGTGAGATTACTCGTATCGTCTTCGCGGGCATGGGCGGTTCAGCGCTGTCGGCGCTGATGGTGAAATCATGGCTCGAGGGTTCGCTGGATGTGCCATTTGAGGTGGTGCGAACCTATGCACTGCCGGCGTATGTCGGAAGTTCGACGCTCGTAGTGATTAGCAGCTGCTCTGGTAACACCGAGGAGACGCTAAGCTGCCTAGACGACGCCCAGGCCCGGGGCGCACAGATTGCTGTGCTCACAGCTGGCGGTACACTGCTGGAGCGTGCTCAGCAGGGCAGCATGACGCACGTGGTGCTGCCGAGTCGTACTGAGTACGAGCCGCGCATGACGACGCTGGCGCAGATGCGTGCGTTGACGAAGCTATTGTGGCATTTTGGTGTGACGGATGGCTCGTATTACGATGAAATCGCACGGTATGCGGATTGGCTACACGACGAATCACAGGCTTGGCTGCCAGAAGTGACAACCGACAAAAACATCGCCAAGCAACTCGCCCTTTTCTCTGTCGGTAAAACAGCGGTGTTTTATGCAGGCCACCTGATGGCGCCTATCGCCTACAAATGGAAGATTAGCTGGAACGAGACAGGTAAAAACTTGGCGTTTTGGAACGAGTATCCAGAGTTTAATCACAACGAGTTTTTGGGATGGTCGAGTCATCCGATAGAGAAGCCGTATGCGGTGATTGATCTAGTAAGTGATTTTGAGCATGAACGCATTCTGAAGCGTTTCGAGTTGAGCGACAAACTACTAAGCGGCCGACGGCCAAAAGCAAATATCGTGCGCTTGCAGGGCGAATCACCGGTAGCGCAGATGCTGTGGGGGTGTGTGTTGGCAGATTTCGTGAGTAGCTATGTGGCGGTGCTCAACGGCGTGGATCCGACACCAGTAGACTTGATCGAGAAATTCAAAAAAGAGTTGGCTAGCTAGCCAACTCGCTCAATAATTGCTTTGCAGTCACCCCGGCAGGAGTCGGGGTGACTGCATCTGCCGGGGTGGAATCAGAATGGAAGTTCGGTCTTGTGCTTCTCAAGCAGACTCCTGACCACCTCGGGAACTTCGAGTCCTTCATCGGGAGGTAGATCAAACTGAGCATACTTAGCCGGAATGATGATTGCTCCGCAGGTCAGAACTGCTGGCTTGCCGTTCAGCATGTCGTTGTAGTCTTCGACGTGAACCTGCTGCAACGTGGCGACACTGTCTTCGTCGACAGTGAAGGTGATGCGGAGCAAGGTGCCCTCTGCTGCCATAGTGCCCGACACTGTGTCACCGGGACGGATATCTCTTAGGGTACATTCACACCCCTTGATCGTCAGACGGAACGTGTGCGCCGGTTGGCGAACATCAAGTACGGAGCCTGTGCGATGCGTTTCGAACAAGGTATTTCCTTCTGTGTCGCCCCAGCTTCTTTCACCAGGGACAAATAATATTATAGCATAATAACTATAATATATCAATGATACTGTCGTAGCGCTTCGATAGGATTTTTGCGAGCGGCACGCAGAGCTGGATAGATGCCAAAAACGAGGCCGACGAGCATAGAGGTGCCGATTGAAGCGACAGGGACCCACCAAGTGAAGCCTGGGTTGAATGGCAAGAAGGTGCTAAGGAGAAGGGCGACGGCGTAGCCGAGGAGAAAACCGAAGACGCCACCGGATATGCTCATTACGAGCGCTTCGATGAGGAACTGGAATGTAATGTGATAGTTGCTGGCACCGACGGCTTTGCGAATACCAATTTCGCGGGTACGCTCGGCAACGTTGGCTAGCATGATATTCATAATGCCGATACCGCCGATTATAAGTGCGATAGCCGACACGAGCATCGCCACGACACCGACGAGATTGAACAAGAGTGATGTAGGCTTGGAGATCTGGTCGCCAGTGAGGACAGTGAAGTCTTTCTCCCCGTTGTGGTTGTCGGTGATGACTTTGTTGATCTGAGAGGTGAGAGCCGAGAGGTTGGCGGCATCTTTGGCTTTGACGTCAATCTGTCGGATCTGTGCAATGCCTTGGTTGAACGACTTACCGCTATCGAGGCTGATGATGACGGCGTCATTGACGTTCAGATTATTGTAGTTGATCGCGTCGTCGACTGTTTTGAGTACGCCGATGACCGTGAACTGTTGGCCACGAACTTTGAATAGTTGACCGATGGACTGGTCGGTGCCGAACAGGTCGATCGAAAGCTGATGACCGATGACGGCGGTGTTTTGGTTGGTGATGTCGTCAATGAACTGGCCGTCTTGGATTTTGAGGTCGGAGACGGTGGCAAGAGCTGGGGTGGTAGCGACGATCGGCGCATCGGTGATTGTTTGTTTGCTATCATTTGTCTTCACGGAACCGTCGACTGACATGAGTGGTGCAGCATCGGCGACATTATCGAGCTCGGAGACGGTGCGATAATCTTTTTCGGTAAGTGAGCTGACTGCGAAGCTGTTGCCGCCGAGTGGCGCCACCATGTCCCGAAGGTTTTGTGGTGTCTGCTCAGTGCCGGGGCGGATAACGGCGATGTTGCCACCAAGTGCATCGACTTGATCGCTCACTAGCTTGGCGGCGCCATAGCTCAGTGCGAATATGACCGTCATACAGGCAACACCGAGCGTGATACCGAGGGTTGTGAGAAGCGTCCGGAGGCGATTACGGCGCAGAGATTCGCGGGCCACGCTGATGTGATTGACGATGAGAAGACGCATTTACTTTTTACCCTTTCGTGCACGGCGAGTTGATTTGCTGCGACTGCCAAGACTAACTTTTTTTGCCGGGGCAGATGAACGGGTATTTTGGACGACAGTTGTCTTGGTGTCGGTATCGATCCGACCGTCGAGCATAGTGATCACACGGTCGGCGTAGGTGGTCATATCGGGATTGTGGGTTACCATGATGATTGTGTTGCCGCGACGGTGGATGTCGGACAATTCTTCGAGGATGAGGTGGCTAGATTTGCTATCGAGATTGCCTGTCGGCTCGTCTGCCAGGATAATGCTGGGGTCGTTTACTAGGGCGCGGGCGATGGCCACGCGTTGGGTCTGTCCGCCAGAGAGCTGCCAGGGCATGTAGTATTCGCGTTCGTTGAGATGAAAAGTCTTCAGCATAGCGCTAGCTTTTTTGGCACTTTTAAGAGCTGGGGTTCCTGTATAAGCAAGGGGAAGTGCAACGTTTTCGATGACGTTCAGCCGTGGCACGAGATTGAAGCTCTGGAACACGAATCCGATACGCTTGGAGCGGATAGCGGCGCGTTTGGCGCTGGTGAGGCGGGCAACTGATTTACCGTCGAGTCGGTAGTCGCCTTCATCTGGCTTGTCGAGAAGTCCTAGTACATTGAGGAGGCTTGTCTTGCCACAACCGCTCGGGCCCATAATGGCGATGAATTCGCCTTTTTTGATCTCGAGGTCTATATTGTCGAGCACAGTGTGTTCGGCGTCACCTATGCCGTAGCGTTTCGTGAGGCCTCTCAAAGATATGACTGGTGCCGAGTCAGCTTTTTTCATTCCTCCTATTATAGGGGGAACAACAGAGAAGAAGCAACCGTGAGCGTTATTTCTACATCATAATGTTGCGGATTTGGCTTAGGGTTGTCGTTATAGTGTGTGCGCATAGACTACAATTCGCATCACGAAAGGGCTGTTTAGATGAGGGCGTCTTCGCTATAATGGAAACTCTACGGAGAGGTGGCCGAGTGGTTGAAGGCGCACGCTTGGAAAGCGTGTGTGCCAGCAATGGTACCGCAGGTTCGAATCCTGTTCTCTCCGCCATAGAAAATAGCTCGGTCTTGCAATCGAGCTATTTTCTATGATGTAGGAAGCGTTGATAGTCTCTCTATTTTTTCTAGTAATCCCCACAACGCTCATGCTATACTACCTGTATGCAGCCACAAACACCTCAGGCCCCTCAGGTGCCGACTCCGGAGCAACCACCCCAACCTCAAGTCGTGGAGCCGCAGCCGGTCGCTATGCCACAAGCGGTAGAGCCCGCTTCTCAGCAATCACAGTTTGCAGACGAGACGGCGCAACGCCAGACACCAATGGTAACCGTATCGATGGGCGAGGTGGCTATGGGCGAGACTGTAGACGGGCCGGAGCGGCAGAATGCCGAAGTGGGGGTAGTTGAATGGCAGGCTCAAGAATACATCACTACCGACAAAAATCCGATCTGGTATGCTGGACTCGGTGTATTTGTCGTCGTCGCGATCGCACTAGATGTATTTGTACTCAAGACATATTTCACCGTGTCACTTCTCGCAATTGTGATCGCAGTTGTACTCATCGTGATGCACATACGACCAGCACGCATGATTAATTATCGGCTTGATGGGGAGGGCCTGCGTGTCGACGATGTACTCTATCCTATCGCCGAGTACAAGTCGTTTGGCGTATTGCACGACGGTAAAGAAAACACAATCCATCTGATACCTGTTAAGCGGTTCAAGCCAAGTTTGCAGGTGTATTTTCCGGTTGAGGTAGGTGAGTCTATCGTAGATTCACTAGGCGCACGTCTACCGATGGAAGAATTGCACCTCGACTTCGTCGATCGTATCGTCCACTTGTTCCGTCTGTAGTTGATTTATAGCTCTATCTCTGTTATACTTGCTGTTAGTGTCAAATTTTGACAAACCTGAGCACCCGTAGCTCAGCTGGATAGAGCGTTGGCTTGCGGAGCCAAAGGCCATAGGTTCGAATCCTGTCGGGTGTACCATACTTGAATTAGAGACGCTATTGCGTCTTTTTTCATCTGTTCTGGATAGGTTTGGACCTTCAAGAACTGCTTTTCAAGAGACGGATACTTTTCAACTAGTGGAGTTAGATATTCTATAGGCTCAAACAGTAGTACGCCATCTTTCAGTAATAGGTTTTGACCAATAATGCTCAAGACTTCTTTCTTTTTTAAGTCATTATCACTTTCGAAGTCATATTTAGCATATCGTGCGAAATTAAAGTACTTCTCTAGCAGTTGACGTTGACGCTTGTTTGAGTTCTCCTGGTCATCAAATTGACCCCTCAATGTAATAAGCCTGTCTTCAAGCTCTTGCTTCTCGGATTTATAAAAAGTTTCGTCAATCATACCTTTATATAAAGCACGTTGTAGTTTGTTCACCTCAGCTTCTGTATTTTTAATAGCTTTCATCTGAGTCTCGATTACTTTTTCTTGCTTCTCTGCTTCATCTTCGTGGAACTCGTCTAAATACTCACAAGTCCATTTGAAGAAGTCTTCAATAATCGTATACTTGCTAATCTCATTTCGAATAGCTTTGGTTAAATCTTGTGGAGTTATCCTGCTAACGGTCATTGTCTGCGAGCATTCAGAGTACTTCTTTTTTCGAGTACAGTAACAGTATTCGTATGTATGTACGTTTCCATTCTTCTGTTTCTTGACTATTTTAGAATATGTAATCAGGCAACCGCATTCTCCACACTTAACTAGACCACGATATGGGAATGGGTCATCTAGGGCTATCTTTTCTTCTGGTCGAGGCTGGTTTGCCCGACCTATCATTCCTTGCACTTGTCGAAACTCCTCTGGTGTAATCATAGGCGAATGTTTACCTTCTGTGTGGTAGATTCCAGAGAAGCGAATAGCACCCATATAGAAAGGATTCTTAAACATTAAATACAGTCCAGATACTGACAGTGGTTTATTTCCAGATTTTTTACGTTTAGGAGTTTTAAGCCCCCACTCTTTATCAGCAATTCTTGCTATTTGACTAACAGAGTATTGACCCGTAAGGGCGTAGTCCCACATTCTTCGCACTAGTGCATATCTAGCGTCATCAATGACGATTACATTGACATCACTGAACTCGCTTTCTTTCGCATTCTTGTAGCCTATTGGAACTCTGCCAGGATAATAGCCATTTTTAGCCCTTTGCGACATTCGGTCTTTTACAATTATTGATAAATCACGACTAAACTGAGTATCTTGAGCTGCGTCTATGCTAAATATAAGGGCGTTATCTTCTGGAAGGTAGTTTTTATCCTTGGTAATAATAGCTTTAAGTTTGCCATCAAACATTAGCTGCTGGATAACTCCACTCTCTTTTGGATTACGAGCTAAGCGATTAGATTTATAGGTAAGAATAGCGTTTATATTACCTTTTTCTATTTGTTCGATAAGCTCATCAAACTTTATCCGCTGGTCTGGTATCTTTGCAGATTTAGATTCCTTATATATCGCTTTTTTGACGATACGATATTCTCTTGCTTCTGCAATTTCGGTCATTGTTTCTAGTTGGTCATCTAGTGACGCAATTTGTTTGTCTTCGCTTTCGTTAGACTTTCTTGCGTAAAGTCCGTATTTCAGTTGTTCTAAGTTCATAGTTTTCCTATCTATATTATATAACTTTATTAGTATTATGTTAAACAATTAGTTTATGTTTATAGAGGTGGTGGTCTACACTGTGGGATTAAGTGAGTGAAGCAAAAATGTATACACCTATAACTAATCATTTTTTGCGGCACTCGGCTCGTCAGAGGGTAAATAGTATTTATAAGAATTACGCCCACCAGGTAGTACTCTTACCATCTCTGTACGAGCTAGCTCATCTAGGCAGTCGCTAATCTTTTTATCACCACCTTTGAACCCATCTGTCTTAATTTGTGCTACAAGCTGCCTTTTAGATAATCCAGGATATAACCCTACTGCTTCTACAATTTCTTTCAGCTGTTCATTGTGTCGGTCTGCTGACGACTTTCCTTCGCCTACATATTCAAACTCTGTAGCATTCTCGTGAAACCTCAGTTCAAATGGGGCTGGCTCCCAAATATCTCTATTCTTGGTTTGTGTAAGTCTTACGAACTCGCTTTGACCAACACGGTTTACTGCAATGTGACAATCTGCGGCAGCTAAAATGTCGGAAGAACCACGCATTTCCATTGCTGGATTGCTTTGCCCTGCGACACCTTTTCGGTTGTGGTGCAGAATCAATACTGCAAGTCCTGTATCCGCCAACTGCCTATAGCAGTCCATAAGCGTAGCCATATCACCAGAAGCGTTTTCATCAGCATTATTGAAGCGGGTAAAGGAATCAAATATAACTAAGCCAATTTCTTTTTCTTTAGCTTCTTTTGCGATTGCGTCTACATATAAATGGTTCATCTTATAGCCAATTCTGGAAGTAAAATGAATCTCTGTATTTTCAGAAGCTCCCATTTGTTTGAACCGCTTTTGTAGTCTCTGTCGTCCACTCTCTTCATCAATAACCATTACCCCCATCTGTTTAGAAGGGAAATGTCCAAACACACTCTCACCCTGAGCAACTTTCACTGCCATCTCCATATATAGCCAAGTTTTGAAACTTCCAGGTGAGCCTGAGATGATTGTTACTCCCTCGGCTGGTATTAAGCCTTCTATAGCCCAAACTTCTGGCGGAAACTCCTCTAGCAACAAATCGCTCAATCGTTCAGTAGAGAGCCTTAGCTGGCCTGTCTGTGTACCTTTTTCCCAAAGCTCTTTGTATCGGTTGCGATTTGGAGAGGTCATTTCCTAGCTCCATAATTCGGTTGTGTTAAGTAGACTAGGCGTATCAAAGCCATTCCATCTACGATTGCTTTTTGTTTACTTATCTTCTTGCCGAAGTTTTTCTTGTAGAGTACTTGAAACTCTTTTATTTGCTTTTCTTTTAACTGCATATTTTTACCACCTGTTACTCTAATTTTTGACGCACTTAACCAGCCCAGTCGTGGATTGAATCCAGCTAAGTTAAGGCAATTAGAATAGAATGCTTACAAAGTTATTCGTAAACGATTACTAATTATTATTTGTGACTGTTTTACTTCTTCTCTATATCTTTAAGATGTTTCTCCCTTTGTTTATTGGTTTTCTGTCGTTAGCTTTTCTTATGTGACTGCTGTTGAATCGTATATGTACGGTGATTCGTTAGTCGCTTGCTGAAAAACTAAGTTCCACTATAGGGAGGGGGCTGTTAGGACTTAGCAATAACTTGTTAGGATATGTTAGTAACAGATGTAAAAAACGAAAAAACCGCCGTATTACGGGCGGTATGTTCAAGTTCAGTTATATTAGTTTCGAGTGATTCTCAGACGATATTCGTCATTAACGGAAGTTCGTTCTTTACTGCGTTTGAATAAATCAGTTTTTAATCCAAGCTTCCTACCTTTATCATTTAAGCGTCGAACAGCTTGTTCTACGCCTCTTCGGGATTCTTTAAGTTTTGCAAGAGATACGGCATTATCTCTAGCTTCAAACACTGCATAGTCGTCAATATATTTATTAGGAGAGTTGAATGTTATTTTACATACATAGTGTTCAAGAGATTTTGGTTCAATTCTTATTTTATTATCGCCTGAATGGAGTTCGGTTTCTTTCAGGTCATACCAAATAGAGTTCTTCAAGAGAGACTTTGCGGCTATGTTATTCTTCCTTTTCTTATAAAGGATTGGTGCAAAATACCAAACCGCCATACCTAAAGCCATAAGGGAAAGAATTGCGTACACTACAAGAAAGATATTATTAAACTCAGGGTCTACTTCTATCTGCGGTGTATTGAATGCAAAGTATTTATTCATAGCTATTTATATTGTAAGCGATTTGGATATTCTGACGGTGATTTCGTTATATGTAAGAAATTGAAAAAGCTATTCTCTCTATAATAAGAGTAGAGATAAAACAAATATAAACAGGAGTTTTTATGGTTAATAAAAAACCAATAGGTAGACCACAAAAAGTTAATTATCAGATTATAAGTAAATTGGAGGACTCATTGCAGTACGGGTCTACTATTTCAGAAGCTTGTTACTACGCTGGAATTAGTAGGGATACATTTTACCGTTACTTCCGTGAAGATAGAATCTTTGCTGAAAAAATGGAACTTGCACGAAATAAGCTGCTAACAATCGCTAAATCAAATGTTAGTAGAGCGATAATAGAAGGTGATTATGAGAGCAGTTTATGGCTATTAGAAAAGGTCGTTACTCCCTCTCTAGCTATTGCTGACGAAGTGCCGAGGGTATAAATAATGGAAGAGTACGAGTTTTTCTATGCCGATATTGAAGCAGATTCGATATTTCTAAGTAGGTATAACGTAGGAGATTTTATACACGCTAATAATGGCGTAGTAGCTTCTAGGCTCAAGGGAGGTTTACTGACGAACTGTAATGTACGATTCTCCTTCGTGCCTCACCCACAAGGATTTTTAGGTTACAGAGTTGAAGATGAAGATTGGAAAAATCAACAACTATTTATTTTTGACAAAGACTGGCGTTTCAAAGTTGAAGACAGGTTCTTTTACGATGGCGTTTTTCAAATCTTAATGTCGCATATAGATTGGGAGGACTTTGGTGAGAAAAAAATTATCGAAGCTGCTAGAAAAGACTTCAAGAAGCTTTATAAACAACCGCCTGTAGATGTTCTAAATAATGTGGAATGGAAGCGAAGAGTTAGGAAAGTTCCTGGTGTTGATGGGAAGAACAGTCCCTACAAAGGTTTTCTGACAATGTATTGGAAATAGCCTATGTAACGTCACTGATAATTATTATTTGACTGTCAGATTAACAGCTAAATATCTTTAAATAAGTCTGCTATATCTACTTTCAATGAGCTTGCAATCTTATTTAATGTACCGAGTCTAGCCCACCGCTTACCAGTTTCGATATATGCAATTGCTACGACGCTCATACTAATACTTTCGGCTAATTGTTGTTGCGTTACGCCTTTACTTTTTCGTACTACTGCAACACGCTTGCCAAATGTTTTCATCAATTCGTTTTCATTCATATCATAAGCGTAAAATAATAAACAGATAGTTACATAAACTAGCTGTTTATTATTACTTAATTAACGGGGTTGTACTGTTATATAAAAAGTATTGATAAATAGTTAATGGTGTTTGCCCGCTAACAAATATATAGGTATTGATGTTGTATAGTAAACGTAAATGATTAATTCAAAATGAAATTAGGAGCTTAGAAATGTCATTCTTCGACAAGGTTAAAGATGCAAGTGATAAAGCTGGTAAATCAATTCAGAAGAGCTATCAAGAGCAACAGCAGAAGTCAGCCGAACTAAAGGATATTAGAGGGGCTAAACTAGACGCTCTAGCTGTGGAGTATATGGGTGGATACGGTGATGGTCGTAAAGCGAATGGCATTATTACTTTTTACCAAAACCAAACAGAGTTCAGTGCTGTTATGAGTACAAAGTTCACTATACCTAATTCTCAAATCAAAGACATTCTTGTAGAAGGTAAAGATGAAGTTAATAGGCGTGTTACCGTAACCCGACTTATTGCAGTTGGTATATTTGCTTTTGCACTCAAGAAGAAGAGCAAAGACCAAGAATCGTATATCACGCTTGAACTTATTGATGGTCAAGAAGTTATTTTATTCGTGGAAAATAAAGCACCTATGGCTTTGAGAGCTAAATTAGCTAAGGTTATCTCGTCTGTTAAACAAGTTAGTGCATCACACCAAGTAGTCTCTGCTCAGCCGCAACCACGAGTAAGCATAGCTGATGAACTCGGTAAACTCGCTAACCTCAAAGAACAAGGTATATTGACCCAAGCTGAGTTTGATACAGAAAAAGCTAAAGTACTTAACGGTAGGACGTCTATATGACCCAACAAAATCAAAAGAAAGAAATGTCTAAAGGTATTTATTTCTTAATGTTGATTCCAATCCTTATGTTTGGAGTTCTAGGTGGACTTATTGGATTTATGGGTGACAATCCCGACCCCCTATCAGGATTTTTATGGGGAGCGGGTATTGGGCTTGCAGTATGTGTCATAACATTCATCGGAATGTACGGATGGGAGTGGATTAAAAAGGAAGTTGAAAAAGGACGATTGCTACCGTTCATTATAATTGGCGTTATTGCTGCCGTTGTAGTCAGTGCATACTTGGGAATGAGTTTAGGCGGACCTTCTTGTGTGGAGTCGGATACAGATAATAGGGGCAGTAGCTGTGTCGAATATGCAGACGATGGCTACGAAGCTACCGGCGACCAGAAATGGGATAAGTTTTGGAGTACCCTGCCTATTACTGTTATCATCGCTTCTCTAATTGCTGTTATCGTTCGCAATCAGATGGAAAAAGATAAGAAAAAATAAAATCTTAAAAGATTCTTATGGATACTCAACGACTATTTAGAGAGACAATTGTTCGAGCAATACCACCCTATCGCTAACACAATCTTTCCTAACGGAACTTACTATGGAAGAAGTGTATTGGGGAACGAAGGAGAATCCATTTCAGTCTCTGAATGGAACCCTGATATGGTTACTGTCAAAATACATAAGGGTGAATTCAATGGATTCTCGGACGGCAAGGCTCACTTTCGTTAAGTATATAAATTGTATATATCTACACTATAAATTGTCTATTTTCTATCCAACCTAATGCGTAGCGCCACTACCTAGTTCAATCATAAGCACACCTCCAATTACAACGGCAATACCAATGGACATAACTAACGTCAGATGTTCTTTGAATAGTAGTTTGCTAAAAATCGCAGTAAGAGCAACTCCTGACGCTGCCCATATACCGTAAGCGACACCGAGGGCCATACCGCTAGAAAGTGTAAAAATCAGCATTGTAAAGGCAATAGTATATCCAACCGCAACAGCTACCCACCATCGACGCTTGCCTGAGCTTGCCATCCGTAATGAAAGTGCTCCTGATACCTCGGCAATAATTGCACCGATAAGAAATAACCAACCCATTATACGTTTCCTTTCTCTTTTCTAGTTGCAGCCTGTGAACCTAATTCAATCATTAGTACGCCAGCAATAATTACTACAATCCCTAGTACCATAATCGAGGTTAAAGGTTCGTTAAAAATCAAATGTGATAGGAACGCAGTCATTGCTACACCACAAGCACCCCATATCCCATAAGCTACCCCTAGAGCCATACCTGATTTAAGTGCTTTTGTTAAAAACACAAAAGCTAATACATAACCTATCAATACCACTATATAGAAAATTGAATTATCCATCCCTGCCTTCAATGAAAGTGTAGCTACTACTTCCGAAATGATAGCTCCGACTAGAAATATCCATTGTTTCATTATTTTACTCCTTCTTTTAGTATTTTCTCTGAGACGTCTAAGATTGACTGCCTCTCTTCGACACTTATGTTCAACATCCCCAAGCCTCTATCGAACCAAGCCCCATCAGCGATAAGTCGAACAGTCATCAATGCAGACCGCCTAGTAATGTCCGTAATATCGTAAAAGTTGAACCAAGCTTCAATCTGTTTAGCCCATTTAGCGTAAAGCTCATCTTTTAATTTGTAGTCAGCCATAAAGGCGAAATCTGATGAGTCTATTTCGTCAGACATTGCATACCTAAGGTAAGTCATCATCCTGTCTTCGGCGTTAGGTTTAGCAGGAGTTGCGTCAAGCATTAATTGCCATCTTTCTACGACATCATTCACAAGACCCATCATAAGCGATTTTTTTGTAGGATAGTGATGCACTAGTCCTGCTTTAGTTAATCCTATATCACGAGCGACGGAATCAAGCGAAACCGTTTCCCCGTTTTTTATACGTTCCTGTGCAGCTTTAATAATATCTTTTTTCTGAATCATAATACCATACTACCATATGGTAGGTTTATTAACAATATAATCTTTGGACGGTATTTATTTATATCAAGTTACGATATTACTTGTAATGATGGTTTGAACTTCTTTAACTAGGGTGTACCATAGAAAATTCCCCACCATGCGTGGGGAATTTTCTATGGTCTCAGTAGTCTTGTTATAATAAATCTATATGCAACATACATGGAATTTTCCCGACAAAGAGTCGGAACAGAAATGCATCGACGAACTCATCACCCGCATCGAAGATATCGGCGACGACGGGGTGGGGATGATTGCGGCGCAAGATGTGATAGATATAGTGACAGAGCACTTAGCACCGACAATTTACAACCGCGGTGTGCGTGATGCCCGGAAGCTCGTGCTTGATAAAATGCAAGATGCCGAGTTTGAGCTGGATGGCTTGCAGATCCAGCAGTAGGTAAATTGCAGTTTACGCGTCAGTGTTGTCGATATCAGATTTGCTTTCACCGAAGTGCACACGGGCTTTTTCGTGCTGAGTGGAGCGTCGCCTGCGGATGAGATACCAGCCCACAAAACCGATGACAGTGAGGAGGGCAGACGCCCCAGCCAATGGGAGGAGCGTCATGCGCATCTCTGCTGCGGTAGCGGCTGCGAGCGCGCGTGCAAGCTCCTGGTAGCCTGGTTCGAGGACATACGAATTGACGATAGCGACACCGCTACCTTGAGCGATGAATACTGTAAGTGCCGCCAGCAGTCCACCGATACCGATGACAGCGACACCCCGGAACCTGTGTTTGATCAAGAGCCATAAACTACTAAGTGCGAAGATACCCGCCGCAAAGATGGCGGCCGAATTGAGCATGTTGAGGTACTCGGGGATGTTGCGGGTCTGGCTGATGACGGAATTTGGAATAGTGAGCTGGTCGCTCGACAGCACCCCCTCTTTGATAGTCGGCTGGGATTTTAGGGCGACTAGGATACCGGCGCGGATTTCTTTTTCGCTGAGTATCGACAGGCGACATTGGCCAGTGGCGATGTCGGCCGATGTATTGGTGTAATTACATATGGGTTGGGCGAGGATTTTGGCTGTCATCTCGGCAGCCAGCGAATCGGCCAGCTCGGTGAGCTGCTGCTGCGCGTCTACTCGAAACGTTGCGTCGGGCTGTTTACTGCCCAGCCAGTTGGCCATAGATTCGGTTGCCGGCACTAGTAGCTTGTCGAGATTGTCGTCATCGAAACTTTTGTCGACGGCTGTACGGACGACTTTTTCGTCTACGAGTGCTCCGTAGCCAGTGTCTTGGGCTTCGGCCAGGATTCGCGGCGTGAGGATATCGCCACGCACGATCTCGTACGTGTTGGCGCTACGGGTAATTTTGCGCAGACTACTAGCGTCGCTGACAACTTTTGTTATTGAGTAATTGAGCGTGATGATGGCAATACAGCTCGCGATAATTACACACCATAGACTAAGTCGAACGATTTTGAAAAACTTCATATATCCAGTATACGCGCATTGTTTTTGTCTTGTCACCATACAGGCTGCGTATCGCAACCAATTGATGGCAGTCGAATGTTTGAGTGCGCGTATGATAGAATGGTACAGATTACTCTAGGGGTGTAGGAGTAATTAGCTACTCAGAGAAAAAGTCTGGAGAGGTGCAGGAGTGGTTGAACTGGCTTGTCTCGAAAACAAGTGTGGGGTAACTCACCGAGGGTTCGAATCCCTCTCTCTCCGCCATAGAAATACCGTGACCAGATGGTCGCGGTATTTCTATTTCTTCGATCTCTCTGTAGGCGGACGAGTAGATTTTGTCTGCTGTATACTATTAGTTAATGACACGTCTCCCAACGCGCCTTGAGCTTCTCGCTTTTATCGTCGGATTCACACTTATGACATTTGAGCTGGCTGCGGCACGTATTCTTGCTCCGACGGTCGGGAGCTCTACATATGTCTGGACAAGTATTATCGGCACGATAATCGCAGCACTGAGCTTCGGGTTTTATGTCGGCGGTCGGATAGCGGATGCGCGTGCTCGACGACGAGATGTGATGTGGCTGCTATTAGTGGCGTCTGGGTTAATTGCACTTACAACCGTACTGTATCCTCATGTGTTGCCGTGGCTGGCGGACCTTGAGATCGATGTGCGTGCGCAAGCTGTCATGGCAGCATTGCTACTGTTCGCACCTACTAGTTTCGTGCTCGGTACGATTAGTCCGTACCTGGCCAAACTCAACGTCACTTCACTCAAAACAGCCGGAACTGCTGTAGCAAACCTGAGTATGTGGGACGCACTCGGTGGGATTACGGGCACGTTTCTGGACAGGCTTCGTGCTGTTTGGGTATGTGGGATCGCGCGCAATCTTCGTCGTGCTGGTAGTGGTGCTACTGCTGGCGACTGTGCTACTTGCAGAAAAGTTGTACCGGGGTCAGTGGATTTTTGCCGGCATAGTACTTTATATTGTGGCGCTGGCGCCCACATATGCCCAGGCACTTAACATCGATACGCCGACGGCACACTATACGGTGTTTGACTGGGAATCTGACGGGCAACGTATGCGCGGCCTGGCTATGGGGCCGGGCGGTGTCCAGTCGGGGATACAGGTGAATCGACCCGACGAGCCGGTATTTTGGTACACCAAGCAGTTGGCCGGTTTGATCGCGCAGACCCCAGCGAAGCAACGGATACTCATGCTAGGCGGCGGTACGTTTACACTACCGCAGCAAATAGCGCATCGATATCCTCACTCTCTCATATCGATGTTGTCGAGATCGACCCGAAGCTAGTAGAGGTTGCACGTGAGCATTTCTACTATCGAGATCCAAGCAATGTCACTCTGACTTTTACGGATGCTCGCACATATGTTAATCAGACCAAGCAGCGCTACGACATCGTGGTAGTGGATGTGTATGGCACAACACGGATATTCCGTTTACTTTTATGACACGCGAATATGGTGATGCCTTGCGGCGAGTGGTGCAACCTGGCGGTGTGGTGATGGTCAACATGATCGCTGGTGAGCAGGGCGGATGCCAAGAGCTACTGAGCACACGCGAGGCGCCATATCGCTACAACTTTTCGCAGCGTCTCGTGAGCACAAGTGAAGGAACTCACCCTGATACGTTACATAATATCATCGGTGTATATGGTGAGGCGTTGCCGCAGTACACGGGTTACCAGGATACCCAGATACCGCGTTTTGAGCCATATACAGATGACTTTGCGCCTGCAGAGCGAATCCGTCAGAATTGTGCAGCATAAACGCTACATCTAGCGTTGTAAAAATCAAACAACACACTAGCTTACATGTAACAGAGGCGACTAATCGTGTGGTGAAAAATACCCGCATAAAATTACCAAAAAGGCTTGAAACCCATATATATAGGGTCTATTATCGTAGGTAGACACTACATATGTAGTCAGTCAATAAAACACACATTACGCAAGAAGGATATCGTAAGCGCTACGTCGCTATTCTTCGTTGTGTCCAAGTTCAAAAGAGGTGAGAGACTTATGAGCAAGGCGGGTGGATTATCAATAACATAAAAGACAAGAACGTAGCCAAAGGGGTATAAGATGAACGGAATTCATGTGGTCAAGCGCGACGGCACTCGCGAACCATTTGACGCCAACAAGATCAATCTGGCTCTGGTCGCGGCAAGTGAGGGTTTGCCGAATCAGATTCAGAAAGTTGTCCAGGTTGCAAGCGAACTGCAGTTGACGCTGTTCGACGGGATTACGACCGAACAGCTGGATGAGGCAGTAATTCATACGGCGCTACAAAATGTCAAAGATGATCCAGATTTTGACACGATCGCTGCGCGCCTGCAACTCAAGGTAGATTACAAAAATATCTTGGGGAACTATGAAAACGCCAAAGAGCTCAAGAAGCTCCACGACAAAGAGTTTTTGCCGTACTTGCGCCAGGCTGTCAAAGATGGACTCCTTGACGAGCGCATGGCCGATACCAAGTTTTTTGATCACAAGAAGCTTGCAGCTGCACTTGATCCAGATCGAGACAATCTCATGCGCTACTTAGGTGTTGTGACACGTCGTAATCGCTATAGCCTCCGCAAAAACGGTGTGCGCGTACCACTTGAGGTGCCGCAATACACTGCTATGCGTATCGCTATGGGCCTCAGCCTCTGCGAAGACGATCCTACGACTGTGGCGCTCGAATTTTACGAATATATCTCCAAGCTCGACAGTAACCCTGCGGGAAGCACGCGCATCAACGCTGGTGGTTCGTTCCCACAACTGTCCAACTGCTTCCTCTTCGACATCGAAGACGATATGGAGGCTATCGCTCGTGGTGTCCGCGACACGATGTGGATCGCCAAAGGTACCGGTGGCATCGGTATCGGTATTAGCAAGCTGCGCGCTGCGGGAAGCCCAGTCAAGACGACCAATACCGAAAGTACCGGTCCGATTCCGTTCATCAAAATGATTGATACGGCGCTGTTCGCCGTAAGTCGCAAGGGCAAGAAACAGGGAGCTGCGGCCATCTTCATGGAAAACTGGCACCTCAATTTTCCGCAGTTCCTCGATCTCAAGCAAAACTCTGGCGACCCATACCTCCGTACGCGTATTGCTAACACAGCGGTAGTGCTGAGCGATGAGTTTATGAAGCGAGTAGAAAAAGACCAAGATTGGTACCTGTTTGATCCAGCCGAAACACCAGACCTGGTGGAGCTCTACGGTAGTGAGTTTAGCGCGCGCTACAAAGAGTACGTCAAACTGGCTGAGAAGGGCGAGCTGCGCGACTTTGCGAAGGTTCCGGCTCAGCAGCAATTCCGCCAGATTCTCCAGCAGCTTCAGGCTACCAGCCACCCGTGGCTCACCTGGAAAGACACGCAAAACGTGCGTGCACTCAACAATAATACAGGTACGATTCACCACAGCAATCTGTGTACCGAGATTACATTGCCGCAAGACAAGGACAATACAGCAGTTTGTAACTTGAGCAGTATCAACTTGAGCGTACATCTCCGCGAAGACAAGACATGGGATTGGGAGCGCTTAGAGAAAGCGGTCCGTAGCTCTATTCGTCAGCTCGACAATCTCTGCGACCTGACCAATACACCGATTCCACAGGCTATGAATTCCAACCTGAACAACCGCGCTGTTGGTCTGGGTGTGATGGGCTTTACCGATGTGATCGAGAAGCTTGAATACAGTTATGACTCAGACGAGGCATTTGATCTCATGGATCAGTTGCTCGAATTCATTAGTTACCACGCCATCGATGCTAGTGCAGACTTGGCCCGGGAGCGCGGCAGCTATCCAAACTTCAAAGGTAGCGGTTGGAGCAAAGGCATGTTGCCAATCGATACGCTCGATGTACTCGAAAAAGACCGCAAAGTGAAGGTCAAGATTAGCCGCAAACACCAGCTCGACTGGGACGGCCTGCGCTCAAAGGTGAAAAAAGGTATGCGCAACGCCACACTCATGGCTATCGCACCGACCGCCAACAACGCACATGTGTCTGGTACGACACCCGGTATCGATCCACAGTTCGCGCAGATTTTCTCTCGTGCGACACTCAACGGTAAGTTCCTCGAGGTGAATCACAATATGATTCGCAAGCTCAAAGAGCTCAACCTGTGGGAAGAGGTAAAAGACGAAGTACTGGCCAACCAAGGCGACATCCAGAATATTGAGGCAATTCCGCAGCATATCAAAGACGTCTACAAGACAAGCTTCCAACTTAGCCCCTATGCCTTCATCGAAGTAGCGGCTCGGGCGCAGAAATGGGTCGACCAAGCTATCAGCCGCAACATGTATCTCGAGACACGCGACATCGATGAGTATGTAAATATTTACTCTGAAGCATGGCGGCGTGGCCTCAAGACGACGTACTATCTGCACGTCAAACCGCGGCATCAGGCAGAGCAGAGCACCACAAACGTGAACAAAACAGAAGAAATGGCCAAAAAATCAGGCGGCGCACGCAAAGTCGGATTTGGTTTCGCAAAAGTATAAGCAAGTAACAAATTAGGGGGATAACACAATGAACGCAAACGCAATACTCGACGAAAACATGACACTCGAAGAAAAACTAGCAGCTATCGATCAGGCCATGGCGGCACTTGCTGGCCAGACCAAACAGGTGACCAACGATGACGGTACCGTCACGAACGTACCGATTGATCCAGCGGATGCAACTATGTGCGTGGGGTGCCAGTAAGATGGCATTTGGAGAGACCCGGCTCCAGACGGTGCGCCCAGAAGAAGTGCTACTGGCACCAGATGCATCTGGCCGCCTAGCGCGCGAGATTACCTTTGCAGCCCAGAATCTGGACGAGATCGATGCAGCACTGGCAGACCATGTTAATGGAGATATGACTGTGCAGGTTAACGAGCTATTGGATTCTCGACGGCAAATAGCTTGCGAGCAGCAAGCAGCACGTGCAATTTACGAAGTTATGAACTTTGGCGAATATGAAGAGGAGGTAGCATAATGGCAGGCATATTAGGCACAGGTATCCAAGACGGGCTACTACTCAAACCAGTTCACTACCAGTGGGCGATGGATCTCTACGATCAGGCGGTGGCCAACACGTGGTTTCCAAACGAAATCCAGCTCGGGCAAGATCTCGCTGACTGGAAAAAGATGACAGACGAAGAGCGGCATGCGCTCGAGTTCCTCATGAGTTACTTCAACCCAAACGAGCTGCTCGTAAACAAAGCGCTGGCATTTGGTGTTTACCCGTATGTCAACGCAGCCGAGTGTCACCTGTACCTGGCTAAGCAGATGTGGGAAGAGGCAAACCACTGCATGAGCTTCGAGTATGTGCTTGAGACATTTCCGATTGATCGCGACAAAGCCTATGCGGCACATGTAGAAGTACCAAGCATGGCAGCCAAAGAAGCGTTTGAGACCAAATATATCAAACGCATGACGGAGGAAACGCTCGATATCACTACCACCGAAGGCAAAAAAGACTTCGTGAAGAATCTGATCGCCTACAATATCATTCTCGAAGGTATTTGGTTTTATAGTGGCTTCATGGTTGCACTCAGTTTCCGCCAGCGCAACTTGCTACGCAACTTCGGTAGTCTCATGGACTGGATCATCCGCGACGAGAGCTTGCATCTCAAATTTGGTATCAACTTGATCCTCACTACACTAGAGGAAAACGAAGACCTGCAGACACCAGAGTTTGCCGAAGAGATCAAGCAGATGATCCTCGACGCAGTAGAGATGGAAGAGCAGTACAACCGTGATCTATTGCCAAAAGGTATCTTGGGGCTCAATGCCGACTATGTGAACCAGTATGTACGTTATCTCACCGATCGTCGTTTGGAAGAGCTTGGTTTTGGCGCGCACTACAAAGTCAGCAATCCAGCCAAATGGATGGCCGCAGCAAACGACACGCTTGAGCTTGTCAATTTCTTCGAGAGCACCAATACTAGCTACGAAGTCAACGCGACCAAAGACAAGAAATAACAATTAGGTACATTACAACTAGGCGGCGCACGAACGAAGGGTGCCGCCTTTTGTATTTTTCGAAAAAAAGGAGCAGCTATGAAACTGACACTCTGCGGGTCGATGTCGTCGCGCGAACTGATGCAGGCGACTAAATCAGACCTAGAACAACGTGGCTACCAGGTGGATAACCCGGATTTTGCCGAAGACTCATTGCACGTTGCATTAGAGCAGGACGTGGACAAAAAACGTGGTTTTATCGACCAGCACTTCGCCAAAATCGACACGTCTGACGCAATTTTGGTCGTCAACGGCGAGAAAAACGGCGTCGCAAACTACATCGGTGGCAACACTCTCATGGAAATGACGTATGCGTACGCTCATGGGCTCGAGGTGTTTGTACTAGGTGATGTACCAGACGTGTCGTTTCGTGACGAGATTCGTGGATTGCAGCCGATTCTACTTCGTGGCGAACTCGATGCTCTGGACGACTACGTGGCATCGTTGCCTCTGCTGTATATGAGTACCGAAAGCCTCATCAAGCACACCGCTGTCAGTCGTGCTATGCGTCGGGCGGGTATGCCAGTGCGTATTAATGGTAAAAAGGTTGATTCAGGTGTGAGTGAGCAGCCAATGACGATCGAAGAAACCTACGAAGGAGCGATGAATCGCCACAGTAACCTAAAGAGACTTGGTGTTCAGGCGAGCTACTATGCAACAATCGAGAGTGGACAGCATCCCGCACATGTCAATCATAGCCTGTTTGGCTGTGATGTGGTGGTCATCGAAAAAGAGGGGAGCAACGCAAAAATTGGTATCGACCTTGACCTTGAATTTCCGCAGGAAATGCTCGATAAAGTCCCAAGTCAGTACCCTGATCTGGGCGTGCTCGTTCAGCAAGAATACGGAGCTGTGTCAAAAGACCCGTTTCCATACTTTACAAATGGCCGTGTGACTAGGCAGAAGGTACTCGAGGATGCTGCTTATAAAGTTGCCGTGCAGCTACCGGAGCTAGCATGAAAACTGAGATAGAGGTGAAGTTTTGCCAGGTGGAAGTGGACGGTATGCGAGTTCGCCTCGCTGCGGCTGGTGCAGTATGTGTGCAGCCCATGCGTCTCATGCGCCGCCGCGTATTCTACCTGGTAGATCGCGCCAAAGATGCGTACCTGCGTGTGCGTGATGAAGGCGACAAAGTCACCATGACATACAAAGAGTTCGACGGTCAGCAGGGACTCCATAGTGCGCAGGAAATCGAGATCGTCGTGAGCGATTTTGATGCTACTATAGAGATGCAGCTACAAGCCGGTCTAGTACCCAAAAGCTACCAAGAAACCCGCCGTGAGACGTGGCATATGTCCGACGGCACAGAGGTAGTGATAGACGAGTGGCCATGGCTACGGCCATTTATCGAGGTAGAAGGCGAGAGCGAAGAGGCGGTACGAACAGCGGCGGACAGTCTGGGCTTTGACTGGGGCGACGCGGTGTTTGGTGCTGCTACTGCCGCCTATCGTCAGCAATACACGCACCTGTCGGACGATTTCATCATGGATCAGCTGCCAGAGATTCGGTTTGATGCGCCAGTGCCGGAGCAACTACAAATATAGTTTTAATATTTTTCAAAAATATAATTCATGCTACACTAAATCCATAATTATGGAGGGGTGAGTGTGAACGTACGATTATTTGCCGGTGCCGCAGTGCTGGTTTTGTCTATTGTAGGGGTGGTTCATGCCGATTCATACGCGGTAGAAAATCTGAGATGGGATGACGTGACGGGCGCAACCGTGACGTCGGGCTTCAGTCTGGAATCCGAGCGAAAGTCATGGCATTTTGGCAATTGCCGCGAAGAGCAAGGCGAAGTAGAGGGCTACTCTCCGAGGATATCAACCACACTCTGCGTAGTACGGAGCGCAAACCTTGCTTTTGCATCGTATAGTGACGGAGGTTCACAGCGATACGCCGCCAAGCTGGCGTCGGATACGGTCTTTCACTTGATCGATAATACATACTTGCCTGCAAATCCCCTCTTGTTGGCAGATGACACGTTTTTGACGTTGAATTTTGCTGCTGGCCCACCGCAACTTGTAACTATTGGCGCTGTACACACTAAGCTGATAGAAAAACAGATCCAGTCGGGTCCGGATACTTTTCGCAAGGTGTACGCCGTCGATGCCTCTCAGGGTGTTACCGTGACCGATGCGAGTGGCCATGCGCTTTTTGCGGGTGCGGTCGCTGTCTCGACAAACGGGCGCTACGCCGCCTCTGCTGTATATGGTAGCGGTATCGTGCGTATTGACTTGCAGACAAAAAAGGCCAAGCTGATCGCAAGCAACAGGGTCAATTCACAGAATCAAAATATCCAACTCGCGATTTCTAATGACGGCTCACGTGTTGTCGTGTCCGATCAAGATCTTGGCAAAAGCAGCGTATATATGGTCGGTGACGCGTGTGGCCGCTCTGATTTCTATGCCAATTCGAAAATTGATCAGCCATGCCCATCGATTGATTTTTCTACTGAACTATCTAACGCAATGGATAAGCGAAGCGCGTATCGTGCGGTCATTGGTGCCGATGATACGGTCAACTTCTATTATTGGGATTCGAGTCAGTCGCTCGGCCGCATGGCTATTGTGAAGCCAGATTCGACTAAACTTCGCCTACAGTATTTGGCACTAGGGGACTCATATTCGAGTGGTGAAGGTGATACAGAGAAGACGGCATCGGGCGGCAAGTACTACCGTGATTTTACCGACAAAGAAGAGGATACCCTTGTGAGAACACCACGCGAGAAGTGTCATATTAGTACTAGGTCATACCCGTACTTACTTGCGGCAGATATGGGACTTGGTAGTCCAGCTACGAACTCGACCACCAAATGGCAGTCGGTGGCATGCTCGGGCGCGCAAACATATGATATTGCAAATAGTGACAGTGGGTATCTTGGTCAAGGCTGGGGTGGCAAGGACCCGGGACGACCAAGGCTGCAAGGCTATGTTGATGCGACACAACTGCAGACCCAGGCACTCAGTGATTTTATACCTGGACGCGTGCAGCAGATTGAGTTCGTGAAGAAGTATCGGCCGAAGGTGATCACGCTGACAATGGGCGGAAATGATGCAGGATTCGGTGCAATTATGGACGCCTGTGCCAACCTCACTTCGCCAGGAACATGTGATTTTGCAACACTCGACAGACGTCAGAAGCTCAAAAATGGCCTGTTGGATATTTATGATGATCTCGTAGAGACTTATTCAACCGTGCGTAATGTTACTGGCGGCCAGTCAAAGATATATGTAGTTGGCTATCCTCAGTTTATTAATGGAGCCCAGGGGGCTAAATGCAAGAACACGCTCAATTTGAATGATGAAGAGCGAAAAATGATTTATAACTCAGTAGAATATTTCAATAATATAATCGAATCTGCCGCACTTAGGGTGGGCGTCAAGTATCTTGACGTTGAGGATTCACTAGGTAATTACAGGCTGTGTGACAATTCAAAAGATGAAGATAAAAAAGTCACAGCGATCACTGGCTACATGGGGTGGAATGGCAACGACTTGCAAGAAAGCTTTCATCCAAATGCAAAAGGGCAGAGGGCAATGGCTAGTAGTATTTCGCAACTACTCGACGGTAAGAGCCTGAGTAGCTATACCTGGTGTTTAAATTCGCAGGCTGTGTGTCCGGATAGCGCGGCCTCCTCTAGTGCGGTTCATACGCCAGCGGGAGGGTATTTCGAAGACGGTGCGTCGACTGCCGTGAAGCTAAAAAAGAAAGATGTTGCGGCGAGGGAGGTGCAGAAAGGTGGCTCGCTTGACCTTAAACTTATGACTGGCGCGGGAGTGCCAGGGTCTACTTTCTTGGTCACTCTACACTCTGACCCAGTTAATTTGGGCAGCCTAACTTTTAATTCCGACGGCGGGGCATCTGCAACTGTCTCAGTGCCCGAGTCAACTCCAGCTGGCTACCATACGCTTGTTCTGGCGGGTGAAGCACCTGGCGGTGAGCAAGTTGAATACTATCAAAGTATTCTTGTCGTCGGTCGAGATCAGAGCGATCTAGACGATAATGGTACGCCAGACTCACAGCAGGCCTGCGGGGTATTTGTTGCAACTGCGAATCAAGATGTCGATCGTGACGGTATTGACGATGCTTGTGACAGCGAGGTTATTCAGCCAACTGAGACGACCCCGACAAATCCATCGACACCGACGGTGCCGACCCCTAGCCCCAGCCTTATACAAAAGCTTACTTCATTCATAACGAGTGTGTTAAAATCTATCATAACGGTATTGTATAAGCTATTCTTGTGCTAGATCGAGAGAATATCCAAAGGAATAAGATGAAAGATAAAACAAAAACATCTCTGATACTGGCGCAACTAGGCTGCTTGGCGAGCTTACCCCTGTTTTACTATTTTGTAGGTCCGGTGCTATCGTCACAGGGCTCGCGCGCATGGTTGGCGGGTGTTGCGGCGATCGCTGCTAGCGTAGGAGTCGCACTGTTCGGTACAGTGGCGCTGAAGCGCTTATCCGGTATATCTAAAGTGTATGGTCTATTAGGGATATGCGCGTCAATAGCTTACTTGCTGTATGGTATCTTTGCACTTACTTTCCACCTTTAGCTTTAGTTGTAACTTTTGAAGGTTTTGCGTATACGAAAAAGCCAGCAACTAATTTCGTTGTAATCGTCTCAATGCTAGTAAGTGTTCTTTGGTTATTTCGGGTGAGATGTATATGGGTGGTGTCCTGATACTGTCGCTATCTGTACTCGTTTCGATGATAGTTATATTTCGTAGACACGCTATCTCTACGCATCTAGATAGGTTGGGTGTGCTATCTTGGGTGGCACTGGCGATCTGGATCTTTATTGTTGCAAACTTTCTGTTGTTGATTTCTGGAGCAAATCCGTTTGGCACAGGGCTCGACGGTTTGGGTAACTGGGCAAAGATGAGTGCTGTGCTCGGTGTCGCAGGTATTATCGTCACAAGCACGCAACTTGTACGCACAAGCCGACGGTAGAATATGCAAGCTAGAAAGGGTAGGCAGATGAGTAAAGCAGGAGTAACTCCCGAAGCAAACTTGGCGTCTATTACCAGCACGGTGACCCTCCTGCCCTTAATTGGTCTATTTATTGTCGCCGCAATAAACACTGAGAGCAACTATCGTCTTGCCGGTACCATCGCGGGCTACGTCATGTACATGAGCCTATTGTGTTCCGCGGTGCTTTTCTTGGCAATATTCAAATTGCCAGGCAAGAGCAAGGTTCTACCTATTGTCGGGCTGCTACTTGCTCTCGCAGCCAGCGGCGCTGCATACTTAACTCACTGGTTTAATGTGTAGACCGATAGGTCCAATCTAAATTAATATCCACCTTATAAAAAACCTTACACTAATGCCGAGGCGACTTGCTTAACCTCGAAAGCAAGTCGCCCGCATCGATCTCTCGAGACGGGCGTCTGCTAGTAGGGGCAGGGCGAACCTCACTCAGGCTAGGGACTTGCGAAGCGCGAGTACCGCGCAAAGAACTTGTTGTGTTGCCTTGGCTGTTCTTGTGGTGGAGTCGAGCTCGCATACAGCACTTGTAAGGTCGCGACTCAAGGCCTCCGATAGTGCCGACGATCGCAGCACTTTCTTTGCTCGGCTGGACAATTCAGCAGCTTCGCTGCACCATGCATTCAGCATGCCGGCGCAGTCGATTCCGCGCCAGCGATCGAACATCGAAGACGTGTCTTTGGCGAGAATTTGCTCGGCAATTTCCATCCGGCCATCTACACCGTGATTGGCGAGTTTGTACCGAATCTGATGCAGCAGTGAACGAGCCCGCCAGTTGACATACGTGCACTTCATGTCGCGCCATAATGCGGAGAAATCCGCATCATGAGGGTAGTGACTCAACGGCGTTGTCATAGCCGCTCCCATCTTCTAGCAGGGACACCTCGGAATGAGGATGTATATTACCCTACAACGTACGTATGTATAAGTCAATCTTTTGGAGAAAGTATGCTAGTAGTTTTTTAGCTGCTCTACTGCCTCTAGCAGGCTCGTCTTTACGTCGCCGAAATAGATCTTGCAGTCCGCATGTACACGGATGTCGGTCAAGCCATCTTTGGTAGCTGGAACCGTAGCAGCAGGAGGATCAGTAGTTGCGGAATGAGGGTTTTCGCTTTTGGTGAGAGATACAATCTTGTCGCATGTTGGGCTCTCATCTTGAGTTTGTTGTCCCACTGTGGAGTTGACGCTGAAGTAGAGTGACTCGTGGTTTTTTAGACTGAAGTAATCGTACCGCAACTCCCTGGTCGTATCGGTGAGTGGCAAATATATCTTGGCCTCGGGGATATAGACTCTGTTTTCTGAGACATCTATGACCGGATATTTGTATCTCTTTTGCTCGGATTCATTTACTAATGTATAGATGCGCTGTGAAGAAATTTCGGAACTATCATTGTGGCTCTTTATGATATACCACAGCGATACTATCTGTGCCACCAAGAGGAGCATGACTACGACCCAAAGTACGAGTAGAGATTTATTTCTTTGTAGTTTTTTTGTTGTAGAGTGTTTTTTGCTCATAAAATTATAGTAGCACGGTCATGCCTAGTCTAGGAAAGCAGAAGTGCCCCGATATCCCGGGAGCACTCCTGCTGGAGCGGCCTTCCCTGGCGGGGCACAAAATTGGTAGGTGCGCTTATGCCACCTTCAGTCCCAGAAGGGTCTGAATTCCACCGTGCGCGCCGTTGAGATAGATGTTTTCAAAAGCACATCTTTCGTCGTAGGGGCACGACATGACATCATGGATGTACTGCCATGATGTCACTGGGTCTCCATCCGACACTAATTGGCGGAGGCAGCACGCTTCGTGGAAGCATGTGCGAAACTGGTCCACATGGCGCTCCAGGTAGTCCTGTACGGCCTTGGCCTGCTCTTCGGTCCATTTCTCCGCATCAACTTCACACATTTGACTTCCTCTCTAGGGGTAGTGACTACAGGTATGTACGAGGGATTCGCGGGCTAGACCGTGCCATTTGCCATGAGCCGTGCCGTCACAAGGTGGGCGGCGAAGTTGTCGTCATGCATCGGTTCGCCATTTTTGGTGGCCGCGTAAATTGTGCGCGGTAACTGAGCACGGAGATAGCCTGTCGGCCATGGCCAGCGAGATTGTTTGCGTCGCCAGATTTTGTTGACAAGCTCGGCAAGCTTTTGCCTGTTTTCGTCAGTTTGTGACCTCATAGCTGCACCTTCTTCTAATAGGTTCTCCCGGTAATATGGGATATTATAATCTTACAATATTTAGTATAAAAAGCAACGCAACCATTGCTTTTAATTGAATTATATTTTATGATTATGAAACCTGTCCACTAGTGAAAGGTAAGAAAAGATGGGTGCAAAAAGAGGCCGTCCGGCACTCGAAGGGATGCTATATGCCCCGCCGGCAACTTTCTGGGAACAAGCGCTCGCGGCACACGGCAATCCGTCGTATGTGCGTCGGCTCAACCGTGATACGGGACGAGAGGTGCTGTACTGCGTGGGGAACTGGGCAAATATCGAGCACTTTTCGTTCGCTGTCGTTGCCGAGTTTCATCAGCCGAGTCCAACGAGGTACTATGGGCCTCCAGCTACGCTCTATCTGGCCACTGGCCTAGGGCAATACGTGGCTAGTATTCAGCAGGGTGCTTCGGAGCCTGAGTTGCTGCACCCGGCTTTCGACATGGAGTCGGTGATGATCGCGCTGTCGCTGCTCGCTTTTGCAGAAGCAGTGTGAGTGCATCCCCTGCACGTATGAATTTTCCGGACACGGACAGGAAACCCGACCAATTTGCGCTACCATGGTGCGAGGAGGTCGGTTTTTCTTTGCGGTATAATAGATACATATGACTACAAAACTCCTCATCTTCGGTATTACGGGCGACCTGAGCCGCCGCAAACTCATCCCTGCGCTAGAGCGGATCGTGCAGACAGGCACTTACACGGATCTCGAGATTATCGGTGTGTCTCGGCGCGAAGTGGACGTAGCGATGCTCATGCGTGAGCCGCAGCTAGTGGAGCGTACTCGTGTAGTAACGATGGATCTCACAGTAGCCTCAGACTATGAACGGCTCAAGTCGGAAATAGGACTGAGTGAGGGCGACCAATTGTTGATTTACCTCTCCGTACCGCCGACCGCTTCTGGCCAGATCGTGCAGCTTCTCGGTGGGGCAGGTCTCAACGACGACCGAGTAAAACTCATGCTCGAGAAGCCGTTTGGTACCGATCTGGAAAGTGCACGAGCCATGGCGGAGCGTATCGGCGAGTGGTTTGACGATGAACAAGTGTACCGTATTGATCACTATCTTGCCAAAGAGATGGCGCAAAATATCGTAGCGTTTCGCGCACATAACGCACTGTTTGCTCATGTGTGGGACAATACGGCAATCGAAAAAATCGAAATCCATGCATACGAGTCTATAGATATCGAAGGACGAGCGCAGTTTTATGAACAGACAGGTGCGCTACGCGATATCGTGCAAGGCCACCTGATGCAACTCCTTAGCTTGGTGATTATGGATATCCCTGGCGATATGCACTGGAGTCAGGTGTCGCAGCATCGTCTCGGTGCCTTGCAGAGTCTGCGACCTGTCGACACGACAAAGACAATTCGGGCGCAATATGTTGGTTATCAGGATGAAGTCGAAAATCCTGGCAGTAGCACCGAAACATTTGTGTCTGTGGAGCTTGAGAGTGATGCGCCGAAGTGGCAGGGCGTTCCACTGTATCTCGCGACGGGTAAGGCGTTGGATCAGAAACTGACCGAGATAAAAGTGCATTTCAAGAAATTTCATGATGCGCAGACGAACTGTCTCGTGTTTCGCATTCAGCCAGAGGAGGGTATAGAAATCGCGCTTAATACACTTAAGCCAGATTATGAGTATGAATATGAAGAGACTCGACTTTCGTTTAATTATCCTGCGGGTACAGTGTTACCCGAAGCATACGAGCAGGTTATTGTCGACGCGATTCGTGGTCATAAACACATCTTTACGTCGAGTGCCGAAGTGATTCGTAGTTGGGAGGTGTTGCAGCCGCTGGTAAGTGAATGGTCCATGCAAAGTGCATGTGAGACACTGTATGAGAAAGGTAGTTCTGCTGAGCAGATTACCTCTTTAGCTTCGTAGTCGCACGAAAGTGAGTAACTATAAAGTGAGATGCCCCGTAGCTGGCTGCTACGGGGCATGGTGGGTCTTGGAAGACCCTAGGACGAGGAGATGATCAGTGCTTTGGTGCCACGCATGGTGTCGTCGCACGTAAACAAAGCCTCGCTTTCGGCATGTTCTGGGGTGGCAAGCTGTTCGATGTTTCTCACATAGAACACGGAACTTGCTCCTCTGTTATCCACACCTCCAAGCGCGAACATTTGCTGTGCGTCACCGGCGGCCTCTACGAGGCGTGCTTCAAGCCCTCTGTGGGGCAGAAGTTTGTACTTCTCATTGTCCATCCCAGGACGTAGTAAAACGAGACGTAGCACAATCACTCCTTCGAGTCCCGTACAACACTTTGCTGTACATATACTATTATACAACGTTTGTTTGATAAGCATAATAATATTGACATTTACAACAATAAATGATATATTTTAGGTAGACTATGTCAAAAGAAAAATCACCAAAAAGCTTGCAAAACGACCACTCTGAAATGCACTACACGCACGGTGTGTTTCATTATCCTGAAGATAACATCACAGTTGTCACGCAGCCAACATTTGAAGACACACTTGAAGCAATAGCCGATCAGCCAGCAAACAATACTACTATTGTCACACCTGAGCTTGCGTTATTAAATGACGATGAATTTCATGATTTTTCACTTGAGAAACAAACGGATGCCATGCTAAAAACGCTCAATGAGCGATTTTGTCGATTAAAAGGTGTATCTTATGATACCTCGAATGCAATTATGATAGGGGCGCCCCTGCAGTCTCCTACGCGCACTGGCTACAATAATGGGGCGGCAGTGTTTCAGTATGGATCAACGACACACCTACAACGTAAGAAGCACCCTGGCCCGTACGAAGAAGAGCTCGGATGGTTTGAGTATAATGCGGATCAAAACCCCTACCATAAGTTAGGCGCGACAGGACTTATTTGCTCTGAACTGATCTTTGCGATTACGCTAGAGAAGAAATTGAGAAATAGCACAGATAAAATTCTGATGCCTGCGGCATGGGGAGTGCCGTCCATGACTCCTGAGATTGCCGCCGCATACGGAACGACCGATCAATATAATCAATATACGCTTGATACTGCAGCATCTATGGCTGCAGAAGACATACCTAATCTAAAAAGTATTTACATAGCTGATCGAGTAGTTGACGGAGCGTCCCCGCAATCGGGTAAAATCAACATAGCCAGAAAGTAGTCGGCCACACTTACTTAGTGCTATAATAAAATCCCATGGAAGGTGAGACCAACATGGGACAATCTAAGAAGTATATTTTTGTGACTGGCGGCGTCCTCTCTGGCGTTGGTAAAGGCATCACAGCGGCAAGTATGGGCGCGGTGTTGCAGGCCAAAGGTATCAATGTATCGATTCAGAAATGTGATCCGTATCTCAATGTAGATGCGGGTCTTTTGAATCCAGCGGAACACGGCGAGTGTTTCGTAACAAAAGACGGCGCCGAGACAGACCTCGATCTGGGGCACTACGAGCGCTTCCTCGATCTGGAGCTGACGCAGAAGAACGCGACACTGAGTGGCAAGTTGCTGAGCAATCTCATTGCCGACGAGCGCGCCGGGAAATTCGGCGGTAAGACAGTGCAGCTGGTGCCGCACTTGACTGGCGCGATCCAGGACGCGATCGAACTTGCTGCCGATGGCAGTGACGTACATATAGTAGAGATCGGTGGTACAGTAGGCGACTACGAAGGCCTGAGCTTCGTAGAGGCAATTCGTGAATTCGCAGGGCGAGTTGGCCGCGAAAACTGCCTATATGTGCACGTTGTCTATGTGCCATTCATCGGCACAAGCAAAGAATTCAAGACCAAGCCAGCGCAAAACGCGCTCAACGAACTGCGTGGCTTTGGCATCGTGCCGGACTGCGTAGTGGTGCGCACTGATGATCCGGCGCCTGCTGGTGTGGCAAAGAAAATCGCCATGTTTAGTGGTGTCAGCGAAGACGCGGTGATTATGCTGCATAATGCTAAGACAGTGTTCCAAATCCCTCTTATCATCGCTGACAGCGGCGTATTGAATGTGTTGAACAAGTTTACAGGTAATGACACTACGCCTGATCTGAAGAAGTGGCAAGATATTATGTTGGCTCAGAGTACTGTGCGTGAACGCGACGTGACGGTGGGGCTGGTAGCAAAGTATATGGACAATGAAGATACCTATATATCGGTGCTCGAAGCACTCAAAAGTGCGGCGTGGCATACCGAAGTGAACCTGGAGATCAAATGGATCAACGCAGAGACGGCGAGCGACACGGATTTTGACAGTGTAGATGCACTATTGGTACCAGGTGGGTTTGGCGAACGTGGTGTCCCGGGCAAAATCGCAGCGGCTGATTACGCGCTTCGTACCGGCAAGCCGTATCTAGGTTTGTGTCTTGGTTTGCAGGTGGCGGTTATCGCAGCGGCACGACGCGGCGGGTTAGCCGACGCCCATAGTGCTGAATTCGACAAAGCAACTGAGCATGATGTGGTCTACATCATGGCTGGACAGGAAGGCAAAGAGTCGACTGGCGGCACACTCCGTCTCGGTGATTACGACGCTGTACTGCGAGATGGTTCAAAGGCAGCGACAGCATACGGCGCGACAGAAGTGGTAGAGCGACACCGCCATCGCTACGAGGTGAATCAGAAATTTGTGCAAGAGATTGAACAGGGTGGGCTAGTGATCAGCGGTACTTCACCCGACGGCAAGCTCGTCGAGTTTGTAGAATCACCCGAACACCCATACTTTGTCGCTACTCAAGCTCACCCAGAGCTCAAGAGTCGGCCAAATAGGGCGCATCCACTATTCGTAGGCGTGCTTCGTGCGGCGAGCAAGAGATAGACTGACCGATAGGTACACACGAGGCGCGACTCGTCAGACTGGGGCGATGCTAAAGAGCTGGCGGGCTGTTTCAACTCCACGTACGACACTTACGAGGTGAGGCGACTTGGCATATAGCTAGTCCTCGGCCTTTGCTTGTTGACATTATAAAGCATAAGTGCTATAATGGTATTATAAAGTAAGCGAAACGAACACCAAAATGGATAAAATCAGTCACGGAACACAAACAAACGATATTTCTCACATGGGCGCGGGCGATGACCAGCGTGTACTCAATGTACTTGTTGAACATGTACGCGGTCTCATGCCAGTGTCTGGTAGTGCGGTAGAGCTTGGTCTGCCAGATCCAGACCTTCTCGACGAGCTAGGCGCTGAACTCGTCTAGTTTTACAGGGGTGGCTATGCTACAATAGCCTGTATGGAGTCACTTTCTCAGGCAGTAGCCACGATCATAGCAGCGGAATACGACGTCGACAGTACGCCAGTGTTTTCGCGTCCTGAGCCCCAGTTTGGTGACTATGCAACCAATGTAGCGATGCAGCTTGCGAAGCAAGTCGGACAAAATCCACGTGCTATTGCCGAGAAACTAGCAGAGAAACTGGCTGAAACAGGCGAGTACCAGGCGGTCGAAGTAGCTGGACCTGGCTTTTTGAACATCACTCTGAAGCCAGAGGCGCTGCTTGCACTGGTTCGCAAAGAGCCGACGCCGCACTACGCAGGCCAAAAAATCGTGTTTGAGTACAGCTGCCCCAACGCATTCAAAGAGTTGCACACAGGCCATCTGTATCAGACGTTGTTTGGTGATATTGTGTCGCGCCTGTTTCTCGTGGGCGGGGCTCAGCTGACACGTACAAGCTTCGGCGGTGATGTAGGTCTGCATGTAGCCAAATGTCTATGGGGTATGCGTGCGGAGTTGGGTGGAGAAGACCCAGGTAAGCTTGACGAAATCGATAGCGACCCGTTTGCACGTGCTCGTTGGATTAGTTCGTGCTATGTGATTGGCGCCAAAGCCTACGAGGAGAACGAGGCGCACAAAACGGAGATAGATGAGCTCAACAAGACGATCTACGGTTTTCATGATAGCAATGATCACGAGTCGCCATTGGCACAAATTTATTGGACGACTCGTCAGTGGAGTTTTGATTATTTCGAGGCGTTCTACGCACTGATCGAAGTGGCGCCACTACGCTATTATCCGGAGAGCGAAACAGCTCCTGTAGGACTCGATGTAGTACGCGCACAGCTGGCGGCTGGCAAACTCAAAGAGTCTGACGGAGCCGTAGTGTTTGAGGGTGACGAATCGAAGCATCTCCATACCCGCGTGTTCATTACGTCGAAGGGATTACCAACCTACGAGACAAAGGACATCGGTGTGATCTGGCGCGAGAAGGCAGACTACGACTTCGACCACCGCTATCTGATTACAGGCAATGATCAAAAAGAATACATGCGCGTGGTGTTCGCCGCCGCCGAGGCGTTTCGCCCCGAGCTTGCTGGTACTATGACACACTTCACCAACGGCACTGTCCGTTTTGGCGACGGCAGCAAAATGAGCTCACGCCTCGGCAATGTGACGCGTGGAATCGATGTGGTAGAGGCTGTCCAAGAAAAGGTTGCTGCGCTGGTAGAGGACGAGAAGCTCCGTCAGGATGTGGTGATCGGTGCGATCAAATACGCCTTTGCGCGCTATCGTATCGGTGGCGATATTGCGTTTAATCTCGACGAGACAGTAAGTCTGCAAGGTAACTCGGGCCCGTACCTGCAGTATGCCCATGCACGTGCACGTCGTGTTCTCGAGAAGGTGGAAGAAACTCCTAGTGCGCCAACCGATGTACGAGCCGAAGATCGTGCGCTCGTGCGCAAACTTGGTGAGTACCACGAAGCTGTCGATCTTGCGATCAAGGAATTGGCGCCGCACCACATCTGTAATTATCTGTTTGAACTTGCCCAAGAGTTCAATCGTTACTACGAGAAAAACCAAGTCGTCGGGAGTGAGCACGAGCAGCACCGTGCGGGGCTAGTATCACTCTACGCCGATACACTCCGTGCCGGCCTGATGATCCTGGGTATTGTCGCGCCAGACAAGATGTAGTATAGTAGTCCTCGTGAAGACCTATCGCACACACAACACAGAACTCCGCGGCAAGCTCTGCCTCGTGATGTTTATTGATGTGTAGGCGAGAAGTTTCACGATTTAGTACCGATATGACACTTCCTCGCCACCAGATGTGGCGAGTTTTCGTTTCGACGACGAGGCTATGTGTCGGTAGTCCGGTCTTGGAACCATCCCTGACCGTGTGAACAATTTGGAGGAGAAATGGCCAATCAAAAGGTCAAGGATCAGCTCGTACGCGTGCTGTGCAGGAAAGGTAGCGTAGTTTCCGAGAGTGCATCGGTGACTGATTTGCGAGTTCAGCTCGAGATAGACTGTTCGAACAATGTGTTCAGCAGCGCGCTTGCAGCTGCGATCAGCGAGAAGCTTGTAGTGCGTCGGCGTAGGCTCACAGAAGGTGTGGGTGACGATGACGATCGCCCAATTACCCTCGAGGCTACTCGACATGCACAACAGTGTTATGTGCGTCCTCAGCGCGAACGCACACGCATGAGTTTCGCGTTATAACCTGACGCGATTTTCTAGAGCGACCCGGTGGCGAAACATGCTATCCGGGTCGCTCTAGGGTATATTTTCTCCTCCTACTATTTCCTGAAAGATAGTGCTATAATCGCACTCAGAAATTATAAGAGGTGGGAGAAGGTGCAGTATGGCAACAGACAAAACCACAACCAAGACAACAGCTAAAGAGAAGCAGCCCAAATCGGCCGCGGCAAAAGCCCGCGCCAAGGCAGTGCGTGAGCGCGCAGTAGCGGCTCGTGCTAAAGCTAGCGGCGCCACCAAAGGTCAGGCGAGCGGTTTCGTCGACTTTATCCGTACGCAGGGCGTGGTAGGACTGGCAGTCGGTCTTGCCATTGGTACGGCGGCAGGTGCGACAGTGAAGACACTTGTAGAAGGCTTCATCAACCCGGTTGTGCAGTTCATCGTCGGTTCGCAGGAGGCGCTAGCCAGTGCGGTGTGGCATGTTGAACTGTGGGGTCGTACGGCAGATTTCGCCTGGGGCGCATTTGTGTCCTCGGCCATCACGCTCATTGCGACGGCGTTCGTGATTTACCTCATTGTCCATGGGTTCAAACTCGATAGGTTGGACAAGAAAAAAGACTAGATCAAACAAACCCAAAAAGCACCTTGGCACCAAGAAGGTGCTTTTGCTTTGAAAACAGGGGTAATGATGGTATAGTTGCGGCATATGGGAGAGCGACGTAAAATCGGACCTTTTAATCAAGCGCCTCGTCACGGCAGTAGCCAACGTGGTGTGCGACCGACGCCACGACGCACGCGCACATGGGATGAAAGTCGTGCACAAGCAGAGGATGATAAGCGTGCGCTCCTCGACCACATGAAGCTAGAAGAGATTAAGCGAAGGTATAATGTATTTGGCAACAAAAATCTTCCTGCTATTCATGAGAAGGCGTCGATTATCTCGATGGTGGGTCAGAATAAGGCATCGATTATCGAAGGCGATACCGGTAGCGGCAAGAGTACGCAGGGGTTACAGTTTCTGTATGAAGCGGGGTACCATGTTATTTCGCTTGTACCGCGCAAGATCATCGCTGACGGACTGCATGATCGTGTAGTTGAGGAAATGGCTGAGCACCTTGGCCTTGAGGAGGCGACGAAAGCAGTAGGTGTTCAGCATGGTGATCGCACCGAAGTGCACGATGAAAATCGCATACAAATTATGACGCCAAATACTTTCATCCGCATGGAAGCTGATCTGCGTGAAAAATACCGTGATGAGAAGGTCGTTGTTATATCCGACGAAATTCATGAGGCGAATCTCTATACAGAACTTGCTACCGGTGTAGCTGCCCAGGCGGTTGATCAATTGGACAGTTGGCGCCTTGTCGCTATGAGTGCGACACAAAATAAGGCGTCACTCGAGAAGTCTTTCAGTAGTATCAACGGTGGTGGTGAAGTGCCTAGTGTGGCGATTGAGGGACGTCCGTTTGCAGTCAAGATTCATGAGAGACCCGAAGACTCGGTTTATGAGACATATGCATCCTTCGGTGAGCAGCATGAAAAAGCCATGATCTTTACCTCTGGTAAGAACGAAATTCAGCATATTATTGACGAAACAATTAAAACGCTGGAGGATGTGGAGCCAGGATCTTCCGCAAAAGTAGAATTCCGTGTCTTACATGGGGACTTGAGTCCAACGGAGCGGCGACACATTAACGATCCTGTGCCCGAAGGTAAGCGCCTCGTTATTGTGTCGTCACCGGCTGGTATGTCTGGTATTACTATTCCCGGAGTGACATGCGTAATTTCTGACGGTACTATCAATCGTTCAGAAATCGACGAAGACGAGGTATCTGGCTTGACGCGGCGATATCTTTCGCAAGCCGAAGTGATACAGCAGATGGGTCGTGCAGGCCGAGATGTTGACGGCGGAGTTGGCTATGTTGTCAAGCCGACTGTAATTCACGAGGATTATCTACGCGAGCAAGGACGAGATATAGAAGCTGCGTCTATGCCATTTAAATCTATGAAAGAGCGCGATCCATTTGGGCCTCCCGAGATATACAACTCTCAGCTTGGACAGAGTGCGCTTGCCATTGCTGCACTTGATCGTTCATTTTATGATATCAACGAGTACTTGCCACATCCTGTTGAGCGTTCGGGTATCATCAGCGCTCAGCAGGGCCTTCATCGCATGGGTGCAATGGCCCCTCATGAGGGTAACGAGGATTTTGTGATTAGTGATATTGGTCGCGAAATGAGTAAGTTTTCTATGCGCCCGGAGTTATCGCGCGGCATCGTAGAGGCGCAGCGACAGAAACGATCTGCGCTGCAAATGGCTCGTGTTGCTTATATGGCTGCTGCCCTTGAAGCTGGTGGGGTGCAAGACTTTTCGAAAGATAGTGGTGACGCCTGGAAAAAGCTTGTATCCGAGACTGCGGACGACGACTGGATGGCTCAGTACGATATTTTGATGTCGCTCCCGTCACACGACGATAAAAATATCGACGAGAAATTTTTGGCCCAACATGACCTCCATTATCGCCGTACGCAGCGTGCGCTCGAAGTGGCTCGCAAGGCCCTGAAGGTGATTGGTATTCGACGAGAGAACCTCGTCATGACACCTCCCAATCAGGTAGAGAAAACGGAAATTTTACGTGATATGACGGCTGGCATGACTGACTTTGTCTATGAGAAAACCCACATGTTCAACAAGCGTATGCGTTATCGCAACATTCATGGCGGTCCTGGCTCTACAGAGCGATATATTAGTGATCGAAGCGTCACCTCTCAACATGAGCATGAGTATGTTATGGGCTTTCCTCGGTGGTTCATGCGACAGCGCTCCCGAGTCAAGCAGGATATTGTTGAGTTACTGGCGCCTGTGGATACTGCGGTAGTAGGGTATTTTGCTCGTAAGCATGACGTATATGATAGGGTACCTGCTGCGCCAAGAATGGACGGCAGTGTCGTCAAAGATTACTACCAGCCTGTATTTGGCTCATTACGAATTGGAGCTCCAGAAATCGGGAGCGTGGGCGATGAAATTTCACCAGTCGCACAGGAGCTGCTTGTAGAGCGTGCGTTAAACCACCAGCGTCGTACGCAGGTAGCGCTCCGAGAGGTGGCGAGCGAACTAAATTGGTTGACGCGAGCGATACCGGCACACACCCTAGAGCTGTATAAAAAACCTAACTCTGGAGGATGGCTAACACATGCCAATATAGATGCACAGGTACGACGCTACGCGAAGGTGACAAATAGCGAACATGAGCTAGATCGTAAATTGGGTGAGTATTTGTATCATGCAAAAGTGGGTATCGACAGATATTTTACAGAAGAGTCATATGAATATCTCAAATCCCTCGCGCCGCACGAAAAGACGGCAAGTGACGGGAGTGTGTTTGCCGTCCAGTACGCCACACCAGATCAGCCGTATGTGATAATGACGCGCACCGAACATAGAGACTTGCTAAAACATACCGATATGCGACTGCCAGATGGGCGCGAAATCCTCGTAAAAGTCCAGTCGCCAGATGAGCAAATCTCATACATCAGTGCAAGTCAGCTGTAGTATATACTAAATATATGATTGATAAGACCGACAGTGAATGGCAAGACGAACTCACTCCAGAGCAGTATCATGTGCTGCGCGAGAAAGGTACAGAGGTGCCATTTAGTGGTGAGTATGATAGTGTGTTCGATCCGGGCACATATACGTGTGCAGCGTGTGGCGCGGAGCTATTCGAAAGCGGCACGAAGTTTGACGCCCACTGCGGTTGGCCAAGCTTTTACGATGCCAAGCCCGGAGCCGTGGTAATGACATCTGACGATTCGCTTGGTATGGCGCGTACGGAAGTGACCTGCGCAAACTGCGGCGGCCATTTGGGGCATGTGTTCGAGGGTGAGGGCTTGGGCGTACCAACCGATCAGCGGTATTGTATAAACTCTCTGTCACTCAAATTCAACCCAGATACCCCGCTCCAAAACTAATCCTGTATACTAGAACATATGAGCAAAAAAGCAACACTCCTCTGGATGGATCTGGAGATGACTGGGCTGGACCCAGTAGAAGACCGCATACTCGAGGTCGCAGTGATCGCGACGGATTGGGATATGAAGGAAATCGCTACCTACGAAGCAGTAAAAAAAGTTGGACCGAATCTGATGAAGCAACGCATGGTAGGCGAATTTTGGGACAAGTATGCGAACGTGCGTGACGCGCTGATGGCGCAAAACAACGACGGCGAAAACGGTCGCACAGTAGAAAATGAACTGCTGGAGTTTGTGGCGGAGCACTTCGACACCGACAAGCCGGTTATTTTGGCTGGCAACTCGATCCACCAAGACCGCAAGTTCCTAGACAACGAATGGCCGCGTCTCAGCGAGAAACTGCACTATCGTATGCTGGATGTTACTGCTTGGAAAGTCGTGATGGAAGGCAAATACAAAAAGAAGTTTGCTAAGCCGGAGCAGCACCGAGCACTCGAAGATATTCGCGGGAGCATTGAGGAGCTGACATATTACCTCGGAAAGGTAAAAGTATGACCCACAAAGAATTTGAAGACTATCTATTGCAGTTTGCCGACGTCTGGCTGGACTATCCGTTTGGTGAGGGCACGGCAGTGTATAAATATGGGGAAAAGCCTGAGGGTAAGATTGTAGCTATCGTGACCGAGGGCAGCAAGCCTTTGCGAGTGAGCCTGAAATGTGACCCACAGCTAGCGGTAAACCTACGCGAGAAATACGAGACAGTACTGCCGGGCTATCATCTGAACAAAAAGCACTGGAACACGATTATTTGCTCGGGACAGCTGCCGGACGACGAGATTCATGACCTGATGCGGCTGAGCTATTTACTGGTGAGCGGCAAAGAAGTAGCGAACTAGTAGAGATTAGCTTCGTCGGAGTTCTGGTATTCTTCAATTGACTTCTGGATAGTTTGGAAATTCGGTTCGTTTTTGGCGATGAATTCTTGCATGGACTTGCGAGAGTTGCGTTTTTTGATACTTTCCATGTAGGTGATGATGTATTTGGTTTTGGTGTCCATTTCGTTAGCGTAGACACGGTCGTAGGTACTGTTGAGGCGAGCGTCTTCTAGATTGGTAACGAGCTTGTCGTCGTGATACGGTGCTTTCTTTGCGGCAGATTTGAGGTTGGAGGCATTTTGCCCCATGTTAGTAAGCGGTGTCTCCATGTCGCGAGCTGCGTTGACGAGGCTGGTACGCAGGTTGCTGTTGATGGCGACGAGTTTGCTGTTTTTGATGAGCTTGCCAGACCTTAGAGTGCTGGCTTCTGTGTCGACAAGGGTGGTATAGAGCTTGACTTCGCTTGCGACAGATGTCGTCTTTTTGCCGCCAGCGAGAAACAAGACTGCTGCGAGTAGGAGCGCGATAACGATGCCAATGCCTGCAATGATGAATTTTTTGTCGAGGGGCTGTTTGCTAGGTGTGGCCATCTGATTGAGGTAGTCTACTGAGTATTGGCCGTTGATAATCTGGCCTTGGGCACCGGGCGCTTGCTGAGTTTGACCCTGCGCGGCAGTGGCCGCTTGGACATAGGAGCTGGCGTCGGCCGGGCGGTCGGCTGCTGGGTCGGGTGCGGGAGTGTACCACTGGGCTGGACTGGGTGCGGCTTGTGGTTGGTAGGGTTGCTGGGGTGCGTTGTACTGAGGCGCCGAGGGAGTGTACTGTGTCTGGGGTTGCGCTGACTGGGCGCCGAGGAATTGGTCTGGTGCAGGACTGGGTGCGCCAAATTGAGGCTGCGTGGGTGGCGTCTCGAGAGGGTAGCCGCCAGGAGCAGCGGGAGGTGGTGTTTGTTGTGGATCCATTTGCCTCTATTTAACCATAAGCACTAGAGGTAGACAAGGGGTAAGATGCTATACTAGAAGCAATGCAGGATGCGAAGGAAGAAGTACGGGCTCGGCTGGCGATAGAAGACGTCATAGGCGAGTATGTGGAGCTTAAGCGAGCGGGGCGCAGTTTCAAGGGACTGAGCCCGTTTAGTGGTGAGCGGACGCCGAGCTTCTTTGTGTCGCCAGAGAAGAACATCTGGCATGATTTTTCGAGTAACAAAGGTGGTGACGTGTTTAGCTTTGTGATGGAGGCAGAAGGCTTGGATTTCAAAGGTGCGCTGGAGCTACTAGCTCGCAAGGCAAATGTGGATCTGAGTCTGTACCAGAACGACAAAGCGCGTGATATCGCGGCCAAGAAAAAGCGGCTACGCGCGGCAAACGAAGCGGCGGCGCATTTCTTCCAGCACAGCATGCTTCAGAATCAACATGCGGTCGAGTACGTGTTCAAAAAGCGCGCGATCAATAGAGAGACGGCGGCAGCGTTTCGTCTGGGCTACGCACCCGAGGGTGGTGATATGCTGGTGAAATATCTGACAAACAAAGGATTTACCCGCAAGGAATTGCAAGATGCTGGCTTGACCAACCGTTTCGGTGGCGACTTGTTCAAAGGCCGCATGATGGTGCCGCTTATGGACGGCGCGGGTGAGGTAATCGGCTTTACTGGGCGCATTATCCGTGACGATCCGAAAGCGCCGAAATACCTGAACACACCCGCTACATTGCTATATGACAAGAGCTGGCATGTATTTGGTCTTTCGCAGGCTAAAGAGGCGATGCGTACTCGTGACTATGTAGTAGTAGTAGAGGGAAATCTCGATGTGGTAAGTAGCTGGCAGGCAGGTGTGAAGCAAGTGGTTGCCACGGCAGGCACAGCTATGACGCTGCATCATCTCAAGACGATGGGGCGACTGACGGGCAATATCCGCCTGAGTTTTGACGGAGATAAAGCGGGAATTGCTGCGACCGAGCGGGCTATACCGATTGCCGAAGAGGCTGGCGTGAGTCTGACGATCATTAGTTTGCCAGACGGCGCCAAAGATCCCGACGAACTTATCCAACAAAGCGTGGCGAGCTGGCAGGCGGCGATTGATACGGCTGAGCCGGTGGTGGACTGGATACTGCGTCAGTACAGTACACGGCACGATGTGAGCACAGCGGCTGGCAAACGTGCGTTTACTACGGCCGCGCTGGAGGTGACAAAAGCCCTCAAAGACCCGGTTGAGCAAGAGCATTATTTGCAGAAGATTGCCGAAGTAAGCAATACGACACTTGAGACACTACAGCGTAAAATGTCGACCCGAGAGGAACCAGACAAGCAGTACAAAAAAGTAGCGCATGTAGATACGTCAAACGACGAATCACGGTACGCACATCATGACAGCGTGCTTGCGCTTGGGCTGGTGGATTCGGCGCTGCATGAATTGTTTGCAAACACCGAATCAGCGCTTTTTGTGGGAGAGAAACGCCAGGCCGTGGCCGCGTACCTGCGCACTTCACATGGCGCCCTACAAGATACACCTGAAGAATTGCAAAAATACGACGAGTATGTAAAAATATTATTACTACGGGCCGATGCACGATACGCCGGGTGGACCGACACAGACAGGTTCCACGAAGCCGCGCGCTTGCTCCGCCGCATAAAGGATGAACACAAGAAACAGCAAAAACAACAGCTCACCGACCAGTTACGCGACGCCGAGGCTAGTGGCGACGAGACGCGTGTTCGTGAGCTCATGCAAGCCATCCAAACCCTAAACAAGGAGATTCATTCATGAGTGATGATGTGACAAAGCCTATTGATGATGAAGAAACAGTAGTGGACGCAAGCGGCGGTGTGCCGGTGAGCGAGTTCGACGAACCAAACCCCGATGAGTTGCTCGACGAAGAGGAGATGGACGAAGAAACACTCAACGGCCAGTACTTGGACGATGTGAGTGACGACTCGGTACGACTGTATCTACGCGAAATTGGTAAAATCCCACTGCTCAACGCCGAAGAAGAGTTGGCGCTGGCGCAGGAAATTGTCGCCAATCGCGAAGAGCTCGATGAGCTAACTGCAAAGCTTGACGACGAGGAGTTGTCTGCGGCCGAACGTAGCAAACTCAAAAGTCGTATCGCGAAGCTTGCTAAGCCAAAAGACAAGATGGCAGAGGCTAACATGCGTCTGGTAGTGAGTATTGCCAAGCGTTATAGCGGTCGTGGACTCGACTTCCTAGACCTCATTCAAGAGGGTAATACTGGCTTGCTGCGTGCGGTCGAGAAATTCGATCCGGACAAAGGTTTCAAGTTTAGCACCTATGCTACATGGTGGATTCGCCAGGCGATTACTCGTGCTATCGCGGACCAGGCGCGTGTGATCCGTATCCCTGTGCACATGGTGGAGACGATCAACAAGCTGCTGCGTACCCAGCGCCGCATGACACAGGAGCTCAACCGCGAGCCGACCATGGAAGAGCTGAGCAAAGAGCTCGACATGGAGCCGTCGAAGATCGAATATGTCATGAAAATCAAACAAGACATCCATTCACTGGATGCCGGTGTGGGTCGCGACGGTGACGAAGAAGACAGTGTGTTGGGTGACTTTATCGAAGACGAAGATAGCGCTACGCCCGAAGAATCGGCGTCGAATCAGCTACTGAAGGAACAGGTGCAGGCTGTCTTGTCGACCCTGAGTGACCGCGAGCAGAAGATCGTGCGCATGCGCTTCGGCCTCGACAACGGTAAGAGTCATACACTCGAAGAAGTCGGCCAGGAATTCGCCGTGACACGTGAGCGCATCCGTCAGATTGAAGCGAAGGCGCTCGCCAAACTGCGCAAGCATAAAGACGCCAAGAAACTGCACGAGTATCTGGGCTAATGAAGCTTCCTCGAATTGTCGGTGTTGCAGGCACAAACGCATCGGGTAAAGATACGCTCGGTCATCTGCTCGCTGAGCGTGGCTATACGACGATTAGTCTGAGTGACATCTTGCGCCACGATCTCGATGAGCAGGGATTACCGCATACGCGCGAGAACCTGAGTCATCAGAGTAAGAAGATTCGCGATGCGCACGGCGATGGCGGTATGTCAAAACGTGCAATTGATATGCATTACGATAAAGATGGTCTATGTATCACAAGCATTCGTACCCCTGGTGAAGCAGAAATGATACAGCAACACGGCGGCGTAATTATCTGGATCGACGCTGATCGGCGCGTACGGTATGACCGTATCATGCGTGCTCACCGTGGTCGCCTGGAAGATCAGGTAACGTTTGAGCAGTTTGCCGAGCAAGAAGATGCCGAAATGACACCGAGTGAGCAGGGCGGCGGTCTGAATATGGGCGGCGTCAAAGCGCTAGCAGATGTATATATCGACAATACGTTCGAAGACGTCGATTCGTATAGTCGACACTTGATCGAGCAATTGGAACTTAGTGCGTAAAATCTAAATCTACGATAAGTTTGTCGAGCTTGTCGTAGAGCGACTCTTTCGCACCATCATTGACAAGATACTGGTCGGCCAGAGCAATCGGCGCGGCCTTATCTTCATGTTCGGATTCGGCGATATCGCGGGCGATAGCTTCAGTGCGGGTGAGCGGGTGGTCGGCTCGTTTTTCGAGACGCTGGTAGCGCAGATGCTTCGGCGCCACGATAGCTACCGTGGTGACGCTACCTGGAAACGCTGCCATGAGCGCACGGTATTCTTCTAGCGAGCTGGAGCCGTCGGTGACGATACGGTGCTGACCGGACTCGATGAGTTTGCGAAAGTGCGGCAGGGTGTGTTGCTCGATGAATTGGGCGTGGCCTTGTGACAGGAGGTGGGTGATGAAGCTACGCTCATTTGCCTCGGTCGGCTCGATATCTGCTCGTTCCATACTCTGGCGGATGATGTCACCGAAAGAGACTTTTGGAATATGCTTGGCGGTCATATATTCGGTAGCTGTTGTTTTACCAGCGCCCGCCAGGCCGACAAAAGAGATTATTTTGACATTTACGTGTTCGCTCATATTTTCATTGTAGCAAAAATATCCTACAGTGCATCGTAGACATGAGTGAGCGTATTGCTGAGTTCACGGACGCCGCCACCTTTGCCGGAAGCTGGGCATGTGAGCCCGTAGCCTGTCGCGGCTGTATGGGTGTCTTCTGCGAGTAGGTCTTGCCAGTACTGAGTGTGCGCTTCGTGGAGCCACGCGGTGAACTCTGGTGAGAGGGTGAGTGCGCCATCTTTCGCCTGGAGGGGGTGCGGAAAATAGTTGCCGTTGAGTGTGAGGGGACCGACAAGACCAAGCGGTACTAGGCGTGTGACTTTTTCGATAAGGCCCTGGTCTACGATGTCATGTAGCAGTTGCCCTGGATCGTCGTAGCCGGGCACTTTGTCTGCGGTCAGGAGTGCGGCTGTCTGCATGATAGAGAGGGCGCCTTCTTGCAGTGTCAGTACCGTAGAGCGGTCATTTGCTCCGCCGTCTTGTTCGGCGCCGCGCGCAGTATGGGTTCCCAGAACGGCTCGGTGCTCGACTGTCGCGGCATGGAGCTCCTCGGGTGCGGCCGACTCCACAGACTCGATGATAAAAAGCGTCGCAAGTGATATGGTTTCTGCAAACTCTTTGCCGTATGCACCGACCGGCATGGCGATATTATCAAACATAGAGTGCGTCTCTGTGTGTGCATGGGTAAGTATGAATTCATCGTATTTCGCTGGCGCTTTGTATTTATTGTGGCCGTTACGCCGCCGCGCGCTGTTGTGGTCCAGCAAGGCTGGTTCGTCGCCATTTTCGCGAGCGGCTGCGTAGGCTGCTTCGTAGCGCTTCCAGGTGGTTATGTCGAAATTATCGTAGAATTCACGCGAATAGTGGAGCCAGTAAAAGTCCTCTGCCATATCTAGAAGTTGTTGTTTGCTGTTTTTTTCGTAGTCTGTGCCGGACTGCTCGATGTACTCGGCATATCGCTCGTTGAGTTCACGGAATGCTCGCTCAGTGGGGAACTCATCGTTATCATGTGGAGTCTCCTCTAGCCGGTCGAGTCGAGGATCGGGCAGTGTGGGTGTGGTAGGGTCGAGATAGCCAGGGGGAAGTTTGTGTACGGGTGCTGCGTAAGGAATCGTGTAGTGCGGAATGTCTCGCAGGGTTTCTCTGATCTCGTGAGAGCGAGTAGACAGGGCTGTATCGATGTGTGAGGCGACGCTATGTGCGAGTGGATCGAACACGCTTTTGAGTTCGGCACGTTGCCTAGAGCTCTCGCCGAACCGTCTGTGACCAGTTACATGGTCTGGGTTGTCGAACGAGTGTATGTGAGGATGTAATTCGGGCGATTTCATTTTGGTTTTTTGATTTGACGCTGTATAAATTATAGCATAAAAATTAAAATAAATCAATGCCACCCCGAGGAGATTATGAGCGTGCGCTAGATAGCGTATACTAGTACTATGACAAAACGGCTTGTGTTGATCGATGGAATGTCTGTGTTTTACCGAGGGTATTTTGCTATGCCGGGGCTGAGCTTGCCAGATGGCACGCCGACTGGTGGGGTATATGGGTTCGCAAGTATCGCGGTGGAGGTGATCAAGAAGCTGGAGCCTGACTATGTGGTGGTGGCGTGGGACAAAACCAAGACCGCCACGCGCAAGCGCAAGGAGATTTACCCAGACTACAAAGCGGGTCGTACGCGTCCGCCAGAGGATTTCTTCGCACAGATTCCACTGCTGCATGAGCTACTCGCAAGCTTCGGCTGGCCGCTTATCGAGATGGATGACTACGAGGCAGATGATATCATCGGCACGATTGCCGCCGCTGCTACGGCAGAAGATATCGAGACATGTGTGGTGAGCGGCGATTACGACATGATGCAGCTGCTCAACTCGCATACAAGTGTGTACATCAATAAAAAGGGTGCTGACATGCTGCGGTTCACCGAAGCGGAATTCGAAGAAAAGTATGGTGTCAAACTGGCGCAGTTCGTGGACTACAAAGCGTTGGTAGGTGATAGTAGTGACAATATCCCGGGAGCACGTGGAATTGGTCCGAAGGCTGCGGAGAAACTCCTAAGTGAATACGACACGATCGACGATATCTATGCGCATATCGACGAACTGAAAGGTGCACAAAAAGCCAAGCTCGAAGCGGCGCGCGATGAAGTGTACATGAGCCGTGAGCTCGCGAAGATTTGGTGTGATGCACCCGTGTATGTGGATTGGGACGAAGCGGATGTGCACAATACGGATTTGCCAGCAGTAGCTACGAAGCTACGAGAGCTAAATTTCCAATCACTCATCAAGCGGCTACCCGCACATATGCAGGATGTTGTTCCGCAGGGTGGTCTGTATATCGAACACAAAATTGACTCACTGTCTGTAGAGGAATGGACAGATGATATCGAGATAGACGAGAAGGTAGTGCTGCATGTCTCTGAGGGCGAAGTATGGCTGTCGCTCAATCGCTCGAGTGTGATGCGCGCGCCAATGGCGCAAGTGGCTGCGCAGACGTGGCAGCTACTCGGTATGGCGCGGGTGATTGGCTACGATATTAAGGCGGCGCTACACGGGCTCGACGCGGCGGGAATTATGACGGCGATTGACACGGTGCACGATGTGCGTCAGGCTGCGTTCCTGATTGATCCATTGCAGCGTGATCGTAGTTTGCCAGCATTGCTGGGCAGCGAAGTGGACATGAGCGATGCAGGCGACGCGGCAGCGGCATTGTGGAGCGTGTATGACTCGCAGGTTGACGCGTTTACACACAAGCCAAAGGTAGCTGATATTGCCGAGCGATTTGACTTTCCGCTGGTGCGACTACTCTTTGATATAGAACGACGCGGCGTCAAGATCGACACAGCGAGACTACACGAGATGAGCAAAGAGCTTGGCGATGAGTATCAAAAACTGCAACAGCAAATGTACGATATGGTTGGGTATGATTTTAACATCGGTTCTCCTGCGCAGCTTGGCGAAGTGTTGTTCACTAAGCTTCAGTTGCCAACGGTGGGCGTGAAACGTGGTAAGACAGGCTACAGTACCGATCAGAAGACGCTAGACAAATTAAAAGGACAACACCCAGTCATTGACCTGATCGAGCGTACGCGCGAGCTCGCCAAATTGAAGAATACATATGTCGATGCGCTTCCTGAACTTGCCGACGAACACGGTCGGTTGCATACAACTTTTAATCAAGACGTGGCAGCGACAGGTCGCCTGAGCAGCACGGCACCAAACTTGCAAAATATTCCGATTCGCTCGGAACTTGGGCGTACAATCCGTACTGCATTTGTGGCGGAACCGGGCAATGTGCTCGTAAGCGCGGACTACAGCCAGTTCGAACTGCGACTCGCGGCAGTGCTGGCGAATGATAAAGAGCTTATCGAAGATTTCAACAACGATGTAGATATTCACACTAAGACGGCGGCTGAAGTTTATGGCATCCCGATGGGCGAGGTAACGAAAAATCAACGCCGCGATGCCAAGGTGATTAACTTTGGTGTGCTCTACGGCATGAGTCCGCATGGACTTGCTGCTGCGACCGGTATGAGCTTCGGCGAGGCGAAGACATTTATTGATCAGTACTTTGCGCTTCGTGCGCCAATCCGGAAGTTTATCGACGACACACTCGCCAAAGCGGAGAGTGAAGGCTATGCAGAAACCTACTTCGGCCGGCGACGTCCTACTCCAGATGTGAAGAGTAGTAACTTTATGGTTCGCGAAAGTGCCAAACGTGCTGCTGCCAACATGCCGATCCAGGGTACCGAAGCCGACCTGATGAAACTTGCCATGCTTAAAGTGGAGCAAGAGCTAGGCGATAGTGGCATGCAAATCCTGCAGATCCATGACAGTATTCTTGTCGAAACGCCGAAAGCCAACGCCGAAAAAGTCGGTGAAATATTGAAGACAAACATGGAATCTATCGCGCCGGAATTGCCCGTGAAACTGAAGGTTGATGTGAGTGTGGGCGAGAATTGGGGTTTGCTGTAGTGGAAGAAGATACGATTACAACATATGAGCAGATTGCGGAATGGTGGAATAAAAAGTATAGCCAGCCAAACTATTGGGGTAAAAGCTTCGATGAGTTTCAGGAACTACTGCCGAGCGGCACTATACTCGAAATTGGTGCGGGCGCGGGGCGCGATGCCAAAGATTTGATAGCTCGTGGGTATGGGTATTATGGTACGGAGCCAGCTGCCAAGTTTGTCGAAATCGCCCGTGCAAAAAACCCCGGAGCTAGGTTTGAACAGCTGTCGGTGTATGAGCTTGAACCTGCTGAGTATGATGGTTTTTGGGCGGCGGCCGTGTTGCTGCACATACCACGTCCGCGCATACAGGAGGCACTGAGCACGTTGCGCGCTGCAGTACGCGGTGGTGCAATCGGATTTATCGTCATAAAAGAGGGCGACGGTGAAGTCGTAGAAGTGCAGGGCGACTATCCAAGATTATTTACACTATGGCTCGATGCTGATTTTCGCGTAGAGCTGTCTCAGGCCGGGTTTGAAGTTATCAAATATCATCGTGAAGTTAAAAGTGAACGCACGATATGGCTGCGATATATTGTGAAGGCGATATGAAAATACTCTTTGTCTGCGAAGGCAACATGACGCGTAGCCAGATGGCTGAAGCGTTTTACAATCAGCTCACAGAAACAAACGATGCGATGAGTGCCGGTACACTAGCGACGCTCAAGCCACAGGCTGGCGAACGTGCCCAGCAGGTGATGCACGAGATTGGAATATCGATGGAGGGGCAGTATAGCAAGCAGCTTACTCCCGATATGATCGATACTGCTGATGTGGTTATACTGTTTCCAACGGTTGCTACGCCGAAGTATGCAACCGACAGTCAGAAGACTCAAGTATGGGATGTGGCGGATCCGCATTATCATCACGATGAGGGGATGGATTTTGTGCGACAAGTGCGTGATGATATTCGCGGCCGAGTCAAAAAATTAGCCGAGGAATTATACGATGAAAATTAATGTTACTAAACTGAACAAAAATGCGATACTGCCTGAATACCAAACACCTGGTGCGGCAGCAGCTGATATCCATGCCTGCCTCGACGGGCCAGTAACGCTACAGCCTATGGAACGACGTATTATCCCGACTGGGCTTGCGATAGCGATACCTGAGGGTTACGAAGTGCAAATCCGTGCGCGTAGCGGACTCAGTATCAAGCATGGTATCGCAATGGTGAACGGAGTTGGAACGATCGACAGCGATTATCGTGGTGAGGTGGGAGTGCTCGTCATTAATCTCGGACAAGAGCCTTTCGTCATCGAACCCGGCATGCGCATCGCGCAAATGGTGCTTAGCAAATACGAGCAGATCAGCTGGCAGCAAGTTGACACGCTCAACGAGACGGCGCGCGGAGTCGGAGGTTTCGGTAGTACTGGTATCCGCGAAGCATGATACAGTAAGCATATGCATTCTCGTACACATCATCGTCTCCATCGTCCGCCCTGGCATGCGACGTCGCTCTACGCGAGAGCTTGGCGTGAGTTCGATGAAGCACTGTATGAAACACATGGCCGCGGCTGGGAACTTGTACGGGTAGAATGGCTCTCGCGGGCGATTGACGATATGAAGCAGCGAGTCGAGCGTAGCAGCGAGGCCGAGCGCGTTCCGCGACTCATCGCATTACTCCTGCTGCAGGCACCTCGTGCCGCTCGTGCTCAACATATCATGGATAGTCGCCACGGCCACGGATATCATAATCGCAGCAAACGGCTCTATGAACTCATCGATTTCAACGACACGCTTGTGGATATTGTACTGGCGCTCTCGCATGAGCAGCGGCAAGTGTTTGCACAGGAAATTTATACACACATGAGCACAGTATGTCGCCGCTCCCGCACGCATATGTTTACGCGCGAGCAGTTCGACGCGATCACGCATGGTCTCTCTCGCGAGACGGCGGTGTACCTGGCGGCGCGCGAGACCGGGCTCGATGTGCACATGACGAGCCGTGTGGCAGATGGGCTAGGTGTCGACATGCAGGTGCGCGACGGAGCGAGCGATCGGTATATCAACATCGACTGCAAGACAACCGGTGCGTACCTGCGCCGGGTAGAAGAGCTGCGCAGAGAGGGGCGGCTGCGCGAAGACGAAGTTGCCCAGGCACTGACAAGGGGCTATATAGAAGTACTCAACGGACACAGAAAAGACCAGGTGCGAGTGGTGCTTTTTGCGGTTGTCACCGAGGCAATGGGGGAGATTCGAGGTTTTGAATTTACGCGAACCGACCTCGTAGCTGGCAAGCTACACGAAGCAATTCGCGCCTATGGTCGTCATGACGGACAGTTTTATCGCTACGAAGCCTAATTCTACCTTGACTTTTTACAGGGGTCATGACACAATACGCACATGAATCCGCGCAACAATCAGCTTCTTCCTGTTATCATCATCGTGATCATCGTGGTCGTGAGTGTGGCCGCTATCGTGGCACTTGCTCGTACACTGCTGTTTGGCGGGGGCTCGTCTGACGAAAAGGCAGAGGATCCACAGGCAAACGCATTGGTACAAACGACATCTGATCGTGCAGTGCGCATGACAATTCGCGGACCAATCACAGCCGACGAGAAGTTTCGCTCGTATCAGATTACTGTCTCGCCTTCGAGCCGTGTCATGACAACCTATGCGGGCTACCTCGACCAACAGATCGATACTGCGCAGCTCGAAAACAATACACGTGCATACGAAGAATTTGTCTATGCACTCGACAGGGCGGGTATGATGGCTGGAACTCCACTTGAAGGCGACAAAAACGACACACGTGGCCTTTGCCCTGGCGGTAAAATCCTTGAGTTTGAGACGCTTCAGAATAGCCAAACCGTAGAGAAGCTTTGGACAGCAACATGTGGGGGAAGCGGCGGCTCATTCAAAGGCAATGCCTCGCAGATTAGCAACATGTTCTTAGCCCAAGTACCACAAGGCCAAGATTTATTGAAGAAGATCAACGAATAGAAGGAGATCGGGGTGGAACAGCCGTCCATAAAAGCCATTGTATTCGACTGTTTTGGTGTGCTCTATACCGGGAGTCTGACCGAGCTTGCGAGTCATTGTGAAAGTGAGCAAGATACCAAGGACTTATATGATATTACACGGGCTGCCGATCATGGATTTGTGTCGCGTGACGATTACATCGCGAAACTTATGGAGTTGACGCGGTTGACTCGTCAGGAGATTCGTGAGCTACTCGTAGGAGCGCAAGTGAGAAGCCGAGGGGTTTTCGCCTATGCGGCAGAACTCAAGACGCGTGGTTACAAAGTTGCTGTACTGAGCAATATCGGTCGCGACACAATCCATCGCCTCTTCAACGAGGCAGATTACGAGCTTTTCAACGCTATCATCGCTTCGGGTGATATTGGGGTTACGAAGCCACACATCACCGCATACGACCGTGCGCTTGAGCGATTGCGTGTACAGCCGGGCGAGGCAATCATGATCGACGATGCGTATTCTAATGTTGCAGGTGCTATAGAGGCGGGTATGTATGGTATCGTGTTTACTTCTCTTGTAGATCTTAAAGCTCGGGTCGAAGAAATACTGCATCCTTCAGTTGCAGAGTAGATACTACAACGAATATCCACAGTACACGTAACGCGGTAACTGACACAACGTAGTAAAAACTACTTCAATATACATCACGACACTTGACAACAGGCCTACGACAGGCGATAATCGGGCTACAAACCACCACAAACACAAACAAGGCACCACATATGAACACACGAACTCCGCGTACTACGCATCTCGCCGCCACGGCATTGATTGTCGTTGGCGTTATCTGTTCGCCGGTCATTGCATCGGCTGCATCAACCACAGCAAACACGGTCGTAAATGCGTCTGTTGGGGCATCGATAGGTATCACGTCGAGCTCGACTGTCGCGCTTTCGCTTACTCCTACGTCGAGTGGCGTGGTGAGTAGTGCGAGCGACACTGTGACAGTAAATACCAACAACGCAAGTGGCTATACGTTGACACTCGCAGATGGTGATGCTAATGTTAATCTGACGAGTGGCGGTAACACCATAGGAGCTCACTCGGGTACCCAAGCAAGTCCGTCTACGCTCAGCACCAACAAATGGGGATATGCTGTAGCGGGAGTCGGTGGATTCGACGCATCGTATTCTGCAGAAGCAAACAGTACGACCAGCAGTTCGAAATGGGCAGGTATACCCGCTAGCGGTGCACCAATACAGCTCAAAACTACCGCTACTACCGCTACAAATGATACCACTACTGTCTGGTACGGTGTAAAAGCCACATCTGCTCAGCCAAACGGCACGTACAGTGATACCGTCACCTATACGGCAACAACAAACTAACATATCCAGGAAAACAGAGGTATGAAAAGAAACACCAAAATCACTAGCTTTGTCACAGTAGCCTCATTGGCGGCTGTTGTTGCGTCGCCTATTGTCGCATCGGCCGCATCGACTACGGCAAACACAACCATCAATGCATCGGTAGGCAGTGTCATTAGTATGACAACTGGTACCACAGTAGCGCTGAGCCTGACACCTACCGGAAGCGGTGTTGTGACGAGTGCAAGCGACACAGTAACCGTCAACACCAATAACACAACTGGCTACAACCTGACAGTTGCAGACAGTGACGCGACGACGACCCTCGCGAGTGGCGGCAACACCTTCACCGCACATAGCGGTACTAAGACCGCACCGACTGCTCTCGCCAACAACACATGGGGCTTTGCAGTTGCGACTGGTACGACAGGTATCGGTACCAATGGTTTTGATGCCTCGTATTCGGCAGAAAGCAACGCTACGTCAAGTGCCACAAAATGGGCAGGTATGCCGGCTACCGGTTCTCCGATGTTGTTGAAGTCTACTACAACAGCAGCGACAAATGATACCACGACCGTGTGGTATGCGGCCAAGGCTACAACAGCCCAGCCAAATGGCACGTACACCGACACCGTGACATATACCGCGACGACGAATTAGTATACATGCCCCGAGGAGGGGCAGGGACAGGAGAGTGACAGGTGAGCAAGCGAGTAGTCAGACTACTAGGGGTCAGCATACTATCGGGGTTACTGGTAGCGGCTGCTCCTATTGTCGCCTCCGCTGCGAGCCAGACTGCTTCGACGACCGTCAATGCGACGGTCGGTTCGGTTATTAGTATGAGTACGAGTACGACGGTCGCCATCAGCCTCACGCCAACATCTGGTGGTGTCGTGAGTAGTGCGAGCGACACCGTGTCGGTGAGTACCAACAACGCGCTTGGCTACAATCTAACACTTGCCGACTCTGATGCAACGACGAACTTGGTCAACGGCGGTAACACGATCGGAGCTCACACCGGTACGCAAGCGAGTCCATCGGCGCTGGCATCTAACACGTGGGGTTACCGGGTTGTAAATGTCGGCGGATTTGGCGCTAGTGCTTACACGGCGGAGACTAACAACGGCTCTAGTACGTCGACATGGGCTGGAGTGCCGGCCACTGGCTCCGCAAACACACTCAAGTCGACTTCATCTACTGCATCGGGAGATACCACAACGGTGTGGTACGGCGTGAAAGTCAATAGTACCAAGGCAAATGGTACCTATACCGACACTGTAACCTACACAGCCACCACCAACTAGCAATATCAGGAGAATACGAGTGAAGCGAATTTTTATCAGTAGTGTTGTAGCGATAATACTTGCACTGGCGAGTGTTTCCCAGGTAGCATTTGCAGCAGATGCCCAGCAAGTCGCTCCTGCGACTCCAGATGAGAGCATCACACTCTCGCCGGTGAGTACTCGTTTTGCGATTGATGCCGGTCAGCAGCGAGCTGGTGAGATGACAATCGTCAATGATGGCAAATCCGACTATGACTTTATCGTCTACGCGCGGCCGTATTGGGTGGCTAACGACTCATATGATCCGGTGTTTACAAAAGGCTCCAAGCAAAGTGATGCATACCAGTGGGTACGCTTGCCGCAGACGAAGTTCCACGCCAAATCCGGTGAGACGGTCAAAGTACCCTATACTATCGATGTGCCGGCTACTGCTGCGCCCGGCGGTCATTACGGTGTTATATTTGCCGAGACTCAGCCCTCCAACACTGGCGAGCAGGGCAATTCTGTGGAGCGCAAAAAACGTGTTGGCATGATCATTTATGCCTCGGTCAACGGGCAAACGATCAACAAGGGTGAGATTGTCGGTAATCAAGTACAGTTTTGGCAGACACAACCGCCAATGAAGGCGACGGCTACTGCGCGCAATGAAGGTAATGTCGACTTTGTAGACAAAGTGACATTTGCCGTCAAAGACATGTTTGGCAATCCAAAGTATGTTATCACTAAAGAATACCCAGTACTGCCCCAAACGACACGTAGTATCGGGCTTGAATGGCCACAGTCGCCATGGTTTGGCCTGTTTAAAGTAGAGATTCAGCAGCAATTCCTCGACAAAGAACTAACATCGACGCATTATGTACTGATGATGCCGCGTCTTCTACCGGTCTTGCTGATAGCGCTCCTTGTGATAGGAGGTGGTGTTGCGCTCCTTCACCGCAAAAAACGCAAGGCGTAGCTTCGCGTATCTCACGCTACTGGCGGTCATTCTGACGAGTCAGGCGGCGCCAGCATGGGCGCAGTCGAGTAGCGTCTATGCGACACTTTGTGGCACCACGTCACATATCACGATCGCTCAGCCTGCAAGCGACAGTACGGTTACGGCTGCTCAGGTGACCGTCAGTGGTACGGTGGCACAGGCAAATCAGATCGAAGTGTATATCGACGATGAGTTTGATAGCACGATACCACTAACTGTTGGACAAACGACTTATAGCGGTAGCGTGCAACTACCAAATGGCACGCATACACTTCGCGTGGAAGCGATTAATAGCTGTAGTGGTCAAAACGGCGAGGCGACGAGTGTCGTGACATATACGATACCTCCGGCTCAGGCGTCTTCTGGTACTGCGGCGGCGACTGGGGTAGCTCCGGCTCAAGGCGGTGCGGTGACTATCGGCCCAGCTCCAACTGTATCGCAGGGTGTTGGGGGGGCTCCCCGGCAGGAGGCGGCGATGCCGCTCGGATTGCCACCACTTCTGGGGCGCCCACTCGAACAGGCGCTCGATTGGCTCAATATCGCACCCCACGATCAACAAAGCGGCGCAACAGGCTTATCACTTGGACGCGCGATGTTCGTGGTATTGGGTATGTATTTCCTCGTATTGGGCGCGGCGCCTACATTGGTGCACACCCTGGCTGGACTCGGGGTGGTCACTCGAGTGACACCGCAGTCCAACAGTGCACGTCGCCAGTATCTCGTGCGATGGGGTGTGCGGGTTGCTGGGCTGCTAGTTTTGTTACTCGCACTGTTTCTGTAGTCGCGCTATACTAGGGGCATGCCAGAACTTCCTGAAGTAGAAACCGTGCGACGTGGACTCGACGGGCTGATTGTGGGTCGCGTTGTCCGTAGCGTTAGTGTGCGTGATTCGCCCAAAAGTTTTCCGAACGCCCAGGCTGATGTTGACCAGTTTTTCATCGGTGCAGAAATTATCGCTGTGCGCCGTCGCGCCAAAGTATTACTTGTCGATCTCAGTACCGACTATACTCTCGTGATTCACCTCAAGATGACTGGGCAGCTGGTGTATCGTGGTGAGCAGGTGTTTGGTGCTGGCCACCCAAACGATTCGCTGATTGGCGAGCTTCCGGACAACTCGACACGTGTTATGATCGAGTTTATGGACAATTCGTGGCTCCATTTTAACGATCAGCGCAAATTTGGCTGGATACGACTTATGCCAACTATTGAGGTTCCCAATATTGATTTTATGCAGCGTGTTGGCCCCGAACCCCTTGAGGCAGATTTTACGCCAGAGGAGTTTGCGGCACGATTCATACGTCGTGCCCGCACTAACATCAAGGCAGCATTGCTAGACCAAACTGTCGTAGCGGGCGTGGGTAATATCTATGCCGATGAGTCGCTCTGGGGTGCACGGATCAGCCCTAAACGCCTAGTGGCAGAGGTGACACCCGGCGAATTTACCACCCTCTACACAGAACTACGCAGCGTCATGAATCTTGCCATAGAAAAGGGCGGGAGTACAGATAAAAATTATGTGAACGCCGAGGGAAAACGTGGGAGCTATATGGATTTTGCGCGGGTGTTTCGCCGTGAAGGCGAGGCGTGCCCACGGTGCGGCGCGACGATAGAAAAGATCAAGTGGGCGGGTAGAGGTACACATCTGTGTCCGAATTGTCAGAAGTAGCAGTAGTGACACTGGAAGTGGTGGTGCCGAGTGAAGCCATGCCGTCTAGAAAAATTGAAGAATACGCACATTATTTTGGCAAACTTTCACTACAGGCATCGATCAATAGTATTGAAGCGTACTGTGAGACAACACCCGACAAGGACGTTTCGCGAGCGTGGCTACTGAGAGACCGTGCACAGCTTGAATTACTGTTGGGGCAGAGCCGGCATCCACAAGCACACCTGCATGGAGCGCTCATGCGTGTGAGTACCGAGATGTGGGCAAGTATGTTTATGCAGAAGTTCGTCCAGGACCGACCGCGGCGACTTCAGGGCGTGACGCAGTCGGAAATTACCACAGCGTAACGTATACTAGCTAGAGTGATTATTGTACTAACTGGAGACAATATCTATGAAATCGACCAGGAGCTTGGTCGGATTGTTGCTGGATTTAACGGCGAGGTGGAGCGACTGGACGGGGATTCGCTCGAAGTGCGTGATCTGACAGATATCTTTAGCGGGGTATCGCTATTTGCAACCGAACGCTTGGTGGTGGTCAAGCGGTTGAGTGAAAATGCTTCTGTCTGGGAAGCGCTGGCGAGCTGGGCTGAGCAGTCGAGCGATACAATATTGGTGCTCGTTGAGCCAAAAGTCGACAAGCGTACAAAAACCTACAAAGCGTTTGCTAAGTATGTCGACGTCCGTACGTTTGCGGCGTGGGGTGAGCGCGACACGGTCAAGGCAGAGAAGTGGTTGAGTGATGAGGCTGTGCGACGCGACATTGCACTTGCTCCGGCTGCCGCACGCGAAATAGTCCGTCGGCGCGGAGTAGAGCAATACCAGCTGGTGAATACGCTCGAACAATTGGCCGTGCTCGGTGATATTACACCAGAAATAGTCGATACTCATATCGAAAAAACGCCGCATGACAACGTATTTGAACTCCTCTCGGCTGCGCTTACTGGCGATACTATCCGAGTGCGTCGTATGATTCAAGCGCTGCGCCCGGAAAACGACCCCTATATGACTCTTGGTCTCCTCGCTTCACAGATATTCGCGCTGAGCGGCCTGGTCTTATCCGATAAATCTCAGGCTGATGTCGCGAGTGATCTTGGTGTCAGTCCCTATACTCTGCGTGGCCTCACAAGAAGTGCTGAATCACTCGATCGCACGCAGCTGCGTGTTCTAGTGGGGGCGCTTGCTGATGCCGATAGTGGCCTCAAGTCGAGCAGTGTCGACCCATGGGTGCAGATAGAAATTGCACTTACTAAACGATAGCTATTGCCAGACGCGCACGTAATCGACATACATGGCCGTGCCGCTTGGAACGGTGTAGCCTTTTTTGAGGGCGAGGTTGAAAATGATGTACTGTGAGATACTCGTGATATTGGCGGCGTTGGTGTAGCTTGGGCCGGGCTGGCCATCTAGGTACACCTGGATCTTATTAGCCGTCCACAACATGCCGTAGGTGTGGAAATCTTGGGTATAATCGGTGCCGCTATTACCGTAAACTGTGAGGCCAGACTGCTGGTGATTAGACGAGGTACCGTAGTGGTAGTTGAAGCTTGGGCGTGTCTGACTACTCAAGCCAAACTCAAAGATGTCGATCTCTGGTGGCCAGGTCGAATCAACTGGGGCGGGGAGCGTCCAAAAGGCGGGCCAGACGCCAGTGTTGCCAGGGACTTTGATACGCGCTTCGATGTAGCCGTATTTGTAGCTCCAGCTGCGACCGTTTTGTACCATACCGGAGCTGTAGGGGTAGCCGTTGGTGGCGCCTTGGTTGAGCGTAAGTACGAGGCTGCCGTTTTGCACCTTTGGATTATTCGCGACATAGTACGCGTCTTCGATTGAGGCATTGTACGGGTCTCCGTAGCTATAGCTCGGGCCTCGCTGAGTAGCCCACTGCGACGCGAGACTGCTGCCGTCGAACTCGTCGCGCATGATTAGACTCCAGCTACCGCCGATGCCTACGGGAAGTGGTAGGCAGTTGGGATAGATACCGCTGTAGCCACTCGCACAGGCGGGGGTTACCGGTGTGTCGGGTGAGGGTGTACTTGGTGCCACGCCGCCGTTACTGGAGTTACCCGAAGAGGCCGCGGGGGATTTCAACGAGGTGCCTGTTATGACTGATGAGCCTGCTGTGCCGCCAGGAGCACTGGAGGCAGGGGATGTGTTGTCGGTTGAACCGCTCGCTGTAGCCGAGGTACCAGTCGTAGTCGTGGGACCGGTGCTGCTGCTGATGCTCTGGGGCGAGGTGGGCGTGTCTGCTGGTATGGTGCCTGTCGAGCCATCATGTACTTCTCTCTCGGTAGCCGCTTCGAAATGCGCCCGAGCTATCAGTGCTCCGCTGATAATCGTGCTGCTCATCCCGAGTGTGAGTAATACGAGGACGGCGCGCTGATGCGCTCGTACAAACAAGATGCCCGTGTGGCGGATCGTAGCTATCTGGGGGCTATTGGGGTGAAAAAGGTGCATACGGTGTGTTTGTGTTGGGATATTTATATATACATTAGCATAATAATGTTAAAAAAGCAATGACACCGTGACTAGTATACGCAACACGCCCGCAGCGAGGCGGGCGCGAGTGAGGTGTGCGAGGGTTATTTAGCTGCTTTTTTAGCAACAGGCTTCTTAGCAGCTGGTTTTGCGGTGGTCTTGGTAGCTGCTTTCTTTGGAGCGGCTTTAGCTGTAGCAGGCTTTTTGGCTGCGGCTGGCTTAGCAGTTGCTTTTTTGGCTGCAGTCGGTTTGACACCAGCGTCTTTCGCAGCCTTTGCAAGTGCGGCTTTGCGGCGGCTAGCGGTATTTTTCTTGATCAGGCCTTTTTTGACGGCTTTGTCGAGTTCGCTTTGTGCTTTTGCGGCGGTTTCGGCGGTTGGCTTAACAGCAAAAGCTTTGTTGGCACTTTTGATGTCTTTTTTGATACCGACATTGCGCTCGCGACGCACGATCGTCTGTTTCATTCGCTTGATAGCACTTTTGATGATTGGCATGTAGGGTTACCTCTTATAAGTTTGTTATTGCAATCAAGAGTGAATTATACAGAAAATCCGGGGAAATGTAAAGCAGGGGACTCGGGCAATATAGTTGACGAGTAGACAAAGCTTATGGTACAGTGGTACCAAAATCTAGATAAAACACAAAAATTCAAGGAACAACAGATGAACGACACAGGCGCAAAGCAGCAAATCGTCGATACGATCCAGGGTGCGGATACGATATTAGTTACCGTGAGCGCAGATCCATCGGTCGACGAGTTATCAGCGGCGCTTGGCCTCACAATGTATCTCAACGATATGGGTAAGCATGCTACGGCAGTGATGAGTGGTGCGCTGCCGCCCGCTATCACTTTCCTAGAGCCAGAGAAGACATTTGAGCCGACTGTCGATAGTCTACGCGATTTCGTGATTGCACTCGATAAGGAAAAGGCTGACCACTTGCGCTATAAGGTTGAGGGCGACGTGGTGAAGATTTTTATCACCCCCTACAAGACAGTGATTACCGACAAAGACTTGCAGTTCACCCAAGGAGATTACAATGTCGAGATGGTGATTGCACTCGGCGTGACGGATCAGGATCACCTCGACAAGGCACTGGCTGCGCATGGCAAAATCTTCCATGATGCTTCGGTAGCAACTGTGGGTCTGAGCCAGAGTACACTTGGTACAATCGACTGGACTGACGAGTCTGCTAGTAGTGTGTCAGAGCTCACAACGAGTCTCATCGATGGACTCAAAAGTGAAGAGCACCCGGTATCGTCGCAAGTAGCGAGCTCACTTCTGACCGGTATCGTAGCGGCGACTGATCGTTTCAGCAACGATAATACATCGGCGCGCACGATGTCACTGGCTGGTGAACTGATGGCATCAGGTGCCAACCAGCAACTTATCGCATCGAAACTGCGTGAAGGTGCCAAACTACCGCTTCAAGATGACGGTAGGACCAAAAAAATCGACAAGTCTACCCCAGAGAAAAGTAAGCCCTCCGACGAGCAGCCAAAGCGTCGTGATGGTGGTCTGAGTATCGCGCACGACGCCGAGCAGGAAGACGCGCCAGAGACACCAAAACCACGAGCCAAATCTGCTCCCAAGAAACCGATGATTGAACCACTCACTGCACAGCCGAGTGATAATCCAACTGAGGTGCTTGATCATGCGCTCAAAAAGGCTGAAGCAGATCGCAGCGCGGCAGCCGAGCAGCAGACAGACGATCTCATCGCGTCGGTCACCGAGGAAGCAAATGCGGCCAAATCAGTAGAGGACGTCCTGTCTGAGCAGCTTGCAGCTGTGGCACCTCCTGCTGCACCAATTGCCGACGAGCTTCAACAGGCAGCTCCAGATGAGCCGAAGCTCAGCCCAGCCAAATCGCTTGTAGACACGCCAGATACAGAGGAGCCATCGTTTGGGGGTACACTGAATGCTACCGCCGAAGCCGCCGCCGAAGACAAACGAAACGCTGATTTGAATCGCAACAAGACGATTTTGTCACACGAAAGCGGGCAATATGTCGGCGATACTCAGCCAACGTTTGAATCACCGCTCAATGCTGCGGGTCAGACAGGTGAGCAGCCATCGATAGATCCATTTGCGCCAGTGACCACCGCGCCAGCTGCCCCTATCGCACCGTTGAACCCGTTGCCACCGCTTGAGCCTATTGCGCCAGCAACCCCTACGGGTACGCTTGCAGATATTGATCAACAAAACCGTGCCACCGAGGCGATCGTACCGGATGCATCTTCTGCTGATGCCGCGCAGAGCGCGCTCGACGCTGTTATCCAGGCAGCGCCCGACCCTCAACCATTCAACCCGCTCGATGTCATAGAGACGGCGGCGCCAGCGCCAGCTCCTCAGCTCGACAATACACCTACGGAGGGTGCACCCATGACACCGCCACCACCGCCGATGCCAGATTTTGCGCAGCTTCCACCTCTCCCGCCACCGGTCTTCCCGGCGAGTAGCGGTGTAGATATACCAGAGACACCAAGCGCGCCTGCTTTGCCGCCATTGGAGCCACAAGCGCCAGAGCTACCGCAAGCACCACTACCTCCGGAGCAACTCGGCAGTGTGCTGCCCGAGGCACCAAGTTTGCCGCCCGCACAAGACGCAGGCCCAACCGATCCTAAACAGTTTAGAATCCCCGGCCAGCAGTAGTACACAAAACCACCGCAATTAAGCGGTGGTTTTGCTATGTGCGTATGATGAAATGGTTGACTGCCACTTGGTCGCCATGCGCGGCCAAGTGTGCCTCGCCATCGCCGCGCTGCGAATGATGACAGCGGATGATATCACGCACTGTGTCTAGTGCTGCGCGGGCATCGACCGTCTCGTTGATCTCACTTAGACTACGTCCGGCAGGCATGTAGATCCAGTCAATGTTGTGTGTAGGAAACATATCACGCGAGACGCATGCGTAGCGGATGCGACTGAGTGCTAGCCCTTCGCTCTTGAGGGTGTAGTAGGCGTGTGTGGCTGCGCGCGAGGCAACCGTGTGGTCGATATGGCCGGTGATGCCATTGTCGTCTATTGTCATGAATTCCACTTCGTACTCCCCACCATGCTGCGAGGCGATATCGCGCACGATACGAGCAATGCGCTGTTGAGCGTCGATGAGTGTTGTATTGCACAAGCAGCCGTCGTCGTAGCCTAGATGGTGTGTCGCGGTGGCACCAATCAACTCTGCCGCCGCCTGCCATTCAGCTAGTCGGACTGTACCCAGCTCTATATGTGACTCACTGTTGATGCCTGCCGCTCCATTTGTAAGAGTGATGAGGTGGAGCTCAGTGCCGCTCCGTGTCTCAAGCACTAATGTACCGCTCGGCCCGAACGCTTCATCGTCAGGATGTGCGAAGACGGCAAAGAGGAGTTTTTTCATATATTTAGTATACTTGATAGCGATGACCGACGGAATTATTCTGATAGATAAACCAGCCGATATGACGAGCTTCGGTGTAGTAGCGCGTGTACGGCGAGTGCTGAGCAAGCAATCTGGCAAAAAGGTCAAGGTGGGGCACTGTGGTACGCTTGATCCGTTTGCAACAGGACTGCTCATACTCTGCGTCGGCAAAGAGTGTAAAAACGCAGGTACGTATATGAAGCATGACAAGGTCTATGAGGCAACGTTTCGCTTAGGGCAGAAGAGCTCAACTGGTGACCCTGAAGGCGAACTGATCGACGTTTCTGACAAAGTGCCGACGAGAGATGAGATAGTAGCGGCACTTCAGCAGTTTACCGGTGACATTCAGCAGCGCCCGCCCATCTTCAGTGCACTTAAGATAGACGGGGTGCGCGCGTACAAGCTGGCGCGTGACGGCCGGAAGGTTGAGATTCCGCTGCGTACAGTGACAATTCATAGTTTGGAGCTGGTCGACTACAATTATCCAGACCTCAAAGTGCGCACACATGTTAGTAGCGGTACCTACATCCGTAGTCTTGGCGTCGATATAGGCCAGGCGCTTGGTACGGGTGCCTACTGCAGTCAACTCCGCCGTACGAGTATCGCTGACTGGCAGGTGAGTGACGCACGGGTGCTGGCAGATTTCGGTGTAAGTTCCTAGCATCGGCTACCAGGTATCCAATATTTCCCCTGGGTCAATCTCGAACAAGATCGTCAGGAGTTGTGTTGCTAACATGTAGCGTATTTGAGGGCAGCGCGGTTCGAGCGGTTGCAGCCTCTGTAAAAATCTGCTACAATAGCCCGGATGATTACTAAAGAGAACAAGCAGAAAGCGATTGCTTTGACTCAGGTCAGCAAGAACGATGTCGGCAGCCCGCAGGCGCAGGTATCTATCTTGACGGCTCGTATCAAAGAAGTTACAGAGCATCTTAAAGCCAACAAGCATGACTTTATGGCTCGTCGCGGCTTGGTGCAGATGGTAGGACGCCGCAAGCGTCTCCTCAAATACCTTGAGCGTACTGACTTCGATGCCTACAAGGCAACCGTTTCGAAACTTGGACTACGCAAATAGTGCGAGTTCAAACAAAAAAGTCCCGCCAAGTCGGGACATTTTTGTTTGACGTACCTGCTTGGTGAGTCTATACTAAAGCCTATATGAAGAGCAGGGGTGGATTCACGATTGTTGAGCTGCTTATCGTCGTAGTGGTGATGGGTATTCTCGCATCTATCACGATTGTCGCGTATAACGGGATCCAAGACCGGGCTAAAAAAGCTTCCATATCTTTTGCTCTCGTGCAGTATAGTAAAAAAATTGTGACGTATCGCGCCCCGAATGGCACCGAAGAGTATCCACCCAACAAAGAAGCCGCGGGCGTGCAAGATGCAAACGGTATACAGTATCAGTACATCTCTACTTCTGCAAGCGACTACTGCTTGATGGCAACGAGCGGCTCATTGAATTATATTATTTCAAGCACAAACCCGACAGTTCAGGCAGGAACATGTACGGGGTATAATATGCTCGTTTGGGATGAATCATCAAGTAGCGTTCCCATAACAAGCGGTGTGGCGGATACAAGTACCTATCGTAGTGCCCCAGCTTCAGTACGTATTGCGCCAAACATGACAGGTCGCATGTTGAGTGGTAGCCCCTATAGTGGCGACGTGGGTCAGACATATACTGTATCGTTATGGGTTAAAAGTGACACAAGCTGGAACGGCACGAATGACAATTCAAAGATACGTTTCGGTAATGGCTCAAGTGGTACGTTGTTGCAGGCTTGTGGGTATGGGGGCGTGAAGGCCGACTGGACTCAAGTTACATGTAGCTATACGCTTACAACGGGCAATACAAGTGTTGGTATTAGTGTTGGCAACAGCGGCACCATCGGCAACATCTGGATAGATGATATCTCTGTGTCTCGTACGTAACACAACCTTTCAGTTTATTTTGTGACGGCCTGGTTATAGTTCGAGGTATGAAGATACCTTTGGCTTTCAAAATAATCCTGAGCAGTCTAGTGACACTTGGTGTCGTGGGTGGTGGCGTGTATGTATATAGCTTGTATCACACCGCCGATGCGGCGGTAGCAAGCGTAGCGTCGAGCGGTAAACTCACCGACATACTCAAAGCCGAACCTTTAAATGGCGAAGAGACTGGGCGAGTAAATATATTGATCGCGGGTAATTCGACTGACGATCCGGGACATAGCGGGGCAGAACTGACCGATTCGCTGATGGTGGCGAGTATCGATGTGACTACTAAGAAGATTTCACTGGTAAGTATTCCGCGTGATTTGTGGGTAACGTACGACGGTATGAGTACTAAGATCAATGCGGTGTATTTAAGCGGCGGCATGGACGGGCTGAAATCCGTAGTACAAGAAGTAACGGGTCTGACGATTAATCACACAGTGCTCATGAATTACGGCGCATTGAAAAATATGATCGACACCGTAGGTGGTATCGATGTGACAATCGAGAGCGATGATCCACGGGGTATCTATGACCCGATGATTGGCTTCAGTGTCGGCAATGGTGTGCAGCACCTCGACGGTACACAGGCGCTGCTGCTGGCGCGGTCACGCAACGATCCGACGTACGATGGGCGCATAGCTTACGGTTTGCCAAACGGCGACTTCGACCGGCAGGCTTACCAGCGCAAAATTGCCCAGGCGCTACTGACCAAGATCACGCATAGCACAGCCATCGTGAATCCGACCACATTGGCCAAGCTAGTGCAGAGTCTACAGGGCAATGTGACGACTGATTTGAGCGTAGGGCAGATCCGTCGATTGTACGATCTCGGTACCTCGTCGACACTCTCGCTCGTATCGATTCGTACCGATGCGACCGGTGGCTCACTCTTGGCGGATTACACTTCATATGATGGCCAGTCGGCATTGGTACCAGCGGCCGGAGCGGGTGTATACTCTGGTATCCAGGCCTATATCGTGTCACAATTATGAGAGTGAATAGGAATTATCAAGTTCGACGCCGGCGGCCGGTAGCTACAACTCCACCGAAGCGTGTCTGGAGTCGGCGAAAACTCAGCCTACTAGTCGCTACATTGGTAGTAGGTGGTGTCGTGTGGCAGCTGGCGGCTCATCGTGATACGGCACCGGCTGTAGAGTCGACCCAGCAAGCGGTGCTGAGTTCGACGCGAACGGATTTTCCAGTGATCGAGACGACGGGGTTTAGCGATACGCAGAAACGCGTATTGGCACTAGCGCAACAAGAATACCAGAAAAACCCGATTAACTATGACAAGACAGTGATGAAATACACCGAAGGTTTTGAGGAGTCGTGGTGCGGTGATTTCATAAGCTGGGTATTTAACCAAGCAGGCACGCCGTTTGTGCATCCCGACACCAAATACTGGCGTATTCCTGGCGTACAGACACTCATGACGTATTACCAACAAGAGGGCGCGTATCATGAAATTGGCGATGGCTACAAACCACAGATGGGTGATGTGGCATTTTATTTCGGTGAGACACCAGACGGTGGCAGCTCGGAGCATGTGGCCATGGTGCTCGAAGTGCGCGGTGATACGATAGTGACAATTGGCGGCAACGAGGGTGATGATGGTATACTGCGCGTGCGTTACGATAAGCTAGCGGCGGGCACCAAAGGCCTAGTGGCTATTGGCGCTTCGGGTATTGGTGTGAAATCCTGATACTGCTTGTGTTATAAGATGTTATACTAGTGGTCAGTATGACACAAGAAACCCCGCAGCCGTTAATCCGGCTGGAGCACGTGACGAAACGCTACCGTAAATTTAAAGCAGTCGACGATGTGACTTTCGACGTGGCCTCGGGTGAAGTAATTGGTTTTGTAGGTGAAAACGGCGCTGGCAAGACAACCACGATCAGTATGTTACTTGGATTTATCTCGCCAAATCATGGTACTATCTCTGTCTTTGGCCAGCCTGTAACGCCAGCAAATGCGCATGTGTCGCATGCACGTATTGGCTATGCTGCCGGTGACATGGAGCTGCCCGAATCAATGACTGGGCGGCAATACATCAAATTTGTGATGACTCAGTCTGGTGGCAAAAAGCATGCCAAGCGCTATGAAGAGCTCTATAAGATTTTTAAACCACAGCTGGACAAAAAGATCAGCTCGCTATCGCGCGGCAACAAGCAAAAGATAGCGCTGGTGGCAGCTCTCGTGACACAGCCACAGCTGATCGTGCTCGATGAGCCAACCAGCGGGCTGGACCCCGTGATGCAAGAGGCGTTCCTGGAGACAATCCGAGACGAATCGGCCCGCGGCACAACTATATTTATGTCGTCGCACTATTTGCAGGAAGTAGCGGAAGTCTGTACGCGCGTGCTACTTATGAAAGAGGGCAAAGTCGTCGAAGATCTGACACAGATTGACCTAGCTGCACGAGCCGGCAAGACGGTGATGCTACAGACACGTACCGAAGCGCAGGCGCCCAAACATGCCACGGCTGTTGAGACGAAACGAGTAGGTGAATTGTATGAGTTGAGTTTTAGCTACACTGGTCATGTAGATGCGCTGCTAGCGTGGGTAGCTGAGCAAAAAAACGTGGCCGATATCGAGATTACCGAACGTACACTCGAAGAAGAGTTTAAACATATCTACAACGACAAGAAACCGGAGACCGACGATGAATAGCGTATTACTCAAAACTCTCTGGGATCGCCGATGGTTTACATTGGGTTGGACACTCGGATTTACGGCGTTTGCAGCGCTTATGACAAGCTTCTACCCGGCCATGCATCAGGATGGCGCGCTAGATTCGCTAGTAGCAAATATGCCAAAGGCGTTTGAAGGTTTGATTGGCAATCTGACGTACTTGAAATCGTTTGATACCTACCTGGCGTCGCAGCTGTTCGATATTCGCTTGCCACTCATCGCCGGCATCATGGCGATTATATTGGCACAGGGGATTAGTACCAACGAAGAGCGCAGTGGTGAGCTGCGCTCAGTGCTGGCGCTGCCGATTAGCCGCACGCGTCTATTGCTCGAGAAATGGGTGGCGCTTCTTATTATCACGCTAGTGGCAGTGGTTGGTCTGGGTGTGGGTATTTATATCACTGTACCGGTGACGACAGGTGCTGAGTTGGAATTTACGGCATTTTTGAAACTAGGTTTGATGACGTGGCTACTTATGGTGACATATGGTACTGTTGCGTTCGCCATAGGCATGATGACGGGTAACAAAGGCGTGACGTCGCTCGTGAGTATATTGGTGATTATCGGCAGTTTCATCTTATCGACATTTGGTAGCGTAGTGGACTGGCTAGCGGATTACGAGAAATTTTCGCTCATCCACTATTTCCCGGCGACCGATATAGTGCAGTATGGCATCGCGAAAAAAGATGTGTTGGTGCTGCTACTCGTGACAGTGATTATGCTCGTGGCGGCGTGGGCGGTGTTTCGCCGACGCAATGTACGCTAGTTTGGATTACGCGTCTACTGCAAATCTGAGGTAGTGAGCGAGCGGCAGAGAAACCTGAAAATTGGCTAGGTCATATACTTCAGCAGCACCTGGTTGAGTGTCGGATACTCTCGTAAGTTTGCCCGCCTGTAGTGTAATCACTCCAGACAATGTCTGGTCGTCAACTGGAATCTTACCATCACCACTCACTGCGAGACATTCGATGGTTGGCACGGGGAAGATACACGGGTCTAAGATTAATCCTGTGATTACATCACCCTCATATATTTGCTCAGCTCCCATGATGACGCCGTCGTCGTCTGCCAGGAACATCATACCAGTGCCACATGCTTTGATGGCAAGACCGTGGAGTTCGGGTACCTGGTTGAACTCGTAGCGGCAGTAGGCATTGACTCGTTCAATCACTTGTTGCTGTTCCGTGTCGTCGAGCTCGAATACTGGCTTTGGGAGTTGGCGTGTTTGATCCAAGGCAATAGTAGTCAGTGTACGTAGGAAGCCGTATAGTTCTTCACTCCGGTTGGTTTCGTGCCGAAGTGCACCTCGATCTGTCTCGAAGCTATCGTGAGTGTCATGTGCGGTGAAGTGATTTGTCATAGTAGTGAATTTGCGGACTCCAGGGTGTACTGTTTTGTACGCCCCGGAGTCCTGTTGGAAGTCACCATGTCCATCGAGGGGGAGGTGCGACCCACCCCAGATGCCCTTCGCTACGCATACGCTCGTTGCGAGCTTCTCGCGTAGCTTTGGTGGCTTCTCGACGCTCCGCTCGTTTGCGGCGGCGCTTCCTGATTTCGCCCCGCTGTTTGGCGTTGGGCTTACCCTTTGGTCTCATGAGTTTCCTCTCTCTCGGGGTTGGGGCTATTGTAGCTCTCGCGGGTGTCGGAGGCAAGCATAAGTGTGTGAGTGGTATAATGACCTGCATGACAATCTGGGAATCCGGTCGTGAATCAAAATTGCTCGATGATATCATCGCTGGCCGTAAGACGGTGGAGGGCCGTCTGAAGCGGGGCAAATTTGCTCAATATTGCGTGGGAGATATTATCAAACTGCGCCGGGATATTCGCGATCAAGACGGCGTACTCTGCGACGGCGAGCTGGATCAGGCTCGAGTGAAAATCGTGGTAATACGTGAGTATCCCAATTTCTTGAGTCTATGCCAAGCCGAAGGCTATAGACGCGTTATTCCGCATGCTGCGTCCGTCGTTGAAGCGGCCGATGAGTACAATAAATATTACTCTACTAACGAGCAAGTGGATTGTGGAGTGCTGGCGGTAGAAATCAGAACAGTGCACTGTTAATGCGTAACATGAAGTTCTTAGCCCTACGCTTTGTCGCGTGACGCGCAGTTTGTTTATCGGAAGCTACCTGTGATATAAAAGTGATATCTATATAAGGGGGCGTTATACGCTCTTTTTTATAGATTAGAGATTCCTACATGGACAGTGAACTTCGACAGAAATGGTGAAACAATGAGATATTGTGTGGTGGTTACGGTAGTCGTGGCCTTCATATGCACAGTAACTGGCTGTAGTGGTGGCGCGACTGCGCCATCGACTACCACGATTGTGGTGACAAGTGTGACCGAGACGAAAGTGGAAACATCAACGACAGTCGCGACCTCAACTATTGTCGTAGCACCGTTGCCTACATCTCGCACAAATACCTCAGCGGCGAGTGCCGATGGGCGAGGCTTTACTACTGGCTACGCACGATGTGACTCCGGTGATGTGGCTGTGGCAATTCTCATCACAACCGCACATGACGGCGGCTCAAGGGTGGTGATTTGTCGTAGCGGCGTCGTGCTTTATTACAGAGGTGAGCGTAGTGGTCGAGGAATTACGATAGGTGAGGTGTTCAATACTCCACACGATCAGTACGTGGCTACTACGAGTGACAACTATGCTTATGTGGTGCAGTCAGGTGGACTGACTATCTCACGTGACAATGTCGTCATCGCCGAAGAACCTGCTGTCATGTGGGTGCAGCGCAACTGATGTTAGACTGAACGCGCGTGCTTCTTTCAACCCCCGCAGTCCGGAAATGGCCTGCGGGCTATTTTCTTGCATGAGTCTATCTGTAGCAATCATGCGCCAGGCACGATATAATGGAAGAGTATTAATAGCGGACGGTGATAGAGATAAAAGTTTACAGTCCTGAACTTTTTCCCCTGTTACTCTCCGCACAACCAAGAAGGGAGTAGAATATGTCTACTATCAATCCAAATGGCAAAGAAATTATCTCTGTCAGTACTGAGCTGGCCGGCAAGACGCTGACACTCGAAGTCAACCGCGTCGGGTTCCGCACCACTGCGAGTGTACTTGTAAAATACGGTGACACCGTAGTGCTCGGTACGACGCAAATCGGCAGCCGCCCGGTCAAGCTCGATTATTTCCCACTCAGTGTGGATTATGAAGAAAAAATGTATGCAGCTGGCAAAATTAGTGGCAGCCGCTTCATCAAACGCGAAGGTCGCCCGAGTGACGAAGCCATCCTGATTGGTCGCATTATCGATCGACCGATTCGTCCACTGTTTCCAAAAGGCTTCCGTGCCGAAGTGCAGGTGGTGGCGAGCGTCCTTAGTATGGACCCAAGCTTCCGCCCAGACATGGTGGCGATGATCGCTGCGAGCTCAGCTCTCTCTATCAGCGGCGCACCGTTTGACGGCCCAGTGGCTGGTCTGCGCGTGGGTCGCGTCAATGGTGAGTTCAAAGCATTCCTGAGTCCGGAAGAACGCGAGCAGAGCGACCTCGACCTCGTGGTAGCTGGCATCGAAAGCGGTGTCGTGATGGTAGAGGCAGGTGCTGACCAAGTTGACGAGGAAGTCGTGATCGACGCGATCGCGTGGGCTCACGAAGCTATGCAGCCGGCGATTGCCCTGCAGAAAGAATTGGCCGCCAAGGTTGCCAAAGAGGCCATGGAGTATGAACTCGTGCTGCCAAACGAAGCTATCCAGACAGAGGTAGACGAGTGGACTCACGAGAAGCTTGGTACCAAACTCCACCGTCCATACCCGGAGCGCAACGAAATGGTCAACGAACTGCGTTGGAGCTTCCACGAAGAGATGACTACCAAGCACGGCGACGAGTATGAAGCACTGCACGACGAATACGACGAAGCGTTCACAATGTCGCTCCACAAAGACGTGCGCCGCGGTATTGTAGAATCACAGACGCGTCCAGACGGACGCAAGCTCGACGAGATTCGCCCACTCAGTAGCGAAGTGGGTATATTGCCACGCACACACGGTTCAAGCATCTTCACCCGTGGTGTCACGCAGGGCATGAACATTGTCACGCTGGCGCCACTGAGCTACGCGCAAATCGTCGACACGATGGAAGTGAGCGACGGCGAACGTCGCTACATGCACCACTACAATGCCCCTGGCTACACGGTTGGTGAAGTGCGTCGCCTTGGTAGTCCAGGCCGTCGCGAAATTGGCCATGGCTACTTGGCGGAGCGTGCTGTACTGCCAGTCCTGCCGACTGAGGAAGAGTTTCCATATGCTATCCGCAGTGTGACAGAAATAATGAGCCAAAATGGTTCAACATCGATGGCCGCCACCTGCTCGAGCGTGTTAGCGCTCATGGATGCTGGCGTGCCAATCAAGGCGCCGGTGTCCGGTATCGCCATGGGATTGATGATGGACGGTGAAACACCGTACGTGCTGAGTGACATCGCCGATGCCGAAGACTTCGCGGGTGATATGGATTTCAAGGTAACAGGTACTGCCAAGGGCATTACCGCCGTGCAGATGGACATGAAGTTGCATGGACTGCCGGTAGAAGTATTAGCGCAGGCTATTCGCACCTCCACACCAGGTCGCGCACATATCCTCGAGCACATGCTCACGACACTGGCGGCACCTAAGCCAACACTGAGCCCATATGCACCGCGTATTGAGAAGATTAAGATCAACCCAGATAAGATCGGTGCGGTGATAGGCAAGGGCGGTGAAGTGATCAACAAGATTACCGCCGAGACCGGTGCCATGATCGATATCAAAGAGGACGGCTTAATCACTGTAGCTGCTGCTGATACCAAGAACATTGAAAAGGCACTCGACTGGATCCGTAGTCTTACCGAGGAACCAGAAGTGGGTCGTATCTACGAAGGCAAGGTTGTGACAATCAAAGACTTCGGCGCATTTGTGAACATCCTGCCTGGTATTGATGGCATGGTACACATCTCGCAGCTCAGTGATAGTAGAGTCGAAAATGTGACGGATGTACTAAGCGAAGGTCAGATAGTGAAGGTGAAGCTGACTGGTATCGATGAGCGCGGACGCTTGAGTCTTTCGGTTAAGGACGCAGAGTAATCGGTTTATCCCGCAAAAATCCCGCTCATATTCGTGAGCGGGATTTTGCTACTTTAACCACGGCCACTTTTTGGTTTTAGGCTGGGTTGAATCTGATGCCTGGTCAGGAAGTTTGACGTGTTTCACGCCCTGTGCCTGGTCAGTAAGTTGCTGTTGCATAGCCGCTTGGCGCTCTGGTGTAGCGATGTCGAGGGTGAAGCTGAAGGTGGAACCTTGACCGAGCGTGGATTGTTTGAGATAAATATCCCCGCCCATGTGGTGCATGATAAGCTTTGTAATGTAGAGCCCGAGCCCAGTGCTTTTAGATGAGTCGCCGCGAAGTGGATTATTGGATGTTTGGAAGAATTTGCCAAAGAGAGACGCTTGTTCTTCTGGTGGGATACCCGCACCGCTGTCTGTCACGGAAACTTCGATCATGGTGGGACTCGCGGCAAGCGAGATAGTTATGCTACCAGCTTGAGTGAATTTGATAGCATTGCTCACAAGATTGGTCAGGACTTCACGCACCTTGGCTGGGTCGCCGACGACAGGGTAGCCAAGTAACTCAGACTGTTGCACGGAGAGGGCAAGATTACGCTGCTGTACGAGCACTGTGAGTGGTTGTACAGCTTCTGTGATAAGCGCGCCAATTTGTACGACCTGGAGATCAAACGTCGCGCGGCCATCTTCAAGTCGAGCCATCTCCAGGATGCTGTTTACCATATTGAGTACATCTTCGCTGCCGCTACGCACGAAACCGATGAGCTGCCTTGGCACTTCTTCAGCAAAGAGCTGGCTGAAATCTTCTTGGAGTAGTGATGCGTTGCCACGCACAGCAGTAAGCGGCGTGCGGAGTTCGTGGACGAGGGCAGGGATAAGCTTGGCGCTTTGATCACTTGATTTATCGTGAATAGAGAGCAGCCGTCCGAGAAGCTTACTCTGTTCGTCGAAGATCGGGGACAAGTAGACTGACAGATGTGATTCGTGTACGTCGAGATCTCCAAAGTTGCAGGTTAACCGGTTAGGTCCACAATGGATGACGTGTTCCATGAACTGTGTGTGCTGTGGCAATACACTTGCGATTTCGTGCAGATCCGTCGGTTCGCCTTGAACTCCAAGAAGCTGTCTTGCTTTATCATTGATGCGTGTAATTTTATACTGATTATCAGCAATAATCACTCCGTAGTCGAGGTAATCCGTGGAGCGGGCGAGTGTATCAAGTATTGTGCTCATGCTTGTTGGTAGTATAAGCTACTCATACGAGAGTCGCAAACGAGCAAATCTAGTATACTTGATCATATATGGATACACTATCGACGCTCGATGAGCTGCGGCAACAGTTACTTACACAAAAAATCTGTCCCAATCTGGCGGCGAGTGCGACACAACTAGTAATGGGCGATGGTAACCCGGATGCTGATATTGTGTTTGTTGGAGAAGCACCAGGTAAGGCAGAGGACGAACAGGGGTTGCCATTTGTAGGGGCAAGCGGGCGTTTTCTGAACGAGATGCTCGAAGCGGCAGGGCTAGTGCGCAGAGATGTGTACATCACAAATATCGTGAAGTATCGACCGCCAAATAACCGTGACCCCACACCGGAAGAAAAGCGCGAATTTTGGCCATATCTCATGCGCCAGCTCGAAATTATCAATCCAAAAGTCGTCATTACCCTGGGGCGACACAGTGGAATGTGCTTTATCCCGGATCTGCATATTTCGCGTGACCATGGTCATGCACGCAAGGTGAAATATCGTGAACATGAATTCCTCGTGATACCGCTCTATCATCCTGCGGCAGCATTGTATAACGGCGGGATGCGGCAGACGCTCATAGATGACTTTTTGGCAGCGGCGAAGCTGGCAGAAACCACCTAGAAATGAAGCACCCGGCACATCACTGGTTGTGATGGCCGGGATGGAGCCTAGATGATCGTGCAGGGAAGAGGCAATGTGAGGCCGTACTTCGCGAACAGCGCGTCCATCGCTTTGCTGCGCGGAATGGACTTGGCGCAGCGCAGGTGAATGTACTCTGCCAGTGCCTCTTCGACATGATCGAGGAACTTGTCGGCGTCGTAGAGCGCCTGGGTGAGGACTTCGAGCTCTTCCATTGAACCGCCGGCACGCTTGAGCCGCTGGTGCTCGCTGGCTGGAAGCGGCAGTGTGAGCGCCAGTAGTACATCTGCGTGCGTAAACTCGATGTCACGCAGCGCGAAGTACTCTTCGAAACGCACGGGATTGTCGAGCTGGGTGCATACGCGTCGTAGCTCACAGATCTCCTGGTAGTTCAAGCCATACTCGGGCATGATATCTCCTAGATGTAGGGTGGGCTCTATCTGGAAATAGCTGGCTGCTAACCTCAGATATATTATATATTATACGCTAAAAATCAATAAAAGTCAATATCATGCTTGACTTCTTAAGCTTCGTCTGCTATCATAAGAGTACTTTCAAAGGGGAAACGACCGAACACTGACCACCCAATCCTCGCATATTTAATACGCATATTACCTAAATGATACAACTCAGCAATCCACGAAAGTACTTGCTGAAAAGGAGAAACAAACTATATGGGTCAACGAAGACTCTCAAACGCTCAATCAGATGATCTGAGCAAGCGCCCTGCATCTGGGCAACCAAAGAAAAAATCTAACATCGCCGCACTGAACCAGACAAGCACACGCAAGGGCGAAGTGTTCCGTGCACAGCGCCGCACTAGCGAAAACGTCAATGTCCGCGCCAGCCAGCACATGATCGATGTGCCAGTGAACAAATCTATCTACAACGGCTACGACGGTCGCCAGTTTAGCACAGCTGAGTGGAAGCGCCAGCCCCGTACCAAAGGTCCAGTGCTCAAGGTGATGCCTATCGGTGGTCTCGGCGAGATGGGTATCGGCAAAAACATGATGGCGATCGAATACGACAACGACATTATCGTGGTGGACTGTGGCTTCTTGTTCCCAGGCAGCGACTACCCGGGCATCAACTACATCACCCCGGATATCACCTATCTGCTCGAAAACAAGCACAAGGTGCGCGCTTGGGTGTTCACTCATGGTCACCTCGATCATATCGGTGCCTTCCGTCACATTATTCATCAGCTGCCTGCACCTGTGTATGGTAGTAAATTCACGCTGGCCATGGTCAAACGCACTATGGAAGAGGCCACAAGTGGCTACGAACCTGCGTACAACGAGATGGATCCAGAATCACATGAGCGCGTGCAAATCGGCGATAGCTTCAATATCGAGCTTGTCCGAGTGAATCACTCCATTCCAGATGCGACTGCTGTCGTGATCCGCACTCCTATGGGTGTCCTAGTCGACACTGGTGACTGGCGTTTCGAAGAAAATCCTGTCGATGGCAAGAAGTTCGATCTGGAACGCCTGACAGAAATCAGTGCCAAAGAAGGCATCCTGATGCTTATGAACGAGTCGACCAACTGCGAAAGCGAAGGTACGCACAATCACGGTGAGCCGGAGATCCAAGCGAGCCTCGGCCAGGTGATGGAGAAGTATCCAAGCAATCGCCTCATCATCAGCTGCTTTAGCTCGCAGCTTCACCGTATGCAGGGTATTTTGGACGAGGCAAAGAAGAGCGGTCGCAAAGTCGCTTTCGCCGGTTATAGTATGATCCAGAACGTCGAAGTAGGCCTACGCACCGGTGTGATCAAAGTGCCAAAAGACGTGGTAGTGAAGATGGAAGACATCGTGAAGATGCCCGATGGCAAAGTTACCATCGTCTGTACTGGTAGCCAGGGCGAGTTCAACGCTGTGCTCAACCGTATGGCATCTGGTGCTCACAAACACATCAAGATCAAAAACAGCGACGTCGTCGTCTTTAGCTCCAACCCGATTCCGGGCAACGAGAAGTATGTGGTACGCACAGTCGATGGTCTCATGCGCGAGGGTAGTGACGTGGTGCAAAACGGCAAATCACACCTTACTGGCGTCGGCCCACTCCATCTTAGTGGTCATGGCTACTACGATGATCACGTCAAACTTATCAGTGCGTTGAACCCTACGTACTACATGCCAATTCATGGTGAATTTCATATGCTGGTGCATAATGCCGAGCTGGCTGAGAAAGAATGCGCCATCCCACGCAGCAATATCTTTGTTTGCGACAGTGGCGATGTTATCGAAATTACTGCCGATGGTGCCAAGAAAAACGGCCGTATCCCGGTCGGTGGCATCATGTACGATGACAGCGGCGCAGTCGTATCGGAAGTAGTCCTCAAAGACCGTATTCATATGTCTCAGGAAGGTATGTTTGTGGTGGTGCTAACAGTGCACAAGGGAAGCGGTCGCTTGCTCACAAGCCCGGATATCATCAGCCGCGGCTTTATCTACCTGCGCGATAGCGAGGAGCTGATGAATTTGATGCGTCAGTATTTGAAGCAAAAAGTGCAGCGCAGCTTCGGTGGCAGGCGCCCTGATATGGATCAGCTGAAGAAGGAGCTGAAAGACGAAATTACACACCTCCTCTATGACCAGACGCGTCGTACACCGATCGTGATTCCTGTTATCAACGAGATTGGTGGTGGGGGTGGCCAGCAGCAGGGTGGCGGTAACCGCGATAATCGTCAACAGCGTGGCAATAATCGCCCAGCGACCGACGGTCAAGTGAAGCCATTTGCGGCGCCAGCAGCCAAGAAGTTTCCGCCAAAGCAAGTGCCAGACAGCGATGCAATCGAGCCTCGCGCCAAGGCTGATACGCGCGGCTACTAGCCTTAGGTTTGCATACCAAATACATCGAGCAATGCTCGGTGTATTGACTTATTATAATGTTTATGCTATTATTAAATTATAGTAACAATCAAATACAAACAGATAACATGATAGAAATTCTTTACTCACTGGCCGGTTCTGTCGCTCTGGTGGCGAGCGGCTCCCAAGTGCGCCAGCTCATTCGCAGCGGTCGCTCAGACGAACTAAGTGTAGCCACTTGGTCGCTGTGGTGTGGCACACAGCTCGTATCGCTTGTATATATGATTTCGATTCATCAGCCGCTACTTATCGTATTCAACGGTCTATGGGCGACACTGTATGCGCTGATGGTGGGGCTCATATTGTACTATCGTCGTTATCCACGCCAAGTCATAGATCTTGATTCTGTTAGGCTGCCAGAAGAAGCTTCATAAAGTAAACTCACCCCGCTCTCTATCTACGAGCGGGGTGAGTTCGTAGGTGGCGGGGTGCTTAGTCCTGATAGAGCTGGACGGAGATGACCTGCTGGAGCGCACCGAGTTCGAACGATATATCGGTGCCGTCGAGTACTGCGCAGACTGCCTCGCCGACTGCTAGCGGCGCCGAACGAGCTCGCCAAGTGCCGACGACGAGTATGGGCACATCGTGACAGTTCTCGAGGAACTTGCGTATTCGTGCACGTACCTCTGGTTGAAGTGGGTGCGCTCCGCTTGCAGCTGTCTCGAGGGCAAACATATGCAGGAGGTCCCATTGATTACCAGTTGGGTAGACCGTCTGAAGTGCGAAGAATAGTTCGCCGTTCTTGGCTTGACGAGATTCGAGTATGAGTCGTCCTCTCTCTGTAGTTTGTACTATGAGACGATGCACATCGCACGGGTGGATGTCATCATGATGGTTACTAGGTGTCATGTCCTATCCTTTTGGTTGTCGGGACGTACCTGTAGAGTAGGTGGTGATGCGCTAAGATGCAACCATAAGAAGCTTGCAAATTGTGGTATTTTGTGCTACAATACAAACATTCGCCGCAGAGTAGCGTAGGAAATAACACCACGTCCACCTGCACGAAACCGACAAAAACAGTAGTATACTAGAGCTAATGGCAAAAAAGAAGAAAACCACTAGGGGTAAAAAAGCTGCACCGTCCAAGCCACAACACATGTTGCCGGCTGGTTTTTGGGCGCAAGTTGGCGCCGTAGCGCTCATCGTCGTTTCGATACTCTATATTGTGGCGTGGTTTGGCGCGGGCGGGCCGGTGCTCGATTGGGTGCAAGCGATGAGCCTGGAGTTTATCGGTTATGCGGTCTATGTGCTGCCAATCTTATTTACGTACCTGGCTGTGGAGACTTTCCGCGCTAGTAACAACAAACTGGCGCTCATGACCAAACTTTCAACTGCACTTCTGGTAGTGTGGTGTGCCGGTCTCTTTGGGCTTATGCAAGATGGTTCAGGTAATGCTACTGGTGGCTGGGTGGGCGCTACACTCAATGATAATGTCATGCTGCCGATGGTGAGCCCGACCGTAGCAGGGTTTATCTATGTGGTTCTCATCGTTATCACCGTGCTATTTGTACTGCGCGTGTCGCCGTTTACTGTTATCAGTCGTGTCTGGGGTTGGATTAGTACCAATATGCGCGAAGAAGAGCGTACCAACAAAGAGGTGATCAAAAAAGCAAATGCAGAAGAAGCGACCAAAAGCACTGGTATTCGCTTGAAGTTTGGTGGCAGTGAAAAAGACAAAAAAGACGAAGACAAATCGAACGATATCGCCGAGCTCAAACTCAAAGGTATGGTGACAGCCGATGCCGAGGAAGAGAAACCAAAACCACGCCTGTCGAGCCTACGTGGTAGTGTCCAGCAGGACAAGGTTGCCGAGGAGAAGCAGGCACTAGTAGCTGTTAACGACCCGAACTGGCAGGCACCAAGTCTCGATCTACTAGAAAAGAAGCAGAAACCAGCCGATCCAGGTGATGTCCAGCAGAGTGCTCAGACGATCAAAGATACTTTGAGCGAGTTCAACATCGATGTGGAGATGGAAGGTGCCAATGTCGGACCAAAGGTGACGCAATATACACTCAAGCCGCCAAGTGGTGTCAAACTGACCCGTATTACGGCATTGGAGACCAATATCGCACTCAATCTGGCTGCGCAGAGTTTGCGTATGGAAGCGCCAATTCCTGGTCAAAAAGCTGTGGGCATTGAAGTGCCAAACTTGCGTGCGGCCGACGTGCGTTTGTACGGCATTCTGGAATCCAAGCAGTGGAAGACGAGTACCCAGCCGCTCAGTTTTGCGATAGGTAAGGATATCTCTGGTCATGCCGTAGTCGGCGAGCTCAACAAGATGCCCCACTTGCTGATTGCCGGTCAGACGGGCTCTGGTAAATCTGTGATGATCAATACGCTTCTGACGAGCTTGCTCTACCGCAATAGTCCGAGCCAGATGAAGCTGATTTTGGTGGATCCGAAGCAGGTCGAGATGGCACCGTACGAAGACATTCCGCATCTGCTGACACCAGTGATCAACGAGCCTGAAAAGACCGTAAGTGCACTCAAATGGGCTGTCAATGAGATGGAGCGCCGCTACAAATTGCTGGCCGAAGAAAAGGTGCGTGAGATAGAGAGTTACAATAAGCGTTTGGCGCAGCGTGGTCGCAAAATCTCCGTCGAAGACGAAGAAGGTAATATGCAGGAGCACGAAGAGGGCACAATGCCGTACATCGTAATCGTAATCGACGAGCTGGCTGACCTGATGATGCTGGCAGCTCGCGATGTAGAGGCGCTGATCGTGCGCCTAGCGCAGAAGGCTCGTGCTGTTGGTATCCACCTGGTATTGGCGACGCAGCGTCCGAGTGTCAATGTCATCACCGGCCTTATCAAAGCCAACGTACCGGCGCGTATCGCCTTTACAGTGGCGAGTCAGGTGGACAGCCGTACGATTCTGGATGTGATGGGCGCCGAGAAGCTGCTCGGCCAGGGTGATATGCTCATGAAGACTGCTCAGATGGGCAAACCGAAGCGCGTGCAGGGCGCGTGGGTGACGGATGAAGAGGTGCTCAAGATTACCGATCATCTGCGCATGCAGAGCGCACCGCAGTATAACGACGAGATTGTGGCGCAGCCCGTGCAGCTCAACGGCAAGGGTGGTGTGGTGATGGATTTCGACAGTGACGGTACTGATGATATGTACAAAGATGCCGTGCGCGTGGTGGTAGAGAGTAAAAAGGCGAGCACGAGCTTGCTGCAGCGTCGTCTACGTATTGGCTACGCACGCGCTGCTCGTGTGATCGAAGAGCTCGAGGAACAAGGCGTAATCGGACCGGCTGACGGTGCCCGTCCTCGCGAGGTGCTGATTAGTAGTCTTGACGACCTTAACAGTGGTGAATAAGCATTAAGGTAATTGACAAAATAATATCTTTGGTGTATAATATATACATCTCGACTCGAGAGGCATCTTCGCCTCCGGGCTAGGGTGTTTTTTGAGAGTTTTAGCTAGATTCAGGCAATAGCAACATACCTCGACCAGGGAGTTTTCATGTCGTTTGTTTCGAAGACCTACAACAATATCGCCGACGCGAAGTTGGTTGACAAGGACTTCATGGAGGGCAAGTACGTTCTCTTGACCGGTGTCGCTGATCCGAAGGGGTTAGGCGCGCAACTGCTCAACTTTTTCTGTGAGATGAGGATTGCGGGTGCAATTCTCATCGACATCGACGAGCGTGTCGCCAACGGTGAACTCGTTGCCAAGTGTGTTGGGATGGGCGTGAAGGATGTCTTCACGGCTCAGGCCGACGTCACGGACGATGCTTCGATGGCCGATTTGGCACCGGCAATCGCAGGTTTCCTTGCCGGCAACAAGTTGTCTTATGTGATGGCGGGGGCAGGGTATTTCGCCCCCTCGACTGCCATGTATTTAGATATGGAAGCCTTCGCCAGGGCGATGGACGTGACCGTCAAAGGCACGTCATATACGTTCCAACTGGCTGAGTCGTTCGCCGCTGATCAATGCATCTTCATCGGTGCGGGTTCGGCGGCGAGCGACGCGTGCTTTGTCGACATGACCATCTACAATGTGGCGAAGGCAGCACTCGAGGCATACATCAACTCGCTGAAAGGCGAGTATGCTGGCACCGGATGGGAGTTCCATTGCATGAAGTTTGCACAAGTCGAGGGCACCCAGCTCTCACAGTGGTTCTCCAAGTTGGAGTTCGCACGGACGTTGCTCGCACGCAATAAGCGTGCGGCGCGCGTACTCAACCGGCACGCATCGGCACGACCTGCAATCCGTAGCCTTGTCCAGATGGGGCGCGGTGGCATGTACGCTGAGCTGTATCGGCAGTACCCGAAGTCTCGGGTGGTGCCGCTTGCCACTCTGCCTACCGTGGCTCGGCCGGTAATTCGTAAACTCATTGGCTCGATCTCGGAAGACGATCGAGTGATGATGCGACTCGACGCTGAGCGTGAGACGGGTCGCGTGTCTGGGCTGCTGCAGTAACACTAGCGGACTCTCTGGAGAGCTCGTCGACTAGGAACTCGCCAACGTATTGTTGGGATGAGCGGCCTAGTTGGCGAGCTCCTTTTCGTATCTGCTTATAGAGAGTTGTAGATCAGATTTGCTATAGCGCTGCTGCCGAGAGGGGTGGGGTGGCGTGTCTGATATAGCGAAGCGGGGGCGTCGCCATTGAACCAGCGCTCAGAACCGCTACAGACATCGTGGCCGTTTTGGGCTGGCGTGTCGACATCGACAAAAGTTACACCTTGATTATCTGCGGCAGTCTTGAGCGTGCCATTGAACTGAGCGAAGAAACCGGTAACAATGGGTCCGTCGGCATTGCTATAGCCTGCCTGGAACGCACATCCAGTGGAGTCGTAGAGTCCGCCATGACCAACAAGTACTACTTGTGCAGTCGGTGCACGATTTTTTACTACCTGTAAGACTTCTTCTACTTTTGGCTGTAATCCAGCCAACGCAGTAGCGATTGATGGTTGTAGATTTTGATCATCTCGGCACTTGCGGTCTATGCCGGGTATCATGCTGATACATTTGTCCACGAATTGCGACCAACCGATGTCGTTTCCGCCGATAGAAACTGTGACAAGGTTGGTGTCACTCGTAACGGCGTCAATCTGTACTGGCACCGAGGCGAGCAGTGTTCGCTGTGGTGAGCTGAGGATATTTTCTGTTTTTGCTGCGGTGCACGATTTGTCTATCAAAGTGGCGCCAAGGCGTCCGGCGAGGACTTTGGGGTACGATGACGAGGTTTGTCCGCAACCATTGCCTGTGAGTACTGATGTGTACGTAGGTGCGGCTGCTCGGGAATCTCCAAGTGCAACATACCTCACCGGCGCTTGGGGTGGGGCTGCAAACAGAGTGTGTGCAGCGAGTAGCGAAACCAGGCTTGCGATCCCGAGCACAAGTGCAATGAATAGATTGGTACGATAACGATATCTAGTATTCATGGGACCTCCTCTACGTAGTACTTACTATCTATTGTACGCGAATTAGCGCAGTTGAATAAAAGAATCTTCAAAAGCCTCGAGACTGGATTTTTCCACAGGTCTAGTGTATAATTACTAGTGTTATTAACTCGGCCTGTACAGTGATACAAGCATCCAATAGGATTCCAGAGGAGGAAATCTAGTGAAAGAATACGAATTAACCGTACTCATTCACCCCGACCTCGAGGCAGATATCGAGAAGCCACTTGCGAAAGTGCGCGATATCGTCAAGAGTGCCGGTGGTGAAATTACCAAAGAAGATAACTGGGGCAAGAAGAAGCTTGCGTACAGTATCAAGCGTGAAGATTTCGCAGTGTATGTCTACATGGACGTCAAGCTGCCAGCCGATGCGCCTTTGAAGATCAGCAACACGCTCAACATCACCGAGGAAGTACTACGCTACCTACTGGTAACTGTCGACGAGAAGGGTCGCGCGCTCATCGCTGAAGACAAGAAGCGTGCTGCCGATCAGGGTGAAGACGTAGAAGAGAAGTAGTTAGGAATATAGGGAGTAAGGGAGTTAGACTATGGCACGAGGAATCAATCAAGTAATACTGATGGGACGTCTTACGCGAGACCCAGAAGTTCGCACTACCGGTAGCGGCAAGAGTGTTACCAGCTTCAGCTTGGCAGTCGACCGCGGCGGCCAAGATGATCAAGCAGACTTCTTCGATGTGACTGCATGGGAGAAGACCGGTGAACTGGTCGCGCAGTATCTGAGTAAGGGTCGTCGCTGCCTTGTGCAGGGGCGCTTGCGCCAGGACAGCTGGGACGACAAAGATACCGGCAAGAAGCGTACTCGCGTGGAAGTTGTTGCGTTTGACGTGACCTTCCTCGACGGACCAAACGGTGACGGTGGAGGAAGCCAAGGCGGCTCATCGGCACCACGACAGCAAACCAAGGATGTCGCACCAGAGAATATCGATGATAAACCCATCGACCTGAGCGAGATTCCTTTCTAGTAAGTTTTCAAAGATAAAGGAATTTTATGAAACGATTCAAAAAAGATACGCCTGCGTATTTTGACTACAAAGATGTGAAGACGCTGCTGCGTTACATCGATCCATACGGCAAGATTGAGCCAATCGGCAAAACTGGCTTGAGCGTGAAGCAACAGCGCCAGCTCGCGACCGCTATCAAGCGTGCGCGCCACTTGGCACTTCTGCCATTTGTCACTAGCAACTAGTTGGCAGATAGTAGAGCGCACTCTCCGGGGTGCGTTCGCTCTATCCGCGAAATATAACGAAGGAGAATATGCATGTACCAACCAACTGATCTCAAAAAAGGAACCGTTTGCCAGATCGACGGTAAACCATACCGCGTCGTCGAGTACGGCCAGAAGGTGATGGGGCGCGGCGGTTCTATCGTCAACGTCAAACTCAAGAACCTGATCGACGGCAGTGTGATTCCAAAGACGTTCAAAGGCCAGGAAAAGATCGAACCGGCAGAAGTGAATAACAAAACTGTGCAGTACTTGTATCAAAGTGGCGACGCGTTTAACTTCATGGATCCAGAGAGTTTCGAGCAGTTTGAGCTGGGTGCTGATGTGGTAGATAGCGCGGCCGATTATCTAAAAGAAGGTGATGAGCTGACGCTGCAGTTCTTTGGCGATAAAGTGATCAACGTGGAGCTGCCAAAAAATCTGTATCTCGAAGTGACATACGCCGAGGACGTCGTGAAGGGTGATACGACGAGCAGCGTATTGAAAGATGCCACACTAGAGACCGGCAAAGTCGTGAAGGTACCGTCATTTATCAAGACGGGCGATATCATCTCGGTCGATACTGCTACGGGCGAGTATCGCGAACGCAAGAAGTAACATGAATATGGCGACTGAACGACTGATGGCTGCGGTGCCAGTAGAGCCCGTGGAGGTTGGCCCTGTAGATTCGTGGCCATCTCACATCACGCTCGTGCCATGGTTTGATCTTGTGCAGTCGCGCTGGGAGGCATTTGATCAAGCATTCCAAGAAGAAGAAATAGTATGGGATTTGGATGCACGTGTACACGTGGTGAAGAAAGATACTTTTGGTACTGATGAAAATCCGGTGACCGTATCACGTTTATTCGGTATTATGTCCGTATTGGCGCATTCACGGACAGCTGGCTTGGTAAAAGATTTTGGCGGCAGTTTCGATGAGACATATACAGGCAGGGAGTGGCACGCACATATCACCGATAAACCGGGTCGAGTGTTCGAGGAAGGTGCTTCCATAGAAACTTCATCAATTGCCATATTTCAAAAACAAGCCGGCGAGAAAATCATCAAGCAAGTGTATGAGCGACCAGTGATAACTAAGAATTACCAGTAAAAATGCTTACACTTGCACATTGCGTGCCTCAGGCGTATGCTTGGGGCGCGTTTGGTAGGGTGAATAGTCGCTAGCGCCAAACACGTTCTTTACATCCTCGCACTCAAAGGAGAGGGATATGCGAGCGAAGATCAGTGGTGTGATTGTTGTGATCGCTGTGTTGCTACTCATCGCTACTACAGCTGGTCGAGCATCGGCTCTGCCTGGCGTAGACGATGTTGTACCGGCGCCGAACTATGATGTGGCACAGGCGATGTTGCCGACGCCCACGGGCGATCCGTTTTTTGACCGTACTCCGCCAGGTCTGGCAAGTATGAAACCGGGGCAGGTGATCGCGATACGCGATGTGTCGTGGCCGGGCAAGGTGTTTACCTTGTGGCAGGCGCAGCGTGTGGTGCAGGTCAAGTTTCGTAGTACGGACGCAAAAGGGCGGCCGAGCTACGGTACGGCGACTATCATCATGCCGCCGGGAGATATCACGAATCGTCCGGTACTGGTGAACAATCTTCCGATCGATGCGCTCGGGGCGAAGTGCACCCCAAGCTACGCGTTGGCACACGGATACGATCCACTCACCACCAGCGCTACCGACTATGTGCCACCGACGACACTCCTCGCGATCAAGCGGGGTTATGTGGCGCTACTGCCGGATCATCAGGGGCCGAAGATGGCCTACGCGGAACCAGTGGTGGCAGGGCATATGATTCTGGATGCCGTACGCGCCATGCGTTCTGTTGAGCCGGCGCTCGCCGAGAGTCGTTTTGGTATGACAGGCTATAGTGGCGGAGCGATTGCCACTAATGGTGCGGCCAAACTGCTGCCCGAATACGCTCCAGAGCTTGCACGCCAAGCTGTCGGTGCGGCTCTCGGTGGCACACCTGTGGATGCACGTGTGCTGGTGGGGAGCATGTCTCCCTGGTACAACTGGGCCAAGGGATTGTTTGTCGCGGGAGTGTACGGAATCTCTCGGGAAAACCCAGAGATTCTGGATGGAGTGAACAATCTCGGCAAGTGGGCCGCCCCCATCTTCCGTGATCTGTGCACGGTTCCGGCCGCCATGTTGGGGCCGCTCACGATTCCCGTAGAGGCGGTGTCGGCTATACCCGATCCGTTTCGCTCTCCACTGGCTCAAAAGATCTATCGGCACTTCAACATGCCAGGCAAGCGCTACGGCATGCCGATGTATGTGTACAACGGGGCCCAGGAATTTTGGATCCCGGCTATCATGGCGCAGCACCTGTACGCAGAGCAGTGCCGTCTAGGGGTGCGCGCTGTGTTGCGACTGGCGCCGGGCGAGCATGCCATCGCCGCAGTGACGGGATTGCCAGGTGCGCTCCAGTGGCTCGACGCACGGCTGCAGGGCGTGTCCGCCCCCAACGAGTGTTAGAGGATTGAGAGAGTAGTTCTCCCTCACACATGAACCCTGGTGGACGTATGTCCACCAGGGTTCATTAATTGTGTAAATACATAAAATATGATATAATTTATATTATACCAGGGTTCAGATAACCCTGGTTGTTGTTTTACACCTTCTCGAGTAAGGAGAGATATGCACAAGCGATACGTGACTCGCGTCGTGACGATAGTGGCTGCGCTCGGCCTGGTGTTGGGCCTTTCGCTCGACACTGCGCCGACGCAGGCGAAGCCCATTGCTCCTGAGGCCATGCAAGTGGCAGCTGTCGCCAATACGTTGGGCTCGACAGCCGAGGAGCTACAGACTGCATTGCAGATTCTTGCCACGGGTCAGGCTCGGCCGCGCTTACTCAAACCAGATCGATTGGCCGACAGCTTTTTTGATCGGCCGGCGAACGTGAGCGGTGTACCAGGTGTGGTGGTGGCAGCACGAGATATCTCGCCGAGAGCTTCGGCGAGTGTGGGTGTGCGCGTTCGTGCGACGCAGTACAAGTTCGTCACCCGTGATAGTCACGGCGTAGCGGACTGGGCGACGGCAACGTTGCTGCTGCCGGTTGCGATGAGTAAGCCCCAGCATATACTGGTGTTCAACGATGCCACGGATTCGCTCGGGTTGCGGTGTCAGCCCGGTGCCAAGTTGGCATCGGGTCGGCAGTTTGATCTGGCGTGGGGCCTCAAGCAAGGCTTCGGCGTGCTCGTGCCAGATCACGATGGTCTGGATAGCGAGTATGCCGCGACCAGGCAAACCGGGCATATTGTGCTCGACGCCATGCGGGTCGCCTCGCGAGTGCATCCGAACGCTGATTTCATCAACGTCGGGTATTCAGGCGGCGGTCTGTCCAATTACGGCGCGAGCATGTTCCAGCAGGAGTATGCACCCGAGCTGAACGGCCGTGTGACGGCCTACTTCTCGGGTGGCACACCGGCAAACTTGTCGGCTGTGGTGGCGCAGATGGACGGCGACTTCGTCGACAGCGGAATCTTGTTTGCCGCCGTGTTAGGTATCTCGCGTGAGTACCCGCAGGTCTACACGCTGTATCGCCCGATTGGCTTGGCTGTGGGCTACCTGATGCGCAATGCGTGTCTGGAAGAGTTCGGCGCGCTGGGCTTGCTCAGCTTGCCAATTGACACATTCGCCACACCGCGTGCGCTGTACTCTGCGACTGCGCGTGCGGTGTTTGCCGATACCGATCTCGTCGGCCATGGCCGTGTGATTCCGGCAGACCTGCTGGTGTACCACTCGGCTGGGGACGAGATGATTCCGTATCCTCAGGCGCTGCGTTGGTACCAGGAGCAACAATCGTCGGCGGCTCCGGGACGCGCTCGACTGCTCTGGACTGGCAGCGGTACGCACAGCCACTACGGTCAGCGCATGCAATCAGTTCTGCAGCATAGAATCTTGACCCACTACTGGCAAAACTAGGGAGGTGAACAACGGTGCCGAACTTCGTGAGGGAACTCACGGAGTTCGGCACCAACACTCCAGATACGTTACAATATATATGATGAAAACACGACTTGACGCGTATTTGACGCACCACAAACTTGTCCCCACGCGCTCACAGGCCGAGGGGACGATTCGACTTGGTAACGTGACTGTAAATGGTAGGGTGGTTACCAAGCCGGGCACATTTGTGGGTGACAAAGACGACGTGAAGTTGCAGGAAAAGGAGCGCTACGTGAGTAGGGCAGGACTCAAGCTGGCCAGCGTGGCGCAGCTGCTAGGTGTGGATTTTCGGGGTAGAACTGTGCTGGATGTCGGGTCAAGTACTGGTGGATTTACCGACTATGCGTTGCAGCATGGCGCCACAAAAGTGTGGGCGGTGGACGTGGGGACAGAGCAGTTGCATCCGAGCCTGCGCAGCGACGTACGTATCGATCTGCACGAAAAGACAGATATACGCGATTTCATAATGACAGACAAACCAGATGTCGTGGTGATGGACGTATCGTTTATTAGCTTACGCGAGATTCTACCCCATATAGCTACGGAGTTGAGCAACAAAAATACTCAGATAGTTGCCATGCTCAAGCCCCAGTTCGAGGCAGGTAAACACCAGGTGAACAAAGGCGTGATTAAAAATGATTCCGTGCGACGGAAGATACTGAAAGATTTTGAAGATTGGTCACACCAGTATTTTGTAATTCAGGACAAGCGTGACAGTGAAGTAGCTGGTACGAAGGGGAATCGTGAGCGCTTCTACTTACTACGCACTACACATTGAAACGGAATTCGACAATATCGCCCGGTTGCATGATATACGTCTTGCCTTCGGTCCGAACCTTGCCGGCAGCTTTGGCGGCTTGCTCTGATCCGGCTGTGACTAAGTCGTCGTAATCAACTATCTGAGCAGCGATGAATCCGCGCTCGAAGTCGGTATGGATTACGCCGGCCGCTTGCGGTGCGGTAGCACCTTGATGGATAGTCCATGCACGAACTTCTTTGGGGCCGGCAGTGAGATAGCTTTGCAGGCCAAGTGTATCGTAGGCGGCCTTGATGAGTTGATTAAGTCCGGTTTCGGCGATGCCATATGCCTCGAGGAGCTCAAGTGCATCCTCTTCTGGCAGATCTTTTACCTCTTCTTCCACCTTGGCGCACACAAAAATTGTTCGGGCAGGCGCGACGAGATCCGACAGTTCCTTGCGCCTTGCTTCGTCGGTGAGAGTGGTGTCGTCGACATTGAACAAGTAGATGACCGGCTTGGCTGTCAGGAGATGGAGGTCGGCGATTTGTTCCTCGTCGAGTGATGGCAATGCAGAGAGTGGTGTGCCTGCTTGAAGATGACGCAGGAGTGACTCAAGATAGCCAGCTTGCTCACGTGCGGCAGGCTTCGCTTTGGCTTCTTTTTGGAGCTTAGGCAGGCGGTTTTCGATCGACTGGATATCGGCCAAGATGAGCTCGGTGTTGATGATCTCGATGTCGCTTTTTGGATCGACGACGCCTTCGTCGTGACGGACGATATCACCGGATTCAAACGCGCGCACGACATGGACGATGGCATTGCACTCGCGGATATTGGCGAGGAACTTATTGCCAAGACCCTCGCCTTTGCTGGCACCGGCGACTAGCCCAGCGATGTCGACGAAGGTGACGGTGGCAGGGATGATCTTTTCTGCCGCATACATGTTTCGTAGTACATTCAGTCTTGCATCGGGTACTGGTACGATACCGGTGTTGGGTTCGATCGTGGCAAATGGATAATTCGCCGCCAAGATGTCTGCGTTGGTGAGTGCGTTGAATAGGGTTGATTTGCCGACGTTTGGCAAGCCGACGATGCCGATTGATAGACTCATAAGCTGCCTTTTCTTCGTTCATCGGTGTTAATGGTATGTGTCCGCATATTGTTACTTCTTCCTTTGTGGCTATGACTTTATCTATTAGTTTACGAGTAATGGAGAGCTTGTCGCTAAATTCCAGATTATCAACAAGTTGAGCAAATTGCTTAGCTAACTCCTCGGCATTTATTTCTGGGATAACCTTGTCGGATATTGCCACAGCCTCTGCTTTTTGGTTCAAGAGCGCCTGTTTCTTTACTCGAACAGTATTCATACTCGAATCAAATAATGTTTCATCTAGAACACCGCGACCGTAAGCGGCGATATAACGCTGCTCTTCGTCCTTTAATTTTGATAACTCTTTTTCGATTGAAGAAATGTCAGTATCAATTACTTTTGAGTTAGCGGATTCTTTACGGTATCTTTTATACTGTTCGTCGATTAATTTCGGCTCTGTTAACAGTATAACAATTTTCTCCCAAGTAACCGCATCTAAGTGCTGAACATTAATACCTTTTTCTGTACATTTAGGTGGGTTAGGGAACTGGTGTAGCCTATCCGTACAGCGATAATAGTAATGGCCACGTGCGGTGTCTGAAGAGCGGCGTGAGCCACATGTACAGTAAATAAGTCCACCCAAGAGATATTCGTGCTTGGTATTGCGAGATGCATACTTAGCATTAAGCGCAATTTGCTTTTGTACCGATTGGCAACGAGGAGGATTCGTAGTGGATATAAAAAGTTTAGCGGCTACACGGTTTCAGTTTGCCCAGTCGGTTTTTAATCATAAGATTCAAGAAAAAGCAGCTGACAGGAAATATGGTTATGCAAAATGGTTCAAGATTATACAACTAGTCTTGACCTTGTTGGTGATAGCCGTTCTAGTGGCTCAAGCAGCTGGCTTTAATAATGGTTTTGTTAACCTAGTGGGTATTATATCTGCTGGTATCGAAATTGCTTTTATTATTATCGACCTCACTTATGGATTTGAGAAGCAAGCAGCGGTGCATAAATCGTACGCATTGAAATACCTAGAGCTTAGAAATAAGTACCAGGCACTTATAGCAGATATTATGGCTGTTAAAGGTATCTCAACTGCAAATAATGCAAGGAGAGATGCGCTAGACGAAGCTTATCATATGCTTTCGGATGCACCACAGACTACCCTCGATGATTATAAAGAAGCTCAGGTTGCTCTGGGGACTGCTGGTGTAAGTGGGGGTGAACAATACACTTGGTCAGATAAAGAAATTAATAAACTCTTACCTGCCCAATTGAGATTTATTTTAAAGTCTAACAGTAAGAATAAGTAAGCGTAGCAAGTACGTTACATCATCTTTTAGTCCGTGCATAAAGCGCTAAAACGATAGCAAACCAAGCGATACTTACGCACCATCCAGCCAGAATGTCCGTTGGGTAGTGAACGCCAAAATATAGGCGAGATAAGCCAATTATACTTATAACAAAAATCCCGATGACAGCCGTTAATGCACGCCACCGTGTATTCCAAAGTAAAAATATAATACACAACACAAGAGCACAGCTTAGCATTGCATGACCGCTTGGAAATGAGTAGCTAGTTTCAGTTATTGCTGAGTGCCACAATGATGGTCTATCGCGATGAAAAACCTGTTTAAGAATAAAATCTGCCACTCCGGCTCCCCCAACACATGCGATTACAATAAATGCTTTTAGGTACTTCTCCTTATAAAGTAACCAAGCAACTATAGTGAATGTCATCAAAACAATAGGTATTACATTGCCAATCGAAGTAAAAACATAGAATACATGATCAAGTATTGGGGAAGAGTAGCCATGAATCCAATAAAGTACTATTTTTTCATAGCTAATAGTATCGTTCTCTATTACTTCGTTAGCTAATTTAGCAAATGAGATTATAGGCAGCCAAAAACATATAAAAGCAGCCAACAGGGGACCTGTCTTTATCTGCTTAAAATACTGAACTATTATGCTGGACTTCATGAGTTTAATAATTAGCTTTGCTTCCTCTGAATTGTCGGTCTTGTCGCCATGCTTTGTCAATATAGCGAAAGCTTAATGGGATTAACGTGAGAGATCAAATCTTTTCGCTCACGTAATTCCCATGTTCATACCTGTAAAATATTTACTTATGGAAGCTAAGGCAAAAAAACTACTGAGCAAAGTGCCTGAAATTACTATTTATTTCTGGATTATCAAAATCCTTTGTACGACAGTTGGTGAAACGGCGGCAGATTACTTGAATATGACACTTGGTTTTGGGCTCACGAATACGACTTACTTCATGGGCGCGATTTTAATAGCCATGTTAGTATGGCAATTCCGACTAAGAAAATATGTTCCTACAGTCTATTGGCTTGTCGTCGTTCTGCTTAGTATTGTCGGTACATTAATTACGGATAATCTCACAGATAGGATGGGTGTACCATTAATATATAGTACGATTGGCTTTTCGGTTGCTTTAGCTGTGACATTTTATGCTTGGTATAAAAGTGAAGGGACGCTATCCATACACAGTATTAATACGTTTAAGCGGGAAGCGTATTATTGGCTTACAATCTTATTTACCTTTGCTCTTGGTACCGCAAGTGGCGACCTCATTGCAGAGCAATTTGGCGTTGGATACTTCGCATCCATCATATTGTTCGCAGCCTTAATTGGGGTGATTACGCTCGCGCACTATAAGTTTCGACTCAATTCTGTCTTGGCATTCTGGCTCGCTTACATCCTGACGCGACCACTCGGCGCATCAATCGGCGATTTTATGTCGCAGCCAAATGATGCAGGTGGGTTAGGGCTTGGAACAATTGTAACGAGCGTAATATTCTTGGTAGCCATCGTAATACTTGTTATTTATTTGACAATCACTCGTGCCGATGCGCCGAAGGGTGTAAAAGCAGAAGTATAAGACATAAAAACTCCCGTTCGTACACGGGAGTTTTTGTCTTTCTGTATATTAGTTGCTCTGAGCGTCGTCGTTGGTTTCGCCATCTTGTTGGTTATCAGACGCGTTGCCATCATCGTTAGTCTCTTTGTCGGTATCAGCAGCCTTAGAAGACTGCGTAGGAGCTGTAGGACTGGGGCTAAGCGCATTGGCATACGCACCGTACCCGGCAAATCCTACCGCGCCGACCGCTACGAGAGAGAGTATAGCAACCTTTATTTTAGTTGATATGATCATAACAATTCTCCTTTCTGAACGTTACATACTAATTTTAGCGAGTAGCATGTGGGGATGACATGAGTTGAAGTCTCGTATTCCCATGTTCGTATCATCTCTAAACTCTTATACTAATAGGGTGCAGATATTACTCGCCGAAGATAATCAGAAACTAGCCAGACTCACCAAGCAGTCTTTAGTTGAAGATGGCTTTGTTGTAGACATTGCCAAAGATGGTAACGAGGCAATTGATAAGTTTGATATCAACGAATATGATTTAGTAATACTCGATGTGCTCATGCCTGAACAAAGCGGTTTTGATGTCGCAAAGAAAATACGCAAGGTTGATACGACAATACCTATTCTCATGTTGACTGCCCTTGGCGAAATAGATGACAAAGTGAAGGGCTTTTATGCTGGTGCTGATGACTACCTAGTAAAACCATTTTCATTCGAAGAGCTAACACTGCGAGTAAAATCACTTATACGCAGGGGCAAGCGAGCAGACCCTATCGTATTACAAGCGGGCAAGTTAACGCTTGATACTAATAAGCAAATGGCATCATATGATGGTAGGCAACTAACACTTACTGCGAAAGAGCTAGGTCTTCTCAATTACCTTCTGGTAAATAAGGGGCGTGTCGTATCAAAAACCGAACTTATCGAGCACGTATGGGATATGAACTATGACGGGTTATCCAATGTGGTTGAAACATATGTGCGCTATTTGAGGAAGAAATTACGACAATGTGGCGCTTCGGGTGACTTCATAAAGACTATGCGTAACCTAGGCTACATTATTGAGGATCTTCATGTATCGTAAAACAGCCATTCGATTAACGGTTCAATATTCCATACTACTTCTAGCTGTTCTAGCCGTCTTTAGCGCTGGGCTCTACTTATGGGTAGACGACCTTTTCGATACACAGTATATACAGGAGGTTGAAAACAAGCTGGGTACAAACGATGACCTAGCTGTGACAGAGCAGCAGCATAGGACTGTTGAAGCTGCTGCAGAAGTCGCTGTTGAACAATTTAGAAATGTCCTACTTCTGGCTGACATAACTGCATTTGCCCTAATTCCATTTGCATCTTATGCGATTACGCGGCGCTCCCTAAAGCCTTTAGTTGAGGCGAACGAGTCACAAAAGCGCTTTATTGCAAACGCTTCGCACGAACTAAGGACGCCCCTTGCAGTTATGAGCGGTGAGTTCGAGCTTGCACTAAAGAAAGAGAGAGACGCCGATTATTTTAGGAACACAATTATATCTTCCAAAGAAGAACTGGAGCGGCTTAATCGTCTGACTAACCAACTTATGGAATTGCAGAGAATTGAGAATAATTCTCATAAAGCAATGACCAATATGCATCCAATCAGTACAGCACGCTTGGTCCAAAATGTGTACGAAGAGCATAGAAAAAAGTTTGTTTCTGGAGGTTTTGAGTTCGCAAATGTAACAAGTAACAATGTCGGCAAGATTGTTGGCAACTATGATCTATTGCAAACGGCTGTCGGTAATCTATTGTCAAACGCGATCAAATACTCAAAACCAAATTCTTTGATTCAGGTTGGAGCTATCAACGAGGGTGGTAAGGTTGCAATTTACGTGGAAAATACGCCCGACCAGAGACTAAATACGAAAGATACCAAGCAACTATTTGAACGTTTCTTTCAAGCTAAAGAAGAGTTTCGTAAGAAGGGATTCGGACTTGGGCTTGCAATAGTAAAAGCAATCATGGATGTACACAAGGGCGATATAGAGGTAAGCCGAATAGATGATAGGCTTCGATTTTCTTTAAAGATGCGTCCCTAGACGTAAATTTATTTATTTATAAACTATGTCTGATCTGGGATGGCGGATCCTGTGCAGTGAATGTTGATGATTGTAACAAGTATTCGGATTATGATTTTGGGTAACCACGCTTAGTGGGCGGTTTTGGAACAGGGAAGTGGATTACAAAAGGCAGTGGTGTGTCCCCGCTATGCCGATAGATAGTGAACTCATATAGATTAATTATACCATAACAGGGGTGCGGGTTATACGAGGTCGAACACGAGTAAGATCGAAAGGGCAACACAGGTAATGAGCGCCGCTAGGAATATGCGCTCGGCCCATAGCTCGTAGTTGAGCATACTGCGGCCGTGGCTGCGAATAGACATGAACGACAGGAGTGTGCTAAGCGCGAATAGGATGACGCAGACTCCGGTGAGATCGGCAACTGTGGTATTGCGAGCGAGGCCGAGGCCTCTGATAGAGGTGAGAATAACAAAGGTGAATCCGAGTAGATTGGCGGCAGTGGGTAGGATGTGGCGAGAATGATCGATACGTGTCATGGAAGAAGTATGACGGGAGCTGCTGATAATCCGCTTGAATGGGCGCGTTCGATTTTGGGTCAAAGCGCGCTTTACTTCGCGAGCATAAGCATAGTATACTAACGCCTAGGAATGTAAAATGATACAGATATCGCAAACCAAACAGGAGTGGTAGTAGGGGATGAATGATAGCGTGGGTGACGCACCATCTGAGAAACGTAACGGTCGCGTGAAAAAAGGCTCAGTACTTGTAGGTGCAGCATTGGCGATAGCTGTGTTGGTGCTGATTGCCGTAGTATTTGTATTGCTAAAGACTGCAAAAGTAGTTGAGCCAGCGGCGCTTGTAGTAGGCGACCGCGAAGTGAGCAAAGAACATTTTGAGCGCTACGTTGAGCTTGGTAAAAAAACATCAACAAGTGCAGCGATAGTGAAATCTGTTGTGACTGAGTATGAGAAAAATCAACTAGTGGCTAAAAAGCATAATATCAAGCTCCCAGAGGCATATATTGCGTTGGGGCGTGAGGATATGGTAGCAAACGCAGCTCAACAATCTGGTGGGGTGAACGCACTGCGCACGGCCAACGACGATTTTACCAAGCTGCGTCTCTATAACACTGCGTTTCATAATTATCTGAGCCAATCCTCTGAGGGCGGATGGAGTATTGTACTTTATGATATTCCCGTGATTGCCTCGCTCGATGAGGCAAATTCTCTCAAGCGCGCGCATGATTCGGCTGTGTCGCTTCATGATCGCTTAGCCGCCAAGAAGGTATCCGCTGTAAATGCTGTCGCCGAGGCGCAGGCGCTCAATATCGGCCAGCCGGCACAAACGGGTCTGTATTTTATACGTGAATCAGATGGCGCCGTGCTTGGGCAGTACGGCGGAGGTGTCTATACTCGTTTGCTGGATCCAAACTTCATACGTGATCAGGTGCGTGGCAAGCAGCCGGGTCTGACGGAAGTGAAGGACTACGAAAAGCTTAGTTCGTTCTTTGTCGATTTGCTGTATACTCAAAAACAGCAGGACGGCCTAGTAGCTTCTGTCACGAAGGAAAAAGCTGGAATTAAGGTGGTAGATTATGTCAATCAATAGTGCACTACGAAAAATCGATATACCACTAATTGGAATATTTGCTATCCTGGTACTCTCTGTAAGTAGTATTGCCGCGATGTGGTCAACCTCCCCGGCAGCCGCTAAGCAGCCAGGCCCTCCATATAGCACACCAATGTCTGTGCGCGACGATGGTTGCTACAGTACACTTGGCAGCGTCAGTAATATCACGAGTATCTTGGGGGGCGCGAGCTTTGGATTAGTAAACGCAATCGTCAACGTACCCGTCTACGACTGGGATCAGACGCCAGACCTAGCGTTTACAGCGCAAGATACAGCGCTTGGTTTTGGGAGCGAAGGGCTGCGTGGACAAATGGGCGGGCGTGTCGTAGGCTATGCGCAGGACTTCGATTTCAAGGTGACACCAATTCCAAATCTGATGTGGATGGGTCGATATTTCGCTACGCAGCTGCCGTATGATATAGCGCAAATACAGTCTATTGCATCTGGTACACCAAATGCCTATCAGCTCGCAAATCCTACATACGGAACAGCAGGGAACCCATACATTGCTAATCCGTTCATCTATCAACAGGGTGCAATCATATACCCAAATGGTATCCCGCGATTCCAGATTATTACTGGCCCCTTGACTGACCCTGGTGGGGCAAATAACTGGCTCCAGAGCCTCAACCCTGCTCTTATGCTCACGAATCTTCAGCAGATGTTTGGCGCAAGCAACACTATTCTATCGCAGAATAGTGGTATCATCGATCAAGTCAAGACTGGCAATCTCAATCAAATTGTGGGCAACCTAAATGCCTCTGCGACAAATGTAATAGGTGCTGCTGCACGAACGCTTGTTGATATGCCGCCGCTCTCTGCTGCAACCGTACAGTATAACGTCAACGGCGATGCGGCAAATGATAATTGTTACGAAGCACTTACTGGTAGTAAAAAAGTACCAACCTATGCGTTTTCTGTACTAGATACAGCTATCCCTGTAACTATACCAGGTTGGCTCTATACGCCGATAACGCTACTCGATGGCAAGGGCTTTTCATCGTCTGGTATGACGCTCTATCCTCCGGGGAGTGTCAATGGCAAGGATCTCCTTGATTGCTACGGTCGTGGTACCCAGCCAATTGTGACAGGATCCGGTAAGTGGAAACTGCGAGATTTTACCATTGGTTACGGTGGAGGAACAGGTGCAGCACTACCATTTGGTTGGATTGGAGGATTTGCTAGTTATGCGATTAATGTGGCGATTGCCAATGCAATTGTAGCGGCCGGACTTGCCGCCGACGCCGCGGCACCTGGCAGCGGTTCGTCAGTGGCGACGGTAGCACTGAGTCTTCCTTCTATTGAGACGGCATTTGAGACGTACACGAGCGGCATGGTCTTCGCGTTTACACTCCCTACGACAAAGAACATGCTGACGGGTAAGATCACTAAGCGCGCAATCAATCGACTCCCAAGTAAGTTGAGCAATCGTGTGGTCGATTACGACAAATCAAAGGAGTTTAGTGTCAATGTACGCCACTTAATAGGCTCAGATGGCACAAATCACGCCCTGTCGCAGAATGGTAAACAATTCAATCCTGACCTATATGCTGTGCTGAAGAAGCCGTACGAGCTGACACCAGTATTTGAAATTGATAATACCTCGGACGCACGTCGAGACAAACTTGATGGTACAACTGTTAAGGTGCATATCGACAACAAGAAGACTGGCTTTGAGACGGGCCAGACAACTATTCATGATAATAACAATGTCTATCGACAGTCATCACGTGATAAGGGCGGTCCAACATATGACGATAACGAAGGCGGCAGTAATCGGGCATTCACTAAAGCCAGTGTCTATCGAATAGTCATGAAACCAGGTGTCATACCGAACGCAATTGATATCGACAAGATTGCCTCTGGTACGAAGACTGCATATACAGGTGCAACACTGGGTGCATCGACCGACTCCTGTGCCTTTCTACGTCAGAAGCTTGCGGTAGGCGACACAGATACTGGTAGCTCAACCAGGGCGAACGTTTCTCGGCTTACAAACGGCAACGCAAATAACGGACGCCCAGAGTTTACGGCTGATTCTGTGCAGTGTGATTATGCTAAGCGTGCCGATGGTAGCCAAGTGCGTGATGTTGAGGTCCGTATGGGTAGCAATGATGCTCTCCAGAGTCTGTACGATATCGATGAGAAGATTCCAGCCGAGACTGAGCCTGGCACAAAGTATTGCTATGCGGTGTATTACGATAGCTATGGCAACGACATAAAGTCAAACGGAGAAGAGTGGTGGGGCCAAGTATATAACCCGCTCACGCAGCGAGGGGCGATCAACTACAATCCGAACTATAGTGCAGAGACAGATAAGCGCTATCTCTCGAAAGCAAAATGTATCATCTCGGGCTACAAGCCAAGTATGCAGGTGCGCGGCGGAGACCTGATGGTGAACGGTGGCGTCTACACTGGTACTAACACCAAAGAGTTCTTGGCATCAGGTGCAACACCGAAAGAGCAGCGTACCTACGGTAGCTGGGTCGAATACGGTGTGATCTCCTCTGGCCCGGTAGTGAACCTGGGTAGCGGGGGCATCTATCGAACAGGGCTTACTCCATCACTTGAGGAACTCGGTTTCCTGACATTCGCCAATAACCGTAATAGTTCGAACCGACATGACTATGGAAACTACGCAGAGCAAGTGGATGATGGGTTCGCTCGAGTGACACGTCAATTTACTTCGATGAGCGGGCAGGCGAGTACGCAGGTTGAGACGGCGACAGCGGTAAATCTATCCGATCTTCAGAGCGGGGTGTATCGACTCAGGCCAAACGCCACCGTCGATATCACGACAAACGGCGAATTACCTGCTAACCGATCGATTATCCTGCTGGCGCAACAGGGAACGATTGTCAATATTGCGTCGGATATCCGTATCCCACTGCAATATAGCTCGATAGGTGATATCTCGCAGGTCGTCCTGGCACCAATCAGTGACGCGACTGGGTATGCTATTAACGTGAACTATAATGTCAGTCAGGTGGACTCGTGGTTAATCAACCCCAAGGGTAGTATCAATACATGTCGTACTACGGAACCAACTGCCAGCGTCGAAAACATTCCACGATCGACTGGTCGCTGCGATAACACGCTGACAGTGAATGGGCCAGTGTCTGCAGATCTACTCCTCTTACGACGCAACGGAGGTAAAGATCAGGGCGATGAGACGACAATCGCGCAAAGTATCCCAGGCGAGAACTTCAACCTGCGCCCCGATGCGTATCTATGGGCAGGGAACTATGTAGACAGTGCTGGTAAGAAGTACGTCACCACAAACGCAGTTGACTTACCACCTCGCTACTAACTCTCCAAAACTCCCGCAGCAAGCGGGAGTTTTGGATTGACGGTAAATGTGCTTGCAATCTGATATAGCGCTTATGTATAATGAGAAGCAACATGAATATATTCAAAGGGCTGGGCGAATTCTTTGCGCTAGATATCGGCACAAAATCAATACGAGTTGTACAACTGACAAAAGTATCTGATGGGCACTGGAAGCTTGATCATGTTGGGTACTCTGGGCTTGATCCGAAGATCATCGCAAGCGACTCCCCAGAGAGTCGCAAGAAGCTTGGTAACGCGCTTATGTCAACGATTGGTCAGGCAGGCATCCATGTCAAAGACGTTGCTGTTGGCCTACCTTCTGCTAAGACGTTTACGACAGTGATTGAAGTGCCAATGATGAGCGACACCGAGCTGCGCAGTACACTTAAGTATCAAGCTGACCAGTATATCCCCATGCCGCTTGATGATGCCAAAGTAGACTGGACCAAGCTTGGCCCTTCACCAAATGATGCCAAGAAGCAAGAATTACTTCTTGCTAGCACCGCTCAAGTATACGTGGAAAATCTTATTGAAACGATCGATTCACTCGGCTTCAATGTGATTGCCGCTGAGCCGGATCCAATTGCACTTACTCGCTCACTCTTGCCGCACCAGCCTACCGGTGCGCACGTAGTGCTCGATATCGGTGAAATGTCGACAGATATCGTCGTGACTGTCGGAGATAAGCCCGTACTTGTGCGCACACTACCGATGGGGCTGCGGGCACTGGTAAGCGCGATTGTCCAGAATCTTAACATCAAGGAAGATCAGGCGACACAATTTGTCATCAAGTTTGGTCTCGCGCCCGATCGTCTCGAGGGGCAAGTATTTCGTGCGATCGAGACTGTACTCGATAACTTTGTGTCAGAGATTATCAAATCAGTCAAATTCTTTCAGAACAAATATACTACCGAATCAGTGACGAAAATTCACTTGTCTGGCTATGCTGGTGTGATCCCGTTACTCGCAGATTATATAGGCAGCAAGACACAGCTCGCAACAGAAGTCACAAGTCCATGGCAAAAAGTTGCAATCTCGGAGTCGGAGCGTCAAAAGATTCTTGCGACTGAATTTGAGTTTGCGACGGCTGTCGGTCTCGCCCAGAGGGAGGTTGAGTGATGGTTCAGGTCAATCTCGTCCCAGACGTGAAGCTCGAACTGATTCGGGCACAGCGTCATCGTAATATGATTATTTCTGTCGCTATCATCACGATGATCGCATCAGTTGGTGTTATTGTGCTACTCGGGACTTTCATTGGGTATCAGGCGGTACGCGAAAACTGGCTCACAAGTGATATCAAGAAAAAAGATCAAGAGTTTCGGAATAAGCCAGATATTGATAAAACGGTGACTATTCAGAATCAGCTGGCCAGTATTCAGGCAACTCATGAGCAAAAAGCGATGACGTCTCGTATATTTGACTTGCTAGTGGAAGCAGGTGCAACTGGTACCGATAACAGTGTGACATACAACATGTTCAATATTGATACTAACGAAAAGACGATTTCGCTCGTTGCTCAGACGGATAAACGGGGATTTGACGCTGCTGAAGTATTCCGCAAAAATATTGAAGGCATGAAGCTCTATTATCTGTCGTACGACGGGGATACGGGTAAAGATAAGATTCCAAATGAATTCCTGGAGACGCCAATCACTGAAAAGAAAGGTGAGGAGCAGAGTGTTTCGGTTGCGCACGATGTGACTTTATCGGATCTTTCGTATGCTGAGAATGATCAAGACAAGCGCAAGACAGTGAGCTTTCGGCTGACATTTACCTATGATCCGCTACTGTTTGATGAGAAGATTGACGTGTTGCGTATTCGAGGCCTCGGCCGCGGCAATGTGACTGATTCATATCAGCGTATTCCAGAGTCATTGTTTGAATCGAGTAGTGCAACTAGTGGAGGGCAGTCGCGATGAAAAAAGACGTAGAAGGAGTCATCCGCAAACGAAACCTCATCACTAAGACACGCAAAACAGTGATGTTTTGGGTGGCGGGTGCATCCTGTGTGCTAGGTGCAGCGCTAGTCGTGTCATTCATGCTTGTTCAGACGATCATGTTCAACGGCAAAGTAATTAATATGAAAAAAGACACAGCTCAAACTCTTCAAGACAATATTGATGCGGTGCCGGAACTTGAAGCAAATATTCGTCAGCTCAATACAAATGAGCAGCTTGCATCGGTCGGTGTAACTACTGAAGCTAAGCCAATTCAGTCAATACTCGACGCACTACCAGCCGATGAGAACCGGTTGGCTCTGGGTGCATCGTTACAGCAAAAGCTATTTGCAGGTATTCCAGGGCTGTCGGTAGATTCGCTGTCAGTGGATCCGTCGGCCGATGCTTCACAGGTTGAGGCTACCGAAGAACTGCCGGGTGGAGTCAAAGAACTAGCGTTTTCTGCTGCTATCTCTGGCAACTCGGAGTCACTTAAGCTTGCGCTTCAGCGACTCGAAAAATCAATAAGAGCTATCAATGTGAAGTCGATCAATGCAACTAGTTCAAGTAGCGCTGTTTCACTTCAGATAACCGGTACTGCATACTACTTACCAGCGCCAAATCTTGAGCTTACAAAGAAGGAGGTTAAGCAGTAATGAAACGCAGTGAAATTGCTATGATTATTCTGATCGCCTCGCTGAGTATGCTATTTACTTTTACACTGGCGCAATCACTACTGGGCGACAAGGTGAAACGCAAGGCTTCGGTAGAGCAGGCAACTACGATTTCTAAAGAGCTGGTACAGCCCGCTAAGCGCACATTTAACAAGGATGCGGTGAACCCGACTGTTGAAGTTTGTGTAGAGAAGATGCAGACCGATGCAGACGGATCTACGCCTGACAGTCCTGACTGCACGGGCTCTGATACGACTACTACCCAGGCAGAGGAATCGGATAGCTCACAGGACCAGCCGACTACTACATCGTCAGGGCAGGCAACAAAAACAACTAATTAAGGGAGGCTAGGCACGTGTCATCATTACTGACCACCGACATTCAAGACAAGCTCAGGAATGTCCTCATCGACGAGGGTCTGGTAGCACGTGAAGTCATAGAGCAGGCTGAAGAAGAGGCCATGACGACAAATCGTCAGCTTGTCGCAGTACTTGTCGACAAAAAAATAATCGACGAAGAGCTCCTGACGCACTCGATTGCATATGTGTCGGGTGTACCATATGTTAATCTCACGTCAACGATTATTAGCCAGGAAGTATTGTCGCTTCTTTCGCCAGATACTGCAGAACGGTTTATGGCGGTACCACTTGCGGAAGTGCAAAATCGTCTTGCGGTCGCTATGATTGATGCCAATAACGTGCAGGCGGTCGACTATTTGGCGAATGTGATTCAGCGTCCGATAAAAGTCTTCATGGCTTCTGAGACGAGTGTGCGTCACATCCTAGAGCAGTACAAGACCGATCTTAGCACTGTTGACGAAGCGGCCGAGGTGTCTCAGACCGAGAATAGGGAGGCGACTGCTGCCAACGTTAAGACGATCGTACAGGACTCGCCAATTAGTCGTGCGCTGAGCACTATCCTCGAATATGCCGTCAAGACGCGTGCAAGCGATATCCACATCGAGCCACTCGAAACAGTGCTGATGATTCGTTTTCGTATTGACGGCGTGCTACGTGAGGTTATGAAGCTACCCAAAAGTATCGAGCCGGCACTCGTCAGCCGTATTAAAATCTTGTCCGAACTTAAGATCGACGAGCATCGTGTGCCGCAGGATGGACAGTTTGGTGTTAATGTGTCGGGCAAAGAAGTTGACCTGCGTATTGCCATTAGCCCTGTGATTTGGGGTGAGCAAGTCGTCATTCGTCTCCTCGACAAGACGGGCAATACGTTTGATCTGCACGAGATGGGCTATGCCGGTCGTGCGCTACGCACAATTCGTAAGGGTGTACACCGTCCAAACGGCATGGTGCTCACATCTGGCCCAACTGGTTCTGGTAAGTCGACCAGTCTCTATGCGCTGATCAAAGAAATCAAAGATGAGTCGATCAACATCGTCACGCTGGAGGATCCAGTGGAATACAAGATGAGTGGTGTGAACCAAATCCAGGTGAACGCAGAAGTTGGACTAACATTTGCCAACGGACTACGCTCTATCCTGCGTCAGGACCCCGACGTGGTGATGGTAGGTGAGATTCGTGACGCAGAGACGGCCAATCTAGCGGTCCAGGCTGCATTGACTGGACATTTGGTGTTTAGTACACTTCACACCAATTCGGCAGCTGGCGTGCTGCCACGCCTCCTCGACATGGGTATCGAGCCGTTTTTGATCGCGAGTACGGTGAATACAGTAATTGGTCAACGCCTCGTGCGTCGAATTGCGAAAAAACGTGATATTTACCAGTCGACCGCTATCGAGACGCAGAATATCACCTCGACGATCGGCCATCTACTTCCAAAGACTAAGGAGGAAGTGGCAAGTGTGGCTGAGGATATGGGGTACGAGAGTTTGCCGCTTGCAAACCAGGCGAGCTATGATCTCGCGGCGGGCAAGGATACGCCAGTGAGCCCGGGCGGGTATAGCGGGCGAGCGGGGCTATACGAGGTCATGGATATTTCCGAAGAAATCCAGAAACTTATCACTACCAGAGCTACAAGTGCCGAGATTCAACGAGTAGCGGTGGCACAGGGTATGGTAACGATGCGCCAGGATGGCTATCTCAAAGCGATCAATGGCATCACGACATTAGAAGAAGTTAACCGAGTGACGGTATAAGGCAAAAGGAGACGGGATATGACAAATCAGGAACTCAGAATCGAAGTACTACTCGAAGAAGTCGTGCGCAAAAAGGCATCCGACTTGCATATTCAGGTTGATCTGCCGCCGATGCTGCGCGTCGATGGTTCGCTCATACCCGTCCCTGGTACCGACAAGCTCGACGAAGCGACAGTGGAACGCCTCGTGTTTACGATTCTGGACGAAGATCAGCGTCAAGTACTGATGAAAGACAAGGAGTTCGATTTTAGCTTTGCATTTGGTACACTTGGTCGTTTTCGTGTCAATGCGTTTCACGAACGTGGCAATCTCGCGGCGGCGCTGCGCCTTATTCCAAACGAGATCAAATCAGTCACCGAGCTTGGTATGCCGCCTGTTGTCATGAAGTTTGCTGAGTACCCGCGTGGACTCGTGCTTGTGACAGGACCGACGGGTAGTGGAAAATCAACGACACTTGCCTCTATCGTCGACAAGATTAACAGCGAGCGCGCGCACCATATTATTACGATCGAAGACCCGATCGAGTTTACGCATAAGTCGAAGAAATCTGTAGTAGTGCAGCGCGAAATTCACTACGATACGTATAGCTTTTCGGCGGCGCTTCGCAGCTCGCTGCGCCAAGACCCAGATGTGGTGCTGATTGGTGAGATGCGTGACCTCGAGACGATTAGTGCAGCGATTACTATTGCTGAGACCGGACACTTGGTATTTGCGACACTCCACACCAACTCAGCGGCGCAATCTATCGATCGCATGATTGACGTGTTCCCGCCTCATCAACAGCCACAAATTCGCTCACAGCTAGCAAATATCTTGATGGCAATCTGTTCGCAGCGCCTTGTGCCTGCTATCGGTGGCGGGCGAGTAGTCGCGGCAGAAATTTTGGTAGCAAACTCTGCCGTGCGTAATATTATCCGCGAGGGTAAGAGTCATCAGCTTGACGCCGTGATCCAGACTGGTGCTGAGCTTGGCATGCAAACGATGGACCGTACGCTCGCCAGCTTGGTTCAGGCTGGCACAATTACGTACGATGAAGCGCGTAATTACGCAGTTGACTTGGGTGAATTTGAAAGGATCGTACGGGGATAAGTATGCAGCGGTTTGTTTACTCAGCCAAGGACGAGCAGACGCAAAAAGTCGTTAAGTCCGTCGTGCAGGCCGACTCAGAGCGCGAAGCTGCTAAGTTGCTACTTGCACAGGGCTTATCGCCGCTCTCGATCCAGGAAGAGGCTGAAGGCAATATCTTCACGCGCTTGACGCAGCGTATTTCGAGTAAAGACAAAGTTACCTTCACACGCTCACTGGCGACACTGATCGAAGCTGGACTACCGCTGTCGCAGAGCTTGCACACAATTGTTGATCAGACACAAAATCCAAAAATGCGCCAAGTCGTGCAGGATATCATTGTATCAGTCGAAGGCGGGCACTCACTCGGTGATTCGTTCGCTAAGCATCCGCAGGTGTTCGACAGGATATTCCTGGCTCTGATCCGTGCCGGAGAGATTTCGGGTACACTTGATAAAGCACTACGCCGAATCGCCGATCAGCAAGAAAAGGATGCCGAAACCATGCGCAAAGTTCGTGGTGCGATGTATTATCCGGGAATCGTCCTGGTGGTTATTATTGCAGTTGTCGTTTTCATGATGGTGACAATCGTGCCACAGGTTGCCAAGCTTTATGAGGGGTTAGGCAAGGATCTGCCTTTACTCACGGCTGCACTAGTTGCGACATCTACCTTTATTGTGAAGTTTTGGTGGCTAGTTTTGATATTATTTGGACTAGGTGCATATTTCTTCCGTCAATACCTCCAGACTGAGTCGGGAGTGCGGTTTGCCGACCGTATCAAACTCAATGCTCCAGTACTGAAAGGTATGTTTCGTAAACTCTACATGGCTAGGTTTACGCGCACCGGCGAGACACTTCTTAGCACCGGAGTACCTATGCTTGATATGCTGAATATCGCTGCTGAGTCGGTAAACAATACGTTTGTCGGAGAGAGTATCCATAATGCAGAAGAGCAGGTGAAAGGCGGCGTTGCACTGTCGAAGGCGCTCAAAGACCAAGACTATATTACGACGCTCATACCTCAGATGATCAAAATTGGTGAGCAGTCTGGACAGATAGATCAAATGTTAGGTAAGGTCGCCAAGGTATACGAGGATGAGCTCGACGAGCAAATTAAAGCGCTCTCGACGACCATCGAGCCACTACTTATGGTGGTCATGGCGGTATTTGCTGGCGGTATCGTGGTAGCAATTTTGTTCCCAATCTATAATCTCGTTACTGTGACCGGCGGAAACCTCAATTAAGCTATAGACAGTATGCGGGGGAGTGGAGTATGATAAGCATAAGCGCTATTGTCGCGCAGCAACATAATTAACTTCACTATTCATACGAAAGGTGGAACGGTTCATATGAATAACACAAACAAACAACAGGGTGAAGGCTTCACCATCATCGAAGTCGTGCTGGTGCTTGCCATCGCTGCACTGATTCTTCTTATGGTATTCCTAGCACTTCCTGCATTGCAGCGTAATCAACGAGATACGACTCGCAAGAATGACGTCAGCCGTCTGCAATCGGCAATCAATAACTATAAGTCTCGTAATCGTGGTGCATTGCCAACGAATTACACTACTTTCTTTGAGAGTGATCTTCGTCGCAACAATGACTTGTTTGATGATCCGTCGGCAGGTCCGTACACAGCTGATGTAATCGCGAGCGGCACATTCTCTGCAGGCACTGGTCAGGAAGAGTACGACGATTCGACTGCCGCCAAAATCTATATTTACCGAGGACTTACCTGTAAAGGTGAGGACGCGGTGGGTACGATCAACCCCTCTGCCCGCAAGGTCGCTATCGTTAAGCCACTTGAGGGTGGAGGCCGACACTGCGCAGAAGCCTAGTCCTATAGGCGCGACAATGATTCTTGTAGAAAACTACGGTCACACACGACCGTAGTTTTCAGTTGTCAAGAAATAGCGTATGATAGAGCTTATGATTGAAGCTCTGATTGTAATAGGTTTATGTATATTTGGTGCGGCGCTGGGTAGCTTTGCTGCAGCGACAGTGTGGCGCTTGAGGGCGGCGCAGCTGGCGGCAGATGCAGCGAGGGGTGAAAAGATTGCTCGTACCGATACTCTGGAAGTGGAAAAGCTAACACGTCATAAGCGATCTGTCACGACCGATAGATCGGTATGCTTGCACTGTGGCCACCAGCTGAGATGGTATGAGCTGCTGCCGGTTATAAGTTGGGTAATCCAGGGGGGTAAATGCCGCCACTGCAAGCGTCCTATTGGTAGTATGGAGATTTTGGCAGAGGTGCTACTTGGTGTAGCGTTTGGTCTGTCGTACGTACTGTGGCCGTACGGTTTTAGTACTGATCAGGGTATTGTCTTCTTCGTGCTATGGCTCCTAATCCTAACTGCATTAGCAATTCACTGGATGTATGATGCGCGCTGGTTTTTGCTACTCGATAAGGTGACTATATTTCTCCTGGTGGTCGCGATTTTATTTGTGGCGCTAAAGCTAGCAGGCCAGTCTTCGCTATTGCTGACGCAGTCCCTGATTGGATTGGGCCTGACGCTTGTAGCGCTTCCAGGGTTTTACGGACTACTCTACATCGTATCTCGGGGCGCCTGGATAGGGCTCGGTGACGTGAAGCTTCTGGTGCCATTTGCATTAATGCTGCCTAGCTGGGAATCGGGTATCCTGCTCATCTTCCTTGCGAATCTTATAGGGTGCTTGGTGCTGTTACCCGGTATGCTAACGAAGAAGCTGACGCGTACTACTCGCGTGCCGTTCGGGCCATTTCTTATCCTAGCGTTCATTGTGACGTTTTTGTGCGGACAGCGCATACTTGATTTCTACTTCGGTACGATTTTGTTCTAATACTTTGCGCTTATGCTATAATCAAACACAAATGGGCAGCAAATTTTCATCCGGCTTCACGATTATCGAGTTGATGCTTTTTCTGGCAATTACGGGACTATTGATCGCGGGCATTTTGGTGAATGCGGCCAACTCTCTCAATGACCAGCACTACAGAGATGGCGTTGAGGCGACAAGAAGTATTATCAGCGCGCAGTATGCCAAGGTGTACAGCCTGACAAACGACAGTGCGGTGGGGGATTCGGCAAATATTGACCCTTGCCAAGTACTTGAGGGTAATGATTCGGCTGTGGTACGCCGCGGCACTTCCGACTGTCTCTATGTAGGAAGACTGGTGCAGATTATCCCTGGAACTAATGCTTCAACTATTCGTGTCTCTCCTGTGGTTGCCAAGCCAAATGCTGCATACAATCCTGCGCGTGTGTATGATAATCAGCAGAGCGGTGCCGCAGCTGCCAATACGAGCTCTAGTACGTTTGCGCAGCGCTACCAAGTGGCACGTTACGATGGTAACAGTGACCTTGTACAAAATCAGGAGATGGAATGGGGTCTTGCTGCTGTGAGACCGAGTAGTGACAATCAGGTGGATATGGCGCTGCTTATTTTGCGCTCACCCATAGATGGTACTGTGCAGACATATAATGTACTCGCTACAAACCCTGGTGCGATCAACTACGCAAACCTCAGCGACAGACTTACAAGCGCCAACCTGACAGATGTGAAGTTCTGTGTGGCGGATCTTTCTGGTGCACTCGACCCCGCACAGCGTATGGCAGTGATTATCCATAAGGCAGCAACAGGGCCCGGTGATGTTGAGACGCGCCTCAATAACCCGGCAAACGAAGGCGGGGGCGCGGCATGCTAGTCCGTCAGCGCGGTGATACGTTGATTGAGGTGTTGTTTGCGGTTTCGATTTTTAGCGCCATAGTCGTCGGTACAATCATAATTATGAATCAAGGTATATCATCGGCACAAAATGCTCTGGAGATCAACTTGGTACGTAACCAGATCGATACGCAGGCCGAGCTGCTACGACATCTCAATAACGCCAAGCTTACCTCACTAGGGCGCAATACGACGGCCGAGTCAGTAGAGTGGGATAAGGCAGTGGCAAATGCTTCGGCGGAAGCACAGCCATATTCGGGTGATGGCGGTATCAATTCTTTTGACCAGTGTCGTCCTGATAATTTGCCGGGCAATGCCTTCTTCCTTGATCCTACGACGGGTCGAGTACAGACGAGAGATCGTATCGCGGATGTTTCGACGTTTGCGCAAATCCAGACTGGTACTAGTGGTGGGTCGGCACTTTCAAATATGCTTTGGGTGCAGCCTGTTTCTTCTCGCAACGACACTAGCGATGCAGCGCTGACGTTGACTGATTATTATGATTTCCATATTCGCGCCTGCTGGGATTCTCCTGGTGCTGGTGGCGGAGTGATGAAACTAGGTACGATAGTGAGGTTGTATGTCCCACGCACATAAGACGCAACGTGGTTTTACTCTTATTGAGTTGATGCTGGGTATTGCATTTGTAGGTTCGCTGCTTGTGCTGATTGCCCTTATCATCATTCAGATCATGGGCCTCTATAACAAAGGCCTCACGCTTAAAGAGGTTAACGAGGTATCTCGCGTGGTTGTGCGCGATATGCAGCAGAGTATATCTGGTGCAGACGCGTTTCGTTTGCAGTACGTCAAAAACAACGTGCCGACCTATGCCACGACACTACAAGAAGCTGTCAATCCGGGGGGTAACAATAGCCAGGTGGATTATTATAGTAACGATGCCGGCGGTCGCCTCTGTACGGGCGTGTATTCGTATGTATGGAACACTGGTGGTGCTATTCGTGCAGTGCGGGATGCACCTTACAACTTCACAAGTTCGGTCACGACATATCACCGGCCAGGCAACAGTAGTGCACCGGCCACAGGCTATCCTATTCAGTTTGTTACACGCACCAGCACCGATGGCAGCACAAAGCAGGTGCCTGTTCGCTTCATGAAAAAACGAGATGCCGCCAAGGAGCTCTGCCGTTTGCCAGCAGGTGATCAATTAACTACCACAACTCACGATCGCGCCTTGGGCGATGAAAGTGAATATTCGAATGTATTTGGCACGGGAAATAACGAACTAGTATTGTACGATTTCTCAATTGAGACGCCTCTGAAGCCGACCACAGAAGAGCGAACTGATGATATTACTGCTGTGTCGACGTTCTATTACGTCAAAATGACACTTGGAACCCAAAACGGCGACGAAAATACTCAGAATGGCCTGATTGCGTCGAACGAGCTTTGTAAACCACCAGTAGAGGCTACCGAGAACGAGGGTGAATACTGTGCGGTCAACAAAATTGATTTTGTGGCACGAACAGGTAGAATTGGAAACTAACGTGGTATGATAGAAGCACAAGGGGGATACATGAGACATCAACAGAGACGACAGACACAAACGGGCGCAGTATCGCTGTTCGTGGTGATCTTTACGGCGCTGTTGTTCGTCGCGGTGACGGTTGGATTTACAATACTTATGCTCTCGGATCAGCAACAGTCAACTGACAATGACTTGGCCCAAAGTGCACTCGATTCTGCAAACGCGGGAACCGAAGATGCCAAACGTGTCCTGGCGCAGTATTCTGACTGTCAGGAGCGAGGGCTGAATACTGGTTCTTGTGCGAGTATTCGGGCGGCTTTAGATCGCAATCAGTGCAACACAGTCAACGCCGCACTCGGCTCTTCAAGTGATCTGTCGGAGCGCAAGGTGCAGCAGACTGAGACAAATGACAACGCGAGTGCACTCCAGCAGGCGTATACTTGTGTCAAAATCACCCCAAATACCGATACCTATGTTGGCAAAACGCGCAGTGAGGGAGATATTCGTCTCGTGCCACTCAAGACCGACGGTGCTGCATTTGATACGATTCAGATTAGTTGGCTCAAGCGTGATGACATGAATCTGGAAAACGGTAATCCGCAGTTCTCGCCTTTAGCTGATTATGCGGATGTGCCGGCCGCACAGCGTGCTGATTATTTGCGGCTGCCTACCAAAGCCGACTGGCGCAATGATCGCCGCGGGGCAGTGCTTCGTGTCGGCATGATGCAGTATCAGCCTGGGTCGGTCAATCTTAATGATCTTGACGATAAAGCGCGCGCAGTATTCTTGTACTCCGGTAGCACGGGTCTCAGTAATACACCGGCCGGTGCAATCAATCTCGACAACGCAGATTTGCATCGCCCACTAACAAGCGCTAATCAAGCTGGTCTTGATGCAAAAATCTACAATTATCCCTACGAAGCACATTGTGCAGACGTAGCGCAGGGGTATATGTGTACAACGTTTGTCCGCATCCCAAGTGGTATGGACACGTCACGCTTCCACTACCTGACACTTGCTTCGGTGTATCGTGACACGAGCTTCGAAGTGCGAATCCTCAATGGTACCAATACCGTCCAGTTCAAAAACGTACAACCAGAGATCGACGTGACGGGTCGTGCCAACGACGTATTCCGTCGTCTCGTTTCACGTGTCGAGTCGGCTGATGCAAGTGAAGCGCCGTATCCGCGAGCGGCTGTCGGTACCAATGGTGATATCTGCAAGAACTTCGTTGTCACGGATGATCCTGACGATTATCACAGCGATGCGCCATCGACATGTGCGGACATTACTCGCCCGTAGCTACAGGTTGGAGCATAAAATAACCGGCTATATAGCCGGTTATTTTAGTCGCTATGAAACTTCTCGTGTATTTCGCGTAGATGTTCGTCGGTGACATGAGTATATACCTGTGTGGTGCTGATATCTGCGTGGCCTAGCATAGTCTGGACGCTGCGAATATCGGCGCCATTCATGAGCAGGTCGGTGGCAAAGCTATGACGCATGGTATGCGGGCTGACATGTTTGGTAATACCGGCTAGGCGGGCATATTGGGATATCATACGCTGCACACTGCGAGGTGTTAGTCGCCGATAGTCCCCGGAAGTATCGACTGCGCCCGCGTTACGACTATAGCTGATGAAGAGCGGGGTCAGGCTGTCGGTGCGGGCATCAAGATACTGCTCCACGTGTTCGGCTGCTGCATTGCTGATAAATACTGGACGGTCTTTTTGTCCTTTGCCGCGTACCATGAATTCGCGCCGAGTAGTATTGATATGATCACGATTGAGATTACAGAGCTCAGATACGCGCAGTCCACTCGAAAAGAGGAGTTCTAAAATAGCGCGATCTCGTAGTCCCGCCTCATCACTCGCGTCGACCTGAGCGCGCAGTCGTTCGATCTCGTCGAAATGTAGGAAAGTAACTTGTTTGCGTACAGTCTTGGGTAATTCAATCTTGTTGGGTGACAGTGACTCGATGTCACGTTTGGCGAGGTACTGTAAGAAGCCACGCAGGGCAATCAAGTGATAGCTCTGGGTTTTGAGTGACAGCGCCTCTTCGTGGTCGTTTTTATAGCGATTGAGCCACAGGCGATATTTCCGAATCATGTCGGATGTTATTGTGTCCACAGGTGGATTATCGGCAAACTCAGAGAAGCGCTCGAGGTAGTGCGTATAGTTTTCGGCGGTTTTGCTACTACGGCCACCCTCGACTTCGAGCGACTCGACGAAATCGTACATGAGTGACGAGAAATAAGTATCTACCGCTTCCATGAGTACTATTATACCCCATGACACTAGAGGTGGCAGGATGATATACTAAGAGTAGACAGTTAACAAAGGAGCTTACATGGCCAAGACCGAACTCGAACAAACTCTGATTGTATTTAAGCCCGATGCCCTACAGCGCGGCCTCATAGGCGAAATTCTCACGCGCTTCGAACGTGTAGGGCTGCGTATTGTTGGCACCAAAATGCTGGCGCCAGGTAGTGATCATTACTTCACTCACTACGAAGAGATTGGCAAGCTCAAAACGCGTGCAGGCGACCATATCTTCGATATCACGCTCCAGATGATGGGAGAGGGCCCGGTGATTGCCATGGTGCTCGAAGGTGTTGAAGCTGTTGCTCTTGTCCGCAAAATGGTTGGTGGTACTGAGCCGAAATCATCTGCACCTGGTACAATCCGTGGTGACTTCAGCCATATGAGCTATGCCTATGCCGACAACAAGAAGAAGGGTATTCCAAACCTCATCCATGCCTCCGGTGATCCTGCCGAGGCCGAGCAAGAAATCAATCACTGGTTTGCCGATTCTGAACTGTACGACTACGAAGCGCTGCACGAGAAGTTCACACGCTAGGCGACAGGGCTGGGCTGTATCAAAAGCGACCTCGCTATCAGGGGTCGCTTTTGGTATAATCAGAATAGTTTGCTGCTTGCATAGGGAAAGAGCAGCCCGAACAGCTGGCTTCACCAGTGCACGGCGCGATGGAGAAAAACCATAGGTTTGTCTCATACGCGGAGCGACACGCCTCGGTAGCTCAACTGGATAGAGCAGATCCGTCCTAAGGATAAGGTTGCAGGTTCGACTCCTGCCCGGGGTACCACACTAAAGCAGACCTTTTTAGGCCATCCACTGCCGAACCGTGCTAGGTATACTACGATCAGCAAAAAGAGGAGACCTACATGACTAAAGAGCGACCGATAGTATGGGTGGACATGGATAATACTATATATGATTTTGATGCGGCTATACTTACACATATCCCTGCAGAGCTGCATGTCGAGCGTGCAAACTTCCATATCGTTGATGATTATTCTCAAGAGCTACGTACTACTATTCAAGATATATATAATGCACCAGACTTTTTCCATGGCCTGCATCTTATCGAGGGGGTAAAGGAGTCGTGGCAAGCTATGATTGATGCGGGTTATGATCCAAGAATCTTATCTGCTCCTGTAAGTAGCAACTCGATGTCTATTGAAGGTAAGCGGGCGGCACTTGAGCGCGATATGGTGCCAGAATTTGGGCCTTCTATTTTAGACGATGCTCGATTTGACAAGGACAAGTGGAAATACGACGGCGTAGCATTGTTCGATGATCGGCCGACTGTCGGCGTGAACCCGGAGAGTGGAGAAGCGCCTTGGGAACATATACTGTATGGGTGGGCTCATCTGTCAGAAGTGCCAATGTCGCGAGCAGCGTTTCGGCTCCTCTCGTGGTATAACTCAAAAGATACCATACGTATTCTCGATACTGTTCAAGATCTACGGAGTGTTTAGATGTGCGCTCGTCTTGAGTTTTGCAGCTGTAGTATAATCAAATCATGCCTCGCAAACACAAAAATGATCCCACCAAGGCTTTTCCTGGCCAACGCGACGGCGAAGAGCTGATTCTCGTGTTTCGTCGTCATATGATTGCCATGCGCAAAGGCTTCTATATGCTGCTGATACCGCTAGTGATCACGTGTATTCCACCGCTGATCTGGCAGACGCAGCTTGAGTTATTCCTGTTGCCACTGGGTGGGTTTGTGCTCGGGCTTATCCTTTTCGCGTACCAGTACATCATGTGGTATTTCACGGTGTTTATAGTGACGGATCAGCGTATTCGCCAAGTAACGCAACACGGCTTCTTCGGTAGTGATGTCGTAGAGCTCAAACTGTCCAAAATCCACAACATAAGCTATAATATACCAGGAATGAGCGGGGAGCTTTTCGGCTTCGGTACAATCGTCATCCAGACCTATGTGGGGGATTTGACGATACGAAACGTGGAGCACCCGGAGAAGATATACAACCTCCTTCAAGACGCAGTCGAGGAGGCAGAACGAGGAGTAAATGAAGAAACTTACGTCGAAACTGAAGCGCTCAAAGCAGAGCGAGAAGCCGAGTCGGATCACCAACGAAACGGTCGCTGAGCATCGTGAGCGTATCTTGGCGGGTGGTCGCCGGTTTAAATACCCAGTACAATATACCAAACACCGCTTGGTATGGACAGCAATTGCTATTGGTACAGTGGTGCTGGTGCTGTTTCTCGCGGTCTCATGGTGGCAACTGTACAAGTCTCAGACTACTGATAGCTTCTATTACCGTATTACGCGCGTTGTGCCACTGCCTGTCGCGCAGGTAGACGGTGAGTCTGTCAAATACGGCGACTATCTCTTGAATTACAAGATGTCGGAGACGTATCTTGATACTGCCGAGAAAGCAAGTGAGGCCCAGTATGCGGGCGGCGCGGGCAGCAAGAGTGTCTATGACTACTACAAGGCTCAGGCGATGCAAAACGCCGTGATCGATACCTACGCGCAGAAGCTCGCCAAAGAAAATGGTATTACCGTCACGGATCAGCAGGTCAACGACGCTATCAGGGCACTCATACAGACATCCTCGGGACAGTCGGAGATTAGTCAAGAAGTGATTAATCGTTCAGTTGAGCAGTTGTACGGTCTTTCGCCTTCGGAAAATCGCTACTACTTACGAGAGAGTCTCTTGCGGCAGGCTGTCGCCTATAAGGTAGACAACACTGCAAAAAGCACGACCGATGATATTAAGGCGATTCTCGACAAAGATCCTGGCAAAAGCTTCGACGAAATCGCGGCAAATTACCGGGGTTCGCCGACAGGAGTGCAGACATTGACCTCTGGTTGGGTGAAGAAAGACAACAAAGACGGGGGGCTTGCTGCTGCCGCTGCCAAATTGCAAAAAGGCGAGATGGCTGGTCCGATCAAACCACTCAGCGGCGATGGTTATTATTTTGTGCGCCTGCTCGAGGCTAACAACCAGGAAGAGATCAATTATCAGCTCATCAAGGTGCCACTTAAAGAATTCAAACAGCAGATTGATAATCTTAAGCAGTCTGGTAAGGTGACATATTATATCGCTGTACCAGATGCGAAGCCGCAAATCCAAACCAAATAAAGGAGGGAAATTATGGCCTACACATTACCAACGCTTGGATATGAGTATGACGCACTGTCTCGCAGCATTAGTGCAGACATCATGCAGCTCCATCACAGCAAGCACCATCAGACGTACGTAGACAAGCTCAATACGGCACTCGAGGGCAAGAGTGTGCCTGATTCGCTTGAGAGGCTTCTGAGTGACTTAGAGAGCGTGCCAGAGGACGTGCGAACAGCAGTGCGCAACAACGGTGGCGGACACTATAATCATTCACTGTTCTGGCAGTTCATGAGCCCCTCTGGCGGCGGTGAGCCGACTGGCGATCTCGGCGCGGCGATTACCGAGAAATATGGTAGCTTTCAGGCGTTTGTGGATAATTTCAGTGCGCAGGCGGCAGGGCTGTTTGGCAGTGGCTGGGTGTGGTTGCAGCCAGATCTGAGTCTAGCAGCCTTGCCTAATCAAGACTCGCCGATTATGTCTGGAGGCGAGGCACCGATCCTTGGTCTCGATGTTTGGGAGCACGCCTACTACCTAGACTATCGAAACGTTCGCGCCGATTATATCAAGGCGTGGTGGGATGTTGTCGACTGGCAAGCTGTCGCTGAGCGCTATCAGCACGCTAAATAAGTAGTATCTATCTGGCGTGATGAATTGTCATGCTATTATCTTCGTTGTATTCATAACTATCCTCAGTATCAGTGTCTGGGGTCAGCTGCTCGGTACTTGGTGCTACGATGTCTTGATATAGAGCTCCCGGTGTGTTTTGTGGCGATATGTCAGGGGGTTGCGAGACATTCGCCGGATCTGGAGTGATTGGCTCCACGATAGGTGGGGCGGCGGCTGTTGTTATCGGGGCTGCCGTATAGCTGTTTTGATCCATCTCCTGGGGTACAGAGGCAGGAGTGCTCCACATATCAAGAGGTTCTTCTATTGCCTCTGTTGGGGCCATGGGTATTGCTGCTGGGTCGAGGTACGATTCGGATTGTGAAGTATATGTCGGTGCAGCGTAGGACTGAGGAGGCTGGTAGGTCATTGTTTCTGGCGTTCCTGGTGACGCGAACGACTGTTCGATTTGTTGGATGGACGTATCCGTTAGTGGCGCTACTGCTGTCGGCTGGGTATAAGTGGTATAGTCATGCTCGAGAACTGACTCATAGCCGGCAGCGGCTTGCGTGGCGCGGTGCCGTCTCCAGAGCAGTAGCACCGCAACACCTGCAGTGACGATGAGGCTAGTGAGTACGAGGATGATGATAGGCCATGCCGGCTGGCTATCTGTGGTCGGTGATGTAGGAGTAGTAGTAAGTTTGACAGTAATAATTTGGGCATCTGGTGTTGCGCCTGCAGTAAAATCAATCTTTTTGACTACAAACGACTGCGAGGTGGTGAGCGCTCCTGTCTTGAGCTGCATTGTGTAGTTTCCTGGCATTAGCGTGAGAGCTACCTCACCTTTGCGGGTTGTTGTGTAGCTGCCGTCTTTACCTTTTAGTGAGATGTGAGCGTCGGCGACGGGGGTTGTACCCTGCGTGATTCGTAGAATTACAGGATACGCTTTGGTGGTGAAGCTGCCAGTTTTTGTCACACTGACATCCGATGCGTTTTTTGCATCAATTTCATAGAAGTAGATATTACCAAGTTGCAAATTTTTCAACGTTGCTGAGTGCACCTCGCTATCGCTGGTAACGTCACTGGTAAGTTCGAGTGCGTCTACACTGACGCCATAGCGTATGCTTGTCGTCGCGGCGTCTTGAGTGTGCCATGTGATTTCAGCGGTATCGTATGCTGCTGCTGCAATGTCATCAGTGATACTTGGCGGATTTGGCGTCACTGCAACCGTGGGAGCTGGGGATGATGTCGCCTGTGGGGTTTGGGCGGCTGTGGGGGTAGTTTTTGGTGCGCTTGAGGGTGCAGGAGTACTAGTGCTCGGTGTGTTGTTGGCGGGGGTGCTAGGTGCGGGGGTAGTTGGCGCTGGTGCGGGAGTGATGCAGTTTGGCGGGGTGCCAGTCTGACCTGCTGGACATGTCGGTGTCGCGATAGTGAATGTGGCGGGTTGCCGAGTTGTTGGTCCGTCATTGATAGTCGTGTTTGTGGTGAAGTTCAGTGTAGGGGTTCCAGTAGTGAGGGCGCGAAACGTAATGGTGAAGATCTTCTGATTGTTGACGGCTTGGCTGGGGCACATGAAGCGCGAGTAGGCTACCGTGCCATTACTAATAGAAGGATCGCTACCCCCGAGAGCACCTCCGGAACTGCTGGCCGCTGTTGCTTGCAAAATACCGGTTGGGTAAGTGACATTGATAGTTGCTCCGCCACAGAACGATGTGTTGGCCGGCACGCTTGCGCGAACTTCGACCGTAAACGTTTGCCCTGGTGCATAGGTGGCACTGGCAGGTGAAAAATAAATCGTCCCTTGCACTGCATGCACCGGTGTCGTCGTGACTACGTATAGAAACACACCGAAGGCGGCGAATATCGGGAGTGCGAGCTTGCAGAAATGTTTCATATGTTAGTTTTTGGTTATGGTTACCCGTGAGTATAGTGTAACAGATTTGGAAAGTGGTTGAAACTGTATTCAATGAAAAAACCGCCACCAGACGGTAACGGTATTTTCATGGCGCGCTCGACCGGATTTGAACCGGCGATCTCCTCCGTGACAGGGAGGCGTGATAACCCCTTCACTACGAGCGCAAACTCAGATAATGATAGCAGACAAATCCTCCGTGTGCAAGGGGTGGCGTATGGTACAATAGTTGAAGTCAGGAGTTACGCCGCTATAGCTCAGTTGGTAGAGCGGCGCTTTCGTAAAGCGTAGGTCTCCGGTTCAAATCCGGATAGCGGCTCCAAATTTGATATACTAGACAACAGATATGCGAGATATTATCACTACATCACTGCGCCATGCAGCAAAAGAACGAACACTACTTATTGTGTTTGGTTTATTGATCAGCCTGTGTGTGATTATTGCGATCTATTTCGGAGTGCGTGTCCAGCCTTCTTATAATCAGGTATATACGCACTATACGTCATATGGTGGAGTAAATCTGTATGCTTCGCAGTGGTGGTATGCGATTAGTTTCCCGTTGTTCTTCATGATGATCGCCATGTTACACACTGCTATAGGCGTCAAATTATACACACTTAAAGGCAAGCAATTAGCGACTGGCTTCGGTTGGTTTTCGGTCGGGCTAGTAATCTTTGCTGCTATTACATTGACCTATATTGTCAATGTAGCATTTCCGCTCTAGTCTATGGCACAGCAATCTCTCGAGCTTCCCTTAGGTAAACGTACGCGCAAATATCGATTCTTCGAAATGGTTCCTGGGCTACTCAGTATTACGGTTATTGGGCTATTATTTGTACTGTCTTGGCTTAATGCTGCGCTTGCAAGCGGCTATTTGCTGCTCATTATCTTGGCGGCGCTGGCGCGAGCTGTAGTGATCGCAGCGCACACGATCCGTGGCTACCAGCATCTTACTGGCGCGCAGAAAGTTGACTGGCACCGACGACTTGGCGATCTTGAGCAGCCCGTGGAGAGTCTACCCAGAGAAGAAGCGCGTCAGACGGGTGAATTTGGTCAATCAACACACCTCCGTAATCTTCGCACGCTTGCCACAAACCCCGACGCATACCCTAGGCCGTCACAGCTGTATCATGCGGTGATTGTGGCGGCATATAACGAATCTATCGAGGTAATTGAGCCGACCATTGTGTCTCTACTGGACACGACTATCGATAATACGCAGCTCATCGTTGTATTCGCCTACGAAGCGCGAGGTGGTGAGGGTATTGCACAAACGGCTAAAACTCTCAAAGAGCGTTACGGATCGCAGTTCGGCATGTTTTTCACTGTTGAACACCCAAAAGACCTGCCTGGCGAGGTAGTGGGTAAAGGTGGCAATATCACGTATGCCGGTGAATATACTGCACGCGAACTCAAGAAGCACGGCATCAACTCTGACGATGTTATCGTAACGACCCTGGATTGTGACAATCGTCCACACCCCGCGTATTTCGACTATGTCTCATACGAGTACATCGTGCACGACGCGCGCCAGCACTTATCGTATCAGCCTGTATCGTTGTTTTTGAACAATATTTGGGATGTACCGGCACCCATGCGAGTGATTGCGACCGGTAACTCTTTCTGGAACATCATCTCATCTATGCGACCAGACCAGTTGCGTAACTTTGCCTCGCACTCGCAGCCACTGACCGCACTGCAGGGAATGGGCTTTTGGAGTAAGCGTTCGATTGTGGAAGACGGCCATCAGTTTTGGCGCAGCTACTTCTATTTCAAGGGCGACTATGCGGTGACGCCTATTTACGTTCCGATCTACCAAGACGCTGTACTGTCAGAGACCTATAAGAAGACGCTTGTCGCGCAGTTCAAGCAGCTGCGACGCTGGGCCTATGGTGCGTCAGACGTGCCATATGTGGCGGTGCGAGTATTCACTCGTAAGCGCCAAGTTCCGTTTGGTGACTCGCTGGTGAAATTTTATGAGCTACTCGATGGGCACGTTACTCTAGCGAGTATCTCTATCCTTGTGGCGTTTGGCGGTTGGATTCCATTGCTTTTTAGCCCCGAGTCGGCACGCAGTGTACCGGCACATCAGCTACCTGTGGTGGTGAGCAGTTTGCAGCAGATCGCGCTTATTGGTCTCTGTATCTCCATATTCTTCTCGCTCAAGATGTTACCACCGCGCCCAGCTCGCTATAAGCGTCACCGGACCCTCCTGATGGTTGCACAGTGGATTCTCATGCCGGTCACATCGATTGCGTACGGTGCTATGTCGGCACTCAATGCACAAATGCACCTGCTCTTCGGACGCTATCTCGACAAGTTTGATGTCACCGAGAAGGCAACAGTCGGTGAAATTACTCGTGCGCAGGGACATCGTCAGCACTGGTGGCAGTGGTGGAAGGCCTCCCGCGGCGTCGGATCGAAGCGATAATACCATGCTGGGCGCCGTACTGTAGGGCGCTCAGTTCGTCAAACTGCTTCAGTGTACGGTAGGTCTCGTCGGCAATAGCCGATACGGTGATGGGGGAGGAGATATCGTAGCGTGTGATCAGACGCAGTTCTATGGTGCGGGCGAACTCGTAGCTGGTTGTGGCGGCGTCTGGCAGGTTCAGGAGTGCACGATTGATACTGATTATCAATTTACCGGGAGAGAACTGTACCTGGCCTCCAGAGTGGCTCAGTAGCGCCACATCTTCGAGGGATGGCCGCTCGTAGGTAGTAAATACCCGCCCACAGCTTGTACATTGCCGACGCCGCCACACTTGGGGCGCTTTTTTGTGGGGGCGAGAATTGGGTATGGTAGTTTTTTTGTTCAAGCAATATACGCATATCATATCTATATATTGTCATACTGCTATTCAAAATGCTAGTGGATAACTCGCAAATAAATATGGAAAAGTCCTCCATATAGAAAAACCACCAGATTGTGGAATCTGGTGGAGAAAAGTCCGTTTATACTATAACGCGACTATTTTTTGAGTTGTTTGTGTACTTCGGCCCACGTCATATCGTACTCAAAGCCGAGTTTGAAGTTGGCAAGCACAGATGGCTTGTGTGTTTGTTTTGTAACTTTCGTGTTAGCCATGATTACAATATAGCATAAGCGTAATATTTTGTCAACAGCCTCAAAGTAAAAAAATATATCACAGTACGAATATATAGAGGTAAAAAGTAGTCAAAGTATATGTGGAAAAGCATAGGTAGTTTGTGGATGAGCAAGAAAATACACCAGCGAGGTAGCTGGTGCTTACGTGGGGCAGGGGGATAGGCGGCGCCTCGCAGGTGTGTAGTGGGGGTGGGTGAGCGCGTCACCGCCTATATATTCAGTATAGTAAATTGGCACTCGAGTGTCAAGAGTGCCAATTTACTCCTTTGGGTGAGGCTGATTTGAGTCTTTATGTGTCCTCGAAGTGTCGTCTACTTCACGTTCGACGATGATTGAGCATTCTGTAACAAGTGCGGCAATTGCGCCGACAGCTGCTAGTACAGGTGCGAGTATGGCACCAACGACACCAATGGTGAGCGGTAGCTCGACGAGTTGCTTGTCATCTTTGTTTTTGATGATGATACGTCGCACGTTACCTTCGCCGACCAGCTCTTTTACTTTGCCAATGAGTGCGTCACCGCTGACGTTGAATTCTTCGCGAGTTGTTTTGGTCATACTTCTAGTATAGCGCTCTGGAAATATGTTTACAAAACAAGCGGAGCGGATTATGCTAGTGGCACAGGAGAACAAAACACAAACATGAAAAAGAAATGGGACCACGAAGTAGACTACCTGGTGGTAGGCACTGGCGCTGCAGGCCTCAGTGCGGCGATTACAGCCAAGCGCAATGGACTCGACACACTAGTGATTGAGAGCACCGATAAATGGGGTGGCACGACTGCCGTATCTGGTGGTGGCCTATGGATGCCAAACAATCCACTCATGCAAGACGGACGCGTACATGACTCGATTGACGAAGCGTTTGAATATATGGATCAGACGATTGGCAATGTTGGTCCGTGGACTAGCGACACACGCAAACGTGCATTTCTGATGGGGATCGACCATTATGTCAAGATGTTGACCGAGGAAGGTGTGCACTGGATTCGAGCCAAAGATTATCCGGATTACTACCCAGATCTACCGGGTGGACGTATCGGTCGTGGTATTGAGGTGAAGCCATACAACACTAGGCGGTTGGGTAAATGGCGCAAGACCCAGCGCTCGAGCATTCCGGCGCCTATCATGACAGACGACATGTGGCAGCTGACTCGTGCGTGGTCGACACCAGACGGCTTTCTGCGTGGTGCGCGGTTTGTGTTTCGTATGCTGGGCGGCTATGCGACAGGTCAGCTCAAAGCTGGTATCGGCATGGCGTTTACTGGCTCACTTATGGAGATTGTCCAGCGCCAGAACACGCCGGTGTGGCTTAAGTCACCACTTACAGATCTCGTTATCGAAGATGGTCGTGTCGTGGGCGGTGTAGTGAAGAAGGGTCGTAAGACGGTGCGAGTGCACGCTGCAAAAGGGGTCATGCTTGGTGCCGGTAGATTCGCGCACAACACTGAGTGGCGTATGAAGTATCATGGGGTACCAGGTTGGAGTAGCGCACCAGAAGGTCAAAACGGTGAAGGTATTGCTATCGGCGCTAAGGCTGGTGGTGCGCTCGGTATGATGGACGATGCCTGGTGGGGAGGCACGACTGCTAATACAAATGGTAGTCCCTATATGCACGGGTTTATCCTGAACGAGCGCTCTGATCCGTGGAGTATTGTGGTCGATCAGCAAGGTCATCGCTAGCTCAACGAGTCGGAGAGCTACATCGACTTCGGGCATCATATGTTGGAGCGTGACAAGACCGTTCCCTCGGTACCATCGTGGATTATCTTTGATCATCGCCATACGACACATTTCCTCAATTCGGCACTTATGGTGCCGGGGGCAAAGAAGAAGCTTGCGGCGATGGGTGAGCTCGTAGAAGCTAAGACGCTCGACGAGTTGGTAAAGCTGATGAAGGTGAATCAGGCAACATTTGACGCCACGATCAAGCGGTTTAACGAATTTGCGAAGAACGGTGTCGATGAAGATTTTCAGCGTGGTCGCACTGCGTATGATCGTTACTACGGTAATCCGCTCGTCAAACCAAACCCAAACCTTGGTGCAATCGAGAAAGGGCCGTTCATTGCACTCAAAATCTACCCTGGTGACCTTGGTACAAAGGGTGGTCTCGTGACAAACGAGTGGGCACGCGTCCAGCGCGAAGACGGTTCGGTGATCGAGGGTCTCTACGCGGCCGGTAACAACACGGCGAGTGTGATGGGGCACACGTATCCTGGCCCAGGCAGCACGATTGCGCCTGCGAGCGTGTTTGGCTATTTGGCCGCACTGCACGCGAGTCAGCCGCCTCGTCCGCTCGATACAATTGATGCCACTGCGGCATCTGAGTAGCACTGACTTTTGTCGGTATGCAAAAACCTGCCAAAGAGCAGGTTTTTGCATTGATAATGTCATGGTGGGCGATGAGGAGCTCGAATCCCCGACCTCGTCAACGTCAATGACGCGCTCTAGCCAACTGAGCTAATCGCCCATAACTGTTCAATCTTACCAGAGTTTACTGAGTATTGCAATAACGGGGGTGGATAGGGTAGTATAAAGGTAAGCTAAGACGCGGAGTAACCGCCCGCCGAGCTTCGTGGGACGCTGGAGCGTACGATAACGCTGCATCATGAGTAAACGTCCGGTGGAACCGCCCTTAAACGGGCCCGAGACATGCGACTATGGATTTAATGTATTGAATCTATGAATCGCATGTTTTTCTTTTTACAACATAACAGAGGTACAACGATATGAATGAAGAACAACTCCATACAATGCGACACAGTTTGGCTCACATTACCGCTGCGGCGGTGAAGCGACTTTGGCCAGAGGCTAAGTTTGGTGTGGGTCCGGTAGTGGAGAACGGCTTCTACTACGACATCGATCTCGGCGAGGAAAAGATTAGTGAGCAAAACTTTGGTAAGATTGAGAAAGCGATGCGGCGGATTATTTCCGAAGGTCAAGAGTTCGAGCATTTTACTATGCCAATCGATGAGGCGATCGAATGGGCACGTGCGAACGGGCAGCCCTACAAAGAAGAGCTGCTGAACGACCTGAAACGCAGCGGCACGACAGTGGCCAAAGACCTTGATGCTGATGAAATGGGCACTATCGCCGATGGCGATGCAGCGCTCGACGAAGTCGGTTTCTATAAAAACGGCGACTTCGTTGACCTCTGTCGCGGACCACATGTTGACAAAACCTCATCGGTTGGTGCATTCAAACTGATGCGAATTGCCGGAGCCTACTGGCGTGGTAAGGAAGACAACGCACAGATGCAGCGTTTATATGGAGTGGCATTCGCTATGCAGGATGAGCTAGATGAGCACCTGGAGCGGCTTGAGCAGGCCAGGCTGCGTGATCACCGCAAGCTTGGCAAGGAGCTTGACCTGTATACGATGTCGCCATTGGTGGGTGCTGGTTTACCTATGTTTACTCCTCGCGGCACAGTGATTCGCGATAAGCTTGCACAGTATTCCAATCAGTTGAGAGAAGCGCATGGGTTTACGAAAGTTTGGACGCCAAACATTACGAAGACAGCGTTGTACGAAACCTCGGGTCACTGGGCTAAGTTCGGTGACGAGCTCTTCCTCGTGACAAGTCAGGAGACGGACGACGAAATGGCGCTTAAACCAATGAACTGTCCGCACCATACACAGATTTACGCAAGCAAGCCACGAAGCTACCGGGATATGCCGGTGCGCTTCCTCGAGACGACGACCGACTACCGTGATGAAAAAACGGGTGAGCTGGGTGGGTTGAACCGCGTGCGCTCACTGACGCAAGACGATAGCCATGTGTTTTGCCGTCAAGATCAGATAGAGGCTGAAATCCATGGATTACTCGCCAGTGTGCGCGAGATGTATGAGACAGTGGGTATGAAGCTGCGCGTGCGTCTCAGCTACCGTGATGATAGCGATGGATATTTGGGTGATCCAGAGTTATGGACCGCTGCGCAGGAACAGCTCAAAAACGCCGTCATTGCCAACGAACTCGAATATTTTGAAGAAGAAGGTGAAGCCGCGTTCTACGGGCCAAAAATCGACTTTATGGCTACCGATGCTATCGGTCGAGAGCATCAGCTGGCTACAGCGCAGCTCGATTTTGTGCAGCCGGAGCGGTTTGGTCTGGAATATACCGCTGAAGACAGCTCTAAGCAGCAGCCGGTCATGATTCACTGCGCGTTACTCGGCAGCATAGAGCGATTTATGAGTGTGTTTATCGAGCACACTGCAGGATGGTTCCCACTATGGGTGGCGCCGGAGCAGGTGAGAATTCTTACCATCAATGACACGGTGCTTGAGTATGTCGAAGAGATTGAGGCGACACTTCGGGAAACAGTGCTGATGCAGCCGATCAAATACAATGAGGTTCGCTTTGCGCGAGATGACCGCAACGAATCGCTTGGCAAGAAAATTCGCGAAGCGACGGCCATGAAAGTCCCTGTTCAACTGATTGTTGGGCCGAAAGACCAGGAGGCTAGGGAGGTGAGTGTGCGTACTCAAGAGAGTGAAACGAAAGTCGCGTTAAGTGAACTCGGCGAATTTCTTAAGGGTCTATAGGGCTGAGATGAAACCAAAGATATCTATAGATATAGATGATGTGGTTGCCGATAGTACAGAGGCGCTGCGTATACTTGTCAATCAGCGAGTCGGTGCGGCATTAACGGCTGATGACTATCGTGGTGTGGGTGGAGAATACTGGGGCTATTATGAGCGAGTATGGCGGAATCATGGTATTCAAGATCGAGTAAGTTTCAAGGAACTTTCTGCGGAGATGGCAGCAGATCAGTCACATGTTCTACTTTTGCCTGGTGCGGAGGTTGCTATACATCAGCTGGCTCAATGGTTTCATGTGGTGTTTATTACTTCACGTGATAAATCTTGGGAGGTGGCAACAAGGAAATGGTTTCAAAAGCAGTTCAGTCATGATGATATCGAACTGTATTTCTGCGAAAGCCACAAGGATGCTCGTGCAAAAACAAAAGGGCAGCTCTGCAAAGAGCTGGGCGTAACCCTTCATATAGATGACAACGAAGCGCATTGCCAATCAGTGCTCGACGAAGGAATTGCGGCGATTCTTTTTGGCCGGTACGGCTGGCACGATGGGAGCGCCAAAGGTGTTGTAGTGTGTGCCGATTGGTCGGAGGTGATGGACTATATTGGCAAGGCATATGGTGATGCAGATAAAACGAGGGAAGAGAATTGAGTGATCTAGAGGCTGAGAAGCAATTACGAGACAGGGTGTATGAACTTATGTCCGAGCTACCATTAGGGAAGGTGACCACGTATGGCGATTTGGCGGCGATGGCGGGCAGTCCGCGTGCGGCACGGATTGTGGGCGGGATTGCTCATACAGGACCAGCAGAGCTTCCGTGGCATCGTCTCGTGAATGCGCAGGGCGGCTTGGCTATTGGGTTTCCTGGCGGTCAGGACGTGCAGCGTCAACTTTTGCTCCAAGATGGCATAGAGTGCGATGAGCAGTGGCATATCAAAGAGTTTGGAGAACGGCGATGGCGACCGAGTTGGAACGAGCAGAACCTCCGCTTGTTGTAATTACTGGGCCGACGGCAAGCGGTAAGACCTCGCTGGTAATCGCTCTAGCTGGGCGGTTCGGCGGTGAAATCATCTGTGCAGATAGTCGTACGGTGTACCGTGATATGGATATTGGCACGGCCAAGCCGACCGCAGCAGAGCGTACGCGTGTGCCGCATTGGGGGCTCGATCTTGTCGTGCCTGGCGATCGATTCACAGCGGCTGATTTCAAGCACTATGCTGAGAGTAAGATAGAGGAAATTCGTGCGCGTGGCCATGTGCCATTCCTGGTCGGCGGCACGGGATTGTACATAGACGGTGTAGTGTTTGACTATCGGTTTGGCGCGGATGTTGATGAAGGTCTACGCCAGCTGTTGGACAGCATGAGCGTAGATGAATTACAAAACTATTGCAATAAAAACAACATAGAGTTACCAGAAAACTCACAAAATAGACGCTACTTGGTGCGGTCAATTGAGCGGCGAGGTAGTAACCATAAGCGTAATACTGAACCACTGCCAAATTCAATAATTGTAGGAATTACTACGAATAGAGAATTGCTTCGAACAAGAATTGAGCACAGGTCTGAACAATTGTTTGACGATGGTGTTGTGGAGGAGGCAATAATGTTGGGCAAAAAATATGGCTGGAATAACGAAGCGATGACGGGAAATGTCTATCCACTTGTCAGGCAATATCTTGAGGGTGGATTATCGATGCATGAAGTGCAACAGAAATTTGTAACACTCGACTGGCGCCTAGCCAAACGCCAGCTGACCTGGCTACGACGTAATAAGTATATCCAGTGGAAAACACTCGAAGAAGCTGAACACTATTTGTCCGACATACTCGCACGCATGGCTACTTCGTGATATCATGAATAAGTACAAAATCACAGAGAGACGAACATGATTGACGCGCTATTTGGTTCAAAAACGAGGGTAAAGCTCCTGCATCTATTCCTGAATAATCCAGGCAAGTCTTTTTATGTGCGTGAGATCACCCGACTGATAGATGAGCAGATTAACTCGGTGCGTCGCGAGCTGTCAAATATGATGGGCGTGGGTATTATCACGAGCCAGACAGACGACAACAAACTATACTACGAAGTGAACCAACGCTATGAGTACTATGTGCCGCTTCGTGCAATCTTCGCCGATGAGCCAGTGGAAGCCAAGGCAGCTGCGGTCAAACAACCAGCTGCGCGCCAGGCATGGACACTGGCGTTTGAGCAATTGCCAGGTGTTAGGCTTGTCGTCACTGCTGGCGTACTCGTGCGCGGCTCGGCGAGCGGCATAGACATATTGGTAATAGGTGATACACCTCCAGCCAAGGTGAAGGCGGTTGTGAAGGCGGCCGAAAAGGCGGAGGGTCGCGAGCTTAACTACACGACTATGCCGTACGAAGAGTTCTATTATCGCTTGAGCGTTCGTGATAAATTTGTAACAGAGATCATCAACGGCAAGCACGCTGTGCTAGTAGATACCGATAAATTACTGAACAACTAGGAGGAATGATGTTTGAAATAGAATATAAAGGTGGTAGCACAGTAGTACTGTCAACGAAAAACACGACAGTAGTGGCAGATCCAAAGACGTCACTCGTAGGGCTCAAGGACACTAATACCAAAGATGCTATCGAACTTGGTACTGAAGTGCGTTTTCTAGTGAACAACCCCGATGCCAAGCTAGTGATAGAGGGGCCGGGTGAATACGAAATTGGTGATTTCTCGCTTAGTGGCGTGCCTGCTCAGCGCCACATCGACACCGAAGATCAGGAAAAGTTGGCAACAGTTTACCGTATTGGTGTCGGAGAAGTGCATATTGCATTGTTGGGCAATATCGCTCCGAAGTTGACCGAAGACGAACTTGAGGCAATTGGCGTAATAGATATCCTAGTACTGCCTGTTGGCGGTGGTGGCTACACGCTTGATGCAACAAGTGCTGCGACGATTGTGCGCCAGATCGAGCCGAAGGTTGTGATTCCTGTGCATTACGCCGATAGCGCGCTTACGTATGAAGTGCCGCAAGACACACTCGATACATTTACGAAAGAGCTTGGTGCTCCTGTCGAAGAAGGTGGTAGCAAATACAAAGTGAAATCCGCTGGTGCTATTCCACAGTCCTTGACTGTGATTACGCTCGCTCGTAGCTAGTCTAGCTGTCACACTACAAAAATCCCCCGCTTATAGAAGGCGGGGGATTTCTTGTATGCTGACCAGTGTTTACTTAACCGGTGAGGCCAGGACGGCTTTGCCGCTTTTTGGCAGGACGCCTTTTTTCTTCAGTGTGCGAATCGCCTGAGTGCTCAGGGTCATGGTAACTTTCTGGCCGTCTACTACGAAGGTCTTCTTCTGGAGGTTTGGCTTGAAAGTACGCTTGGTGCGACGCAAAGAGAAGCTGACGTTGTGTCCGTGCTGTGCGCGTTTACCTGTGAGGTCACATCGTGATGCCATAATCTGTTACTTCCACTTATTATTTAATCAATCTGTACCATTGTAGCCTATAGGGGTCAAAACGTCAAGACGGGGTGCGAGTGGGGTATAATAGAGGGAATGGAAAGTATTGTGATGACAATTGCTATTACTATCGGTGTAGTACTGGTGTCTATGACTGTGCATGAGGCAATGCATGGATTTGTGGCGTACTGGCTTGGTGATGATACTGCGAAAGATGAGGGGCGTCTGACGCTGAACCCAATCAAGCACATCGATCCTTTTTTGACGATTTTACTACCTGTCATGCTGGCGATTGTAGGCGGTCCCATATTTGGCGGGGCTAAGCCAGTGCCGTTTAATCCGAATAGGGTGCGATACGACGAATGGGGGGCGGCATTGGTAGCGCTGGCTGGACCACTGACTAATCTCCTAATTGCTTTTGTATCATTTGGACTCATGGTGGCTCTGGGGTATGGTCAAGTGAATGCGCTGATGCTTGGTGGCGGTATCGTAGGTACAATCCTGCAGTATTTTGTGTTCATTAACCTTGGTTTCTTCGTATTTAATATGTTGCCGATTCCACCGCTAGACGGATCACGGGTGCTCTATGCATTGGCACCCGACTTTGTGCGGCGCGGTATGGAGGCTATCGAACAAGCTGGACTACTGGTTGTGTTTGCACTTGTGTTGCTTGCCGGGTCGTTACTTGGTCAGGTTATGCAGGCCCTTATGCAGTTTATCTTGCAGGGCTTTGCGGCTGTCTACGGCGTTTGATTCTGTCGTATCTCTAGGTGTATAATAAGATGTGTCCAGGGAATCGGCGTATATGATTTCCTAACGTCATTTGATAGGGAGTTCAACATTCTGCACCTCTGTGGAGGTGCTCTGAGAACGCCCACCTTGCACGTATGCGGGGATATATCAAGCGCCGATCCTGGGCTTTTGTGTCGTCAAAATATCGGGATGTGGCGCAGTTGGTAGCGCGCACCGCTGGGGGTGGTGAGGCCGCTGGTTCGAGTCCAGTCATCCCGACCAAATCATCTGCACTATGCATCCGGTAGCGGGTGTTTTTAATTTGCTATACTAGTGCAAAGGAAGGCCATTATATATGAAACAACGTACCGCTGTCCGTGCACTTGTGCGCAAACATGATCAGACATTGCTTCTGCGCCGTGCCAATGGGCGCGAGTCAATACTTGGTAAGTTCGAGCTGCCTGGTGGTAAGATAGATTATCATGAACAGCCGGAGGATGCGCTACGTCGTTACTTGGCGAAGGATGCGGGTCTTGTGCCGCTATCTATGCAGCTGTTTGATGTGATTACCTATATAGACTCAGATGATCCTGAGCTACAATATGTGTTTATCGTCTATCTAGTAAATGTAGAGGATGCGCGGGTGACATTGAGTGATAACTACGATAAGGCGATATGGCAAAGTAAATCTAAAATACAACATAGAGAAATCACTGAATCATCACAAGTACTACTAGGTCTGAGTGAACAAAAAATCGTAACAGATGAGAGTGGCGAACATCAGCTGCAAATAGATGAGAATATTGCAACGGAAGATAGGATGATTTTGTATTCAGACGGTGGCTCGCGAGGCAATCCGGGCATATCAGCAGCAGCATATGTCGTGGAAAGTGCTACGGGAGATGTGATAGAGAAAGGTGGTCAATTCCTTGGCATTACCACAAGTTATCAGGCGGAATATCACGGGTTACTACTCGGACTCGAACGTGCGCTTGAGCTGGGTTATAAGAGGCTCGAATATCGCCTCGATAGTTTGATGGTAGTGAATCAGATGAAGGGTATTTACACTGTGAAAAATAGGGAGCTATGGCCAATTAACGAGCGGGTGATAGATTTACTGACGCAGTTCGAAGATGTACGGTTTGTTCATGTGCGTCGTGAATTTAATACGCTGGCCGACGCAGAGGTAAACAGGATTCTCGATATGCACGCCAAGCCATCAGGACATAGCGAGGAAAATACGGTATACTAGTGGCTAGGCAGTGTGCTAGATGATCGCTTGCCGGGGAGAGCCTGGCAAGAGGAAAGTCCGGGCAGCATAGAACGGGACAGTCGCTAACGGCGACCGGGGGTGACCCTAGGGAAAGTGCCACAGAAACGATACCGCCTCGTCAAAGAGTGTTCGCCAGGTGCAAGCTCGGTGGATTACCGAGAGGTAAGGGTGAAATGAGCGAGGTAAGAGCTCGCAGCACTATATGGTGACATGTAGTGGAGGTAAACCCTGTCCGCTGCAAGGAGAACTACAGACAATAGGTTGTTCGCCGTTTGTAGTCCACAAGATCCGCTCGACTGTGTAGGCAACTGCATGGCTAGATAGATGATCGTCCTCGACAGAACCCGGCTTATAGGCAGGCTGCCCAACCAAAAAAACACCCGTGACACGTGGCGGGTGTTTTTTGGTTGTAGTGTGGTGGCTATTTTGCTGCTTTTGCGATAGCTTCGAATGCTTTTGGTTCGCGGACAGCCAGGTCGGCGAGAACTTTGCGGTCTAGCTCGATATTTGCCTTCTTGAGGCCAGCCATCAGCTTGCTGTAAGTTGTGCCCTGTAGGCGCGCAGCAGCGTTGATGCGGGTAATCCAAAGACCACGGAGATCACGCTTTTTGTTGCGGCGGTCGCGGTAGGCATACTGGAGCGCACGGGTGACAGCTTGTTTCGCTAGGCGGAAGCTGCGTGTGCGGTTATGTTGCATGCCTTTAGCTTGCTTCAGTATTTTTTTGTGCTTTGCGCGTGCGGTAACACCTCGTTTAACTCGCATTATTTGACTCCTAGGGCTCGTTTAACATTTTTGGCCATGCCACCGGTGACGACAGCTGTCGTGTTGATGGCACGTTTGCGGCTCTTGCTTTTCTTTGCAAGCAGGTGACCGCCGAACGCGCGACCACGAGTGATTTTACCGGTTCCGGTAAGCTTCACGCGTTTCGCAGTTCCTTTGTGCGTCTTTAGCTTTGGCATTATTTACTCCTTACGGTTATGCTCAGATTGCGGCCAGCCATCTGAGGCTTTTGTTCGACAGTCGCATCATCTTCGAGTTTGGTGATGATTTGGTTGATGAGATCGTAGCCGAGTTCTTTGTGTGCCATCTCGCGACCACGAAAGAAAATCATGATTTTCACTTTGTGACCATCTTCGAGAAACTTACGAATCTTACGCAGCTTGATTTCGAGATCGTTACTGCCGATCTTGAGGCCAAGTCGCATCTGCTTAAGCTCGCTGGCTTTCGCTTTTTTGCGATTTTTCTGTAGCTCCTTCATCTTCTGGTACTGGTATTTACCCCAGTCCACGATTTTGGCAACAGGTGGATCGGCATTTGGCGAAATTTCTACTAGGTCGAGACCTGCTTCATCCGCGAGGCGACGAGCCTCTGCGAGAGATACTACACCTAGCTGTTCACCGTCTGCACCGATAACGCGCAGTTCCTTGGCTCGGATCTGTTCGTTCACTCGAACTGATTTGTTAATCGCTCATCTCCTTGTCGATTGTTAGCGAGTAGTCGAAATTACTCGAATACCATACTACCAGATTTCAGTGGTGGATGCAAGGCTGTTTAGGTGAATGACTGGCGATACTGCAAGGCCTCGGCAACATGAGTGGGTTCGATCGTATCGGAGTCGGATAGGTCGGCAATAGTGCGGGCGACTTTGATGGTCTTGAAATAGCTACGCGCGCTGAGGTTGAGTGATTTGTTGGCGCGGTTGAGCACGCTGGCGGCGGCTGTGGTGAGTTGTGTCGCAACAACAATGTTATGGCTGGAGAGTGAAGAGTTGTATTTGTCACTACGCTTGTATCTGTGGTTTTGGCGAGAAGTGGCTTTTGTGATCGATTCCAAAGCACTAGCATGTTGTGGAAAGTGCGTAGGCGTATGGGCGAGAAATTGCTCGGTGGGTACGCGGGGAACAGTGAGAGTGAGGTCGATGCGATCTAGGAGTGGTCCAGATAGGCGCTTTTGATACCCACCGATTTGCTGGAGGCTGCAGGTACACTCTTTGCTGTCATCGCCGTAGAATCCGCACGGGCAGGGGTTCATAGTGGCGACCATCATGAAGTCGGCCGGATACGTGAGGTGTCCCTGGGCGCGGTCAATTGATACCTGGCGATCTTCGAGCGGCTGACGGAGTGCCTCTAGTACTGAACGAGGATACTCTGGGATTTCGTCTAGAAAAAGTACGCCGTGGTGCGCCAGGCTAATTTCGCCCGGCTTCGGCCTTGTACCACCACCGATAAGCGCACTACGACTAGCGGTATGATGCGGGGCACGGAATGGTCTAGTGGACACGATTTCCTCGGTAGCTTCGCCGGAGAGGCTATGAAGCTTGGTGACGGCGATACGCTCGCGCGGCGTGAGCGCAGGCAAGAGGCTTGTCATCGTGCGCGCCAGGAGCGTTTTGCCGGAGCCTGGCGGTCCGTTGAGGAGGATATTATGGCGACCAGCCACGGCAATCACGAGCGCTCGCTTGGCTTGCTCTTGACCGCTGATGGCATCAATAGCGTAGGTAGGGGATGTAGTATGGGCGGTTTCCGTAACCGAAGATGTGGCGGGAGTGACGACAAGCTCTTGTTTGAGATGGAGAAACAGCTGCTTAAGATCTCTTACGGGGATGATGTCGATACCATCTACCAAGAGGGCCTGCTCTAGATTTGCCTCTGGTATGAAAATACGAGTGAACTTGTGCACAGCGGCACACTCAACGGCGTTTATAATGCCGCGCACCGGGCGTATCGAGCCATCTAGCGCCAGTTCACCGATGAACACACTTTCATTTACCTGGGACTGCTTGAGTTGACCACTGATAGTGAGAATTGCTACGGCGATGGCCAGGTCGTAGTGCGAGCCGTCTTTTGGTAGCTCTGCTGGTGCGAGATTGATGGTGATTTTGCTATCTGGAAACTGGAGGAGTGAGTTGCTGACGGCACTGCGAACGCGCTCTTTGGCTTCGTCGATGGCTTTGTTGCCCATGCCAACGATCTGCAGGGCGGGGAGGCCGCGCTTGGAGTCACACTCTACCTCAACGAGTGACCCACTAAACCCTACTGGGGCGACGCATGTGACCTTGGCTACCATATGTGCTTTTCAGCATAGCATAAGCTTGGTAAATCTGGTATACTGCAAGTATTGGTTTGGGGCTGACATAGCTTTCGACGATAGGAACTTAACAGGGTATTTTGCAAGTCGACCGTACACGTTACAGTACATTTTTAATTGCAAAAGATAATTTTGCTCGCGTTCAGAACGTATTTGCTTCGGCATTTGCACCTGCACGCGTTCTTGCGTAACTAAACGCAGGCGTTCGAATTTGCTAGGTGACATCGCAAATCTCGAGTGTTATATTTATGTCGCTCGCTGCGTATAGGGAAGTGGCCTATGCGCGGGACTTTTGCCACGTAACGCTGACTAATCTTTCCGACTAGATTTTGAGTTAGGCTGTGTTATAAAACGAATCAATCTAGCCTAAGCTTGTAGACGAATACCATGTTACCTTTCGGACCGGGGGGCAGTACCCCGCAGCTCCACCATATAGAAAAAGAACCTCCCGCTACGGGAGGATTTTTGTTTGTGACAGCTCGTAGATAAGTGAAACGACCGCCTGCGAGGAACGGTCGTTTCGGAGTGTGGAGTTTTTAGAGTGTGCTGTTTGTTTTTGGCTCCTGCACAAGTTTTTTATTCAGAAGCTACCCCTATAATATGATGCCAAAGCGCTTGTGTCAATGATTTTGTGAGAGTTTTTTTGACAAAGTTTTTTACCGTGTGGAAAAGCCATATATGGTGCATATCGTGACCAATGAGCCACCATGTACGTAAGTTAAAGGTCGAAAATAAAATCCCAGCCAAACTCTGCGTATATTGAGCGCGCCTGTGGGCGTTCAGCAGGGGAGTATTTGGTGGCAAGTTTACGCGTGAAGTACTCTACTTCTGTGACAGAAAGCTGTGGCCAGTACTGTACGCCAGCTGCGATGCGCGCGGCGGATTCTGCAGTTGGTTGCCAGTCAAATTTTGCCATACGGCGGCAGTTTTCTAGGCAGGCATTTACATGTTCGCTGGCGGTGGGCGTGCGACCATCTGCAATATCGTACATATTCATACGGAGTGTCCTAGTGGTAGCGTCTTGAAAGCCGAAGTTGGTAGGGTCATGGAGGCGTCCGTCGCTGGCGAGATAGACCGAATCGATGCTGTTGAGGTAGTAGAGAAGGAAGTTGTCGACGGTATGGTGGACTCCGTAGACAAGCTCGGCATTCCATATGCCTTCGATATCCCACATCGCTTGATTCGCAGGATGCACGATATCGAGCGCTTCGCGCAGAATTTGCTGAGCGTCGCGGTAGTGTACCTGGCCGACGTAGGAGATGTCGATATCGGCAGTTGCACCGCCTGCGATGAGTGTGCGTGTCCAGCCTGCCGCAATGGCGGGTTCGCGGACGTCGTGGGTCTCCAGATATGCGAGCACCTCGGTAGCTTGCCGAACGTCTTCTTGTGCTTCGATGGCGGCGATGTTCATACTATATAGTATGTGTCTTGGTGGTGATTGGTGCAATATCAAGCGCATACAAATCATAAATGTTGTAAATATAAATATGTAGATAAAAAATCAACATACAAAAATATATCTGTTATTATCACAAATTGAACAAATAGTTTATTTACCACAACGAAATATGATGCACGGAGTATTGACAAACCATAAGTAATTTGCTACAGTGAATCTAAGCTTTTACAAACATAAAAAGCACAAAAACCCTTAACAATTTGGCATCTTTTTCTCACAAGTAACATCAAAACTCTGGTGTGATTTGACGAAGTAACTGGCGGTCTCTATGCCTGCATCTTGCACTCATGGGGCTGCCTGTAAGCTCCGTCAAATCTTTGATGTTGAGCGCATGTACTGACGTATATAGTACTGGTACAGCCTTGTACCTGGTAAAACCTTGTTTAGCATAGACAAGCAACTACCGGGTACAAAGCGAGGAACGTACTATATAAACCGCAGTACATAAGCAAATATGCTCGGGAACTTTCCTGAGCGGTCAGTCGTCTCGAGTGGTAGTCGGAATCTGGATCGCCCGCCCTTTCATTTACTTTTAGCGGTGGTTGTCGGCCATTTTCCATACAGGCTACTACTCAGACACCCTTGGTATCCTGTATACTACCTGTATGCTTTCTAAAATTCTTGTGGTAATCGGTGTCATAGCCGCTGTAGCGCTTGGCTACGTTCTCAATACTACGTCTCCTGTCGAGGCGGGTGCCACTGGGGTGCTTGCGGTATTTTTACTTTCGTATATTGTGTCAGTCGTCGTACTGACTTTTTTTGTTTTTTGGACATATAAACTCATGCTGCACGTTTTCTACAGTGACCGCACTGGTCACGCGGGTCAGCAGCTAAGTTTGCGCAAAGCATATTATTATGCGTCGATTTTGGCACTCGGACCAGTCATTTTGGTGAGTCTGCGCTCAGTAGGGCAGGCTGGTGCTGTGCAGCTTTTCTTGGTGTTGGCGCTTCTGGCACTCGGGTGTCTCTACGTATCGCGTCAAACGTCATAAAAACGCCAATTTTTCGCTTATGGTTGTGATATACTAACAGGTATGCAGCCAGAGTTATCGCCGGGTCCACGTTCGTACGAACAGCAACCAGTGCCACAGGTGGAATCGTATGATGTTCCGCCAAACTTTGCATCTCCCGAGACATTTCCAAGCGCTTCTCCTGAGCGCGTAGAACAGCGTAGCGCTGTTGAGTTGGCTCCACCGCCACCCGCAGCAGTTCCAATGCCTGCGATGCCATTGCCGCCTGTCCCGCAAACACCGGTGGCAATACCTGCGCCAGACCCAAGTACGGCAAATCCGATTGCCGCAAACGACGACGATGTGATCGAAAAAGAATGGGTGGATCGGGCGAAGCAGGTGATTATCCAAACAAAAGATAATCCCTACGCTCGTGAAAAAGCGATTGGTGAATTACAGCGCGATTATCTAGCAAAACGTTACGGGCGCCAGATTGGTGCAAGTGATGACTAAAGGAGCGGTTGAAATATGTTAGGGGCAATCATCGGGGTATTTGCTATACTCGTGATCGCCGGTGTAGTAGTCGTTGTCTGCTACACGATTTATCAGGGGATGATGCGCGAAGCCAAAAACTACGAGCGTGGACTCAAGATGGTTCCAATGTTGATACACCTACCGCCGACTAGTGAGGATTTGGAACGCGGTGGCCGCGATGAGCGTGAAGTAACAGATGAACTTTTGTCTCAGGCTCAGGTAATGTATAACATCATTGCGAGTACGGCTCAGCGTGGCTTTAAGCATCGCATGTACGGGCAGCGCCATGTCTCGTTCGAAATTGTTGCCAAAGAAGGCCTTATCTATTATTACGCGGTAGTTCCGATTGTATTGGTAGATGTGGTGCGGCAGGCGGTTATCGCAGCATATCCCTCGGCTCGTCTCGAGGAGGTTGAAGAGCACAATATATTTACGAAGGATACGCACGCCAGCTCAGTGATTGGTGGCGAGTTCTCCCTGAAGAAAGAGTATGTCTATCCGATAGCTACTTACCAGGAGACGAAGCGAGATGCCTCGCGCGCCATCTTAAACGCACTGTCGACAATTGGGCGCGAAGATGGTGTAGGGATTCAGATACTGATGCGGCCTGCCAGTGAGGGTTGGACTAAGAACTCTCAGCGCACGGTTGAGCGCGTCAAGAAGGATCGTGCGGCTGGTAAGCACGGAGGTTTTGGTGGCGGAGCAGCTGTGAAAGATATTGCCGGTGCGCTATGGAAGCCGCCATCCGCCGATGACCATAGTGATGAGAAAAATATCGATCGCCAGCTCACAACAAGCGAGCAGCAGGGCATTGAGGCAATAGAGGAGAAGATGCGGTATCCAGGTTACGAGATGCTGATTAGGGTTGTTGTATCTTCATCTACGGCTACTCGATCTCAGACGCTACTAAAGAATATTGTAGCTGCTTATTCACTGTTTGATTCACCGACCAACAATGGTTTTGTGTTTACGCCAACTCGTAATGTCGATGAGCTTGTGACCTCATATATATTTCGGTTTTTTCCGCAAAGTCTCCGTCGTAATATTCTCAACACTGTAGAACTCGCAACACTTTTCCATCTGCCGGATCAAAAGAATATTCCTACGGCGCAGGTGAAGCGTCAGCTGAGCAAGCAAGTCGATGGTCCGACGGAGATTATGGAAGAAGGCTTCTTGATTGGCTACAACGAATTTCGCGGTGTGAAAAAGCCTATTCGCTTGAGTACTAATGACCGCCGCCGCCACTTGTATATGATTGGCCAGACGGGTACTGGTAAGTCGAAGTTCCTTGAGAACCTTGCCTATCAGGACATGATGGACGGCAAAGGCTTTGCGTTTATCGATCCGCACGGAGATTCGGCGGAGATTTTGATGGGTGCGGTACCAAAAGAGCGTGTCGAAGACGTTATCTATTTTAATCCGGCTGATATGGATAACCCGATTGGCCTGAATATGTTTGAGTTCAATACGCCGGATCAGAAGGACTTCTTGGTACAGGAAGCGATTAACATGCTCTATGGACTGTACGATCCGGGGCATACAGGTATTGTGGGGCCGCGTCTCGAGCATATTTTCCGTAATGCCGCGCTGCTGCTGATGAGTGACCCGGAGGGCGGGACGTTTATTGACATACCGAAACTACTCGTCGATGCCGAGTTTATGAAGAGTAAGCTCAAGTACGTTACTGATCCGACAGTGCTAGAATTTTGGACCAAAGAATGGCCGTCGTCGCAAAAATCAAGTGAGGCGGGCGAGCTAGTGAGTTGGGTGGCTTCAAAGTTCGGTCCGTTTATCAGCAACGATGCGATGCGTAATATCATCGGTCAGACTAAATCTGGCTTCAATCTGCGCGATATTATGGACAACAAGAAGATCCTCATCGTCAACTTGTCAAAGGGTAAGATGGGTGAGCTCAACTCAAAGCTACTCGGTATTATCTTCGTGATGAAGTTTCAGGCAGCAGCCATGGCGCGTGCAGATATACCCGAAGATCAACGTGAAGACTTCAGTCTGTATGTGGACGAGTTCCAGAACTTCATGACCGAGAGTTTCGAGTCGATTTTGTCTGAGGCTAGGAAGTATCACCTTAGTTTGATCATGGCTAATCAGTTCATGACACAGCTTACTGATAAAATTCGTGAAGCGATCATCGGTAACGTTGGTACGGTGGTGTCGGGACGTATAGGTGTGACCGATGCAGAGCTGCTGGTGAAGAAGTTTGAGCCTGTGTTCACGATTGATGATCTGACAAAAATGCCGAACTTTCAGGGTATTGCAAGTGTGATGATCAATAATACGCCATCGGCGCCGTTTAGCATGTCGTTTACACCGCCACTCGCCAAGTCAAATGATAAGCTGGCTGACGCAATGAAGAAGCTGTCGGCTACAAAACACGGACGCCCTCGAGCAGAAGTGGAGGCGGCTATTTCAAAACGTATCACAACACAGCCAAAACCTGCCATGGGCGTTGCACCAGGTACCGGCAATAGGATAGGAGCTCCCGGTGGCGCTAAGCCGGGCGGAGGTTCGTTCCTTGATGAGTGGCTTGCGAAGCGGCAACAAGCGGGGGCAGGCCGTCCTGGGGTAATTCGGCAACCGGGCCAAGTCCCTCCAGCGGGTGTACCAGTGCAGCCGTCACCGCTCCAGACTCAGCCAATGCAGTCTGCTGTGATACAAGCACCACCGCAGCCCGCCGTGCAGCCTACTGCGGCATATCCTCCTTTGCAGCCATTTGTTCAGTCGGGGCAGCCTGGCCAGTTCTTGTCGCAAACTCAGTCCATCCCGACGTCGGTGCCACCTGCCGGTTACCCGCCGGTCCAGAGTGTTCAGAATCCATTCGCTACGTCCTCTGCCACTGCACTACCTCAACAGCCAGCAGCCCAGACGGCATCACCACAGGCACTGCAGCCTCGCCAGGGAGGCGATGGTGAGGTCTCGGTCAAAATTCGCTAGTAAGACTACAGCAACTGGGACTATCTAGACGCTACTTTTCGGGAGGGTTACTATCTTTTACGACCACCTGTGATGAGTAGGTGCGTATAATCAATTACGATGCCAATGACCCAGCCTATCGCAAATGCGACAAGGGATTCAGAGCCAGAGAGAGTGTAGCCGTAATGCTTGGCGATGAGATACATACTCAGGGTCACGCAGATAGATACAACTGAGCCATAGAGAATGGCGTTTGGTCGTGCAACTGTGATGCCGAGAGCATTGCTGGCGATATCGAGGGGGCGCCAGTGGATGAGATGACTCCATGCCCGAGCCGGTCTGCGCATATGTGTGCGAGCTTGGTGCATAGTGGTGGCAAAAGACTGTGCTGCGCGCGACGAAGGTGAAGCTTGTCGAGGTGAGCCGGTTGAGGTTAGTTGCTTTTTCATGAAAGTGCTCCTGTGTTAAGGTCGTGACGGATAAGGCGTAGTTCTTCTCGCTGTTGTCGAGCGCGTGCGTAGAAAAAGAGCGCGATTGTCACCACTGTGACACCTGTGGCAAGGGAAGTGCTAGCAGCTACTGGGGGAAGTTGGCGAGCAATGACTTCGACTTGCTTGGCCGCCGGGCATGCAACTGGTACATTGAGCGTGTTGTCGAGTGAATTGGTGATCAGGCAGTCATATGAGGCGGGGTTACTGTCGCCACGCCCTGTGGCCGGAATGGCCGCTGCGACACGAACAGTGAACTGTTTTGAAATTTTTTGGCCTGGCACAAGCTGAGCAGCAGGCCATACGAGCACATTTGTCGCGGTGTCGAGCGCACCACCACCGTTATCGGTCAGTGTCGCATATTCGAGTACGTCACCGAGTCTATCCTCTATCGCCACGTCTATCGCCGTATCTCCGGTGTTTTGAGCGGTGAGCTGATATACAATACGATCCGAAGGCTGGGCGGTTGTGCGGTTGGCTGGCTGAGACTGGGTTGCGTTGATCGCTGTCTTACTGTAGGTAATCTGGCTCTCATTTGCCTGCGTACCGTTCGGCAGCTTATGAACGACAAGATTTCCCGATCCAGTCAGAACTGCAAATTCCCCAAACGTATCAGAGACTGCAGTAAGTGCAGGATATGTGCTGCCATGTTGGCGACTAAAGCTATCGTTGTCGTAGAGTGACAAGGGCGTGAAGTAGACGATACCCTGGCCGCCAGCGGCTTTTGAGTACGGATATGTACTAACACCGTCTTGAGAGCCGAAGAGGGGGGTGCGGCTTACTACGTACAACGAGGTATCTGAGCGGATGGTTTGGCTGTGGAGGGAGGCAAGGTCGTGGCGACTGATGCCGATACTGCTGTAGATGTCGCGTAGGTTCTGTGCGTTTGTGTCGTAGGCTGCCAATAGTTCGGACGGAGCTGTAATACCTCCATACACTAGATCGTTCTCGCTAGTGGGATTGGCAGATTCGGGCGGATAGAGCAAGACGAAGGCCTGTACGCCAACCGCAAGTACTGCGGCAATAAGACCGAGCTTTCGTAAAAAAACCTCTCGTTTGAGACGACGATCGTATGCACTGAGCTCACCCACCAAACTCGGGCTATACGAGAGACCTGCGACTAATTTTCGAAACATGTTTGTGTGCCCATCCAGATAACCCTTTTCAACTACTAGTCATTTTAGCATAAGAAATATGTTCAGTGCAATCACTTGAGTGAACAATAGTTATCCGGTATACTGGAAGAGTTGTAAATAGCTGCTACGATAGGAACAAGTGAGGGAAAATGGCTAAACAAAAAGCAGATGGCTCATATGATGGGTCACAGATTCAGGTACTAGAGGGCCTCGAACCGGTTCGTAAGCGTCCGGGTATGTATATTGGTAGCACCGGCTACGATGGTGTGCATCATCTTATCAAAGAAATTGCCGATAACTCTATCGACGAGGCGATTGCCGGATTCGCGTCGCGTGTCGACGTACGTATTCTTGAAGATGGGGGTATTACTATTACTGATGACGGACGCGGTATTCCAGTGGATAAGCATGCCAAAACAGGGCTCAGTACTCTTGAAACCGTTCTGACTGTGCTGCACGCTGGCGGTAAGTTCGGCGGCGGCGGCTATAAAGTTTCTTCTGGTCTACACGGTGTAGGTTCGAGCGTAGTTAATGCGCTTTCGACCAAGCTTGTGGCGGAAGTAGTCCAGAACGGACAGCTCTATCAGATAGAATTTGCGCAGGGCGCAACTGTTCAGCCGCTCAAAAAAATGGGCAAGACCGATCGCCCAACTGGTACAACGGTGACGTTTTACCCGGATCCAACTATTTTTAAAGAGACCGTGACGTTCGACTATAAATGGGTAGTGAACTATCTGCGTCACCAGTCGTATCTCACGAAAGGTGTCTACACCTCCGTGTATGACGAGCGCACCAAAGAGCGACAGGCATTTTACTTCGAGGGTGGTATTCAGAGCTACGTGAAGCATCTCAATATCGGTAAAGAAGTGGTGAGCGACAACGTCTTCTACGTCGAGAGGCAGGTAGAAGATTCCGGTGTCGAAGTGGCGGTGCAGTACAACGACAGCTTTGTCGAAACAGTGAAGCCATTTGCCAACAACGTGCTGACGCCAGATGGTGGCACGCACCTTGTCGGTTTTCGCGCAGCACTGACACGCGTGATCAATGAATATGCGCGAAAAAACAGCCTCCTCAAAGAAAAAGAAGAAAACCTGAGCGGTGATGATATCCGCGAGGGCCTGACGGCTATCATCCTTGTTAAGTTGCCAGATCCGCAGTTCGAAGGCCAGACCAAAAATAAGCTGGGAAATCCAGAGGTGCGTCGTTATGTCGAGCAGGTAATGAACGAATACTTCAGCTATTATCTGGAAGAAAATCCAGATGTTGCCAAGAAGATCGTCAACAAAGCGCTGCTTGCGGCTCGTGCGCGCAAGGCTGCTCGTGCGGCTCGTGACAACGTGCTGCGCAAAGGTGCACTCGACGGCATGGGGCTTCCGGGCAAGCTATGGGATTGCTCAAGCAAGAGTCCTGCAGATAGCGAAATATATATTGTAGAGGGTAACTCCGCGGCCGGTAGTGCAAAAGAAGGCCGTGACAGTAAGACGCAAGCTATCTTGCCACTTCGCGGTAAAGTACTTAACACCGAACGTGCGCGCCTTGATAAGATGTTTGCTAACAAAGAGATTGTAGCTATGATCCAGGCGTTTGGTGTGGGGATTGGTGAGCAGTTTGATATCAATGGGCTCCGGTACCATAAGATTATTATCATGACAGATGCCGATGTAGACGGTAGCCATATCGCGACACTGCTCCTGACGTTCTTTTTCCGCTATATGCGTGAGGTTGTCGAGGGTGGCTATGTCTATCTTGCGAAACCGCCGCTGTATAGTATCAACAAGGGTCAAAACAAGACTTACGTATATGAGCCCGAGGAGCTTGACCAAGAGGTTGATAAGCTGATCGAAGACCGCAGGGCGCGCGGTACAACTATCAACCCGGAAGACGACCGCATGAAACAAGCCGGCGTGACAGTCTCGCGCTTCAAGGGACTTGGCGAGATGGATGCGGAACAGCTATGGGAGACAACCATGAGTCCGGAGAATCGCGTTCTGACACAAGTCCGTGTCGAGGACGCTGAGTCAGCCGATGCAATTTTTACAAAATTGATGGGTGACGAAGTATCTCTTAGGAAGAGTTTTATTCAAAACCGGGCGCGCGAAGCTGATATAGAGGAGTTGGATATATAATTATGAATGATGACAAAGATACAACAATGCCACAAGACGCAGCAGACATGCCTGGCGAACAATATGAAGAAGTAGCCGGTGTAGAGCGTCGTTCACTCGAAAAGGTAATGGAAGAGAGTTTCTTCCGCTATTCGATGAGTGTGATTATCGAGCGAGCATTGCCAGATGTGCGCGATGGTCTCAAGCCAGTACATCGCCGCATATTGTACTCGATGGAAGACAATGGCTGGCGTAGCGGCGGCAAATTCGTCAAGTCGGCTCGTGTTGTCGGTGACGTGATTGGTAAGTACCACCCGCACGGTGATACGTCGATCTATGACTCGATGGTGCGTCTCGCACAGCCATGGGCACTTCGTTTGCCACTTGTGAATGGCCAGGGAAATTTCGGCTCAATGGACGGCGACCCTGCTGCTGCATATCGTTACACGGAGGCCAAGATGACACGCATCGCCGAGGAGATGCTTGTCGATATCAACAAAGACACGGTTGATTTCCGACCAAACTTCGATGGCTCCGAGCAAGAACCAGCGGTGCTCCCGGCGAAGATACCGAATCTCTTGCTCAACGGACAGATTGGTATTGCGGTCGGTATGGCGACCAACATTCCACCACACAACCTCGGCGAACTTGTCGACGCCTCGGTGGAGTTGATCGATAACGAATCAGCAACCATCGATGATCTTTTGAAACATGTCAAAGGTCCCGATTTCCCAACCGGTGCGATTGTGTATGGTGGAGCTTCGATGAAACAGGCCTACATGACCGGTCGTGGCAGTGTGACAGTGCGTGCAGTCGCGGCAATTGAAGAGACGAAAAAGGGACGTCACCAGATCGTAGTGACAGAGATCCCATATGCCGTCAACAAAGCAACGCTGATTGAGAAGATTGGCGAGCTTTACAAAGAGAAGAAGCTTGCACTTGCCGATCTACGCGACGAAAGCTCGCGCGGCAAGGTACGTATCGTGATCGAACTTAAGAAAGACGCGTATCCCAAGAAGGTGCTCAACCAGCTGTTTAAACTGACATCACTTCAGACTAGCTTCAATTTCAACATGCTTTCGCTGGTGGATGGTATTCAGCCGCGTATTCTTGGCTTGCAGGAGATGCTGCAGGAATTCATCAAGCATCGTCAGAAAGTAGTACGACGTCGAACAGAGTTTGAGTTACGTAAAGCCAAAGAGCGCGCGCATATCCTCGAAGGGTACAAGATTGCACTAGATCATATCGACGAAGTAATCAAGACAATTCGTGCAAGCAAGACACAGGATGAGGCCGAAAAAGCGCTCATAGCTAAGTTTAAGCTGAGCGAAATCCAAGCGAAGGCAATCCTAGCAATGCAGCTGCGTCGTCTCACAGGTCTTGAGCGTGAAGCAATTGAAAATGAACTCAACGAGCTATTGGTGCTCATCGCAAAGCTTGAAGGTATTTTGGCTGATGAGAAGGAAATTCTCAAAATCATCAAAACTGAGCTGCTCGAGATGAAAGATAAATATGATGATGAGCGTCGCTCGCAGATAATCAATCACGAGCTTGGCAAATTTAGTGATGAAGAGCTGATTCCAGAAGAAGAATCGGTAATCCTCCTGACGGGCGAGAATTACATCAAACGTACACTCGCAAGCGATTATCGCAAGCAAAACCGCGGCGGTAAGGGTAAACGCGGTATGACGACGAAGGAAGAAGATATCATTCATCAGCTAGTACCGGCGAGTACGCATGACTTCTTACTGTTCTTTACGAACAAGGGTCGCGTGTTCCGTCTCAAGGCGTACGAAGTGCCAGCGGCGGGACTTGCGGCTAAAGGTGTGGCAGCGGTCAATCTACTACAGCTGCAGCCCGAGGAGAAGATCACCTCGATCATCAAACACGAGAAGGACGCAAAAGACGAAGGCTATCTCTTTATGGCAACCGTGAAAGGTACCGTTAAGAAGACGCCACTGAAGGATTATGCCAATATTCGCACCAATGGTCTGATCGCAATTAAGCTTGATGACGGTGATGAACTACGCTGGATCAAAAAGACGACAGGTGAGAACGATGTTATCATATCGACCTCGGCTGGCCAGGCGATTCGCTTCAATGAATCTGACGCGCGACCAATGGGGCGATCGGCTCGCGGTGTGCGGGGTGCACGTCTGCGACCAAACGACTGGGTTGTGGGGATGGATGTAGTGACTGATGCGGAACAAACGCTCCTGGTGATCAGTGAAAAAGGCTTTGGTAAGAAGACGAAAGCCGAGCATTTCCCGAGCCATAAGCGTGGTGGGGTTGGTATTAAAGCGGCGGTAGTTACGGCCAAGACTGGTCCAATCATCTCGGTGCAGACGATCGATCCGGAAGCAACCGAAGCGATTCTTATCTCGAAGAATGGTCAGACGATTCGACTGGCACTTGGTGATATTAAGTTGCTTGGTCGCACTACACAAGGCGTGACAATCATGCGTCTTGCGGATGGCGACAGCGTGTCTTCAATCGGCTTGATTAGCGAAAAACCAGAGGTGGAAGAAGAGTAATATGTCCCCGTATCTGCTCGCAATACTCCTGGCATGGCTGGCGGCACAAGGCGCCAAATATGTCACGAGTATTGTGCGAACAGGTAAGCTGACAGATTGGCGCCAGCTATATATCTCGGGTGGAATGCCGAGTGCGCATAGCGCAACGATGATCGCTATTACGACCGTCATCGGTCTTCGGGACGGATTTAACAGTGGATTATTCGGATTAGCGGTTATGGTGTCGGTGATTGTGATGTACGATGCCATGATGGTGCGCCGTTCAAGTGGTGCTCAAGGCGAAGCGCTGAAGGCACTGATAACAGAGTTGAAGAGCGTCATCGCTGCGCCAAAAGTCGTGCGTGGTCACCAACCGACTGAAGTACTGATAGGGGCACTAGTGGGCGTGGCTGTCGGGTACATTGTCTTTTTGGCTACGATTTAATGCAAGAAAACTATTGACGCCAACCCTGTTTGTGCGGTAAGCTAAGTATCAGTCTGGTCGTGAGCGGGGTACTCGGAAACGAAAGGCCTCACGTAAGCGACAAAAACAATTTGGTTTTGTGGAGCGAAGCGAGCAGATTTAGAATGTTCATTAACAATTAGGTTGTGCAAATCATCGTCAGTTAATTATGTATAGTAGCTAGGTATTGGATTTTCCAATACATTTTATGGAGAGTTTGATCCTGGCTCAGGATGAATGCTGGCGGCGTGCCTAACACATGCAAGTCGAGCGGCAGCGCGGGTAGTTTACTACCTGGCGGCGAGCGGCGGACGGCTGAGTAACGCGTGGGAACGTGCCCCAAAGTGAGGGATAAGCATCGGAAACGGTGTCTAATACCGCATATGGTCTTCGGATTAAAGGATTTATCCGCTTTGGGAGCGGCCCGCGTTAGATTAGGTAGTTGGTAGGGTAATGGCCTACCAAGCCTACGATCTATAGCTGGTCTGAGAGGATGATCAGCCAGACTGGAACTGAGACACGGTCCAGACTCCTACGGGAGGCAGCAGTGAGGAATCTTCCACAATGGGCGAAAGCCTGATGGAGCAACGCCGCGTGAAGGATGAAGGCCCTCGGGTCGTAAACTTCTTTTATAAGTGAAGAATATGACGGTAACTTATGAATAAGCACCGGCTAACTACGTGCCAGCAGCCGCGGTCATACGTAGGGTGCAAGCATTATCCGGAGTGACTGGGCGTAAAGAGTTGCGTAGGCGGTTAGTAAAGCGAATAGTGAAACCTGGTGGCTCAACCATTCAGACTATTATTCGAACTCACTAACTCGAGAATGGTAGAGGTAATTGGAATTTCTAGTGTAGGAGTGAAATCCGTAGATATTAGAAGGAACACCAATGGCGTAGGCAGATTACTGGACCATTTCTGACGCTAAGGCACGAAAGCGTGGGGAGCGAACCGGATTAGATACCCGGGTAGTCCACGCCGTAAACGATGGATACTAGCTGTTGGAGGTATCGACCCCTTCAGTAGCGAAGCTAACGCGTTAAGTATCCCGCCTGTGGAGTACGGTCGCAAGACTAAAACATAAAGGAATTGACGGGGACCCGCACAAGCGGTGGATCATGTTCTTTAATTCGATGATAAACGAAGAACCTTACCAGGGTTTGACATCCCGAGAATTAACCCGAAAGGGTTGAGTGCTTTATTGAACTCGGTGACAGATGTTGCATGGCCGTCGTCAGCTCGTGTCGTGAGATGTTTGGTTAAGTCCATCAACGAGCGCAACCCTTGTGAATAGTTGTATTTTTCTATTCAGACTGCCCCGGTAACGGGGAGGAAGGAGGGGATGATGTCAGGTCAGTATTACTCTTACATCCTGGGCTAGAAACGTGATACAATGGCAAGTACAATGCGCAGCGAAGCCGCGAGGTGAAGCAAATCGCATCAAAGCTTGTCCCAGTTCGGATTGGAGGCTGAAACTCGCCTCCATGAAGTCGGAATCGCTAGTAATCGCAGGTCAGCAAACTGCGGTGAATACGTTCCCGGGTCTTGTACACACCGCCCGTCAAGCCATGAAAGTGACCAACACCCGAAGTCCGATTCGTCGGCCTAAGGTGGGGGGCATGATTGGGGTTAAGTCGTAACAAGGTATCCGTACCGGAAGGTGCGGATGGATTACCTCCTTTCTAGGGAGAAACTATGCCTGCTGTTCGAGCAATCAACAGTAGAGCTAGGTCGGTCTTGTTATTGTGCTGAGCTTACACAATAAGTATCTTCTCATTTAGAGAAGACAAGACAAAGTTCAACAAAAAACCTATATAGACTGCTTGATGATTTGCACAACCAGATTGTTAATACGAAAACTACCTTCCTTAATGGAGGGTAGTTTTTGGTTGGACAGGGGTGAGAGGATGCTCAGGACTCACCTAGCATACTCTAGTAGTGCGAGTTGTGATTATTCTTCGACAACAGGGGGCGGCGTATCGGCACCACCACTGATACCACCGAAGAGTGACCCTAACACTAAGTGTAGGATAAGTGGTACGATATTGATCATTGTAAGGAACCCTACTACGATAGCAATCAGCGAGTAGAGCTTATAACGCTCGTAATCTGCCATACCACCGCCCATAGCGTTAGCAATCGGTTGGTGAAAGCGCAGTACAAGGGTGGCCACGATCATGATGCCGAGCCCTGCGAATGCCCAACTAAAGTTGAATTCATATCCCATGTCACCAGTATACTCTTGCAAATCATGAAAATCTACGCTAAAATGGACTAAGTCTGTCGACGAACCTACAGAGGTGAGAAGGCGGAAGATGTTTACATTTTGGGGCGTTAGCTCAGTTGGCTAGAGCACCTGCTTTGCAAGCAGGGGGTCCGGGGTTCGAGTCCCCGACGCTCCACCAAGATTTGTGCCCATCCCCAGGATGGGCCTAAATCTTGGTCAATCATCGATGTCGATGATTGATAGCGCACCTTCCCATATGGGGTGAACCAGGCTTCGGTCTGGAACACTCCACCAGAATTTATATCCACACCCCTAGAGAAGTGTGGGCGATTAGCTCAGCTGGTTAGAGCGCGTCACTGATAATGACGAGGTCGGAGGTTCAAGTCCCTCATCGCCCACCATTCTCTAGGGGTGTATTTCATATGTTACCTTGCACAAATTGTATACTATACTCGAAGATGATGGCCGTAGAAAAATTTCGAGGAAAGTATTTTCCGTTTAGCAATATGTACCCACTAACAGAATGGATACGAGCTGACTGTGGTGTATTAGTACCTACGTCCGAGCATGCTTATATGTCTGCTCGATTTCGAGACCCTGTCGTTCAACTGCACGTAGCGAACGCGAGGGCAACCGACGAAAGCTCAGTTGTCGGTAATGGTCGTGCGGCAAAAGAGAGGGCGTATTGGTATATAGATCGAGGAGCATCGCTCCTCGTGAGTGACGAGACGGCGAAGATTGCATTGATGAAGCGAGTGGTAGCTCGCAAGTTGCAGGCTAATCCAGAAATACAGTCTCTTTTAAAAGAGACTGGAGATGAAGATATTTACGAGGGGAATGATTGGGGTGACAATTTTTGGGGTGTGTCTCCAGTGGGATCGCGACATGGCAAGAATAACCTTGGCAAAATCCTCATGGAGCTAAGAACCTGCGCGGATGGTTAGATCAAACAAATGGCCTTGGTGCTGTGCTATAATCTTGAGCACGATCAATTAAAATAAATATAGTATGCTCGAGTTTTTTCTTACTAGTCTTATCATCCTGATCTCTCTGTATGGATATATTGTGTATGGCTTCGAAACGATGCGTCGCGCGCTGCGACCGCGGACGGCAACCTGGCTTATCTGGGCAATTCTCAGTACCTGCGTAGCATATCTACAACTTAAGCATGGTGCAGGCTTGGGCGCAGTGGTGACAATCGTGGCGGCTGGAGGTAACTATATACTCGCCGGTATGGCGTGGCATTATGGGCACAAAAACATCCATCCGATCGACATATTGAGTAGTCTTGCGGCTGTCGGCGTGTTGGTTCTCTGGGCGACAGCTAGCGATCAGGTAACGACAGCATTTGCGACGCTTGCGTATCTGTTTGGATTCCTGCCGACGTTTGAGCGCGCATGGCGTAAGCCCTACGATGAGATTATGACACCGTTTGTGATGAATATGCTCAAGTATGCGCTGTCGCTATTACTGATCGGTAACTATGCTATCGAGACGACCCTATACCCTGCGATTCTCGCGATCTTCAACGCTTCGTTTCTCGTGATGATGCTAAGTCGGCGAAAACTCAAAAAACTGCCCAAAAAACCTATTGCAAAAAAACGCCGTACACGCTATAGTTAGTAGCAGTGAAGCGAATGTTCTAAGGAACCTCTGGCGGTGTGAAAACACTTCGTACTACGTATCTACAGCGAGTACAAACTACAACATTTACCACTTTACAAATTGCGAGGCGAAGTGGTAATATCAGAAAGCTGCTTTCTGGAAGAGTTTTGAGCGCAAACAGGTAGTCCACCACGATATGTGTTGAACTAAAGTGTGCTCTCAAAGTGTGACAGTGCAGGGACGTTAACAATTTACAGAAGAAATTAGAGTTTTTATAGATTGACGGCTTAGTTTTTGCTCTGTAGCAATTACTAGTTAAGTCAATGCATAAAAAGGTACTCAAGGGCACACAATGGATGCCTAGACGTATATTACCGAAGAAGGACGTGGAAGGCTGCGATAAGCCTCGGGGAGCTGTCATCAAGCTTTGATCCGGGGATGTCCGAATGGGGAAACCCGGCATGAGTCATGTCATGTCACCTCTACCTGAATACATAGGGTAGTTGGCGGGAACCATCTGAACTGAAACATCTTAGTAGGATGAGGAAAAGAAAGTAAATAACGATACCGAAAGTAGTGGCGAGCGAAATCGGTAGAGCCCAAACCTTTTAAGTTTTCATGTGTTCGCATGTGAATAAGTTGATAGACGAATACTTATGAGGGGTTGTGATATCACACGAGACCAAGTCAGAGCACTGAAATTCGTTTCAGTAATCTGATTTGCGACCAGCGACTATCATCGTCTGGATAAGGTAAGAAAACTGCGTGGTTAGCGGAATAGTTTGAATGACTAACCAAAGAACGTGAAAGTCGTGTATGCGAAAACGACGCGGACCTTATACGTGTTTTATCGAGTAGGGCGGGGCACGAGAAACCCTGTCTGAATCTGGATGGACCACCACCCAAGGCTAAATATAATATACGATCGATAGTGAACTAGTACAGCGATGGAAAGGTGAAAAGAACCCCGGGAGGGGAGTGAAATAGATCCTGAAATTGTGTGCCTACAAGGAGTCGGAGCCCTTCGGGGTGACGGCGTGCTTTTTGTAGAACGATCCAGCGAGTTAATTTCGTGTGCAAGGTTAAGTCTAGTGACGGAGCCACAGTGAAAGCGAGCCTGAATAGGGCGAATTAGTACACGGAATTAGACCCGAAACCGGGTGACCTAACCATGGGCAGGCTGAAGCTACTGTAACAGGTAGTGAAGGGCCGAACCAGGACGCGCAGCAAAGCGTTTGGATGACCTGTGGTTAGCGGTGAAATGCCAATCGAACTCGGAGATAGCTGGTTCTCCTCGAAATAGCTTTAGGGCTAGCGTCGAGTTAGTAGCACATAGGGGTAGAGCTCTGTCAAGGACTGGGGCTGGCAACGGTACCCACCCTTAACAAACTACGAATACTATGTGTGTAACCTCGGCAGTCAGAACATCGGTGCTAAGATCGGTGCTCAAAAGGGAAACAGCCCAGACCATCGTCTAAGGTCCCTAAATTTACACTCAGTGGGAAACAAGGTGAGATTTCTTAAACAGCGAGGATGTTGGCTTAGAAGCAGCCATTCATTTAAAGAGTGCGTAACAGCTCACTCGTCAAGAGATCTTGCGTGGAAAATGTAACGGGGCTAAAGTGTAATACCGAAGACATGGATTGTACGATTTATCGTGCAGTGGTAGAGGAGCGTTCCTATCAGCGGTGAAGTCAGATTGGAAAGTCTGGTGGAGCGGTAGGAAGTGAGAATGCTGGAATGAGTAACCATAAGACAGGTGAGAATCCTGTCGGCCGTAAGAGCAAGGTTTCCTGAGCCATGGTAATCATCTCAGGGTTAGTCGGGCCTAAGCCGAGGCGCAGAGCGTAGGCGATGGACATCAGGTTAATATTCCTGAACCGGTTAAGTTTTGTACACTGTTCACGGGTAAGTAGTCGAAGCGGATTCATGGTATGTATCCGTCCAACCGAGCGGGAACGCAAAGGGAGTGAAAGTGAGTCTTCGGACTTACGATTTTGGCGAAAGACCTGGCTAGAAAAGCAGGTGTACGCGTGGACTTAGCCGCCCGTACCGCAAACCAACACAGGTGCTCGAGTCGAGTAGACTCAGGCTTACGAGAGACCCTTCGCTAAGGAACTCGGCAAACAAGCGACCGTAACTTCGGGATAAGGTCTGCCCCCACTTCGGTGGATAGGAATTGTATGTCACGTTCACTCAGCAAGAGTTAACAGGTTAAAGGGCGATAGTAACGATATCGCATGAGTACGCGATAGTTTAATGGCGCAAGTCGTTGAATTATTCGTCGAAAAATCCTTTTTAATAACCATCGCAAAATTTATTTTGTGAGATTTTTTCTGAGACAGAAGCAATATGAAAGCATGCGTAAGCATGGAGTCTAAAGCTTTTTGAACGCGAATACCTTCGTATCTAACGATGTGGGGGCCGCAGCAAAAGAGCCCACGGAACTGTTTATCAAAAACACAGGTCTCTGCTAACACGAAAGTGGATGTATAGGGGCTGACTCCTGCCCGGTGCCGGAAGGTTAAGGGGACTGGTTCACGCTAGGAACTGAAGCCCCGGTGAACGGCGGCGGTAACTATAACCGTCCTAAGGTAGCGAAATTCCTTGTCAGGTAAGTTCTGACCCGCACGAATGGAGTAATCATGTGGGCACTGTCTCAGCGAAGGCCTCGGTGAAAGTGCATTGGCGGTAAAGATGCCGTCTGTCCGTACCAGGACGAGAAGACCCCATGGAGCTTTACTACAGCTTTACATTGATCCGGGTTACAACATGTGTAGCATAGGTGGGAGACTTTGAAGCAGATACGCCAGTGTTTGTGGAGTCGCAGGTGAAATACCACCCTTGTTGTGATCTTGATCTCACGGTGACCGTTATCCGGTTACCGGACCGTGTATGGTGGGTAGTTTAACTGGGGCGGTTGCCTCCTAAAGAGTAGCGGAGGCGTTCAAAGGTTGGCTAGCAACGGATGGAAATCGTTGTGATAGTGCATGCGCAAAAGCCAGCTTGACTGTGAGGAGTACATTCCAATCAGATACGAAAGTAGGAGCAAGTGATCCGCTGTACGTACATTTGTACATGAATGTGGGATCGACAGCGCAAACGGATAAAAGTTACCCTGGGGATAACAGGCTTATAGCGCCCAATAGTTCACATAGACGGCGCTGTTTGGCACCTCGATGTCGGCTCATCACATCCTGGAGGGGGAGCACCTTCCAAGGGTTCGGCTGTTCGCCGATTAAAGTGGTACGCGAGCTGGGTTCAGAACGTCGTGAGACAGTTCGGTTTATATCCGGTATGGACGTTAGGAAACTTGAGAAGATCTACCCCTAGTACGAGAGGACCGGGGCGGACGAACCTCTGGTGTATGGATTGTGGCCACCTGCTGCATTGTCCAGTAGCTATGTTCGGAATGGATAAGCGCTGAAAGCATATTAAGCGCGAAGCCAACTTCAAGATTAGGTTTCCCTATGAGGACACAGATAGACTATCTGTTTGATAGGTGCAAGGTGGAAGTGTAGTAATACATGGAGCTGAAGCATACTAATAGTCCCATTGCCTTTTTATGTCCTTATCACCAACTGTTATTGCTTGCAATAACAGAGGTGATGAGGTAGACTTAACTAGTAATTGGTGTGGAGCACACCAATAGTCAATCAAAAGACTCGCACATTTCTAAACAAGCATTCGTGTCCGTTCTAAGGACATCGAAGCGAGGCTCTTTCATAAGACTTGGACCCACTGATAGTGTATCAGCGCAAAGTGTCCCGAGCAGAAACGGCCTTACTTCGGTGCCCATGGCGGTGAGGAAACACCTGTTCCCATTCCGAACACAGAAGTTAAGCTCATCAGCGGCGATTATACTGCGTAAGTGGGAAACTAGCACGGTGCCGAATTATAAAAAGACCATCCTAATAGGGTGGTCTTTTTCTTTTGTGACTCATGCAGTGGATATGCTATAAATACAACAGTCAATGGCTAAAAAACTTCGTATTTCACTGAGGTGCGTGAAATGTTCCTGCTAGTTGACTCGAGATGTTTCACGATCAGTAGGTAAGTTGCCAGGCAATTTTTCACATGGTACGGTGAGGTATATGAGGCTCTAAAGTTTCATGTAAGGAGGTAGTGTATGAACACCAGTGTACTGACAACCACAAAATCTAAAGTACCGTATGCTGTCATGGCTGTGGCAACAGTCGCGACATTGTCGGTCGGTATCCTGGCGTCGACACCGTCGCACGCATTGGGCGGGCAGTCACAGGTGCAAGCTGCATCTGCGCAGTACCAAAACGAAATCGACAAGCGCTATCAGAGTGATGCTGTGTTTCGCCAAGTGCTTGGTGCTCCAATAGGTGGCATACAGCGAGACGGCGAAGTGTACTTCCAAAATTATCAAAATGGCCGGGCGTATTATGCTGCGGGCTATGGTGTCCATGAAGTGCATGGCAATATCTATACGCTGTTTACTCAGCTTGGTGGGCACCGTGTGACCGGGATACCCGTCACAGACGAGGCCGCGACACCAGATGGCAAGGGTAAATTCAACCATTTCAATAAGATGGCAAATAGCCCAGAAGCAGTCTCATCGATTTACTGGACGGCTGCGACAGGTGCGCATTATGTACAGAACAAAATTCACGTCAAGTGGGTGGCAACGGGCTGGGAGAATGGTCCGCTTGGTTATCCAATAACAGACGAGGCAACTGCCAAAGATGGCGTATCGAAATATAACAACTTCCAACAAGGAACGATATACTCATCTGCACAGTACGGTGAAAAGTATGTCGTAGGCGAGATCTATAAAAAGTGGGCCCAGTACAATTACGACGGTGGCTTTTTGGGTAAGCCCATGAGCGATGAGACGAAGACGCCAGATGGAAAAGGCCGTTTCAATGTGTTTGAGGGTGGGTCTGTCTACTGGTCGCCGGCATCTGGCGCGCATAGCATAGGAGGCAAGATCCGTGACGGTTGGGCGGCAATAGGCTGGGAGGTCTCGTGGCTTGGTTATCCGACGAGTGATGAATACAATATTCCAGGTGGTAAAGGCCAAGACTTTCAGGGTGGTTATATCCGCTGGACTCCACAGACGGGTGTGGTGGCATATCGCAAGTAGCGAATGTTCTTCTTGGACTGCCGGATGCAAGGAGAGCCGCGTTGTGCGGCTCCTTTGCTAGGCTCCCTTGTTCTTGAGGGATGGCTCGCTTATGCACAATTAAAATAACCCGCCTCGCAGACGGGTTATTTTAATTGTGGTGGAATGTATATGTGTGTTTGTATACATTCTAACAGGTGCCGCTGTTAGTTCATATGAACTTATATCTATAGTATCGCACCACATGCATAAGTGCAATAGTTTTTTCATAATAAAAGTGCTTATTGTAAATGTTGACAAAAAGCGTAAGCTATGTTATATTGAATTCATACACATATCATGTGTGAGGTATAAGCGAGGGTTTCCCTGCCAAGTGGCATGTGGAAACCTTTTATTTTATGAGGAGAACTACCAGCGATGGCAGGAACAAAAGTAGGTGGCACAAAAGCGGCCGCAACCAACAAAGCAAAACACGGTAAAGATTTCTATGCACGTATTGGTGCCAAAGGTGGCAAGATCGGCCGCACTGGTGGCTTCGCTGCTAATCCAGAACTGGCGCGTATCGCTGGTGCAAAGGGCGGTAAGATTTCACGTCGCCGCAAAAAAGACGCTGGCGAGACTGCAAAAGCAGCCTAGTTAGTAGAGCTACATATAAAAACACCCCGGATTCGCGGGGGTGTTTTTGTGGGTTAGACAGTTTGAAAGCGCCGGATTTCTCGATCAACACCAGTATTGGTGTGCCAGGTGCCACCACAATGGACACAGGCGTATTGTTGCGGAGATGATTCGTAGCCATTGCTTTGGCAGGCGGGACAGGTGCTTTTGGCATGGAGCCAGTCGCGATATGTATCGAGATGCTCGTTGATGAATGCGGGGTTAATACAGACACCATAGTCAGGTGCAAGTGTGTGCGAAGCGTACTCCCACGCCTCGCGCTCTAGTGCTAGTAATTCGATATCGCGCGCGTAGTCACTATGGTCAAGCAGTGCATGAGCTGTTTCGTGCAGCAGCACCCAGTCGGCATGTGGCTCCCCAGGATTGTGATATACGGTCTGCTCATCTCGTGACCAGCGGGCTGTGTTGCCGATTGTGAACGCTATACCCGGATGGTTATTTGCGAGTTTTGCGACCAGCGAGGACATCGAGCGCATAGTAGTAACCTCCGTAAATGACAGCATGTTCTGGGTGTTGGGCCTGTAGCAGTGTGGGGCGGGTGATATGGGGTGGGAGCTGTTCATCGAGTAGATCGGCCAGTTGCGTGGCGAAGCGATCAAAATACGTCCCAACGCTACCGCCAAAGATAATCACATCCGGCTGAGAGATGGGGATGACCGCCAGGAAGCCGCGGCTGATACGATCGGCGATATGGTTCCAGTCGCCCTTGCGTTTGATATCGCGCGCGAATTTGCCGTAGGTTTCTTTGATGGCACGCCCGCTGGCAAAACTCTCCCATTCGCGCACTTGGCCGTCGAACTCTACTAGTGCATGACCGCCCTCGCTTGTCTCGAGGCCTGGATCGATATGTCCCTGCGATATAAAGCCAGTGCCGATACCAGTACTGATGGTGACGTAGAGTGCAAAATCCGGTATAGGATCGAGCAGGCGAGCTTCTGCTAGGCCAGCTAGGTTGGCGTCGTTTTCAACGTGGATGGGCGCACCGTCTAGCACAGAGCCAAGCGCAACACGGACATCGAAGTTTTTCCAGCCCAGGTTCGGGCACCACCGAGCGATGCCGTCGTCGATGATACCAGGGAGGGCTATCACGATGAGATCAACAGGTTTGCCAGCATATTCGCTCTCGAGTGCTTGACGCAGAAGCTGGACGTATTTGATGGGATCATGCGGCGTCGGATATACGATCTGTTTGCCGATTCTGCCTGCCTTCGTAAACGAAGAAATAAGCGTTTTTGTCCCTCCAGTGTCCACCGTGACTATCATGTGTCTAGTGTAGCATAATCTCGTAGTGAAAAAACGATGAAATGTCTTGCATATTAACACAAAATACCGTATAATATACATAAATACAGTAATGTGTGGAAGGTGAGTGATGCAATATTCAGCCCAGCGACAGTCCGGATCAGTAATCGTGTACGTTATCGTCGGTGTAGTACTGGCAGCGCTGGCAGTGGGCGCTATCGTGGTTGCACAGCACAGGGGAGGACGACAGATCGCGTCACAACCGTCGACACAGGCGCCAGCAAATCAAGGTGCTGCTGATACTGATTCAAGCGGCGGCAATTCTGCCGAAGACAAGCAGAAAGAAGAAGCCGATAAGCAAGCAGCGGACAAAGCTGCCGCAGACAAAAAAGCTGCCGACGAAAAAGCCAAGCAAGATGCTGAAGCTAAGAAAAAAGCTGATGAGAAGGCTGCCGCCGACAAAAAAGCTGCTGACGAAAAAGCCGTCCAGCAGCAGGTCGCCGCTAATACTGCAGGTCCTATGGCCCAAACTGGCGGCTCACAACAAAGCGCGTCGCATCTGCCTACCACCGGTCCTGTCGAGGACACACTCGGCATGGTGATCGGTCTCGTGGCCATTCTCGGGGCTGGCTACTTCTACTACCACTACGGTCGCCGCGCCTAGCTTTTGACTTCTCTCGCCTCTTGAGGTACAATAGTACACAGTTTTAGGGTCTTTTTGACTGACTCTAGAAAATAGCAACGTAAGGAAGGAGAATGACGCCCCCTTAGCCTCTAGTGAGAGGTGAGCGGATGCGCGTCACAATCATACTATGGCAAAAGCCACTATCACTATGGATGAACTGCTCGCCGGCGCTGACGCTGGTGCCAAGCAGCTCGTAGCCGGAGAAGTTACCACCGGTACAGTACTCAGCGTAAAGAAGCATGAGGTTTTGATCGACCTCGGTGCCCAGGGCGTCGGCTACGTGCCACGCCGCGAAGTCGGTTTCTCTCGCAATCTCACAGAGGGCGACGAAGTCACTGCAAGTATCGTCGACACCGAGCTTGATAACGGCATGTCACTACTGAGCCTGCGTAAAGCAGCCAAAGACCGTGGCTGGGAAGAGGTTGCAGCCAAGCTCGAAGCTGGTGAGATCATCACTGTTGCACCATACGACGCCAATCGCGGTGGTCTACTAGTGGAGTACGAGGGTGTACGTGGTTTCTTGCCAGTATCGCAGCTGTCTGCCGAGCACTATCCACGCGTAGGCAGTAGTGACAAAGACGAGATCCTTCAGCGCCTCAATGCACTTGTTGGCAAAGATCTCCAGGTGCGCATCCTCGACGCTGATCGTAAAGCTAACAAGCTCATCTTCTCTGAGAAGGAGGCTGTCAAAGACGGCTTGGCTGCTCGCTTTGAGAAACTCGCCGTCGGTGACACTGTCGCCGGCGTGGTAACGGGTGTAGTAGACTACGGTGCGTTCGTAAACGTCGACGGTATCGAAGGTCTCATCCATATTTCGGAAATCAGCTGGGAGCGTGTCAACAACCCATCTGACTACGTCAAGGTAGGTCAGACTGTCGATGCGAAGATCATCGCTATCGACAAAGACCGCCTGAGTCTCAGTATGAAACAGCTCACGCAGGATCCATGGCTGACAGAAGTCGACAAGTTTTCTAAGGGTGACAAAGTAGAAGGTACTGTGACACGCATCACGCCATTTGGCGCCTTCGTACAGATCAGCCCAGCTATCGAAGCCCTGGTGCACATCTCTGAGCTTGGTGGTGGCAGCGATGCCGATCCAGAAAAAGTCTTCACGCTCAACGAACGCAAAGACTTCGTCATCCTCGACATCGATAAAGATAGCCGAAAAATCTCTCTGAGCCTCGGCGACAAAAAAACCAAATAAGACCAACGCGACACAGGTCGTAATGCACGAGTAGTCACTCGGCAGAAAGGAGTTTCACTATGCAAGAAAAAATCGTCACAATCGGTGATTCAATCACGGTAGGCGAGCTTGCAGAGACGCTGCATCTGCCGGTGACTACTTTGATAGGTGAGCTATTCAAAAATGGTATCGCTGCTACTATCAACCAGCGAATTGATTTCGAGACTGCCACGATTATCGTGGAGGAACTCGGTATAGACGCACAGTTAGAGCGCAAGGCTGGTGGTGAAGATGAAGCCCCACAGCGCGTTGCCTACCAAGTGTCAGAGCGTGCTTCTGAACGCCCGCCTATTGTGGCGGTGATGGGTCATGTTGACCATGGTAAAACCAGCCTGCTCGATGCGATTCTCGACAAGAAGACTGCAGAGGGTGAAGCTGGTGGTATCACCCAGCACATCAGCGCGTATCAGACGGTTAAAAATGGTCGTGCGATCACACTGCTCGATACGCCTGGCCACGAGGCGTTTGCAGCACTGCGCCAGCACGGTGCGGTTCTTACCGACGTCGTGATTATTGTAGTTGCAGCCGATGACGGCGTGAAGCCGCAGACGATCGAGGCAATTCGCTTCGCCCGTAACGCCAACGCGCGCATCATTGTGGCTATCAACAAGATGGACAAAGAAACCGCCAATCCACAACTCGTGAAGACGCAGCTGGCGAGTGAGCACAGCCTTAACCCAGAAGAATGGGGCGGTGATACGATCATGGTAGAGGTGAGCGCCAAGACCGGGCAAGGTCTCGACAAACTACTCGATAACGTCCTGCTCATCGCCGACATGGAAGAGCTCAAAGCTGACACTGATGTGCCGGCTCAGGGTCTGGTCATCGAAGCACATATGGAGACGGGTAAGGGATCAGTCGTAAGCTTGCTTATCGAGCAAGGTGAGCTCAAGCCAAGCCATTTCATCGTGGCGGGTACGAGCTATGGCAAGGTTCGCACACTGCTTGATTTCAAGGGCGATGCACTGAAAGATGCCGGCCCATCAACACCTGTGACTGTTACGGGATTCAAAGAGCTGCCGCAGTTTGGCGATACGTTCCGTGTGGTCAAAAATGAGAAGTTGGCTCGCACCGCCACTGCCGAAGCTCGCTTGGAGCGGGAGAAAGCTGCTGCAAGCACCAATGTCACAGGTGCCGATCTGCTTAAGATGATGAACCAAGAGCGCGAAGCCGAGACCTTCAACGTGATTGTGAAGGCCGATGTGCAAGGTTCGCTCACTTCTGTGATGGATAGCCTACGTTTGGTGGATACCGGTGGTGCTGTCACGCTGCGTATTATCGGCAGCGGCGTTGGTAACATCTCCGAAAATGACGTTCGCCTCGCAGCTGACGAGCGTACTGTGATCTACGGTTTTAATGTTGATTTGCCACCTGCTGTCAAACAGCTGGCGGCCCGCGACAAAGTGCAGATTCGCCTCTATAAAGTCATCTACGAGCTACTCGATAATGCTCGCGAAAGCATGGAATCACTTCTGGCGCCAGAAGTTGTCGAAACGCAGCTTGCTACGCTTGATGTAAAGGGCGTCTTCCGTACGACGAAAGACGAAATCATTGCCGGTGGTGAGGTAACAAGTGGTAAAGTGTCTGCGGGTGCCCTAGTGCGCGCCACTCGCGGAGATGAGGTAGTAGCCGAAATGGAGCTGACAAAAGTGCAGAAGCAGCAACAAGAGGTCAAGGAAGCCTACGAAGGTGATATGTGTGGCCTTAGCCTCAAGACGACCAAGAAGGTGTTGCTCGAAGAGGGCGACAAACTCGAATTCTTCACTCGCGAACTCGTCAAACGTACACTTGGCTAGGCATAAAGTTGGTAAAACACCGTAGCTCATATATAATGGGCGTAAAGAACGTATACATAAGGAGACGCTATGTTTCAACTAGATGATAAATTTTTGCAAGACGTAGGCCTGGCCGGACTCCCAGCAGATCAGAAGCAGGCGTTTCTGGAGCAAGTGTATGCATCACTCGAAGAACGCGTCGGCGTGCGCCTCAGCGAAGGCCTGAGTGACGCGCAGCTCGAGGAGTTTGAGGGTATTATCGATCGCAAGCAAGAGAAGATCGACGCATGGCTGGCGGTATACGCGCCGCAGTACACGGCAGATCCAATCTTTCAGCGTATTCAGCAGGCGACCGGCTTGCAGCCCGATGACCTCGCGCTCCGCTCAGAGTTTGCAGCCACAAAGTGGCTTGAGGTAAATCGACCAAATTACCGCGACGTGGTAGCGCAGGTAATGAACGAACTCAAAGCTGAGATTACGCAGAATCGTGATGCTATTTTGGGGTCGGCCCAAGCTCCTCAGCAGCTGCCTGCCGATCAGCAACAGCCACCTATGGCTGCATAGTCTATAGCTTATTACGATACCCAGCGAGAAATGCCCGAGCGGGCATTTCTTTTTTGCCGGCAGGTTTGAGCGCGATAATCTCGACCTCACCCTTGCCTGCGGCGACGAAGAGCCTGTCGTGTGAGATATGGAGCGCACCGGGTTGCGCACCGGGCGCTGTATCATTGCTTGTACAGTCGACGACCTGGAGGTCGACACCACCGAGTGTAGTGCGTGAGCCGGGCCATGGTGTATAGGCGCGCACTTCGCGCGCGATTTGATCTGCTGATTTGTGCCAGTCTATGGTGCCATCATGCTTCTGGATAAGCTGGCAGTAGGATGCGCGCGTATCATCTTGCGGTACGGCTGGTAGAGTGTTATCGAGGATTTGGGGTAACGCTGCGATAAGTAATTCTGCCCCTCGCTTCCCGAGCGACTCGTAGAGCTCGGGAGCTGTCTCCGTCCCTATGAGAGGGGTCGTTTCTTGGAGGTAAACTGGTCCTGCGTCCATCTTGGCACTGAGCTGCATGATACTGACGCCAGTTTCGTTGTCTCCGTGCAGGATAGCGGACTCAATGGGCGAAGGGCCGCGGTAGAGCGGGAGCAGTGAGGGGTGAAGGTTGACGATTCCAGGTGTGAATAGATCGATGATAGATTGTGGAATGATTTTGCCAAAGCTGACTAAGACGCCAGTCGGCTGGTCAAATGTAGCGATATCTGCAGCTATGTCTGCGAGCTTTGTAGGTTGCCAGACCGGTATGTTATGTGCAAGGCCGATTTCTTTGACTCGTGGCGTGACTAGCTTTTTGCCGCGACCACGACGCGTATCGGGTTTGGTGATGATGGCGCCAATATGAAAACCGGCTTCGATGAGCGCTTCTAGTGTATAGGCGCTAAAATCTTCAGTCCCAAAGAACAGGATTGTCTTTGATGTGTTCGTCATAGCTAACTGGCTCCAGTTCTCCGCGCTCGTCAAGACGATAAAACGCGTCGGTATTATCTTTGATGTGATCGATGAACACGATGCCATTAGTGTGGTCAATTTCGTGCTGCAAAACACGCGCGAGGAATCCCTCTGCTTTGAGGCGCACTTCATTGCCCTGTAGGTCAAGCGCTTTGACACGGACTTTGGAGTGGCGAGGGACTTTGCCGTAGAAGTTTTTGACGCTCAGGCAGCCTTCGTAGTCGCTGACAATTTCGCCTTCGTATTTGACAATTTCTGGGTTGATGAGAGCAGTAAATTCTTGGTTGTCTTTGTGGTCGAAGTCACTCCGGACAATGACGACACGTTCGAGGCGATCAACTTGCACGGCAGCGATAGCCGCACTAATCTCATGTGGACGTGATGCCTCCCAATCAAGCGCGGCGCCTGTTAGGTCGTCGATGAGCTGGGTTGTTTCGTCGGTAATGACATGCACACGCTGCGATTTTTGACGCAGGTGTGGGTTCGGGAGGGCGATCACATCTTCTTTTTTCATTACGCACTATTATACGGTATTACTTAAAAAAGTAACAGAGATGATCTAGTTGCCAAATTTGCTGAGTTTGGTTTGTGCGCCGCTACGTTCTAAGTTGTAATATAGTACGAAACGAGTACATGTCTGGGTGGCGGCGGTGCATTGAGTGGAGCCGGTGTTTTGATATGCCATGTAGGCGTACTGTGAAGTGGTGGCGCTGGTGCCTATCGAGTAGGAGTAATAGGGTGCAGTCGCGGTCGATCCAGGCGTAGTCATGGCGTCGGTTGGGACGCGCAGTGTATCAGTTATAAATCCGGTACCTGCGATAGTTGCTGTGTCCGGATATTTGCCGAAGCGCTCATAGTATGTTTCGAGTGCTGCGGACATGACGTCAATATCGGCCGTTCGCTCGGTGTCGCGTGCACGCACCTGCGTGGCTGAGTAGGACACCATGCCGATGCCTGCCAGAATAGCGATAGCCGTGATTACGACAATAATTTCTACGATGGTGAATCCAAAGTACTGTTTCATGTGCTTTCATAGTAGCAGCTGCCAGAGGTAAGCACAAGCGTGTTATGAGAGAAGGCTAACAGGGTCAATTTCGTACTGCCAGTGACCACTTGCTGGTAAAGTGCCAATTAACTCCAGGAGGTGAGTACGACTGGGGGAGTGGATAGTGATTTGCCAGCGATATGTGCCTGCTTGCTTCTCGTAAAACGCCGGGGTGGGACCGAGTAGGCGTTCGGATTGCCTGAGCTCGGCGCGCAGCTCGGCGGCAAATTTACGAGCATTTGTGACGGCTGCTTTTTCTGTCTTGTATGCGCAAACGAACTTGAGAAGGTAGGAGAATGGCGGAAAGTGATAACGGCTACGTTCGGGTATCTCTGCAGTATAAAATGTCGAATAGTCTTGTGCGATGCCGGCGCGGACAGCAGTGTGTGTAGGCTGATATGTTTGCACGATGACATGTGCGGCTACCTCACCGCGACCAACACGCCCAATTACCTGAGTGATAAGCTGAAACGTGCGCTCCTCGGAGGTGAAATCGGGGAGGGAAAGCCCGGCGTCGGCTTGTATGATGCCGACTGTTTCGAGATGAGGAAGATCGATCCCTTTGGCGATGACCTGTGTGCCGATGATGATATCAATACTGCCATCGTATAGCTCTTTGTAACGTGAGTCGACAGAGTGTTCTTTGCCGGAGTCGCCATCGAATCGAACAATATTTTTATCCGGGAAGAGGCGTGCAATTTCCGACTCGATAAGCTTGGTGCCAATGCCCTTGTGAATGATTTCGCTGTGGCGACACACAGGACACATAGTCGGCACCGGCATATGATAACCGGAGATGTGTCCGATGAGCTGATGTGTATCGGCATGGAGCGTGAGGGGCGTGCCTGTGTCTGGGTCTGTCGCTGTCCAGCCGCAGTTATCGCAGAGTGTGAGCGCGGCACTGCCGCGGCGATTATGAAACAGCAGGACTTGATTATTGGTGGCCAGTGAGCGCTCCATGTCGGTGAGTAGTGTATCCGATAAAAAGCGATGTCGCGTAAACTGCGCGCGTTTTGTCATATCAACCACTTCGATGTGCGGCCCCGATGCTCTATTGTGAGCACGACTAGAAAGTGTGATGACGGGAGCGCCAGCTTGTTTAGCTGCATAATACTCTGCGACCGGTGGTGTAGCGCTGCCGAAGATGACTTTTGCTTGGTATTGTTCAGCCAAAATAGTGGCAACACGCAGGGCGGAGTAGCGTGGTGATTGCTCCTGTTTGTAGCTAGGCTCGTGCATCTCGTCGACTACCACAAGCCCTAGTGAGCGAAGTGGCAGAAATAATGCCGATCGTGGTCCTATGACAATTTTGGGCGTAGTAGACCGAAGCGCAGATAGCCAAATGCCATGGCGCTCCGCCTCGGTTTGCTGGGAATGGGTGAGTAAGACTTGGTCGGGGAAATCTTGCAAAAACTCGTCAACCAGTTGTGACGTCAACGCAATCTCCGGTACGAGGACGATAGCAGATTTACCGGCGGCGATTGCGTCATGCGCAAGCTGCTTATACACAAATGTCTTACCAGAGCCTGTTACGCCGTGAAGCAGATGAGTGGTACGCGTCGACTGCCGAATAGTGTCGATAGCTGCTTGCTGGTCCACAGTGGGGGTGAGCGCGCGCTGCTCGCGAATTAACTCATGTGTGGGCTGCGTCGCTCGCGTACGTCGCTGCTTATCGATTCCTCGAGGCAGAAGCGTCGACAACACGGCAGCAAGTGGCGTAGCATAGTAGCTACTCATCCACCGAGCGGTAGCGAGAAGCGCTGTTGGTAGAGGCTCCTGTTCGACGACGAGAGCAATTGGCTTAGTCGTGAACGACGGCTTAGTGACAGGCGCTACTATGACGCCTGTTTGCGATCCGCGGCCAACCGGTATTTTGACAATATGTCCGATTTCGAGAGAGGACTCGTGGTGATATGTAAACACATCAGCGCCAGCGCGCACGATTCGTATTGGAGCTACCTCGTAGTAGTGCATAACACTCATTATACTGGTACACTGCATATATGTATTTCGAAAGTCGCGCCGCCGCCGGTGAGCAGCTTGCCCAGCAGCTGCTTGAGAAGTATCGCTATGAAGACTGCGCAGTCTTAGCCCTAAGTGACGGTGCCGTGCAAGTAGGCGAGCCGATTGCTGCCGCGCTCCACAGTGTACTCACGATGTTGCTCGTAGAAGCGGTAGAGATTCCCGGGGAAGGTATCAACATTGGTGGGCTCAACCAGTCTGGACGTTTTACGTATAACGGTATGTTGTCTGCGGGCGAGATTGAAGGTTTCCGCCAGGAGTACTTCGGCTACTTTGAAGAGAAGAAGCGCGAAGGGATGATGCGTATCAATCGGTTGCTTGGTGATGGCGGACTTGTCAACAAAGATCTGCTCAAAGGCCGCAGCATCATTCTGGTGTCAGATGGTTTTCATGATGCCGCATCGCTGGATGTGGCGATGGATTTTCTCAAGCCCATTAACACACAGAAGATTATTGTGGCGACACCTACAGCCACCGTTCCAGCGGTCGACAGACTTCATATTACGGTCGATGAAATGTATATTCTGGATGTCAAAGAAAACTTCATGGGCGTGGATCACTACTACGAAGTGAATGATGTGCCGTCACATGAAGACACGGTGAAGAAAATCAACGATATCATCCTGAATTGGCAGTAGGTGGGTTGAGACTCGATCAAATGTTGTGTATAATGATATGAAGATAGGTGGCAAACGCTGAATTATGTTAGATGTTTTTATTACTTCACGAGTCCGACGCAAGATTGTAGTAGTGTACGCTAAGTACCCAGACTTCCGCACGCATGTCCGCGGACTCGCTAAGCTCATCAAAGAAGATCCGGGCAATATTCAGCGCGAACTCAAAAAGCTGGAAAAAGTTGGATTCCTGACAAGCGAAAAACAGGGCAATACCAAGATTTATTCGACAAACAAGCAGTTCCCAATTTTCAAAGAACTACAGAGTATTGTTATTAAGTCTCAGCAGCACTCATCTCGACCGAAACGTCCCTCAACGGGCATTTAGCCTGTGTCGGTTTTCGAAGATATTCTTACCGCGCGCGGCCTGATTGGTCGGGCGCGCGATGCGTTTTTGAATCCGAGTTATGATGCGAAGCACGATCCTTTTTTGCTACCTGATATGCAGGCAGCAGTGGATCGACTAATAGTTGCTCATGAGCACCAAGAACGAATTACGATTTACGGTGACTACGATATCGATGGGCTGACAGCGACAACAATTCTGCTCGATGGCCTGGAATCATTTGGTTTTGAGCATGTCGACGCGTTTATCCCGAATCGTTTTGTCGAAGGATACGGCCTCACGGTAGATGCCGTAGAAAAGATAGCTGTTAGTGGTGCACAGCTGATTATCACAGTGGACTGTGGTAGCTTGAGCGAGAAAGAGATTCTGCGCGCGAGCGAGCTGGGTGTAGATGTGATTGTGACGGACCATCATAATGTTGCACCGGTTCAGCCACCAGCAGTGGCAGTGATAAATCCCAAAAGACTGCTGCAGGATCACCCTGAAAAATATGAAAATTATCTACTTCGTGACACGACCGAATCGCTCTATCCCTTCCTAGATCTTGCTGGTTGTGGTGTTGCATTCAAGCTTGTGCAAGCACTGCAGACACGACTCGACGGCCTACCGGCCGGTCAGGAAAAATGGCTACTTGACTTGGTGGCACTCGGCACAGTATGTGATGTAGTGACACTTATAGATGAGAACCGCGCCAATGTGTACTGGGGGCTCAAGGTGCTCGCGCAGACGCGCCGGCCAGGACTGAAGGCACTCCTATTGGTGAGTGACGTAGAGCCAAGCAAGGTGAGCGCGCGGAGCCTGGGGTTTGCGCTGGGGCCACGTATGAATGCAGCCGGTAGGCTGGAGACGGCGCAGCACGCGCTCGATATGCTACGAGCCAAAGACCCGGAGACTGCACTCGAAAAAGCAGAACTACTTGATGCGATGAACCGCGCGCGCCGAGCCGAGCAAGATAAAATATACAAAGCGGCTATAGAGCAAGCTGAGCAATTTGTAGACGATCCAGTGCTCGTGGTGAGTAGCAAAGGTTGGAACCATGGCATTATCGGTATCGTGGCGGCGAAGTTATTAGAGAAGTATAAAAAACCGACGTACGTACTGGAAGAGATGGGAGAGGAGGCAAAAGGAAGTGCGCGTAGTTATGGCGACTTCTCGGCGGCCGATGCTATCCGTGCCAGCGACGATATCATCACCAAAGGTGGCGGGCATAAACTGGCAGCAGGCGTGACATTGCCGACGGCAAACATCACAGCGTTTCGCGAGCGCGTGAACAAGTTTTACCACGATCAGAATTTACTCGATCAGGCTGACTTGCTGCTACCGCAAGCTGATACCACAACTTCGCTCGACGAAATTTCTGAAGCACTTATCGACCAGCTGGCCTCGCTCGAGCCGTTTGGCAATGGCAACCCGCAGCCAGTGCTTCGCTCTGAGAACTTACTCGTGCTCGGCCAGCGCCGCATGGGCGCTGACGGGCAGCATGTCAAACTGACACTCCAGGATGGCACGATCAAGCTCGACATGCTGGCGTTCAACGCACCGGAGCATTTCTTTGTGCAGCCTGGTGACCAGGTCACGGTTTGGTATCAACCTGATGTCAATGAATGGCAGGGTCGGCGCTCTATTGAAGGCCGATTGCTGCATCTTGAGCTTGTGTAAAATGGGTCGGGTGAGGACGGTAGTGTTCTTGACATATGTCCTTCTTTCTAGGTGTCTCAATTTTCTCTCGGGGGTGTTGTCAGGAGCGGTGATATCTGTTACAATGTACTCTATATGGTACAAGTCACACGTAAAGATCAGAAAGAGGCGAACGAAAACATCATTCGTCGTTTCAATCGCAAAGTGCTCCAGAGCGGAGTACTTGCTGATGCCAAATCGTCAATGCGATTTAGCAAACCTCTCAGCAAAACGGAGCGTCGCGCCAAAGCGATCATCCGCAAAGAACGCAAAGCAGACAAGATGCAGAAAATGCGTCTAGGAGTTCGCTAGCCAGTGGCGCTCGCTGAGCAAATCCAAAACGATATGAAAGCCGCTCTTTTGGGCGGCAATCGTTTTGAGGGCGATGTACTGCGCAATCTCAAGGCAGCCATCTTGAACGAAGAGGTCGCACAGGGCAAGCGCGAGACCGGCCTGGACGACGCCGAAGTAGAGAAGATTATCGCACGCGAAGTGAAGAAGCGTAATGAGAGCATACGGCTATATGAAGAAAACGGTCGCCCAGAACTCGCCGAAGATGAAAAGAAAGAAATCGCTGTACTGAGCACATATTTACCGCAGCAGCTCAGCGAAGACGAAATTCGTGCAATTGCCAAACTGGTGATCGAAGAAATGGACAATGTAGGTCCAAGCATGATGGGGCAGGTGATCGGCGGCGTGAAGGCAAAAGCAGGCAATTCGGCTGATGGCGCCACGGTTGCACGTGTCGTTAAAGACTTGCTACAATCTTGAAGTAACGACCTATACAAACAGAAGGGATAGAAAGACGAATGATTTTATTGTTTGGCCCCACCGGTGCGGGTAAAAGCATGCAGGGACAAATGTTGGCGGTGCGCCAGGGGTGGAAGTGGTTGAGTACCGGTCAGATGCTACGTGACAGCGAAGATCCAGAAGTGATTGAAGTGCTCAAAAGTGGTGAACTAGTAAGCGACGAGCTGACATACGAGGTCTTTGACGCCGCGATACGCGATGCCCGTGACAAAAAGTTTCCGCGCGTAATTGTGGATGGGTTTCCGCGCACCAAAGAGCAGGCCGAGTGGCTGGCAGACTACATGGAGCACCACAAAGAGAATATCGATCTTGTCGTGGTACTCGAAGTGCCAGAGGGTGAAATCATGAATCGCCTCGAGAAGCGTGCTCGTATGGAAGATACGCCCGAGACGATTGCCAAGCGTATGAATATCTATCGCCAGAAGATGTATCCAGTACTTGGTACGTTTGCCGAAGAGGGTATGAAGATCGTCCACCTCGATGGTACCGGTACCGCCGGCGAAGTTCATGACCGCCTGTATGCAGAGATCGAATCGAACGGATTGGTGTAGGTGTGAGCCAGCCAATTACCGGTCGCAAAACGCCTGAGCAGCTCGATGCAATGCGTGAGGGGGGTAAGATTTTGGCACGCATTTTTACTGATATCCGCGGGCATGTGCAGCCCGGTATGACTGAACTTGATGTGAACGACTTTGTGGCTAGCAAAATCAAGGAGTATGGTGCCACCCCGACGTACCGCGAGCCGGTACCTGATTTTCCTGGCGTGATCTGTATTAGTACAAACGAAGAAATTGTGCACGGCGTGCCGACAGAGTATGAGTTCGAGGTTGGCGATGTCGCAAGTTTTGATCTGGTAATCACGTACAAAGGTATGAAGACTGACAGCGCATTTACGATGACAATTGGTGAAGAACCAAAAGGTGCAACGAAGCACCTTATTAGCCTCACGGAGCGGAGTTTATACGCCGGTATTGACGCGATTCATGGCGATGGCACCACGACAAACGAGATCGGTGCGGCAGTGGAGGCTGTACTTAGCAGGGGTAAACTCGGTATTATTCGTGAGCTTGTAGGTCACGGCGTTGGTCTCGAGATGCACATGCCGCCAGACGTGCCGAACTATCGCATCCGGGGTCACGATACCGTACTGCACGCAGGCGACACTATCGCTATTGAGCCCATGGCAACGCTTGGCGGTGAGCGTATAGTCACAAGCCAGGATGACGGTTGGACGATCAGTACGCGCGATGGCAGTCTGGCTGCGCATTTCGAACATACAGTGCTTATCACCGACGACGGCGCTGAAATCTTAACGCAGTTGCAATAGTAATTCGATTCGTCGGCCGATTGCCTCGCTTGGCTCAAGTACCTGTGCACGTCCGGCAGCGAGCTCTATGATGAGTTCTTTGATCCAGTGATAATGTGTACAGCCGAGCACGATGATGTCGGCACCTTTTTCGCAGACTTCATTGACAGTGACGGCGATATGCTCCTGGTTGAGTTGATTGTTTTCGATCCAGTATGCCCACTGGCTGCAGTCTGGAGTGATGATGTGGAGTGATGACCCGTAGCGCTGCACAAGGCGAGCATAACGGGTGCTAGTGAGTGTGCCCGGTGTAGCACAGACAGCGACAATGCCGGTGCGAGTCAGCTCTGCGGCTGGTTTGATCATCGGTTCAAGGCCGATGAATTTCTGTGTGGGGTACTTAGCGCGGAGCTGTTCAATCGCAAATGCAGTGGCGGTATTGCAAGCGAGTACTATCATGTCGCATGAGCCATCTAACAGGGGCTGAATTGCCAGCTCTGTCAGGCGACGCACCTGAGCAGGGGACTTGTTGCCATAGGGTACGTTGCCGCGATCGTTTACAGTTACGACTTTTGCACTGGGAAAATATTCGCGAAGTGAGACGGCGACTGCTTCACCTCCGATACCGCTGTCAAACACACCAAGTTTCATGCTCTCTAGTATAGACTATTTTCAAACCGGCGCATAAGCGGTATACTACAACATATGCAAGACACGTCCAAGTATGCCGTAGGTATTGATATAGGAACCAACAAAATCCGCTGCGTGGTGGGTCACGTCGATGTGTCGACTGGTGCACCGACAGTTGTGGGTGTGGGTGAAGTATCAAACAGCGGTATGCGCAAAGGAGTGGTAGTTAATCTCGCGGGTCCGAGCAAGGCGATCGACGATGCACTTGGTGAAGCGGAGCGTATGAGTGGGTATCAAGTGAATGCGGCGACATTGAGCATCAATGGATCGCATATCTTGAGTACAAAAGCCGACGGCATGATTGCTATCGGTATGGCGGGGCAGGAAGTGACAGAAGCCGATATTATACGTCTAGAGGACGTCGCAACCACAGGCAAGGTACCTGCCAATCGTGAGATTCTTGAACTCGTGCCATTTAGTTATCGGCTTGATGGCCAAGATGGTATCAAGGATCCCGTCGGTATGACGGGGACGCGGCTCGAGATCAATGCAAATGTCGTTTCGGCACTTGCTCCACACGTGGTTAATCTCCAGAAAACTGCCGAACAAGCGCAAGTGGTGCCACATGCGCTTATCCCAAGTGCTGTAGCGGCCTCACGCGCAGTGCTCACTGAGCAGCAGCTTGAAAACGGCGTGGCTGTGATTGACTTCGGTGGCGCAACAACTAGTATTGCTATCTATGAAGAAGGTGATCTTCAATACACCGCTGTCATCCCTGTCGGCAGCAATAACATCACGAATGATCTCGCGATTGGACTCAAGACCGATCCCGAAGTAGCGGAGCTAGTGAAGCTACAGCATGTAACTGCTGTAAGTGGACGTGACAGCAAGAAGGTGTCGGTCAAATACGAAAAAGAGACTCATGAATTTGCCACAAGTGAGATTGATGAGATAGTCGAAGCCCGTCTCGAAGAGCTGTTTGAAGATATCAATGCCGAGCTCAAAAAAGCTGGCCGCAAGGGTAAGCTGCCAAACGGTGTCGTGCTGGTGGGTGGTGGAGCGCAGCTCAAAGGCCTGGTGGACTATACTAAGCAGTCGCTCGAACTTGCCGCGCGTATCGGTAAACCAAAAGGTTTCGGCGGGGTGGCCGAACAACTGGAGTCGCCAGCGTTTGCGACTGCCGTGGGACTCATGTTCAGTGACATGGAGAACGTCGAAAACCCTAGCTTGCATAAATCTAGTGATAAGACCCATAGAGCTAAGCAGGGCGTTTCTCAAGCCAAAGGTTTTGTGAGTAAATTTTTGGATCGTTTCCGCGCCTAACAGAGTCAGTGGCGCTTGAAAGTGTCACTCCTCGTGTTATACTAGATACTAGATTTATAGAACCAGGGGGAGAGACTAGGAATGCCCGAAGTAAAACCAAGTGAAGTCCAGACATTTGCAAGCATCAAGGTAGTTGGTGTTGGCGGTGCAGGTGGTTCAGCTGTCAATCGCATGAAAGAAGCAGGCCTGTCTGGTGTGCAATTCATTGCCATGAATACCGATGCACAGGCGCTTCACAATTCTAAGGCAGATGTAAAAATCCATCTCGGTAAAGACGCGACTGGCGGACTCGGTGCCGGCGCAGATCCAAGCGTAGGCGAACAGGCCGCGCACGAATCTCGTGAAGAGATTAAAAGCGCACTTGAAGGTGCAGACATGGTATTTGTGACTATCGGTGCTGGCGGTGGTACCGGCTCCGGTGCCGGGCATGTAGTGGCCGAAATCGCTCGAGAGCTTGGTATTTTGGTGGTTGGTGTTGCGACTAAGCCGTTTAGCTTCGAAGGAGAGAAGCGTCGCACCAACGCTGACTGGGCTATCGCGCATTTAGGGCGCCAAGTGGATACACTGATTACGATTCCAAACGATCGCCTACTTCAGACTATTGACCGCCGCACACCGCTTCTTGAGACGTTCAAAATCGCCGACGACGTACTGCGGCAGGGTGTGCAAGGTATCTCCGAGCTTATTACCGAGCACGGCCTTATCAATCTCGACTTTGCTGACGTGAAGGCAATCATGAGCAATGCTGGTAGTGCGCTGATGGGCATTGGTCGTGCGAGCGGTGAAGAGCGTGCAGCTCTTGCGGCGCAGCAAGCAATCGAGTCACCACTTATCGAAGTCTCTATCGATGGTGCAAAAGGCGTGCTGTTCAATGTCACTGGTGGCTACGATATGTCGATGAGCGAGATCCAAGAGGCTGCCGAGATTATCACGAGCGCAGTTGCACCGGATGCCAATATCATTTTTGGTGCAACCCTCAAGCCTGACCTGGAAGATGAATTGATCATCACTGTTATTGCAACCGGCTTTGATAGCGAATATTTTGATGAGCAGGCGGCAGCACTTGGTGGCGCGGCTTCAGTATCGCAGGAAGCTCAAACTCCAGAGCGTCTCACAAAAGTGGACGATACGGAGGTGGAGAGCGTCAACATGGATCTCGACCAGACGAATGCAGCTGCAGAATTTGCGGCCGAGCCATCGCATGATATCTGGAGCCAACCCGTACCAGCACCAGAGGAAGACGACGAGTCAGATATGCCCGCATTCTTGCGTCGTCGCAAAAAGAACAAATCAGACGAATAGGATTCCAAGGAGCGACAATGAATACCCAGCAGTACCGTATCGGCGACAGCAAGGTGCTGGAATCGCGTGAAGTGAGTGATGGCAAGACAATCCGCCGCCGCCGCGAAACACTCGATGGCAAATATCGTTTCACTACGTACGAGCGCATCGAAAAGCCGAACCTCGCCGTCGTCAAAAAGAACGGTAGCCGTGAACTATTCGATCGCGAGAAACTAGCCGGCGCAATCAAGCAGTCGGTCGGCAAATTTTTCAAATCAGAGATAGAGGTTGAGCGTATCATCGACGATATCGAAGACGCCGTCTATGCAGTTGGTGAATCGGAAGTTTCATCCAAGCATATCGGCGAAATTGTGCTTGATAAACTTGCCGATAAAAATGAGGTCGCATATGTGCGTTTCGCAAGCGTCTACCATGACTTCAAGACACTCGACGAGTTTGAGTCAATCTTGGCATCACGTCGCAGACAAAGGGAGGGTGAGGCGTGAAAGTTTCAGTAGTCTACCGCGAGGAAAGTGATCATGCACGTGCGGTCATCGATTTTGTGAGAGACTACCAGCGTCAGACCGGGCGCGAGTTGGAGACGATTGACCCCGACTCTCCGGAAGGGGCGCAGTTTTGCCGCACATACGATATCGTGGAATATCCAAGTATCGTAGCGGCCAGCAACGAGGGTGTGCTACAAAACCTCTGGCGCGGCCTTCCATTGCCACTTATCAACGAACTGAGCTATTACGACCATGATGAATAAACTACATGCTATCCGAGACTTTTTCACACACGAAGACAAGAAGCTTCGTGACGATCGCTGGATATTTGCCAGTATGCTCGTAGGTGCAGTGTTAAGTCTCCTTGCTTCGTTTGTACTATCATACGATGCGATTCAAATTGCTAAAAATCCTAATGCCGAGCTAAGCTGCAGCGTCAATGTTGTCATCAACTGTGCAACAGTTGCCAAGCACCCGACAGCAGAAATGTTTGGCTTCCCAAATAGTTTTCTTGGACTTATGGCAGAATCGGTTGTCATCACGGTTGCCATCGCAGGCCTTGCTGGCATTCGTTTTCCGCGAGGCTTCATGTTTGCGGCCCAGATAGGCTACACCCTCGGTCTTATCTTTGCGTATGTCTTGTTTTATATCAGCTTCTTCATCATTCAGGCATTGTGCCCGTGGTGCTTGCTTGTCACGCTCACTACCACGCTCGTATTCTTTGCCATGACGCGCTACAATATCCGCGAGAATAATCTCTATTTGCCGAAATCTATTATGAGGCCACTGCATCGCTGGATCGAGAAGGATTATGACAAGCTACTCATGTGGTCTCTCATTGTGATCTTTATTGCGGCTATCATCGTCAAATATGGAGACGGTCTGTTTGCCTAGTATGCTCGTCAGCTTTGTGGCCGCACTGGCTGCTGCGAGTGTATTTATGACCGGGGTATTTCTGTGGGCTAGGGCACGTGGCCGCTATGATGTGATCGACATCGCATGGGGCGTCGTATTTATTGTGATTGCTGTGACAACGTACATACTAGGCGACCCTGGTGCCTTGCAGCTACTACTGCTACTACTTGTTGCCGCTTGGGGGCTCAGGCTGTCATTGCATATTTATCGGCGCTGGCGTCGTTCGGACAAAGAGGATCATCGCTATCAGCAGCTCCGGCGTGATTATACTAAGAAGCGTGGCGGTGTGGCGTGGAATATGTATGGCAAAGTATTTTTGGTGCAGGCTCTACTCGCAGTCGTCGTTTGTACACCGGTTATCATTGCGATGGGTAGTGAGCCTGCTCTGATTGGCACATGGGCGCTTGTCGGCGCGTGTATCTGGTGTATTGGTTTTTATTTCGAGACGGTAGGTGACTGGCAGCTGCGTAAGTTTCTTTCTGACTCATCAAACAAAGGTAAGATTATGACGCGGGGCCTCTGGAAATATACCCGTCACCCCAATTACTTCGGTGAGATGACGCAGTGGTGGGGGATTTTTGTGATTGCGCTGTCCGTAGAATACGGGTGGGCGGGGCTTATTGGGCCACTTGTCATCACATGGTTACTCGTGTTTATATCTGGCGTGCCACTTACCGAGCGTCATTTCCGCGGTCGTCCAGGCTGGGACGAGTATGTGCGACGTACGAGTAAGCTTATTCCTCTGCCGCCTCGTAGCGACGATTGAAAAACACCACCAAAATTGCTACTATAAGTACAAGACGTTTGAGTGACTATCCATCACGAGTCGTGGGAAGAAAGGTGTAGACCGACTAGAACCCGCCGCTACGCTAGCGACAAAAGCGACAAATAAGCGCTAAAAGAATCACTTCTTTTGGAAGTCAGATGGTACCGTCCGCCGATGCGGATTCTGACAGCCGGAAGAAGTGGTTTTTTATTTTACGAAAGGATGTAGGATGAAATTCAAAGCTAACTCGCGCCGACGCGCACTAGAATACGAAAAAGATTGGGTTCAAAAGTGGAAAACACAGAAAACGTTTGAAAAATCGGTCGAACAACGACCAGCGGATAATGCCTATGTATTCTATGACGGCCCGCCCTTCATCACGGGTGTGCCACATCATGGAACGCTCCTGAGTAGTGTAGTGAAAGATGCTGTGCCGCGTTATCAAACTATGCTTGGCAAACGCGTGGAACGTGTGTGGGGCTGGGACTGTCATGGTCTACCGGCAGAGGTATTTACCGAGAAGAAGCTTGGTATTAAAGACCGACGCGATATCGGTACGAAGATTAGTCTAGAAGAATATATCACAACCGCTCGCGACAACATGGTTCAGACGAGTAGCCTGTGGAATGACACAATCGACCGTATCGGCCGCTGGGTCGATATGGATAATGCATACAAAACCATGGATAAAGAATACATGGAATCCATCTGGTGGGCATTCAAGGAACTCTACAATAAAGGCAAGATCTACGAAGGTGAGCGCGTACTTATGTACTGCACACGCGACGCCACGCCGCTTTCGAAAGCCGAAGTTACTATGGATGCCGGCGCGTATCAAGATGTTACCGACCCGAGTGTCTATGTGAAGTTCAAGCTAACAAACGGCAACACTCTACTTGCTTGGACTACCACGCCGTGGACACTGCCGGCCAACACGGCCGTGGCAGTGAACAAAGATTTGGACTACGTAGAAGTAAAGGTGGGTGATGAACAATTTACTGTAGCCAAAGAACTCGTGCAGAAGGTATTGACTGACGAAAAGCATCAGCCGCTGGAGTATGAAGTTGTACGTGAGCTCAAAGGCGAGGAGCTAGTGGGACTTAGTTATGAGCCGCTGTTTGAAAATAGGGGAGAGGATGCGCACAAAGTATGGGCGGCAGACTATGTCTCGGCTGAAGACGGTTCTGGTATCGTGCATATCGCACCAGCGTATGGCGAAGAGGACTTCGAGTTGGCGCAGCGCGAAGGTATTCCTGTCGTGCATGTCATCGATGAAAATGGCCTATATAGCGAGACAGAGTGGCGGGGCGAAAACGTCTGGGAGATCAACAAGACAATCGCTAAGATGCTTCATGAGCGCGGCACCGTCTGGAAGATCGACTACATCCGCCACTCGTATCCACACTGTCATCGCTGCGGCACACGTCTCATGTACCGTGCACATCCGAGCTGGTTCTTTGACGTGCAAGGTCAGAAGCAGCTCATGCTGGAGAAAAATACCGAACAAATCGAATGGTTTCCCGAGCATCTCAAACACGGGCGCTGGCAGAAAAACATCGAAGCCGCGCCAGACTGGAACCTGTCTCGCGACCGCTTTTGGGCAACCGCTATGCCAGTCTGGGAAGGCAAAGATAAAGACGGTAAGAAGCACCAGATCGTGGTAGGCAGCTACGCCGAACTCAAAGATCTGAGTGGGCGAGAGCTCGACGATTACCACCGACCATGGGTCGACGACATTACGTTCGAAAAAGATGGGATCCACTACACTCGAATAGAAAAAGTACTAGACGGCTGGTTCGAGAGTGGTAGCATGCCGTTTGCACAATTCCATTATCCATTCGAAAACAAAGCCAAGTTCGAAGCCAATTTCCCTGGCGATTTCATCTCGGAGTACATCGGCCAAGTCCGTGCATGGTTTTACTACTTACATGTCGTGGGTGTCGGACTGTTTGGTGAGGCACCGTTCAAACATGTCATCACCACGGGCGTGGTCGCGGGCAACGACGGGCGCAAGATGAGTAAAAGCTATGGCAATTACACCGATCCAAACGAGCTGATGGATAAGTTTAGTGCCGATAGTCTACGCTTCTTGCTACTCAGTAGCCCGCTGCTAAGCGGAGAAGACTTCGCGTTGCACGACAAGGATGTAGGTGATGTCGCACGCAAACTCAGTATGATTTGGAACATGTACGATTTCTTTACTATGTATGCAGAGGTTGACGGCTGGGAGTTCGACCCTACGAAGCCATTTACGACCAACCCGGAAGACGTTCACAATCCACTCGACAAATGGATCATCAGTCGCGTGCATGAGCTGAACAAGCATGTCAGCGAGCATATGGATGCCTATAACTTACCGGTCGCGATGAGTGAGTTTCTACCGTTTATTGAGGATGCGAGTAATTGGTTTGTGCGCCGCTCACGCCGACGTTTCTGGAAGAGCGAAGATGACGGTGACAAAGCCGAGGCATATTGTACGCTGCACTATGTACTGATGAAACTGTCGGTCATCCTGGCGCCATTTACACCCTTCCTGAGTGAAGAATTGTATCAAAATCTTGGTGGCGGTGGGGAGTCGGTACATTTGCTTGACTGGCCGTCTAACTACACTGTTGATCAGCTTGTACTCGACGAAATGGGAACTGTACGTGAGTATGTCAATCAAGCCCTCAGTATCCGTGCCAAGGAACGTCTCAAAATTCGCCAGCCACTCGCGAGTGTAACCGTACCTACGCTTGGCAAATTTGTGAATTTCGAAGACATCCTCACCGAAGAGCTGAACGTTAAAAAAGTTGTTCAGGGTGGCGAACTGACACTTGACCTAGAACTTACGCCAGAGCTCAAGCGCGAAGGCCTCATGCGTGAAGTGATTCGACATATTCAAGCGACCCGCAAAGACGCCGGTCTCAATGTTGATGATCGCATCGTGCTGCACCTTTCAACTGATAATCAAGAGCTTGCGGCTGCTATCGCCGAACACGAGGATACGATACGCACCGAAGTGCTCGCAGACGGTGTGTCGACCGATAAACTGTCATATGAAAAAGATGTCAAAGTTGAGGGAGCGGATCTTCAAGTTTCACTCGAAAAATACTCTGCCTAAGCTTGAGTAAATCCTTAAAATCTGCTATCCTAACCTCATAAACAATCAAATCGCATGTGGAGTGCAGATAGAGGTGTGAAATGGGGCTGGCTATTAAGTCGAAACGTCGCGGTGGGCTGATACTAACAGTAATAGCGGCATTTGCGCTAGTCGCACAGCCAATGTATGGGCTTATAGCGGACCAAGTGGCGCATGCGGCAGGCAATGTCACAATCAACGAAGTGTCGAGCGCTAGCTCGCCAGAATGGGTTGAACTATATGCTCCGGCTGACACAAATCTTGCTGGCTGGGTAGTGCAGTTCGACGCAAATGACGGCACCGCGCAAAAGAAAATCCTTACCAGCGCCGATGTGACAGACGCAAACGGCTTGTTTGTTGTCGAGACAACAACCACATGGCTTACAAATACTGGTGACGTAATCAAACTGTACGACGGCACCACTCTCAAGCAGACGGTGACGGTGCCAAACCTTACTGCTGCGCAGAGTTATCGCGCAGACTATGACGGCGCGTCGGCATTTGCAATATCCGGCACGCCGACAAAAGGTATCACAAACGGTACAGCCCCCGCACTCACACTTGCCCAGCGTGTTGCTGCCGCAGCTCCTGGTGATACGATTGATATTACAAACGACGAAGTTATCCCGTCGCAAGTCGTCATCACTAAACCTCTAATAATCAAAAGCTCCACCGGCGCCAAACTTTCCACGCCAAATGCACTCACCGGTATACTTGGCATCCAGTCAAATAACGTCACAATCGATGGCCTGATATTTGAATCCAACTTTGATATCGGTGAGTCGCAAGTCGTCCGTGGTTTGGAAATCTCTAGCTACACGGGTATTACTGTCAAAAACAACCGGTTCCTTAATCTCCGTCAGCCTGCCTATATCAATGACAACGCGCAGGTGACGGTGATAAATAACTATACCAATCAGACAAAAGGTTGGGTCATTCTTTCGAACAGCAACGTTTCATTTAGTGGTAATACTTGGGGTACAAATGTACTTGATATTGCCATCATCGCTGGTGCGACAAATAATTATTCTGACGCACAAGTGGTTGCTATGAGCGATACAAATGCTGATGCGGTGGTAGAAAATCAGTTCGGTGGCAGCAAGCGACTCTCCGATGCCTATGTGACGCAGACTAGTAATGGCAATAGCGGTGATGAAGGTTCAAAATGGAATCCATATACTAGTATCCAGAGCGGTGTCGGTCGCATCGTACCAGGCGGTACTGTCCATGTTGCAAATGGCACATATAGTCAGTCAACATCTGTCGATAAGTCGGCCACCGTCAAAGCAGAGAGTCAGGCGGCTCGCGTCATCGGTGGACCAAGCTACAACGACACAGCGTTTCGTGTCGCAGCACCAAACGTCACAATCGATGGATTCTCAATCGGCGACACATCATCGATGGTAGGCACCGTCGGTGTCGATCTGGGTGGCAGCGCAGGTGCCGTGGTCAAAAACAACGTCATCGAGCACAACCAGCGTGGCATCAGCCTTGCGGGCGCGTCAAACGTCACACTTGATAGCAACACGGTACGTGATAACAATGCAAATCCAGAGAATAATGCGGGAATTTGGGGCGATGCCGTAAGCGGCATCACTATAGTAAATAGTGCATTTTCGGGCGCAAGTAATACTTCGATTAATCTCGCTGGTTCGTCAAACATCGTTCTCTCACGCAATACCTTTACTAGCGGCGCAAACGCTGCAGTGCTATGGGGCGATAGCAATGTCACGCTACAAGATAACTTGCTAAGTGGTCTCAGTAGCACTGGCTTCTTTGTCACTGGTACGATTGGGCTAAATGCGACCAACAATACACTTACAGCATCGACGACAGGCAAAAGCGCTTTCAGCATCAGCACGGCAAGCGGTGCCCAGTCATCCGACATTACGCTAACCGGCAACAAGATTACTGGCTATACAAACGGTTTGAATGTAGGTTCAGGATCATTCAGTGGGACTGTCGCAGCCACGAAAAACTGGTGGGGTAGTGCAACTGGCCCGCAAGATACAAACAGTACCGATGGCAGCACCCCGGCAGCAAATGCTGCAGGCACTGGCGTCGCCGTCAACGGTGCAGCGCGCTACGGTAGCTGGTGCCTCAGCGTTGCGTGTACTGATTTCTACGGCGCACTGACTGCACCAACTAACCTTACTCCACCTGCTGGCGCCTTCACTCGAGATCGCGGCTTCTCGATGACTTGGAACGTTGTTCCTGGTGCAAGCATCTACGAATACCGCACGGCAAATACATTGGTCGATGCGACTACACTCGGCCCAATCATTTATAGCGACAACAGCGCCTCGTCGAACTACTCTGTAGCAGGCGGCAAGGTGACGCGCGGTAACAGTGGTACGCCGGATGCCGATTACTACTGGCAGGTTCGCGCCGGCGACGGCTCAGGCAGCTGGGGTCCATGGAGCGCGATTAGCAAAGTCACTGTCGACAACGTTGCGCCGACTAGCACAAATGACCTTGCTAGTCTCGTGCGCGGCAGCCTGATAATTCACCACACAATTACCGACAATACGCAGCCTGCCTCTGGCAAACTCCGCATCTGGAAGCAAAATTCAGACGGCAGCCTCGACAACTCGAAGTTCTACGCGAGTGCCAACGCGGTTGCCACCGACAGCGCAGGAGTCGCTACTTATGCACTCAATACCGCGTCGCAGCTCTATGGCGATGGCAAATACACTGCCAAATTCACTTCACGCGACGCAGCAGGCAACGAAAGCGTCCAAGAAAAAGTCTTCACTGTCGACAATACGGCACCGACAGTCACTGTTAAATCGGGTGCGATCGGCAACACAACGAGCAAAATCTTTAGCAACGTCAGCCTTAGTCTCTACGACGCGTACCAGGTCGACAGATACGTGCTCAACGGCCAAATGGTTGATTTCACAAACAATACCTACAGCGACGCAAACTTCCAAAACATCAAATCAAAACTCGTCCAAGGCTCCAATACATTCGTACTCTACGATGTCGCTGGCAATACCACGACATACGTCTTCAACTATGACACGGTTGCCCCTGCTGCTCCGACACACCAGTCGCCAGGGGCAGACACCATCCAGTCGTCAAACGATTTCTGGTTTGATTGGTCCGACGTGTCCGACGCCGTGAGTTACGAGATGCAAAACTCGCAAAATCCAGCGATAGGCGCAGATGGTTCGTTTACAAATGTCCAGTGGACAGGCGACTACCAACAAATCCAACCAATTGAATCGCAGGCTCGCTCTGTCGGCGCCAACGGTACTTGGTACTGGCAGGTTCGCGCAGTCGATGCAGCAGGCAACAAAAGCACATGGACAGCACCATGGAAGGTCACGATTGACCATGATGCACCACATGTACCGGTAGATCTTACCTGGGTCGCACAAGGTGGCGCTAGCGTCACGAGTGGAAACGCCACAAACGTAGCGCAGGGGACACTAGGCTGGAATCACGCTTTGAGCGATTCGGATGTTGATCATTATAAATACTATTTCTGGACAAATATTCCAGGTTACTTCAACGGTCAGGCAAACGCTTGGTCGACCAGCGATGCTTCGTACTTTACTAATTCTTCTATAGGTGGCTCTATCTGGACAAACTTCGACCACCGAGAGGGTACTTACTACTTCTGTGTCAAAGCAATCGACTTTGCAGGTAATGAATCGTCCTGTAGCGATACGTTCTCTATCCTATATGATGCCACAGCGCCTATAGCACATGTGACTGCTAGTTCCTACGATGCTGCAGCCAAACAGCTTACAGTCCAGGGCGACACAAGCGACACAACAGACGAGGTAACAGTCGAGTACGCTGGTGCGAGCTATGTGGCAACTGTCGATTCAGACAAAAAATGGACAGTCACCATCCCCACTCCCGCATCACCAGATGGTCAAGTTGTGACTGCCTTTGCGCGCGATACTGCTGGCAATGTCACGAACCCTGGTGCGACACACACCGTTGCTGTCGCCCCTGCCGCAGAACCTAGTGGCAACATAAACGGCGGTCAAAGTGATGGCTCAGGAGAGGGCAACGGCACTACTGCGCAGCGTTCTGTCGTGACAACTCTGCCATCCGTGCTTGGTGCGGTATTGCCGGTATTTATCGTCAGCGCAACGACGCCAACCGTAGCAACAACATTGCCGACCGGTAATGTTGCGGTGGACTCGGCGCAGCAGGCAACTGTACTGGGTAGCGAAACTACAAGCAACTCAGCTTCAGGTGGGGACGACGAATCTAATGTCAAAGGCGCTGCAGACGAAAAAACAAGCGCCAACTGGTTTGCGACTAACTGGTGGTGGCTCGTTCTACTCTTGGCCGCTATCGGTGGCACATGGTGGCTCTTGGTCGCACGTCGTCGCCGTGTTGCAGAAAACGCATAGCATCTTCCTGATGTGATGTAAGCGAGTATCTCCGTCACAGATACTCGCTTTTTTCTACCACAAGCACTATACTAGTGGCACATGGCCACAAAAAAACAAAAAACCTGGCTGCAAAAAGTGCACCACAGCGGCAAGTACCACGCGCGCATGACACTCGTGCCGCACAGGCACAACCAATACAAGCCCCATCTTATTCGCCGACAAGGTCTCATGGTTATTGTGGTGGCAGTGCTGTTGGTGCAGCTTATCACGCATCTTAACTATTTCCATGCGGTACTAGGTGATCAGGCGCAGGTGACGGTGGCGGGGTTGCTCGATGGCACTAACGATGAGCGTTCCAAGGCAAATCTGCAGCCACTTACGCTTGATGCTCGCCTCAGCGACGCAGCCTATATGAAAGCTCGCGATATGCTAGACAAACAGTACTGGTCGCATACATCACCGAGCGGTGTACAGCCTTGGAAATGGCTGGGTGATGCAGGTTATAACTACAGCTATGCAGGCGAAAACTTGGCACGTAATTTCAGTACAAGTCAGGCGGTAGTGAGCGCCTGGATGGCCTCACCCTCGCATCGCGACAACGTACTTAAGAGTCAGTACCAGGACGTCGGTTTTGCAACAGTGGAGGGGACTATGAATGGCCATCCCATCTCACTTGTGGTGGCTATGTACGGTACGCCGCCCGTCTCGGGTATCGGCGCAGTCCAGGGGGTTAACTTTGCGGCACCAGCTAGTGCGCAGCTAAGTCTAGCATCGCGCATCGGCATTGGCTTACAGTCGGTGAGTCCGGCTATTCTCAGTAGTATTGTATTGTTACTGCTTGCAGCAATTGTGGCACTTATAGCTCAGCTATACCACCGTCATATCCCCAAATACCTACAAAGTACTTGGAATCGTCACCACGGACTCGTCAAAGGCTTAGGGTTGTCGTCATTTGTCATTGTGATCTTGGCGTTTTACAGTACCTATGGTCAACTCTAGTACATATTATTGACTTTTTAGCATAAGAATGTTAGAGTAGTGTTTGTAAACGCTCATACACAAACACATGATTCTATTGCCAAAACACCATATTACATTTGACCCTATAGACCCACTTGGTGATGGTCTGGGCGAAGATATTGCTGCCGAGCGCCGCGAAGCGGGGGCTATTCGAGATCTTACTGATCCTATCGATCCGCAAGATCTCGCACAGTCGTGGGGCGCTCTGCTCGAAGAAGTCAAAAGCGATCCTGAGTGGTTCGACTTCGCTGCTGACTAGCGTATAATGGGCTACACATGCAGATTTCCGACGAACACTTTGACAAGCTGATTACTCGTGCCATGGATGAGCTACCGCAGGAATATATCTCTGGCCTCGACAACGTCGCCATAGTACAGGCAGACGACCCCACGGACGAGCAGAAGCAGAAAATGCACATCGACGACCATCACTTGTTGCTTGGTCTCTACGAAGGTATTCCGTTGCCAGCACGCGGGGCTGGCTACACATTTGTACTGCCAGACAAAATCACTCTGTTCAAGCATCCTTTGCTCAAGGTCTCACATGATGAGCACGAGTTTTTCGAGCAAGTTAAACGCACACTCTGGCACGAGATGGCTCACTTTTATGGCCTTAGCCACTCCGATATGGATCGACTTCAGCAAAAAAACTCTTAAACACCGCGTACTTTTTTGCTATACTAGATACATGACGAAGCGAGGAGGTGGGTCACATAGGCGCAGATTCTCGATACTCGTAGTATCGATCCTGATGCTCACGGCCACTTTTTTGCTTCCATTCTCAGCGCACGCAGAAGATGTGACGCCTCCAGAGGCTGTCGAAGCCCCGTTACTTTCATTTACCGCGACAGACGCATACTTGGTGCAGGCGACTCACGTGTCGCTCCGGGCTCCACTTGGTACCAGCGCGGTAGAGTTTTCTATTGGTGATCAGCGCATTCCTGGCATACGAGAAACACCACAGACTCCTGTGCAGGAACCTGCAACATTTGAAATTTGGCATCCTTCCGAGCAGCCAGCAGCCAGCGGTGTCATGCAAGCGCACATAGTGGGTAACGAAGACGCAACCGCGCAGATTGTGCTACACGATTTACTGGTACCGCGCATTGCCCAGGTCGGTGATTCGCTTGAGGTACATGGTACGACGACGGGCTCGGTATTGCCTGGCACTACACTCGCACTGACATTCAACGGCGGTGCGCCACAGGCTGTCGATTGTACGGCCGGCTGTGGAGCGGATACATTGCTTGCCACACTGCCACTTGCCAACGTAGTGGCGGGTGAGTACACTGCGCAGCTTCAGTTTACCGACACTAGTGGTGAGCTCGGTAGCACGACGAGCGCTCCGGCCACCGTGTCTTGGCCGGCCAAGTCGGACATCGACAATGTTATCATCCCGGTTGCCAAGCCCCAGGTCTATGTTGACAAGCTTGAAGTAGTGCCGATTGGCTCACTTTCTACACAGTTCTCCACGCCAGTCAGTCCCAAGCTGGTAGAAGCTATCTCGAGCACAGATAGCCTCCAGTTGGCTGCTGCGCCGCTTGAGTCTGATGTCAAAGGTGCTGCCACAGCACAATCAAATCCGCTCCGGATAACATCACTCGATACAACTCCAAATATACCGGTAGCCCCATCAGATGGTGGCTGGGCAGTTCTAGGTATAGCCTGGTATTGGTGGGCAAGTGGTGGCTTGGCGGCATGGGCAGGCGTGGTAGCGGCGCGTTGGTGGTTGCGCTAGGGAGCGTAAGCGCGTTGCGTTTCCAGGGGTAAACAGGTACAATCTAGAGCATGAACATCACCAAAGCTATCATTCCTGTTGCAGGATGGGGAACCCGTCGCCTGCCTGTCACCAAAGCCATCGAGAAGTGCATGCTGCCGGTTGGTAACCGTCCGGTTGTCGACTATGTAGTACAAGACTGTATTCGTGCAGGTATTACTGAAATCTTTTTTGTCGTCAATCAAGGTGACAGTCAGCTCGAGAAGTACTATTCACATAATCTTGCACTCGAGCAATATCTCAATTATTTTGGCAAACAAGAATACCTCAAATACGTTATGCCCCCGGAAGGGATTAAGTTTTATTATATTGACCAAGATACCAACGCCAAATACGGTACAGCTATCCCCGTGGGTATGTGTGCACAGTATCTCAAGCCTGGCGAGTCGGTGGTCGTAGCAACAGGCGACGCCTTCTTCTATAATCCGGACGGACACTCGGAGGTCGCACTTATGATCGCATCTACAGCCGAAGGCGGCAACTCTATGCTTACTACAGAAGTGCCGCGCGAAAGTGTCAGTAAGTACGGCGTGGTAGAATTTGACACCAATGGCAATTACTACCAGATTATCGAGAAACCGGCGGTAGAGCAGGCACCAAGTACCTCCATAAACACCAGTTACTTCGTGCTCAACTACGATGTCATGCAGGCGATTTCCGCATATGCAAATGTTGATATAACAGGGGAATACTATATTCTTGAACCGATCAATCAGTATGTACTTACAGGGGGATCTGTACAAGTTGTACGTGCTGCAGGCCAGTATCTCGATGCTGGTGAACCATATTCTTGGCTCTACGCCAACCGTGTCATTCTGGGTCAATAACATACCTTTCTAGATATTTGACTGAAATATGGTTAAGCTATTGCTTTTTTATCATATTTATGGTAATATGAAATCATAACGCTATAAAAAGCAAGTATAAGGAACCATATTTATGTCAGAGAAAACTCCCAAATCATCGAATGAGCCACAGTATCCCGCACTAAATGCGCATTACGATAGGGTTTACGGTCCAGTCGTTCAACAAGAAAGCGGTGCGGTAGAGACCGAGCTTCCAAGCGAGCAAGCGCTGCTTGATAGTTTTATTGATAAGCGTCAAAAATATGAAAACGAGCTGGCGCAAGCAGAAAGTGTCCCAGGCTTTAGGCGTACTTATGAAGACAAGGCTGAGATAGCTGGTATCAAAGATGACATCGAGGCATTTAACGAAGAGTGGAGCCGATATGGCGGCGAAGAGATTGATGCAGCACAGGCAAAAATCGATGCTTTGAATTTCAAATCGACAGCCGAAGATCATATCTACGCAAAAGCAGAGTTGAAAGCTGCGAAAGATGCATTTTATACCAATTTCAAAAAAGAATACGAAGAAGTAAATAACTCGGCAGAAGTACCGGCCGAACCAGCTTCAGGTGTCGAAACCGAGAAGCCCGCAACATACAAAGTCGGCGACGAAGTCAAAATCTTGCGTGACGGTGCCGTGGAGGGCGGATGGGTCATAAAGTCACTCGATGAGGTTGCTCAAGCCGCTGTCCTCGCTAAAGGTGACCAACGTGATTTTAGGACATTTGCTCAACTAGATGAATACCGTGACTTATCTGATGATGCCGCCGCAGCAGCCAAGGCGGATGCAAACGGCGCGAATGTACCATCTACTTTCGCTTCACCCGCTAAAAATCCAGCTCCAGCAGAGAAGCCGAGGATTGGTGCAGCAGGCGAGGCGTGGCAGATTAAACGTGGTATACGACCAGGCCGTGGCTCTATTGAAGAGCGCCGAATTGTACCGCGTACATCAGAGTCTAATGCTGAGATACCCGAGACTGAAACAGACACGCCATCGCTAGACGCCGCCGCTGCTGCCGCTGCAGTTGCGAACGCGGAAGCGGCAGGTAAAGCACCCGCACCAAAGACTGAGGCTACACCTGAACCTACATCTGATCCCGAAACTACTCCCGAGAAAGCACCATGGCGCAAACGTATGTCTGATAAACTTGGCGCAAGTGCAGTTGGCAAATTGTTTGGCGCTGAACGTCGCGCGGAGAAACGCAGGGACATTGCAAAACGTAGTATAGAGTATCAAGAGCAGGGCATTATTCCAACTGCTGCGCAGGAAAAAGCTAAGAAAGATTACAAAAACGAAAAGCTTGCAAAGCGCGTCGAATCGGTAAAAAGTTTTGTTGAGAAGCATAAACTTAGCGAAGAAGACAAAGCGGCTAAGCAGGCTCAGATTGACCGTAACAAAGCAGCACGTCAGGCACGTAAAGATGCGGGTGAAACCAAGTTCGGAAAAGTAAAAAGCGGCTACGTAGCATTTCGTGAACGAGGTCGTGAACGTTTCGGAGTAAACCCTACCCCTGACGGCTCAGAAGTACCTGCTGATGAAACTCCAACGGATCCTATCCCAGCGCAAGAGAAGCCTGTTGTGTATAACAGCAATGAAGAAGGCTCAGTAACATCTCCAATGGACGAAGCTACACAAGCATACTCACGACCAGCGCGTGACTCGGATGCAAAAGCGGCATAGTCTATAGCATTTTCTTGCAATACCGCTACGATCAGTAGCGGTATTGTTTTGTACATATATTATTGACTTTTAATCAAACTTATGCTAATATGAACACATAACACAATAAAAATAGAAAAATAAAAGTTCTAAAGCTATAAGTTTAGAGAAAGACAAGGAGCCACCACCCATGTCAGAGCAAGCACCCAAAGTCACCCCCGAACAGTCGGAGAAGCCTGATTTTTCGACATACGAGTCAACGGCAAATCATTTCATCGATAGCTATGCCGGTAGTTTTGCAGATGATACCGAGCGTGCAGCGTTTCATGCAGAGGTTGTAGAAGTAATGCAAGGTATTGAAGCGGAAAACTTCGATGAGCGTGTAAAAGCCTACGAAGAGATTATCGCAGGACTCAAAGAGCGTGCCAATATGAAAGCGCAGAAGAATGGTGAGCCTGTGCCTTTTCAATCGCCAAAAGCGGTTAATCAGGATGTCGATCCTGGTGAACCAGCAGAAAATCCAGAACAAGATGACGATGAGTCAGAAGGGGATGATACAGAGACCGATAAGCCGCCAAAAGGCGATGATATTCAAGAACGGCAGCGTCTCAATTTCTTCCAGCGCGCCAACCTCTGGGTGGGCACTAAAGTACTGAGCGGATACGCTGCGCTCGCAGCGCGCCGTGGCAAAAGCGCTGAGAAGTATAGTCAGTTGCCAGACGAGACAGACGCGGAATACAGCAAGCGTATTCGTAAAACTGGTTTTCGCTACAACTTGGCCTTCACGGCAATCACAGGTGCGGTTCTCGGACTTGCAGCTGCTCGCTACCTCGGTGTGGAGCATGGCGGCGGCTCAGGTGCTCATCACGACATTGCAACCCCTGGCGACAATCAGGATCAGGGTTCTAATGGTACGCCAAATCGTAGCAATAACCCATGGGACGCAGATGGCAATGGCATCGTAGATGCACATGAATACAGCATCCAGTCGCATCATATAGAGAGTCAGTTCCTCGACACCTCTGGTCGTCATCATAACGACTTCAATAAAATTGATCTGCACGACAATGCAGATGGTACTACCGACATGAATAATCTGTACGGTCAGTTCGGTGAACAGTTCCGCAAGAGTCCACATGAGCTGGCGTCGCAGTATGATCAGTTCCATCGCCTAGGCACAGACCTGCCGGACGACCTCAAAGAGCTCAACTACAAACCTGGTGAGACTCCAGAGCAGTATACTGAGCGCGTCGCTGAGCTACTCCATGGCAATCGCGAACTCAAAGACAAGGCCGCAGACTTTGCACTCGACCAACTCCACGGCAAGAGCCTCGAAGATCTGACACAGGATTACGAATCAAACTATATCATACATGACGGTAAGGGTGGCTGGTTGATCCAGACCGATCCAGACGTCACTAGCGCCGACCCACATGACAAGATCCTCGTGATGGGCAAGGCAAACGGCTATATCGAAGGCGTCCGCATCCCATGTGGCCAGCCAATCCGCATACCAATCGAAGTGCCACAAGCAGCTCCTCAGGGAGTAGGCGGCGCAGCTCCTGCAGACTACTCTGGCCAAGGTGGTGCAGACTACCAGCCAGTAGCGCATGTCACGCCTGACACACCAGGTCAGGGCGGCGAGACGCCACACCATCCTGGTACGCCAGACACTCCGGCTCCAGACACCCCAACACCCGCTCCTCAGACACCGGGGCCAGAAAGGGATAAGGACACGAGTCTTACTCCTAACCAAGATGGTGTGACCGTCAGAGGGCTCGATAACGGAGTCACCGAAAAACCTGCTGGACCAGAGGCCGGTGACGCGACTACAACTACTGAAACCGGTACTACAACAACCACGGATACAGGTACAAGTGTTGGCGCAGAAGGTGCAGACACGACTCGTACCAACGAAACTACCGGTAACGCGGCGGAGGGCGGCATGAATACGACCGACTCAAGTGGCAACGCTCAGCCTAACGGAACTATTAGCACAGATCAGTAAATAACATAAAGAATAGGAGACATATCATGAAGACAACATATCGCGAAGCAATGAAGAATATCAACAGTCGAGTAGCTGCCGTATTGGTGGTGTCTGCGGCCATTGTTGGCCTGAGCACTCAGGCGATGGCCTGGGGTCCAGAGCGCCCTACAACAAGTGGTGAGACTGGTGCGGACTATGTGACGTTCAACTCGATTACTGACAATAAAAAGGTCGGTGATGAGCGTAACTTTGTTCGTATTCGCGAAGCTGGTACCGGTGAATATATCAACGACATGAAAGTACAGCCTGGTAAACAGTACGAGGTGATGACATACTACCACAACAATGCCAAAACAAGCTTGAACGCAAGTGGAGCCGGTATCGCCAAAGACGTGTCCGTACGCACCAAGATGCCAAGTGTGGTAAAGGCCTCAGAGAAGGGTACCATCAGTAGCGTCATTTCTTCGAGTAATGCAAATCCAAAAGAAGTTTGGGACGAAGCCTATGTTACGACTGATACCGATGTTGCGCTCAAGTATATTTCTGGATCGGCTACAATCACCAGTAATGGTCCTGTCAATGGTCAGGTGCTGCCAGATTCACTGTTTAGTACGGGTACGCTCATAGGCTACGACAGTCTCAACGGCGTACTGCCTGGTTGCGCGCAATACTCGGGCTTTGTGATATACAAATTCCGTGTTGATGCACCAAACTTTACCGTGTCGAAGCAGGTTTCACCGACTGGCCAGAAGCAGTGGCAAGAAAACTACGCAGCAAAGCCCGGTGAACGTGTTGATTACAAGGTAATCTATACTAATACCGGCACAACTGCACAAAACGATGTAAATATCAAAGATACATTACCAAAAGGCATGGTCTATATGCCGGGTAGTACCAAGGTATATAATACAGCTAATCCAAGCGGCCGCGGTGTAAGTGACAATATTGTCTCGAGCGGTATAAACATTGGAAACTATGCCGCTGGTGGTAATGCAGTTATTACCTATAGTGCGACTGTAGCTGCGGCGAACGAACTTAACTGTAACGCCAATACACTTACAAATAAGGTGTCCGCCATTACTTCTGGTGGTGCGAAAGATGACACGGCAACCGTAACGGTTAACGTAAGCTGTGCCGCCAGTGAATGTAAGCCAGGTGTTCCTACCGGTGACGCGCGCTGTGGCGCATGTACTCCTACCGAAGGCCAGGTGGTAGACGCCAACGGTAACTGTGTAGTTGCAAGCGGTAGTCTACCTACCACTGGTCCTGCCGAGACTATCCTCACTATTATCGGTGTGGGTGCCCTGACAGCTGGATTTGCTTACTGGTACCGCAGTCGCAAGAACCTCAAAAAGGCGCTTGCAGGTGTCGACCTTGAGCACGAAGCAGCTGCGCACGATGCGCCAAAGCTACTCAAGGCTCGTACTGATAGTCACGTCGAAGACGACAAAAAAGATTTCTAAGATTGTCTCACACACGACAAACCCTCGGTGAATTGCCGAGGGTTTGTTTTTATGCTATAGTATACACGCTATCCAGAGACGCCGAGGAGGTGATGACATGATAGCAAAGAAGATCACACGTGTGGCGGCAGAGGAGCTGCTGGGCGGAACGCTAACAGGCAAGCTGCAGTTTCTGGCCAAGCACAACGGTGGTTTTGCCAAGACATTTCGCGATGTCGTGGTGCTCGGCATCGCCGCACTTCACGCGAAGCTCTGGCCAGACTCGGTCGCGACGCAGCCACTCAACCCGGAAGATCCCGGATTTCACTCATCTCATGTCACGATGTGACACGAGTGATGCCGATCGGCGGAGTTTGACGTAGTACTTACTGCTCACTCCGCCGATCGGCGCCCAACTCTTGCTCTAGAGGTGAGAGTCTGGTATAATCAGAACTTGATTGATAATAATTCGTAAGGAAAATCATGACAAAGAAAGCAGTCATCCGTGTCGGCGGCAAACAGTTCGTCGTAGCGGAAAAAGAGACCCTCCTGGTGGACCTCCTCCCGGAAGGAACAAAAGAGCTCAAGACGGACGCGCTCCTCGTCATCGATGGTGACAAAACCACTGTCGGTACGCCAACTGTCAAAGGTGTCGTTGTAACTGCAAAAGTTACCGAGCCAGAAGTAAAAGGCGACAAAATCCGCGTGATTCGCTACAAGAGCAAAAAGCGCGTCAACACCCAGACTGGCCACCGCCAGAAATACAGCAAGCTGGAGATCGTCACGATCAAATAATCCAGAGTGAGCAAAGACGTCCGGAAACGGGCGTTTTTGTTTTATAGAGATAAGCATGAGCGAATATTATTTTGATAATGATCTCGATACTGCAGAGCCAACTTCAGAGCCAGTTGTTGCGCAGTTTTATCAATATATAGATATAGTCGCAGAGAAGGTCACTTGGTTTAGCAAGGAGGATCTCGATGATTTAGCCGAATATGGCAATGAGCTCATAGCCGAGTCAGAGGATTATTTCGGTGATCCCCTACAAGTGTATCTGGCATTTGACGCGAGTGTGGACGAAACTACCGCAGATGGCTCGTATCCGATATCAGACCAGATAGGTCGTACAAATATAATAGGGGAGCTCAGCGAATTTGTTATCAAGCAACAAGACAACGGAACTCATAAGCTGCTAGCTCGTGTGACGAGTACCACTGTAGGTATAGAAGGAGTCTACGAGAAAGAAATAGTGGCAGAAGGTGATCTACCCATAGAGATTCGACAGGAGGGTGACGGAAGAAACGCTAATATGGCTGAGGGTATCGATGGAAGAATGCATGATATGCACTTCGATGTAACGCAACTGTCGTATCGTATGACAGATTGGCGGGTGAGGCAGACGCGCGAGTTTGCGCGCCTATTCCAAGATAGCTGGTGTCTTGAGTCGCAGCATCTGTGGCGTTATCTGGGCATGAAAACGATGAATATGCGTGACGATCAATTATTGGAATATGAAGTGGCACTTAACATGTATCTGGAGGATGTGTATCGCCGGAATCTTTCCACTAAAGCATATTTCGTAAAACCAGAAGTGGTGAATGTAATAGCAAATGACGTGTCAGCAACACAGCAGTGCGTGGCACTGACTCATGTCGGGGAAGAAGCTTCGCTATTTGCACTGCGTTTACGAAGAAATAGCAAAGATACCCAGAAGTTAGATGTAAAAGCATACTTGGAGAATTGCCAAGATAGGGACAAACTCTATGAGTTGGACGTGACAAGTGCGAGGGACGTACTTTTTGGCACACTCGAAAATATCCGCAGGGTTCGGGACACGTCTCTCTAGAAAATACGTCAAAAACGGTAACGCTCGTGCTATACTAGTACCTAGTAAGAGGGTACAAACACATACATGACAACTGTTATTTCGGTGACGAATCAGAAAGGTGGGGTCGGTAAGACAACGAGCGCGGTGAATATCGCGTATTATTTGGCAAAGTCTGGCAAGAAGACGCTGCTGGTGGATTTTGACCCGCAAGGTAACGCTACGAGCGGACTCGGGATTGACAAAGAATCGCTCGACGGGACGATGAGCGAAGTGATGCTTGAGACAAAGCTACTCCGCGACATAATTATCGAGACGGAGTTCAAGAATCTGTATTTGGCGCCGAGCACCCCACACCTGGCAAATACTGAGGTAGAGCTAGCACAGGCAAACCGTCGCTTCACGCGCCTGCGGAATGCTATCAATACAACGCCGAATTACGATTATGTGATTATCGATAGTCCTCCAAGTCTGAGTCTTCTGACCGTCAACGGGCTGATCGCAGCGCGCTATGTGCTGCTTCCGGTACAAGCGGAATTCTATGCGCTCGAAGGACTAGGGCAGTTGCTTGAGACGATGAAGCTAATACGCAAAAATATGAATCCGACGCTTGATCTAATCGGTGTGCTGCCAACTATGGTAGATAAGCGTACCAGTCTCAGTACGCAGGTGCATGAAGAGATTAAGAAGCATTTTCCCGGTCGTGTGTTCAAAACAACTGTACCGCGCAACATTCGTCTAGCTGAAGCACCAAGCCACGGATTGCCAATAGGCGAATACGACAAATGGAGCAAGGGTGCACGGGCTTACAAGGCAGTTACGAAGGAGCTGGAGGAGCGAATCGATGGTTAAAAAAGGACTAGGGCGCGGTTTTTCGTCACTGATACCGGATGAGTTACTGGACGAATCCTTTGATCCGACAGCGTCGCAGGACCAGCAGGTGAGTGATCTGCGTCAGATCAAAGTCTCACAGATTGTGCCGGACGCGGAGCAGCCGCGTCGACATTTTGACGAACAAGCGCTTGACGAATTGGCAGCATCTATCGGCGAGCATGGTGTAGTGCAGCCTATCGTAGTGGTGCCGCGAGGCGATGGCTATGTGATTGTGGCCGGTGAACGACGCTGGCGCGCCGCCGGTAGGGCTGGACTCGACAAGATTCCCGCCCTAGTACGAACACTAAGCGCGCAGCACAAGCTCGAGCTATCGCTGATAGAAAATTTGCAGCGCAAAGACCTTAATCCACTCGAGACAGCTACGGCATACCTCAAGTTGCGTGATCAGTTTAATCTGTCGATGAGTGAAATTGCTACGCGTATGGGAGCGAGAAATCCAAGCACCATCAGCAACAAGATGCGTCTTCTCAAGCTACACTCTGCCGTAAAGGAAGCTCTTGTGGCTGGACAGGTCACCGAAGGGCAGGTACGTCCACTGATCGGGCTTGATACGGAGATTGTAGAAGATGTGCTGCCGCAGATTCTGAAGGAGCAGTGGAGCGCACGTCGTATCGAGCAGTTTATCGTGGACCTTAAGAAGACAGATAAAACCACACCCAAAGAAGCGGCAAAAGCTACAAACCATGAGTCAGAAGTGCAGCGACTCACGAAACGCTTTGCGGCCCCTGTTAAGATCCGAACCAATAGTCGGGGTGCCGGTGCTATCACCATCTCATTCAAAAACGCCGACGAGTTTGCGCGTATTGAAAAGCTGCTGAATGGTGAGTAGATCCGCATGCCTATTACTAAAAACCTCCGCTGACTATGCGGAGGTTTTTAGTAATGTGAGAGGGCTTATGCTAAAATGTGCGAATTTTGTCGAGCGGCCAGATACGGAGACTGACAGGACCAACAACATCATAGTAGGGGATAGTACCGAGGCCACTGCGTGAATCGAGCGAGAAGTTGCCCTGGCGATGGTCGCCTGATACGAACAATGTGCCGTCAGGAACCGTTTCATCGACATCGCCACTTGTGGGCTGGCCTGGTTCGCCGTGATTGGCGTCATCTGGATTGAAGCCAGCCGGGTGGCCAGCGTTATAGACGGTGATCTTGCCGTCTTTGACGACTACGCGTTCACCTGGGAATCCAATAACTCTTTTAACGATGTATTCGTCGGGGCTCCCTATGGTGTAGTTGGGGTTTTTGAATACTATGATCTGGCCACGGTTTGGTACATACTCCTTGTTTTGGAGTTGGGCACCAGTGACGGGGAGGCGATTGACAATCAGGCGATCACCGGTATACATCGTCGTTTCCATGCTGGGTCCGACGACAGAAAAAGTACGAAATATAAACGTATTGATGAAAAGCGTGCCGGCTGCTACGCAGACGACGAAGACAATGAGACCGAGTACATCACGGAGACCCTGATGTCGTTGTAGAAAACTTGTATTCACTGCTCCCACTATACATGAGCGCTCGTAGAAAAGCTATGCAGGTTTTCTTAAGCATTTTGGGGTTTCACACGAGGGGTAAGTCGGGTATTATAGGTGGAGAATTTATGAGTAAACCAAAACACTCTGTTGATGGATTTGTGCCACGAAATCGTGGTCGCACAGTGGGAGCTACGCCAGTTCAAACACCGGCTAATCCTAAGTTGCCACAGGTCAAAGATCATGCACCGACACCTGGTATCGAAGCGGATGCTCGTCCGCGAGTAGGCGTGAGTCGCAGTGAGATTGACGATTCACTAAAGCAGATCGACGAGCCGGAGCGTGACGTCAAGGGCCGTGTCAAAAAAACACCCGAGCAAAAGGCGAAACGCAAAAAAATTATCAAGCGTGTGTTGATTGCGCTACTTATAGTTATTTTGGCGGTTGCTGGATATGTGGGCGTGAAAGCCTACATGGCTGGTAGTAAAGCGTTTAAGGGCAATATCTTTGACTTCGTACAGAAAGCACCACTCAAGATGGATGAAAACGGTCGATCGAATATCTTGGTCGTCGGTACATCGGAAGACGATGAAGGGGGCGAACATCCTGGTGGTAATCTAACAGACTCTATCATGGTACTCAGTATCGATCAAAATAAGAAGAACGCCTACATGGTGAGTATGCCGCGTGATATGTGGGTCAAGCTCGACGAGGCCTGCGATGTGGGCTACGAGGCGAAAATCAACACGGTCTATATGTGTGGCTCCGAAAACGGCAAAAACGAAGCAGCTGGCATGGCAGCCTTGCAGAAAAAGGTCGGTGAAGTGTTCGGTATGGACTTGCAGTACTATGTGCACGTCAATAACACCGTAGTGCGCGACGCTGTCGACGCTGTAGGTGGTATAACTGTGACGATCGAAAGCGAAGATCCACGGGGCATTTATGACCCGAACTTCGACTGGCAGTGTGGGCATAAGTGTCATATGGTGGACTACAAAAATGGACAAGTGGCGCAGATGGACGGTGCACACGCACTAGCGTTTGCCCGTGCGCGCAATGCGCAGGGTGGCTACGGTTTGCCAAATGGCAACTTCGATCGCGAGAAAAACCAGCAAAAAGTTCTCCGCGCAATCCAGGAAAAGGCGATTAGCGCAGGCACGCTGACAAATGTCGGCAAGGTGACGGCGCTGATGGATGCATTTGGGAATAATCTCCGTACTAATTTCGAGGTTAAAGAGATTCGTACGCTGGCAGATCTCGGCCAGGTAGTAAAGGGTGACAAGCTACAGTCGATTAGCCTCACAAAAGAAGGTGAAATGGTACTGACGACGGGTAATGTGAGCGGACAAAGTGTCGTTAAGCCGCTGGACGGTCTCTATGATTACAGCGGCGTACAAAAATACATCCAGAAACAGATCAACAGCGACGATGTCACGAAAGAGGCGGCCGAAGTGGCAGTGCTCAACGGCTCTGGTATCGCTGGCGCAGCACAAGTGGAGGCCGATAAGCTTGAAAGTAAAGGCTTTACTCTGGGCGCGGTAGACAACGCACCTGCTGGCGACTATGGCAAAGTCAAGATATACCAGATCGGTGATGGTAACGCCGCCACCAAAGCTCGCCTGCAAAAAATCTACGGTGTCAAGGTCACCGCCGGTGATCCACCAGCACTAGTGGGTGCCGAGACCAAGTTTGTAGTGGTCGTTGGTACAATCGCACAGAGTCAATCTCAGTAAAACTGTGCTACAATAGACCCTAGTAACTATGGAATTTTTGAAGGCATCGAGGCGAAAAAGCCTCCTCAGCGAAGCGCTCCATATCGCACTCAACGCAGCACTAGCTGCTGCGATGTTTGCGCTTGTGTCAACAGGTTCGAGCTTTTTGGCACTGGCGCTTGTACTGGTGAGTAAGTGGCGTATTTTGGCGGTACGCCCGCGCTACTGGTGGGCGAATATCTTGGCCAACATCGTCGACTTGTCGGTGAGCGTGAGTACTATTGTACTCTTGTACCTGGCCGGCTCGAGCGCTGAGTACGGTGCAATACTGCAAGTAGTAATTGCGGTGCTATATGCGCTATGGTTGATCGTTGTCAAGCCACGTTCGACTGAGCGCTGGATTGTGTATCAAGCAGGTACGAGCTTGTTTTTGGGTGCATGGGCGATTATGGCTCTGTCATATACACTGCCGCAGATTGTGACTGTACTGTCTGTGTTTGTGATGGCATACGGTGCAGCACGACACGTGCTAGTGGTACGTGAGGAGGATCAGCCATCACTACTGGCTATGGTGTTTGGCCTATTCATAGCAGAAATCGCCTGGGTGTCATACCACTGGACGGTAGCCTACGGCGCTACAGTACTTGGTGATCTGAAGCTGTCACAAGCGGCTATCATTATCGGACTAGTTGGTTTTTTGGCAATACGCCTCTACTCGGTGGCAGTAAGTGGCAAGTCGCTGCGGAGTGTTGATGCGGTGGCGCCAGCTGTATTTGTGGGGCTAGTGATTATGGTGCTCGCACTATTCTTTAGTGCTGGCGCTGGTATAATCTAAGTCACTTCTCAGAAAATAATACTAGACTAGGGGGTATCATGACCACAAAAACTTCATCGAAATCTACAGATACAAGGCCCAAGACAAAAGCAGCCCCCCAAGCGGTGGCACCGCCGCCTGCCGGCAAACCACCTCGCGCGTCGCACAGTAGAATGGGGCAACGAGTTAGTCTGGTGATCACGGTGTTTGTCGTGGCGTTACTCGGTGGCGGGATCGGCACCTGGACTATGACGCATTTTAGCAATCCACTGAGGGTCATCACACATTCCCAAAACGACGGCAATATCCTGCGCTCACAGTCGGAGCAGGACATCTCTCAGGTAGTGACGAAGGTTGCGCCAAGTGTGGTCTCTATTTCAACCAATGTCGAAAACTCACGCGGCCAAGCAGTTGGTCAGGGTGCAGGTACAGGCATAATCGTGAGCAAAGATGGCTATGTGATGACCAATAATCATGTGATAGACGGCGCAAGTACTGTCTCGATCACGACTTCTGCTGGTGATATCTACGAAAACGTCAAAGTCATCGGTTCAGACCCACTTAACGACGTAGCGTTTCTGAAGATATCAGGTGTGAATAACTTGGCGGCTGCAGAATTGGGCGACTCAAGTACGCTCAAAATTGGACAGAGTGTCGTCGCAATTGGTAATTCGCTCGGTGAGTATAACAACACGGTTACTAGTGGGATTGTCTCTGGATTGAATCGTCCTGTCACGGCTTCATCTGGTGATGGTAATAGTACCGAATCACTTACGGGTCTTGTGCAGACAGATGCAGCAATCAATCCAGGTAACTCTGGTGGTCCGCTCGTCAATAGCGCCGGTCAGGTGGTCGGTATCAATACGGCTGTGGCCAGCGATGCGCAGGGTATCGGTTTTGCGATTCCTATTAACGCAACCAAAGGCGTACTGGCAAGCGTGATTGAAAACGGCAAGGTAGAACGAGCCTACATAGGTGTGCGCTACGTCGATATTACCCCAGCTATTGCCAAAGAGAAAAACTTACCTGTCAAGCAAGGTGCACTGGTGAGCGGCGATAATAGCACTGAGGCAGTGGTATCTGGTGGTCCAGCCGACAAAGCCGGTATCAAAGACGGAGATATCATCACCAAGATCAATAATTCCGTGGTGGGCGAAGAGGGTAGTATTACGACTATCATCGGACAGTACAAACCAGGTGACGCTGTTCAGGTGACCTATCTCCGCGACGGCAAAGAACAGGCAACCAAATTGACACTTGCTAAGTACGAGGGTGCATCGCAGACGACCACGCAATCACAGAGCACGCAGCAAGACGAAGAGCAATCTATCGATCCACGCAGCCTGTTTGGATTCTAGTCTCGCACGAGTCCAAGCGCATAATCGTGCGAGCCTATGCCGTTCAGTCCGTATGACTGGGCGGCATCTTGTATAGTAGCGTGCTGTGTGGGATCGGCTTCAAGCAGTGCTATGCCGCCAGGGGTAAGCCAACGTTCGAGCTGGGGCAGTAGCTGGTAGATGAGCTTGAGTCCACCTTGTGAGGCATAGAGCGCGTGCTGCGGCTCATGCTGCAATTCTGGCGATACGTCATTCCACGCTTCGTCGACATATGGCAAATTAGCCACGATATATTCGGCTTGGTATCCCTGGGTGTCGAGTAAATTGTCGCGGCGAGTATGTACGGATGCACCGAGTTGCTCGGCGTTGCGAGTGGCTACAGTGAGGGCTTTAGCGTCGATGTCTGTGAGCAGCACATCCAGGTGCGGACGCTCGAGCTTGGCGGTGATACCCAGGATGCCAGAGCCGGTGCCGACATCGACCAGCTTCTTGGGAGTGATCTCGTCTCCAGTAAGCTCGAGGAGCCACTCGATTAGAGCTTCAGACTCTGGACGGGGCACGAGTACGCTAGGCGTCACACTGAAGCTGCGGCCGTAGAACTCTTTGTGGCCTGTGATGTAGGCGAGTGGTGTGCGTTCCAGGCGCAGGTCGAGCCGGGCGTTTGCGATGTCGTAGCGGCGCTCGTCAATTTCTTCGTCTAGGTGGGCATGGAGGTAGGTGCGAGGTTTGCGAAGGGTGTGGGCCAATATCAATTCAGCATCCAATCGGTTTGATTCAATGCCGATGTCTTTAAGCTGCTTAGTGGCGTCTATAAGCCAGGCGGAGATTGTCATATCTGGTATAGTATGGCAAATATTGCAGAAAATAGCAATTTATGACCTAGTTTTATCTTCATCTTACTGTTCGGCGTTTTGAGCCTTCAGCTCGCGCTCGTAAGCCTGAAGCTTTTCGACGAGATCGTCGATACGGCCGTCCATCGCCTGAGGAATGCCGGATCGACTGTAGCCAATGCGGTGATCGGTGATGCGGTCTTGGGGAAAGTTGTAAGTGCGGATCTTCTCGCTGCGGTCGCCGCTGCCGATGAGGCTGCGGCGTTCGGCGGTGGCGCGCGCGTTTTCTTCGTCGATCTTCTGCTGGAGGAGGCGTGAGCGGAGGACGCTCATGGCTTTTTCTTTGTTCTTAAGTTGCGATTTTTCGTCTTGGTTGGAGACCACGAGGCCAGTTGGTAGGTGAGTGATACGCACGGCACTGTCGGTGGTGTTAACGCTCTGACCACCGTGACCGCTGGCGCGGAAGATATCGATACGTAGGTCGCCCGGATTTATCTCGATATCTGTCTCTTCGGCTTCTGGCAGCACGGCGACAGTGACGGTACTCGTGTGGATGCGACCTTGGCTCTCGGTGGCTGGCACGCGTTGGACACGGTGCACGCCACTCTCGAATTTGAGGGTAGAATACGGAGCACCGCCTTTGATGAGGAATACGACTTCTTTGTAGCCACCGGCGTCGTTGGCGCTCTCACTAATGAGCTCTGTCTTAAGGCCATGTGTCTCACAAAATCGCAAATACATGCGATAAAGCTCAGCCGCGAAGAGACTCGCTTCATCGCCCCCAGCGCCTGCGCGGATCTCCATGATAACGTTTTTGTCGTCGTTCGGATCTTTGGGTGTGAGCATGATGAACAGGTCCTCTTCGAGCTTGGTAAGTTCGGCTTCGGAGTCGATGATGTCCTGCTTGGCAAGCTCAGCTAGTTCGTCGCCACCTCCGGCGAGTTCACGAGCTTCGGCAATATTCTGTGTTAGCTGCTCGCGTTTGTGTGCGAGGGCTATGAGCGATTCGAGTTCAGAGAAGCGCTTATTTTTGACTGTGAATTGCGAATCGGCATAGGCATCTGGGCTTGAAAGGAATTGCTTGAGTACTTCGTACTCAGTTTTGAGCTCAGCAAGGTTGAGTGAAATTTTGGCCATAGTAATGTTATTATAACAGATTGGAGAGAGGTATATAAAGCAATTGACAGCTTGTTTGAATCAGTATATATATTGGTCAAGGAGAATTGCATGAAAATCAGAGAATCATGGACCGGTGAACATAGCAAAAGTCAGTATGGATTTGTCGTATCGATGGCTGCGGCATGCGCGATCACGGGAGCGTGTAGCGGACAAAATGAAGTGAGCGCAAGCGAGAGCTTGTTCGATGAAAGCTGCCATACTGTCTGGGTGACTCAAGGAACTAGTGACCCATATACAAATATCAAGGTCTATCCCTCTGACCTCCAAGGAGATGAAGGTGCAGAGGCACTCAAGGGTCGTATGCAGGCATTTTTCATGCCCGATAGAACAGGAAGCCTCGAAAATCGAGAGCGTAACCTAAGCCCTGAGGTGCTAGATGCTTTTGTGGTAAGTGTACGCCACGTGATGGAAGCAAGTACGACAGATAGATTACCCATGGTCAATGCGCTGACGTATTCTGACACGGGCAAGGCGCATAGCGGCGCGCATAGTGACGACAAGATGTGTGCAGTGAATGCCGACCGATTTCCTATCTCGAGTATTTACGATTTTTCGAGCTACTAACGCCAGTTGAGATATATCTACACAAAATACCGCTCTCTGGGAGGGCGGTATTTTGTGATATTGTTGTCGCATTAGGCGACTTTGTCGGCCTTTTTTGCTGACTCGGCTTTTTGCTTCTTGGCTTTGTTTGCCAGTGCTTGTTTGCGCTCTTCGGCTTTTGCGAAGCGGGCTTTGAAGCGGTCGACACGACCTTCGGTATCGATGATCTTCTCTTCGCCGGTGAAGAATGGGTGGCTGGCACTTGAAATGTGCACTTTGACGAGTGGGTATTCGTTGCCATCTTCCCATTTGACTGTGTCCTTGGTTGGTGCTGTCGAGCGGGTCAAGAACGAAAACCCTGCGACTTCGTCGCTAAATACGACAAGTCGGTAGTTGGTAGGGTGTATACTGCTTTTCATATCTGAACAATTGTACCAGAGATATGGCCGCCTGTAAACACCCTGCTAATCGCTATAAGTCGATGAACGAGCGCAGCTCAAGCGTACGCTCTGGAGGCAGGTGGTAGTAGTCTGTGGGGTCTGCGGCATTGGCTGCCATGGATCGATAGAGGTATTTGCGCCAGCGTGCCAGATTGTGTCGGCGAGTAAGTGATGGCTCACTTGTAGAGATGAAGTAAGTGACGTCAGTTGGTTCAAAATCGACCTCTGGGCTGATATGCTGTAAATCTGTCAGCGCGTGCGGTACGTGGACGACATCTTTGAATCCAAACTGGAGCGTGAGATGGCTAATCCCGTCGTCGGGCGATCCAAGATCGTCGTAGACGATACGATCCTCCGGGGATACATGCGGCACCGGAGCGGTGATTACATTGACGATAACAGCGCGCTCATGAAGCTCATGAAGCTGGTCGACGGCGGTATGGAGTGCCAGCGGTGTGTAGCCGGGATGGTGACCGAGATAGATGGCAGTGCCGGGTAGGCGGATTGGTTTTTTACTCGGTAGAGCAGCGATAAAGCTATCAAGTGAACCTTCGATATGTTGGCGTTCACGCCCGATGATACCACGGGCTTTCGCCCAAGTGCTAAGGAATGCGAATACGAGTACGGCAATGGAGATAGGAAGCCAGCCTCCGTGAAGTAATTTGGTGAGCGACGAACCAAAAAATAGTAGATCAACTGGTAAGAAGCAGATTGCAGCTAGGGCAACCCAAATAATGCTCCGCTGCCAGACGGTGCGCAAGATGATGAGAAATAATATAGTGTCAATCGTGAGCGCCATGCTCACCGCCATACCAAATGCACCGGCGAGATTGGCGCTAGAGCCAAAGATGATGACGAGGGTTACGACTGCTATGCACAGAAGCCAATTGATAAACGGTAAGTAGACCTGACCAATAGACGACGAGGTATAGCGCACGGTGAGACGCGGTGCAAAACCAAGTTGGATTGCCTGTGCGGTGAGTGAAAATGCGCCAGCAATGACAGCCTGTGAAGCGATGAGAGTTGCTACGGTAGCAAGTGCTACGACAAATATGCGGATTGCATCTGGGAACATAAGAAAATACGCGCTCGTGATAGCATCTGGCTGCGCCACGATGAGCGCGCCCTGACCCATATAGGTGAGCACGAGAGCAGGAAACGCGCAGGCGAGCCAAGCGATGGCGATTGGTTTGCGGCCGAAATGCCCCATGTCGGCGTAGAGCGCTTCGGCGCCAGTGATGGCCAAGATAACAGCGCCCATGGACACAAACGCCACTAGCGGATGGGCGGTAATGAATCCGAGGGCGGTGGTTGGCAGGAGCGCGACCAGTACATCTGGGTGCTGAATTATTTGCGCGAGACCACCTACTGCGGATACGAGGAACCAGAGAAGCATGATAGGCCCAAAGACTTTGCCGATTGTGCCGGTGCCGCGTGACTGCAGGGCGAAAAGCCCGCAGAGAATCACGACTGTGACAGGTACGATGGCGTAGCTGATCGATGGCGAGATAGTTGTAACACCTTCAACAGCAGAGAGTACCGAGATGGCGGGAGTAATGATGCTGTCTCCGTAGAACAGACCCATGCCCAAGATACCGAGTAGTACCATCAGCCATTTCGCATGAGTACCCAGCTTGGCATGTTGCGTGAGCGCGACGAGTGCCATGATACCACCTTCGCCGTGATTGTTTGCGCGAGTAATGAAGCCAAGATATTTCACCGTGACCACAAGTGTGATAGCCCAGATGATGAGCGAGATGATGCCATAGATGTATGTAGGTTGGATATCGATATGACCAAGCCGCACAATTGCCTGGAGGGCATACAGTGTACTTGTGCCGATATCGCCAAACACGACGCCGAGCGCGCCTAGTGCGATGAGACTGGTAGCTGCGTGTTTTTTGCTCATGCTATGGCTCTATAGTACCAGACATGAGAAGCCTAGCGGAGTACGCGTTGACTGGAATTTGCATGCGGGTGTGTGCGATGACGAGGTAGCATGCGGCCATGCACTTGGCGATATGTGCGGCCGTCTGGTGCGGTAATTTTGGCGCCATCGGCTGGTAATGACGCCTCCTGGGTCGGTGCTACGACTGCAGGTTTCTCAATGGGTGGTGTGGAGTTGGTCGAGTGTTGGCGGAGTTTGTGGCGACGGGTGTGTTCGTCGCTGAGTTTGGCGCGCATTTTTTCTATAGCGTGAGCAGAGTCGGCATTTTGCGCCATGCGCTTGAACCCTTCGTCGAGCGTGGCAAGGTCTTGGTCGCTCAAGTCTTCAAGACCGACATATTGTGTGCGGGCACCGGTAGCGCGGATGAGCTCGTCGAGCTTGATCTGGATGGCTTTGCCGTCACGATTTTGCGTGTTTTGGATGAGGAATACCATCAGGAAGGTGACAATGGTGGTGCCAGTATTGATGACGAGCTGCCATGTATCGGAGAAATTAAACAGCGGTCCGGTGATACCCCAAATGAGCACGATAGCCACTGCGCCGAGGAATACACCGGCCGTACCGGTAAGATTGGAGACTCGTGTCGCTGCCCGACGAAACGTTTCTTTCATGGTGCGTTCAGTATAACACTATGCTTATGGTTTTGGTATGGGTCAGTGTGAACTTATATTGACAATAAATCAAATTTAGTGTATTATGATCTTAGATAATCTACAAAACACAAAAAATAGAAAACGCCTCAAATGTTTAATAAATTGAGAACTGTAGCCGAGACAACACGTAAAGGCTACGACTGGTACCGGCAAAATCCCCAGACTGTACATAATATAGGAAAGGTAGCCTACGGAGGTGCCAATATATTGCAACGGGAGGGTATGGCCGGCGCGTTCGGACATTCGCGTGACATAGCCGCCAATTTCGTAGGCAATCCAGAGGTGCGAGAGCGGGCAGTGCGTATAGGCACAGAGATAGGTGGGGCTGCAGTGCGCGGCGCGTTGCTCGAGACTGGCGCGAAAAAAGAAAATGGCAAATGGAGCGTCAAAGGTGTATTAAAATCGATCCTGGGACTCAAGACTGGTGCCACGTATGTCCATGCCGCGAAGGGGGCGTACCGGGGTGCACATGTAGAAGGTGCCGTGCAGTGGGACCAGCATGGAGGAGCACTTCGCGGAGCTGCGTGGGACGCCACGCGAGATGTATTCGCTGGTGCGTCAGGGCCCGACAGGGGAGCTGGTACGTTTAACCCATTTACGCCGCCTGCTCCAGGTCAATTCGCTCCCGGTGCGTATGCGTCACCACCTCAGGCATCGTCTCGCTACGAACCTCTCTATACTATGCCGCAGCCTGGGTACGGCAGAACTAGCGCAACGCCATTTGACGCTGGGTATGCGGCCGCGAATAGTCCCTTTGCTGTACCTAGCATGAATATGCCACGCATTATTACGTCGTCATCTACGCCTCAGGGTGTTGATACGCGCAGTCACTTTTAGCCGCCCTGAGCAGGCAGTATCGTGAATAAATATTGACAAATTAACAATAATTTGCTATAGTAGTACTATTCAAGAAAAAGATACAAACGATCAACAAAAAGGAAATAAACAGCTATGAGTGAAATAACCAAACTGAGTCACGATGATTTTGTACCGACTGAGCCTAATCAATGGGATTTTAGTAGTCCGTATGCCAACGAAGCTGACCGCGAGCAAGTTAATCAGCTGACGGGGCTTTTTGATACTCTTGCCCAGCGGGGGGACATTGAACGCCAACTTACGTCGGAATATACGCTGCATGAGAAAACAGGGAAGGCTGAAATGCCAGGTTTTGGTGCCGAGCAAGGTGTTGAGTATCGAGCGGTGACGGTGCTTGATGAACAGGGCACTAGCAGCGAAGTGCAGGTGACTCTAGGCAGCGAAGAAGAGGACAAGCTGCGTATTATTCTGACAAGAGTCGGTGGTAATGAGTACGAAGGAGTTGTAGCGGGTCGGATAGGAAAAGAAAACAAGCCTTTGGACAAAGAGACGGCAAGGTTTTTGGAAGCTATGGCTCAGGACGAACTCATCAAGACAAATTTACCCGAAGACGAGACACAGGCATAGCAGAAAACTGATTCGATGTGCCGTGTAGATTTGCACTAGATATGTAGTATGTCATACTGTGCGCATGAAGATATTTCCAGTGGTGCATATAGGTGGGGGAGAAAAAGGTCTATCGCAGGCTGTTACGCAGTCGGAGCTTGCATTTGAGCATGATGCGGATGGCGTGTATCTGATACGGCATGCGGCAGGGGAGACAGCTGTCGCGGAATTATTTCGCGCATATGCTGCGGTGCGACAGGCGACACCTCAAGAGAGCTACGTAGGGATCAATATCCTCCAAGCACGCTCACCACGAGAAGCCGTTGCGATGACCAAACAAGAGGTGGTGGGCATAGCCGCACCAAGCGGACTCTGGGTAGACGACATTACCTGGCACGGCCACGACGCAGACATGTTGGCGCACGTACGCAAGACCCCGCGTCTGGATGGCATGCGCACTCTTGGCGGTGTGGCGTTTAAATACACGGATTCTTACACCGAAGATCCGGCGGAGGCGGCCACTCAGGCATATATGTATAATAACTTCGCGGACGTACTTGTGACGAGTGGACCGGAGACTGGGAGGTCTGCGGACCCGCAAAAAACCAGAGCTATGAAACGCCAACTGGCGACAGGTGAGAGCGGAGAGGGTTTGCTAGCGCTGGCTAGCGGCATAGATATCGATAATATCGCCGATTTTGAGGGGAGTGTCGATGAGGTATTGGTGGCAAGTAGTGTCGAGACCGAAAAAGGTTCTGGGATATTCGACGAAGCTAAGCTTCGCGATCTGATCCAGGCTGCCCATAAACTCGCGTAGGTAACTTGGCACAAGGATGCTTTTGTGCTATAGTTAACAGGTAACAATTTTAATGACACAACCGTTCATATACTCCTGGTATCTCGGGATGAGCGGTGAGGAACAAGGAGTAATATCATGGCCGTAGAGGTTGATATTAAACAGCTGCTCGAAGCTGGTGTTCATTTTGGACACAAAACGAGCCGTTGGCACCCAAAGATGGCGCCGTACATTCATAGCAAGCGCCAAGACAGTCATATCATCGATCTGACAAAGACTGTCGAAGGTCTGGACGTGGCACTGCCGTTTGTCACCAAGGTTGCTGCAAGTGGTAAGCAAGTCCTCTTCGTAGGCACGAAGAAGCAGGCCAAAGACGTCGTAAAGGCTGCAGCCGACAAAGCTGGTCAGCCATACGTGACTGAGCGCTGGATCGGTGGTATGCTGACCAACTCTGCGACAGTGAACCAGCAGATCAAGAAGTTGAAAACACTCGAAAAGCGCATGGAAAGTGGCGAACTCGAAAAGCGCTACAACAAGCTCGAAGTGCAGCGTTTCCAGGAAGAGATCGATCTTCTGAATACTAAATACGGCGGCATCAAAGATCTGAACGGTCGTCCTGGTGCGGTTGTGATCGTCGACATCCTGTCTGACGCCAATGCTGTGCGCGAAGCCAAGACGCTCGGCGTACCTGTAGTTGCACTTGTTGATACCAATGCAAATCCAGATGGTATTGACTATGTGGTACCTGCAAATGACGATGCGATCAAAGGTATCAGCCTGATCCTCGACTACTTCGTGCAAGCAGTCGCTGAAGGCAAAAATAAAGAGGAGAAATAATCGATGGGCGTATCTCTCGAAGATGTAAAGAAACTCAAAGAAATCACTGGCCTTGGTCTTGGCGATGCCAAAAAGGCACTTGTCGAAGCTGATGGTGATTTTGACAAAGCGCTCGAAGCGCTACGCAAAAAAGGTCTGACCAAGGCTGAGAAAAAAGGTGACCGTGAGACCCGCGAAGGTATAATCGATAGCTATGTGCACAGCGATCGTATCGGCGTGGTCGTAGAAGTGAACTGCGAAACTGATTTTGTGGCGCGTCTGCCCGAATTCCGTGAATTTGCCCACCAGATGGCAATGCAGGTTGCGGCTATGGCACCAGTCTATCCGACCATGGAAGATGTACCGAGTGATATCTACGAAGCTAAGAAAGCTGAATTACTCGCAAGCGATGACCTGGCCAAAAAACCAGAAGAAATCCGTGAGAAAATCGTAGAAGGTCAACTAAGTAAATACTTCGCAGACCAAGTGCTTACCGAGCAAGTCTTCATCCTCGACGACAGCATAACTGTGGGCGAGCGTATTAAGCAGCAGGTGGCAAAAAACGGCGAAAACATTCGTGTGAGCCAGTTCCGACGTATCGAACTGGGCGTGACTGAATAAGCCACTGTCGTTTATTGGACTACACACCCCGCCAGTCGGGGTGTGTAGTTTTATGGCGTTATAGTGTCGGGAGTCTGTAGTTGTGTCCCAGGTCGGGCAGTAGGCCACCTGATTTAGCAAGATCGATATAACTAAAGTAACTATCGAGTGCTCTGACATCTGCTTCGGTAAAGTGCGTGCCTGTCTGTGGTTGTTCTGCATCGTCAAAAGATGCAACAGTCAGTGCGGCTCGCTTCGGTCTGCTTGTGGCGCTGTCCGCAGAGCAATACTCTACATCTAGTAGTATGTCGCCTCGTAGAGTTTTATGAAAATGCGTTTCCCAGGGGGCGTCTCGAATCAGATCAGGAAATGCATCGGCCACACGCTCCCAGGTACGGAGTGGGTGTAGAGCGCTGTCTAGGCGCTGTCGGGCCTCTCTCAAGAAGGCTTGCTGGTCTTTAACGTCGATGTAGAAGTTTCCGAACTCTTGCTCGAAAAGATTCAGTAGCTCGCTATCATGCGGATCTTCGGGCTGGGGCGAACTCTCATGGGAAATTGACATATTCATATGAAAACATATTTTTTGTATAAAAGCAACGATACCTTTTGTGCTGTACTTGCGGGCGAGAGTAGTTGAAGCTAGTGAATTTTGTTATACTAAAAAGAGCTAAAGAAAGAGGAGTGAATGTTCGATACAACCCCGTATGAACTGAAGATGAATGGTGCGTTGGAGCACTTCGAGGAAGAATTGAAGAAAGTGCGCACTGGTCGTGCTCATCCAAGTATGCTTGATAGCGTGTTAGTAGAAGCCTATGGCACACGTATCCCGCTCAATCAAGCGGCAAATGTGACAGCCCCTGAACCGCAGCAGTTGCTAGTGACGCCGTTTGATCCTGGCAATATCACTGCTATCACCACTGCGATTCGTGACGACCAGAGTCTTGGCTTCAACCCGAGTGATGATGGTCGCGTCGTGCGTGTGCCGGTACCCGCACTAACTGAAGAGCGCCGCAAAGCGCTGGTCAAGCAAACGAGCGAAAAGGTAGAAGACGCTCGTATCGCGCTCCGCAATATTCGTCAGGATGCGCTCAAAGACGCTAAAGCGAAGAAGCAAGCTAAAGAACTCTCTGAAGATGACGAAAAGCGTGTAGCGCAGGAAATTGATAAGCTGATGGCAGATACCCAGGTAAAGCTCGATGAGCTATTCAAGGCCAAAGAGAAGGATATTCTAACGATTTGATCGACGAACATGAGCCAAAAGACATTCCGCAGCACATCGGCTATATCGTTGACGGTAACCGTCGCTGGGCCAAAAAGCACGGATTACCTACCTACGAAGGCCACTTGGCTGGGTATAATGCGATTCAAGATGTGGCTAAGGCGACATTTGATGCAGGTGTGCCATATATGTCGGCTTATATCTTCAGTACCGAGAACTGGAAGCGGAGCGAAGAGGAAGTGGGCAAACTGATGGGTTTGGTCCTCAAAATGTTTACTGCCGATCTCCATATTTTTGTTGACAATAACATCCGTGTAAAGGTACTCGGTTCGCGCGAGGGTGTTGACGAGCAGATTCTGCGCGAAATTGATCACGCAGAAGAGGTGACGCAAGATAATACTGCCGGCACGCTTGGTTTGTGTTTCAACTACGGTGGACAGTTGGAGATAGCAGACGCGGTGCGGGCAGCAGCCACGGCTGGTGAGGATATGTCTTCTATCACCCCTAGTACGCTTGAGCACTATTTGTATGCACCCGATATGCCGCCGGTGGATGTGATTGTGCGGAGTGGTGGTGACCAGCGTATTAGTAACTTTATGTTGTGGCGTGCAGCCTACAGTGAGCTGGTGTTTCTCGACAACGCCTGGCCAGACATGACAAAAGAAGACGTAAGCAGTATCATAGACACATACAGCAAACGAAGTAGAAGGTTCGGAAAATAAATGGGATTACTGTTTGGGATTATATTGGGATTGTTCATCCTGGTCTTGCTCGTCGTAGTACATGAGATCGGACACGGTATCGTGGCGCGTCGCAATAGTGTGGTGGTAGAAGAGTTTGGTGTGGGATTTCCGCCACTCGCATGGGGTAAAAAAGTTGCTAAAAGTTTTCTCGGCAAGAACGTTCTCTATAGTGTCAACTGGCTACCGCTCGGAGGTTTCGTCCGACTCAAAGGCGAGTACGACAGCGCAACCGTAAAAGGTGGCTATGGTGCAGCAAGTTACTGGGTAAAGACGAAGGTACTCTTTGCAGGAGTAGTAATGAACTGGCTGGTGGCAATTGTGCTCTTCACGATTTTGGCACTCACAGGCATGCCAAAGATCATCGAAAATCAGTTCACCGTGCCAGCCGATACCCGCATTACTCAGCAGGGTTCGGCAGACGTTACAGTGTCGCAGGTAGTAGATGGTTCGCCGGCAGCACAGGCTGGTATCAAGAATGGTGATGTAATCACCGCTGTAGCTGGTACTGATGTCACTAGTGCAGCTCAATTCGTGAGCCTCACCAAAGAATATAAGGGCCAAAATGTGACAATTGCGTACACTCGAGGTGATCAAGCGAAGCAAGTAGCCGTACAGCTACGAGACGGTGGCTCTGGCGGCTATCTGGGTGTCGGTGCTAGCGGAGGCGCGCAGGAGGTGGTGCATGCGACGTGGTCGGCTCCAATCGTAGGTGTCGGTACAACTGTACAGCTGACATGGGTGACGCTACAGGGACTTGGTGGTATGGTGGCGAATCTTGTGACAGGACTTGTAGATCAGCTGAGTGTCAACGAGCAGACACGCCAGCAAGGCAGTGAATCGCTCGCAACCGTAAGTAATAGCGTCGCGGGTCCAGTCGGTATCCTAGGTGTCATCTTCCCCGAGGCGGGACGTGCTGGACTCACGACAGTCATCTTCCTGACGGCAATCATTTCCCTGAGCCTTGCAGTCATGAATACACTGCCCATTCCGGCACTTGACGGTGGTCGCTGGACGGTTATGACGATCTACAAACTGCGCGGCAAGGTGCTCACAAAGGAGCGAGAGGAGTCAATTCAGGGGGCGGGTATGATGGTATTGTTTGGACTTATCATCTTGATTACGATTGCAGATATCGGAAAGGTGGTGAAGTAATGACAACCCAGTCGCATTTGAAGCCGGTGGCTCCACCTCCGCACGCGCCAAAAGCGCATAGCGCGCATCACGATCATGTGAGACAGCCGAAACTATCACTCAGGCGACGAGTATCCTATGGCTTGTTGTTTGCGGGCTGGACGGTTGTGAGTTTCGTTTTTGCGCAGCTCTTTGTGTTGGCTGTGTTGTGGGTCGGAGCAAAACTGGGGCTCACGCTTCCGTTTGTGCTGAACGAAACGGTACTGCAGACAACCGTATCCATCGTAGTATATCTCGTGACGATCGTAACCGCAGTAGGTGTGCCATGGAAGCTCCTAGGTCAGCGCCTATCGTGGGGTGATGTGGGACTTGCACAGCAGCTGCCACGATGGCGTGATATTGGTCTTGCTCCAGTGGCGTTTGTGGCGGCGTTGGTGGTGACGGGTATCGCCATGTATGTAGCAAGCTTGGTCATCCCGGGTGTTGATCTTGAGACTAAGCAACAAGTAGGCTTCGAAAATATTACCCAGCGTTATGAAATGCTGTTGGCATTCTTCACGCTAGTGGTACTGGCACCAATCTGCGAAGAATTTCTGTTTCGCGGTTACCTCTATGGACGCGTTCGCAAGTACTATAGTGCACTGTGGGCGGTTGTACTGACGTCACTTGTGTTTGGTCTGATGCATGTCTATGCCGGTCCCGGCATGCCGCTTCAGTGGAACGTGATGATCGCCACGACAGTGCTTGCGCTGTTCATCGGTGCACTGCGCGAATACACAGGAAGTATCTGGGCGGGTATATTGGTGCATATGCTCAAAAACGGCGTCGCATTCTTCGCCCTGTTTATCGCACCGCTTCTCGGTATCTCTCTGGTACAATAGGATTAGATATGGCAAGTGAAACAATTCGAGTATACCCATTAGTACCACCGGCGTGCCGGTAAGATTCTTTTTGCTACACACGAACAATTACAAGAGAAATCAAGGAGTAATATGAAAGTTTCAGAGTTGTTTACTCGCACTAGTAAGACCGCGCCCGCAGATGAGGTGGCCAAAAACGCCCAGCTGCTCATACGAGCAGGCTTCGTCTACAAGGTCATGGCAGGGGTTTACGCCTACACGCCACTCGGTCTCAAGGTCCTAGAAAACATCAAACAAATTGTGCGCGAAGAGATGAACGCTGTCCACGGTCAAGAAATCATCATGAGTAGTCTGCAGCGCAAAGAGACCTGGGAGGGCACTGGTCGTTGGGACGACGAGGTGGTTGATGTATGGTTCAAGTCAAAACTAAAAGATGATACAGAAGTAGGGTTTGGCTGGAGTCACGAAGAGGCGATTATGGAGATGATGCAGCAGTTCGTGAAAAGTTACAAAGACTTACCGACAAGTGTGTATCAGTTCCAAACTAAGCTACGCAACGAGCTGAGAGCCAAAAGCGGTATTATGCGTGGGCGCGAGTTTGTGATGAAAGATATGTATAGCCTGCATGCTACCGAGGAAGACATGGATGCGTACTACGAAGGTGTGATCAAGGCGTACAAGCGCTGTTATGAGCGTTTTGGGATCGGTGCTAGCACGTTCGTGACATTTGCGAGCGGCGGAGCATTCACCAAGTTTAGCCACGAGTTTCAGACTATCTGCGATGCCGGCGAAGACATACTATATGTAAACGATGAGCAGACCGTGGCAGTCAACGAAGAGGTGCTCGATGATGCGGCGGCTGAGCTAGGTATCGACAAGGCGAGCTTGCAGCCGGTGAAGAGCGCCGAAGTAGGCAATATCTTCAAATTTGGCACGAGCAAATCTGAGCAAATGGGTATTACATACATGGACAAGGACGGCGTACAAAAACCAATTTACCTCGCGAGCTACGGCATCGGCATCACTCGAGTCATGGGTGTGATCGTGGAGAAATTTGCCGATGAGCGCGGTATTGTGTGGCCAGAATCAATCGCTCCAGCCAAGGTATATCTGGTGTCGATTGGCGCTCAGGGTAGTGAAGTGGCCGATGCACTGTACGACGAGTTAACAAGTCGAGGTGTCGAAGTGCTCTACGATGACCGTGACGCACGCCCAGGTGAAAAATTCGCCGATGGCGAACTGATGGGCATCCCCTACACGCTCACTGTCAGCGACCGACTGGTAGAGGCGGGTAAATACGAGCTCAAAGCACGGGCGACCGGGGAGGTCAACCTGTTGACCAGAGATGAGCTGTTTGCTAGTATAAGTACATCGTAAACACGCTAGAGGTAGGGTTTACATCAGACACAAGACGCCACATGCACCCGCTGACCATAGAAGCGGGTGTCTTATAAGAATCAAGACAAGGAACATATTAATGAAAAAAGCATTTCAGATCACCAACGACGGCAAGAAAGAGCTCGAGAAAGAGCTTGAGCAGCTCAAAGGTCGCCGCGGCGATATCGCTGATAAGATCGCCGAAGCGCGTGACTATGGGGACTTGAGCGAAAATGCGGAATACGATGCTGCTCGTGAGGAGCAAGGTGTGGTAGAGACGCGTATCGCCGAGATCGAAGACATCTTGCAGAACGCCGAGATTATCTCTGGTGCAAAAAAAGGCCAAGTCGGTCTAGGTTCGACTGTCGAGCTCAAAACCGGCTCCAAGACTGTCAAATACACCGTTGTCGGCCCAGTCGAAGCGGATCCACTCGAAGGCAAGATTAGCAACGAATCACCAATTGGTGAAGCACTGATGGGTAAAAAGGTGGGTGAAACAGTTACAATCAAGACGCCAAAAGGTGAGACTGAGTACGAAGTCGTCGCGGTATAGCGTCTTGAATTATAAAAAATCCCGGTGTATCCGGGATTTTTTATTGCATACTATTGGTACTGGCGAGTATCAGCGTGAGCGGTCTCGCTGAATACCACTACTGGCATCTTGCCAGCATTTGGTACAATAGGACGCTGGGTATTGTCGTCTGCACGACTGTTTGCCCACTGGGCGTGAACAAGCTCATCGGCTGTAACTAAGCGCTCTAGATGCTCATCGTTTATGGCGAGCGTGTTGTAATTGACAGTATTGTCGATTGCGCGTGCGGCAATATGCAAATAGACGTATGGCTCGGCAGTGCGTTTGATCTCGCTATCGATTGTACTGATGATTGCCTCTGTGATGGGCTGGTTGATTTCTTTGGCGTGTTTGATTGCACGTTTGATTTTATCGCTCATCTCTACTTCTGGAAGATAATCGATAGTAGTATAGAGCGCTGACTCAAGCGAAGGCTCTGCGGTGATTTGGGTTGCCTTTGCGAGGATGATCACATCAATTTCTGTTGGAGTGTGGTGGCTGCTCGCATCCTCGATAACACGGGGGTCGATATTGAGTTCGCGGCATGTGTCCTGTGGCAATACTTGTACGACGAGCTCTTGTGCTGTGTCGGCCACCTCTTCGCGAAAAATATCTTTTAGGGTAGTGTCTGGTGCTGATGCAAAGTTGTGAACTGCCGAAAGAAACGCATCGTATGTATCCGCGAGCGTGGGGTCAGTCGCCAAGATGGTCTGTTCTAGGTCGGAAGCCCCTTCTGAGTTAATAGTGGCAATCGCGGTACTAGTAAACCCCTCGCCAGAGAGAGGGGTTTGAAGGTGTAGGGCAGTAGTATCGTACTTATCAAGCGTTGGTGATGTGTGATATGTGTCGTATGTGTTTTTCATTTCGATACCATCTATGCTATATTTACGATTTGTTTATGGCACAATTGTAGCGCCGGAAGCATTTTGAGACAAGCACAATATATCACCCATGACATATTATTATACAATAACACTATATGTAGTGGTTCAAGACGGCTGACGACACTATATAATAAGAAATTTTAATAAGTAGTTTTTACAACATATATGGGGTGGCTACCGAAGTTATGAGAAATGCGATATACTTGAACGTATATGGCTACTTTGCAAGATTACAGAGATGAGCGTGTACGTAAGCTCGAAGAATTACAACAGCTAGGCGTCAATCCGTACCCGGCTACTAGTCACCGCACCGCTACGGCGAAGCAGGTGATTGATGAATTTGCTACTCGCGAGGGGCAAACCGTCACGGTGACGGGGCGTATCACGGGGCTGCGTAAGTTTGGCAAGCTGGCCTTCATTGTACTGCGCGACATGAGCGGGCAAGTGCAACTGTTTCTCCACGCGCCAGATGTCGCCGAGCTCGATGCGGCGAGTGGGGTACTTGGTATGAAGCAACTGAATCTCCTTGATACGGGCGACTTCGTCGAGGCGACCGGTGAGGTGATTAAAACCAAGACCGGGGAAGTGTCGGTAGGTGTGAAGACGCTACGATTGCTCGCCAAGAGCCTGCGCCCTATGCCACTAGAGCTAACCAACAAAGAAGAGCGCTTCCGACGTCGTTACGTGGATATGAATGTGAACCCAGAGGTGCGTGAACGTTTCGTGCGTCGTAGCAAGTTTTGGCAAGCGACACGTAATTTCCTGGAAAGCGAAGGTTTTGTAGAGGTAAACAATACTGTACTTGAGGCGACCGCTGGCGGTGCCGATGCTAATCCGTTTATCTCACATATGGACGCGTTGGACCAGGATTTCTATCTGCGCATCAGTCATGAGTTGCCGCTCAAACGCTTGCTGGTGGCGGGCTTCGAAAAGGTGTTTGATCTTGGGGCGCGCTTCCGCAACGAAAACTACACCGAAGAACACTTGCCTGAGCACAACGCGATGGAATGGTACTGGGCGTATGCCGACTGGGAAGATGGCATGGAGCTCACCGAGCGCATGATTCGCTATATTTGTGATGCGACATGGGGTACACGCCAGTTTACACTTATGAGTGGTGAGACGGTAGACTTTGGTGCTGATGGTGAACATTTCCCTCGCATTAGTTTCGTTGGTATTCTCAAAGAGCAGTACGATATCGACGTGTTTGAGAGTTCCATCGAAGATATCCAGGCTAAGCTCAAAGAGCATAATCTCGAGGTAGAAGAAGTCGATAATCGTATCCGTAGTCTGGACAAGCTCTGGAAAAAATATCGCAAAACACTTGCTGGTCCAGCATTCCTGATCGACATGCCTGTCTTTATGCAGCCGCTCGCGAAAGTAAATGCCAACGACCCGCGCCTCACCGAGCAGTTCAACCTCGTGTTCGGCGGGAGTGAAATGTGCAAGGCGTTTAGCGAGCTCAACGATCCCGTAGATCAGCTCAACCGTTTCCGTGAGCAGCAAGCCATGCGTGACGCGGGTGACGACGAAGCCCAGATGCTCGACATCGACTATGTGGAAGCACTCGAATACGGCATGCCGCCAGCATGTGGCCTCGGCTACAGTGAGCGTGTGTTTTGGAGTCTCGAAGGTATCCCGGCGCGTGAAGGTGTGCCGTTTCCGCAGCTGCGTAGTGAAATCGACGAGACGACCAAGGCGATTTATCCAGATCTAAATCTATAAAAGGGGATACGGGTGGCGAACTATAAGGGGCACATCGTGGGTGGACTGGCGGCTGGCCTCGCGTATGCAGGTGCTATGACAGTGGTACCTGTAGAGCATTTGGCTGAATATGCAAGGCTACTGAGCGACTGGCAAGCGCTCGCGGCGGTGTTTGTAATTGCTATGCTGTTTGCGTTGTTCCCAGATGTTGACACTAACTCAAAGGCGCAAGACATCTTCTTCTGGCTGGTATTCATCGTGGATGTATTGCTGATATGGAACGGTTCGTTTGCTGCTGCTGCATATTTGGGCCTGATCGCAATGCTGCCAATACTGACGCATCATAGGGGCTGGACGCATGCCAAATGGGCCATGGTGCTCGTGCCACTTCCGGTTGTGCTCGTGCCACTCCTTTATAGCGAAAAACTCCTGCCTATCGCAGTTGTCTACTACGGGGCCGCTGTAATGGGCTACTTTAGCCACTTGCTGCTCGACGGTCTCATCTGGAAGCGATTCAGGATTAAAAACTAGCCACTTGCTATAATAATAACAAAGGAGATGACGTATGAAGATCGCGGTAATTGTTGGTAGTCTGAGGAACGGTTCGTATAATCACGTGCTGGCGCATGCGCTGGTGGAGCGCTTACCGGCTGGGAGCGAAGTGGAGTGGTTGAAATTGACTGAAATACCGTTCGTGAACGAGGATCTAGAGGCTGAGGTACCAGAGGTGGTGCAACTGGCTGCGCAGCAAGTAGCGGAAGCGGACGGATTGCTAATTGTGTCACCAGAATATAATCGCGGCATCCCGGCGGTGACGAAAAACATCGTCGATTGGCTGAGTCGCCCAAGTACAGGGCATCCGCTGAAGGGCAAGCCAGTAGCGATTGCCGGCATCTCAAGCGGACCAATCAAGACGATGGTGATGCAGTCGCAGCTAAGACCAGTGTTGGCTCATACGCAGGCTGTGGTGTTGACTGCGCCGGTAATTGCACTAACAATAGGCGACGATAACATGACGGCGTCTGGCGGCGTAAGCGACGTGACAGCGCGTCACCTCGATGCATACATTGCTGCATTTATGGTGCATGTTGAGCGATATACGGAGCGCGTATGAGATTTAAGTTCTTTGCGAGTATTTTTGTAGTAGGACTGTCGCTCGTGAGTGGTCAGCCTACGGCTGCGGCGGCAAATGATTTTGAGATTACCAACTACCATATGCAGCTGGAGCTGGGGCGCGACAGCGAGCAGCGATCAACACTCAAAACGGTGGAAAAAATTACGGCACTATTTCCGGACACGGATCAAAACCACGGTATCGAGAGAGCAATTCCAAGTTCATATGAAGGACATACGACGAGCCTGCATATTGAATCTGTGAAGAGTGAGGCGGGTGTAGCATTGCCGTATACGATCTACGAAAGTAACGGCAACCAGGTGGTACGAATCGGCGACAAAAATACCTACGTGCACGGTAGTCAGACATATGTGCTGACATATGCGCAGCGCGACGTGACGCGATACTACGCAGATACGAAGATGGACGAGTTTTACTGGGATCTAAATGGGGTGGACTGGAAGGTGCCGATACAGCGGTTCACTGCTGAGGTGACGATGACACCGGAGGCACGCACGTACTACGAGCAGTATGCGTGCTATCAGGGCGGGGCAGGTTCAAGCGCCGGGTGTCAGATTACGCAAGAGGGTGCGATGTTTCGTGTGGCGGCAAGTAGCATGGCGCCGGGCGATAATGTGACGGTAGCATTGGGGTTTCGGCCAGGGGCGTTTGCGACGTATCAACCATCGCTATGGGAGCGACTGGTGGGTGTCTGGATAGGATTATTGGCAGTGACAGGACTCGCGAGCGTGGGACTAATCGTGTGGCTATCGGTACGATGGTCTCGACTGAAGAATCGTGTGCGTGACATAGGTACGATTGTGCCAGAGTATCTGCCGCCAAAAGCGGTGAGCGTGACGGCGAGTGCTGAGGTGTTGGATAGTCCACGTGCGGTGTTTGCGGCGCAGTTGCTCGACTTGGCAGTGCGCCACTATCTCAAAATCTATGAGACGAAACCGAAATCTTTTTGGTCGAACGCGCAGTATACGCTAGAGATCACGGGTGATGTGACCAAACTGCGCGCCGAGGAGCAAGAGCTACTACGCGATATTTACGATGGCAAGACAAGTGTAGGCGAGAAGCTAGAGATGAAGACGTTGCAGAGCAATACCGCACTGTACAGTCGCATGCAGGACAACCCAAAGAAGCTACAGGCGCTCGTGCGCGGTGAGTATGCATTACGCGAGCGGCTGACGACGCAGCGGGCATGGTTTACGCGCACAAGTGTCATCGTATTCCTGATTGCTATTGTGACTGGCTCGCCGTTTCTGCTGGTGGCGGCAGGTACGGCCTGGCTATTGGGATATTCGCTATGGTCGCTGACTGACAAAGGACTCAGTTTGCGGCGCTATCTAGAGGGGCTCAAACTCTATATTGGTGTGGCTGAGGTGGAACGACTCAAGATGCTGCAGACTCCAGAGGGGGCAGAGAAAGTCGGCACGGATATCGAAGGAAAGCCTGCCGAACTCGTGAAATTGTACGAAAAAGTGTTGCCGTATGCGGTACTGTTTGGCCAGGAAAAGGAATGGGGAAAGCAGCTTGGTGAGTACTATGCTGAGTCTCGCAGTAATCCAGGTTGGTATAGCGGCGGCGATGCGACAGTGTTCAATGCTGCGGTGTTGTCGTCGGCGATCGGTAACTTCACTACTGCAAGCTCCTACACTTCGGCTAGTAGCTCGTCGAGCGGCGGCTCAGGCGGTGGAGGCTCGTCTGGTGGCGGAGGCGGCGGAGGCGGCGGAGGCGGCTGGTAACCCCAGAGCTTATGCTATACAATAAGAGGCAATGAACTGCGGGAAAACTGACTGATGGAGTGGTGGCATGCGATTGTATTTGGTGTCATCGAGGGAGTGACAGAGTTTCTGCCTGTGTCGAGCACTGGTCATCTGACGATCATGGAGAAGCTGCTGGGGTATCAGATCGATGATCCGAGCGTAACGGCGTTTACGGCTATTATCCAAGTAGGAGCAGTGCTGGCGACAGTACTGTATCTGCGGAAGGATATTTGGCGTGTTGGTGTGGCGTGGTTGCGAGGGCTGGCCCACGGCGGGCAGCGCAAACACGACTACAAATTTGGTTGGGCAGTGCTTATCGGCTCGGTGCCAATAGGTATCGTGGGCTTTTTGTTCAAAGACGAGATCGAGGGAGTGCTCCGTAGTTTGTGGTTTGTAGCGGGTGCGTTGATCTTGTGGAGCGTCGTGATGTGGTTTGCGGATAAGGCTGCACTCCAAAACCGCCACGAAAAAGATACAACCTGGAAAGATACGCTAGTGATTGGTCTGACGCAGTGCTTGGCACTGATACCAGGTGTATCGCGCAGTGGCGCGACTATGTCAGCAGGGCTCCTTCGTGGATTTGACCGCGTAACGGTGACCAGGCTATCGTTTTTCCTCAGTATTCCAGCACTCATGGCAGCGGCCGTACTACAAACAGTCACGCAGTACGATGAGATACAGCATGGTGTGGGCTGGGGTCCTACGCTGCTCGCGACGGCAGTGTCATTTGTCGTGGCGTGGTGGGCTGTGGCTTGGCTGCTGAAATTTATCGCGAAGCATGATTATTCAATCTTCATCTGGTACAGGGTGGGGCTGGGTGTACTGCTGATAGTGCTATTAACAACGGGCGTGGTGAGTCCGGTATAACAGGAGGGTGTGATGATAGACGTACAACATGTCACGAAAACGTATGGTAAAAAAAGTAACAAGTTCGTCGCGTTAGACGATGTTAACCTGACAATACCCGACGGAGCGAGTGTAGCGATTATCGGTAAATCTGGTAGCGGCAAAAGTACACTGATGCACGCTATGAGCGGGCTTGATCGACCGCAAGATGGCGCGATTGTGGTGAACGGTGATGATATTTTGAAGCTCAAGCCGAAGAAAGTGGACGCGTTTCGGGCTGAGCAGATGAGCTTCATTTTTCAGGCGTTTTTCGTGCAGGCAAACGAGACCTGCTACGACAATGTGAGCTTACCGCTAGAAATAGCAAAAGTGTCGCGTGGACAGCGTAAACCCAAAGTACTAGCAGCGCTCAAGGCTGTAGGGCTTGAAGACAAAGTAAAGTCGAAGGCAAAAGATCTGTCTGGTGGGCAGAAGCAGCGCCTCGCTATCGCGCGAGCGATTGTGAACCGACCCAAAATCCTGTTTGCCGATGAGCCTACGGGTAATCTCGATAGTACAACCGGTGATGCGATTGAGCGCTTGCTGTTTGCTATCAACAAAAAAAGTGGTGTCACGCTTGTGATCGTGACACACGACGCTGACCTTGCGGCCAAATGTGATATGCAGATACAGATCAAAGACGGCCGAGTACAATCGGTGAAGCAGCGCCATGCTACGCTCACGAAAGGAGTGAAATAATGCGACGCCGTGATATTGCCGCACGCGCAAGCAAAAGCTTGGCACAGGCTAAAATGCGTACATTACTGACAAGTCTTGCGATTGCTGTGGGGGCATTTACACTTACGCTCGCCCTAGCAGTCGGCGAGGGCTCGCGCCAGTACATCGACAAAGTCATCTCGTCAAATGTGGATCCGCAGATGTTGATCGTGTCAAAAGATAAATCGCTGTTTGAAGGTTCGGGTGCGACAGGGAGTGGATTGAAGGAATACTCGGAAAATCAGAGTGCGTATAACGGCCTGTCGATTAAGGCGCTGACAGACGACGATATCAACAAAATCAAAGCCCGCTCGGACATCCAGTCGGTGACGCCATCATATATGGTGTCAGCGCAGTACGTGACGTTTGCTGAGAAGCCAAATGCGAAATACACCAGCGACATCACACTCTACGATACGTCTGTATTGCCGGAGACGGCGGCGGGCAACTTACCGCCACGCGGCGAGCAGATTGGTGACGATGAGGTAATTGTGCCGCAGAGTTATCTCGATACGATGAAGGTGGGCGATGCAAGCAAATTTGTAGGATCGACTGTCACGCTACATCTTGTCAAACCAGCTAAGGAGTTGAGTCAGGCTGAAATACAGTCGCTGTTTGCAAACGAGGGGCAAGCGGGTGTCGAAAAAGCGTTGTCGCCTGAGACGAGGGACGTAACTTATAAGGTGCGCGCAGTCAGTAAAAACTCTGCCACGTCGCTGTCGGCGAGTAGCGGGCTCTTCATCTCGGAAAACCAGGCGCGTGATCTGTCTCAGTGGCTTACCAAAGGTACTTCCCAGGAGGGGCAGTATTTCTCGGCGACTGCCAAAGTAAAAGAGGGTGTCGACCCGGCGGACGTGAAGAAGTCTCTCGAGCAAGACAAGATCTACAGCATGACCGCGGAAGACCTGCAATCGCTGATTTTTCAGGTAGTGAATGTGATTCAGGGAATCGTGATTGGGTTTAGTATCCTGGCACTGTTTGCGAGTTTGTTCGGCATTATCAACACCATGTATATCTCGGTGTTGGAGCGTACTAGGCAGATTGGCCTCATGAAGGCGCTTGGTATGAGTGGGCGTGACGTAGCGAAGCTGTTTCGCTACGAAGCAGCCTGGATAGGTGCACTAGGTGGTGCGATTGGCGCGGGACTGGCGACGCTTGTTGGCGCGATTGCCAATCCGTACCTTACCAAATGGATGAGTCTCGGCGATGGTACGTCGCTCCTGATCTTTCAGCCGTACGTGATTGTACTGATGATAGTGGGGCTTATGCTGGTGGCGGTGATCGCTGGCTATTTACCGGCGCGCAAAGCCGCCAAACTTGATCCTATTGAGGCGCTGCGTACCGAATAACTATTTGATGCAGTTGTTGGTGATGTCGATGATGACATAGCGTTCGTTTTGACCATCGGTAGGTTGGTCAGCGGGATATGCCACGGGATCAGCAAGATTGATACGATCTTCGGGAATGCCTTGTTTTATTAAGTCTTGCTGGATTTTAGTGACACGGTTTTGGATCACTTGTTTCCGCTCCTCTAGTGTGTCAGATGTAGCCGCAAGGTAGCCGCGGACGCTAAAAGAGTAGTCTTTTGCGCTAGTTTTTTTGTAGAAGTCTCCCATGCGATCGAACAGCTTGCCAGCATTTTCCTCGCCGGAGTAAGTAGTACTGGTGTCGTCTGCGAATATCATGGTTGCTCCGCGGATTGTGCGAGCATATAAACTAGTTGCATCGAGGTATTGTAGGTCCGCCTTCGCTAGGCAAAAGTCTTGGGAGGTCGTATTTGCAGCTTGTTTTTTGTCCTCTTTGGGCGTAACTCCGATTGCATCGCCAACCGCAAGTTCCTTGACTATGCCGTTCTGGATTGCGATGCGTGCGTGTTTGGGCGACTCGTTGTCTGTGAAGCTGTAGCGTAGATAAAAAGTAGAAGCTTCTTCGGTGGTGGTATCCAGTCGATAATTTCGTGAACTGACCGCAGTATAAAATTCGTCACTGCCACTTGGCGTACCGTGTGATTTGAACGAGGCTTCATCCTGTGACGAGGCGGCATGCATAGTCTGTTCGGCGGTGCGGGTCGCTCGCGCTTGTGGCGTAAAGAATACAAAATAGATACCTGTACCAGCACCAGCAATGATGAGGATCAGCGTAATTGTTATAAAGAACTTTTTCATGTGTTTTAGTATACCGCATCGTGCTCATAGTTAAAAAAGCTAGCTACTACTGTTATACTAAAATACATGTTAGATATCAGATTCATACGAGACAACCCAGAGAAAGTACAGACAAACGCAGAGGCAAAAGGCTATCGCAATTTGTCTGTGTCAAAACTACTGGAGCTCGATGATTCACGCCGTGGCTTGCAGCAGCAGGTAGATGAGCTGCGTGAAAAGCGCAATGCCAATGCAGCCAAGATGAAAGGCGGTAAGCCTGCCCAGGAGCTAATCGACGAAGGCAAGCAAATCAAGGTGGAATTAGCCGAACGCGAGGAATATCTAAAAGCGGCCGATGAAGAGTACACGGCGCTGCTCAATAACTTCCCGAATCTTACCGATAATGACGTGCCAGTGGGTGGCGAAGAAGACGGTGTCGAAATCAAACAATGGGGCGAACAAACATCCGGTGCACGTGATCATCTAGATTATGCTGTAGAGCGCGACTGGGTAGACTTCGAGCGTGGTGCTAAGGTGGCGGGTGCGAAGTTTTATTATCTAAAAGGCGACTTGGCGCTGCTCGAACAAGCGATCACACAGTACGCGCTCAATGTACTCGTCGGCAAGGGCTTCAAGTTTATGACGGTGCCTCATATGGTGAATGCACGTACGATGACCGGTACCGGCTTCGCGCCACGTAGCAGTGATCAGAGCGACGAATATGCGATAGAGGGCGAAGATCTATCGCTCATCGCGACGGCCGAAATCCCACTTACAGGCTATCATGCCGACGAGATCCTCGACGAAAAAGACCTCCCGCTTATGTATGCCGGCCTGAGCCCTTGCTACCGGAAGGAAGCGGGTACCTATGGCAAGCACACCCGTGGGTTGTTCCGTGTGCATCAGTTCAATAAGCTCGAGATGTATGCGTATGCGTTGCCGGAAAAATCGCGCGAAGTGCATGAACAACTACTGGCCGTAGAAGAAGAGATCTGGCAGGCGATGAACGTGCCATACCATATCATCAATATCGCTAGTGGCGACTTGGGCGCGCCGGCCGCCAAGAAGTTTGACATCGAATACTGGTCTCCGGTGGATGGTACCTACCGCGAACTCACAAGCTGTAGCAATTGTACTGATTTTCAGACACGCAATCTCAATATTCGCGTGCGCCGCACTGACGGCACGGTGGAGATGGTACACTCGCTCAATGGTACGGCAGTAAGTCTTGCTCGTTCGCTTGTAGCAGTGCTAGAGCATAACCAGCGCGAAGACGGCAAGCTAAATGTGCCGGAAGTGCTACGACCGTATATGGGCGGTCGAGAAGTTATATAGTTTTCGCTAATTCCATGTCAGAAAATTATTACATTAGAATTAAAACAAAATAAGTCAATACCCGCATAGCGAATCGACCCAAAAACTGCTATACTGTAACTACAAGCACCTAACGAGAGGAGGGATATGATCTCACCGATTGCAATTACTGGTATCAAATACGACGTGGATACGCGCACCAAGAAGTATGTAGAACAGAAAGTAGGCAAACTCGACAGGTATCTTCCTCGGCATGTGCGCAGCGACATCAAGGCAGATGTGAAGCTAGCACAGATCGATCAGAAAAACGGCAACAAGTATGAGGCTGAGGTAATACTATATACACCAGAGAAGACACTGACAGCCAAGGATTCAACTGTAAACGTGCTGGCGGCGATTGACATAGTAGAAGCCAAGCTGCAGGCTCAGCTAGCGAAGTATAAAGAGCAACACACCGAAGATCGTAGTGTGCTGAGCAAATTCAAACGTAGTTTCGCTCGCGAAGCGCAGTAATTTTCACTGCTTTTACCTCTTTAAATTTTCGGAGTGACCTCGTATAATGAGGGGTAGTTATATGCTGCAAATTTTCTGGAAGTGAGGGATTTCTCTATGGTAAGCAGACAAAAAGTGTTGACGAAAGTATTTGGCGACCCCCAAAAGCGCGTGGTAAAGGCGCTGGAAAAGCGTGTCAAAGTTATCAACGAACTCGAAGATAAGTATAAGAAGCTGAGTGACGCAGAGCTCGCCAAACAGACGGAAGTGCTGAAGAAAAAGCTGAGTGGCAAGAAAAAATCAGCACTCGACGCTATCCTACCCGATGCATTTGCCGTGGCGCGCGAAGCGAGCCAGCGAGTACTGGGTATGCGACACTTCGATGTGCAGCTCATCGGCGGTATCGTACTGCATGAAGGTAACGTGGCAGAGATGAAAACAGGTGAAGGTAAGACACTCGTAGCGACGGCACCTGTATATCTGAATGCACTTGAAGGCAAAGGTGTCCATGTTGTGACAGTCAACGATTATCTGGCACAGCGTGATGCGAGCTGGATGGGCGAGCTTTACCACTTCCTGGGCCTTTCTACGGGCGTGATTATCAACGACGCGTCATTTGTGTATGATCCTGAGTATGACAACGAGGCACACGATGACGAGAAGATGCGCCGACTCAAACCAGTGAGCCGCAAAGAGGCCTACGCAGCTGACATCACGTACGGAACAAATAATGAGTTCGGATTCGATTACCTGCGCGACAACATGGTGAACGACGAAGAGCTAGTGCGTCAGCGTGAGCTGAACTTTGCCATTGTGGATGAGGTAGACTCGATCCTGATCGACGAAGCGCGTACACCACTCATCATCTCGGCACCGGCGGCCGAAAACCCAGAGCACTATCTGACGTTTTCTAAAATCGCAGCCAAACTGGCGCCAGAAGATTACATCCTCGATGAGAAGCGCAAGAGCGTCGCACTAAGCGACAAGGGCGTCGAAAAAGTTGAGAAAATGTTGGGCATCAAAAACCTCTACCTGCCAGACAATGTGCGCAGCGTGTATCACATGGATCAAGCGCTCCGAGCACAAACTTTGTTCAAGCGTGACAAAGACTACGTGGTGACCCATGACGGCGAGGTGATCATAGTGGATGAGCATACTGGCCGCCTCATGCATGGCCGCCGTTACAGCGAAGGCTTGCACCAAGCGATTGAGGCCAAAGAGGCAGTGGCGGTGCAGACAGAGAGCATGACACTTGCAACTATTTCGTTCCAAAATTTCTTCCGTCTGTATAAGAAGCTGGCTGGCATGACCGGTACGGCGTTCACCGAACTCGAAGAGTTTCACCAGATCTATAGTTTGGACGTAGTGCAAGTGCCGTCGAACCGTCCACTGGCACGTATCGACAAAGAAGACTTGATCTATAAGACGGAAAAAGCCAAGCTCAAAGCCGTTGCTGAAGCGATTCAGGAATATCACAAGCAGGGGCGCCCAGTACTGGTAGGTTCTGGGTCAATCGTGAAAAACGAGATGATTGCCAAATACCTAGATCAAGAAGGTATCAAATACGAGTTACTCAACGCCAAAAACAACGAACGTGAAGCGGCGATTGTAGAAAAAGCTGGTGCAAAAGGTGCTATTACGCTGGCAACCAACATCGCTGGCCGCGGTACTGACATCAAACTTGGCGAAGGCGTCAAAGACCTAGGAGGGTTAGTGGTGATCGGTAGTGAGCGTCACGAGTCACGTCGTATCGATAACCAGCTGCGTGGTCGTGGCGGTCGCCAGGGTGATCCCGGTGAGACGCAGTTCTATGTGAGTACCGAAGATGATCTGATGCGTATTTTCCAGGGTGAGCGTATCGCAAGTATCATGGATCGTCTGGGTGTGGACGACGATATGCCAATTCAGAACAAGACGGTCTCAAAGACGCTTGAGTCTGCCCAGAAGCGTGTCGAAGGCTATAACTACGATACGCGCAAAAACGTGGTGCAGTACGACAACGTGATCAACCGTCACCGCAAAGTCGTGTACGCAATTCGCCGCAAGATTTTAGAGGGTGATGACATCAAGTATGAAATCGATCGCCTGATCAATGAGGCGGTTCACCAGCTCACGAATGTGCCTGCAAAGAACAACAAGAGATTTACCGAAGAGTTCGAGGCTATTTTCCCGATCGGTGATGAAAAGATTAAGGCTATTGGTGCCGAGAAGCGTGACAAAGTACGTGAGACAATGGCCGTAGAGGCGGTAGAAAAGTTCTACGGGGAGCGAGAAAAAGCTCTGACACCAGAGGTGATTCGCAAAGTCGAGCGCCAAGTTTACATGGAGGTACTTGACCAGCTCTGGATGCAGCACCTGGAAAATATGCAGCACTTACGCGAGGGTATCCACTGGCGAGGTGTGGGGCAGCGTGACCCACTTGTAGAATACCGTGTCGAATCACAAAAGCTCTTCGAAGGATTGCAGACAACACTACGCGAAGAGGTACTGAAGGTGCTGACGCATTTACGCCCGACCGATGTGACTGTACAGCTTGAAGAGGACCACGATACAGAGCTGACGCGCTTAGCTGAAAGCTCGGTGGAGCAGGGTGTCAACGAAGTTGCAAGTGTGACGCATATTGGTGACGATGATTTTGACGCATCCGTGAAGAAGGCCAAGACCGTCAACGACGCCAACAAGGCCAGGAATGATGCCCGCAAGAAGAAAAAGGCACAGCGACAGAATCGTAAGAAGAACCGCAAATAATGAAGCACACAGTAGAAGAAGTCCGGCTCAAAAACGGTGCGCGGGGGTTACTCATCGACGTACCTGGTGCAACAGTAATGAGTTTTGAGTTTCAGTTCCGCGCCGGTAATCGTTATGTGAAGCATAAAGATATCTACGAAACAGCACATCTTATGGAGCATATGGCGTTTGGTGCTAATGCGAAGTACAAGACAGAGCATGAATTCGAAGCGGAGTTTACCAAAAACGGTGCGTATCACAACGCCTACACAAGTGATTTGTCGATGGTGTATATGGCCGAATGTGCCGACTTTGAATGGGAGCACATTCTAAAGCTCCAAGAGGTATCAATTTGCCAGCCAAAGTTCAACGAAGATGAGTTGGCAGCAGAGAAAGGTAACGTACGCAGCGAGCTGACAGGATATCTTAACAATCACATCCGTTTATTGTGGCCAAAAGCGCAGCAGCTACTGGGTGAAGATATTTTGACGTTTAATCAGCGACTTAAGACGATCTCGCATGTGACGCTACGTGATATCCGCGAGCACCACAAGCGTACGCATACGAGTGATAACCTGCGCTTTGTGATTGCCGGGAAGCTTCACGGACGCAAGGCTGAGATTCGACGCCAACTCGAAGAATGGCCCCTGCCACGTGGTGAGCATTTCGCGGTACCGCATGACGAGATGCATTCGGCGAATGCAAGCCTTATCCGTCGCAAAGAAGCTTCAAATATTACGTTTGGCTGGTCAAATATTGTGCCACGCGTACTAAGCGATGAGGAGCTCGACGCTATGGCGTGTCTTAACCATTTGCTTACCGGTACTATGCACTCTCGCATTTTTGGTACGGCGCGCAAAAAAGGGCTGTCGTATAATGTATTCAGTGATGCTGCGGCGAGCTTCTATGAAAGTAGCTGGGACTTTGGTGGTCAGGTGAATCATGAGGCGGCGCACGAACTATTTGTGATCATCCGTGACCAGATGCGACAGGTGCTTGATGGTGAAATTACCCAAGCAGAGATCGAAGCGGCTAAATCATACGCACTCGGTCGTCATCAGATGGGTGCTCAGACGGTGGCGCAGATTAGTAATTTTTATACCTCGCGCTACTTCGGTGACGGCGTAGTAAAAGATTATGAGAAAGTGCCGGATTCGATTACACATACGAGCCGTGAATGTATGATTGAGACTGCACGCGAATTTATTCGTACAAACACATGGGTACTGGCGGCCGTTGGTAGTGGTGAAAAAGCCGAGATCAATGAACTCAATACGCTACTTGAAGAGCTCTATATCAAGTCTTGAGTAAAGGTTAGGTACAATAGGGGTATGAAAATTGCGATAGTTGGCTACGGAATCGAGGGGGAGCAGAACTATAAGTACTGGAGTGTGCGTGGCGATGATGTGACGATTGTTGATGAGCGGCAGCCGAGCCGCGAGCTACCCGAAGGTGCCAAGGCAATTATCGGTGAAGACGCACTCACGCAGCTCGACGAGTTTGATATGATTGTGCGCACAGCGGGTCTCGCGCCGACGAGGCTGGGGACGCACGTAAAGGTATGGTCGGCGACCAATGAGTTTTTTCGTCAATGCCCGGCACCAATCATAGGTGTAACTGGCAGCAAGGGCAAAGGCACGACATGTAGCTTGGTGGCAAGTATCTTGAGTGCTGCAGGCTACAGGGTGCATTTGGTGGGTAACATCGGTACGCCCGCTCTAGAAGTATTGCCAGATATCGAGTCGGATGACATTGTTGTGTATGAGCTAAGTAGTTTCCAGTTGTGGGACGCGGAACGCTCACCGCATCATGCGGCAGTGCTGCATATCGAGGCGGATCACCTCGATGTGCACGCAGACTTCGCGGAATACATCGCGGCTAAATCCAATATCGTGAAATATCAGACACGTAGTGACACTGCAGTGTACCACCCGACTAACGAATGGAGCCAAGCAATTGCCGAAAATATGCCAGAGTTCGTCACTCAGGCGGCAAAATATGCAAGCCAGGACAACGGCAATCCAGCGCGCGAAACTGTCTATGTTGCAAGCGGCAAATTTGTGACTACCAAAGGGCGCACAATTTGTGAGACGAGCGCACTCAAGCTACCGGGCGCGCACAATCAAGACAACGCTTGTGCAGCTATGAGTTTGTGTCTCAACTACGAAGTGAGCGATACGCAGTTCGCAGAAGGTCTGAGTGCATTTACAGGTTTGCCGCACCGTCTGCGATTTGTGGCAGAGAAATCGGGTGTGAGCTACTATGACGACAGTATCGCTACCACTCCGGGTAGCGCGATTGCTGCTGCATACGCGTTTACTCAGCCAAAAGTTATGATACTTGGCGGTTCAAGCAAAGGTGCTGATTTCGCGGAACTTGCTCATACATTGCAAGACGTACGAGTTCGCAAGCTGCTGCTTATCGGTGAGGAGGGCGCACGTATTGCTGCGACGTTTGCGCGCGAGGGGGTAGCTGACTACGAGGAAGTAACTGGTACGATGGCCGACGTGGTGACCCGTGCTGCCGAGGTGTCTCAGCCTGGTGACGCTGTAATACTCAGTCCAGCTTGTGCGAGTTTTGGCATGTTTCGGGACTACAAGGATCGTGGTGATCAGTTTATCTCAGCAGTTGGTACGCTCGCCTGAGTGTTATACTAAAAGGAACGAATACGAGGAGAAGAATGAACGAAGAGACTACTATAGTGCCGCAACAGCCTGCTGCGCCGCCTGAGCATCCCGCTGTCCGACAGGCAAACTTGACGAGTGATTATGTAGTATTAGCCATCGGCGTTCTCGCGTCGCTTGCGGTAGTGGGGCTAGTGTTTCTTACCAGCATCGCATCGTTTATCTATGGTACTGAAGTGGTTGCAGAGGAAACTGGTGCGAGTCCAGTCGAAGATTTTTTTGGTAATTTGTTCGGTATCGCAATTGTAGTAGGCGTCGCGCTGGCATTTATTCTCACGCTTATCCGTATGATGCGCCAGCAGATGCTTGGCAATGCGCTGCAAGTGGAATACAGCGACTACGCATGGCTGCGCGAGTGGAGCAATCAAGTGGCGAAAGACCTGCATATGCCGCGAGTAGAGATCATGGTAACGCAGGATCCAGTGATCAATGCCTATGCGTTCGGTTTCGCTACCCCGTACACTATCGTGCTTCATTCGGGCTCGATTCGCTGGCTAACGCATGAGCAGCTCAAGGCTGTGGTGGTGCACGAGATGGCGCATGTGAAGTATCGTCATACGCAGATCGGGACGTATCTCAACTTGCTACGCATGATTCCGGTGATTGGAACACTCAACGGCTGGTTGCTCGATTTCTGGGGGCGCCGTGCAGAGTTGACAGCCGACCGATTGGCACTGTGCTACTTGCGCGACGGCAAGCTGGTGAAGGAGTCGCTGATCGGTGTGCATGTAGGGCCGGATGTCGCAACATCATTTAACGATATCGCACAGCAGTGGCAAGTGTATATGACGGATAACTACTTTAATCGCTTCACGCAGACGTTTAGCTCACATCCTTTCTTGGTACGACGTCTGCGCCATATCGATGCAAAAACCGAGGAATTCACACCTATCTGGCCACCTAAAACTACAATTGTCCGCAAAAAACCTATCACCAAGAAAGAGACGGCCGCGTCCGATGCAGCCACTGAAGAAACGACTCGATAATCTCAGGCGCGAGTTCGACGACTTATTCGCCAAACTCCAGATTGCCGACAAACAAACGCAGCGAGACGCGCTCGAGGATGAGCTAACTCGGCCGGAACTGTGGAATAATCCGACACATGCAACTGAGGTCAACAAGCAGTTTGCGGCGCTTGATAGTACGGTGTCGCCCTGGACAACACTTGCAGCGCAGCTTCGTGATATTGCCGAGCTAATGGAGCTAGGTGACGACACACTAGCGGGTGAGTTTGATGGGCAAATTACTGCCATGGAGTCACAGCTCGATGAGCTACGAAAAGCCCTGAGATTCACAGGCGCTTTTGATGACCACAATGCGATTATCCGTCTCAGTGCGGGCGTGGGTGGTACCGATGCGCAGGATTTCACCGAGATGCTCGAGCGCATGTATCTGCGTTGGGCAGAAAAGTCAGGCATGACTACCAGTAGTGTGGAGCGTTCAACCGGCGAAGAAGCTGGCGTGAAAACAAGCGTGATTGAGATCGTCGGGCCATATGCATATGGCAAGCTACGTGGCGAACATGGCGTGCATCGTCTAGTGCGGTTAAGTCCGTTTAACAGCGACAATCTGCGCCAGACAAGCTTTGCGCTCGTGGAAGTACTGCCGCAAATTGATACGCCAGACGAGGTGACGATTGATGACAAAGATCTGAAGATTGATGTATATCGTAGTGGTGGGCATGGTGGTCAAAGCGTCAATACCACCGATAGCGCCGTGCGTGTGACGCATTTGCCTACGGGCATCGTAGTAGCGATTCAAAACGAACGGAGCCAGATTCAGAATAAGGAGACAGCTATGAAGATACTCCGCTCCAAGCTCGCGCAATTGCAGCTTGAGCAACATGCGGCGTCAATAGCTGATTTGCAGGCTGGTGAAAGCGCCAACTGGGGTTCACAAATCCGCAACTACGTATTGCATCCGTATTCACTCGTCAAAGACACGCGGACGAAGTACGAAGAAAAGGATCCGCAGGCGGTACTGGATGGCAAGCTGGATGGTTTTATGGAGTCGTATCTGGAGAATAGTAGCTATGAGTAAAGAGCGTATGAAAGCGCTGACATTGGTGTTTCTTCGGCGTGAGGGCGAGGTATTGCTTGCGATGAAAAAACGTGGCTTTGGGGCTGGTCGCTGGAATGGCGTAGGGGGAAAGCTTGAGCCGGGTGAAACTGTCGAGCAGGCACTTGTGCGAGAAACCTGGGAGGAAATTGGCGTAAAATTGCTATCGTATGATAAGGTGGCGCAGATTAGTTTTGATGAACTCTACAATGGCGAACGAACCACTATGAATGTGACAGTGTACACGAGTGATAGTTGGGAGGGGGAGCCGACCGAGAGCGAAGAGATGCGACCAGAGTGGTACCGCGAAGATGAAGTGCCGTACGATGATATGTGGCCCGATGACGTGTACTGGTTGCCTATGGTACTCGCGGAGGATGCCAAGATAAGGGCTTCATTTACGCTCGACGAACACGATACTATCGTATCGCATGACGTGCAGAAAGTAGCAGAGTTGTAACACAATGAAGGCCAGGGTGCGGCACTTCTACGACAAAACTCACTGGTTTTCGGATGAGGATGCCTGGATGTTATTCCGCCTGGCGGCTTTTACCGAGGCGGTAGGCTGGACACTCCTCATCTCGGCTGTTATAAGCCGTAAACTTGGCATGCCGGGTGCAGATATTTTCGTGAGTATCGCGGGTACGCTGCACGGCGTATTCTTCCTGAGTTTTTTCTGCTTACTACTTGCCACGGCACGCAGCATGGAGTGGGGTATGTGGCGACTCGGGAGTGGCCTAGTGGCAGGTAATGTCCCGTACGGGTCGGTCGTGTTTGAGCGGATTATGCGCTGGCACCGGCGCAAATATCCAGTAGTCGTGACGGCGCCTGTCGGCTATGATGAAGATTAGAGAATTGAAGCCGCGAGCGCTTATGCTATACTACATATAGTAATGATTCTGTTAGATAGGGTTACCAAGACATATGGCAAGGCAGCAAAACCGGCGATTAATCGTGTCAGTTTGCATATCGAACCGAAAGAGTTTGTGATACTCGTGGGTACGAGCGGCGCGGGCAAATCGACACTGCTCAAGCTCCTAACGCGCGAAGAGAAGCCAAGCAGCGGCAAAATCGTGGTTGGCGGTATCGACTACGATAATCTCAAAGATAAACATATTCCGCTACTGCGCCGCAAAATCGGTGTAGTATTCCAGGATTTCAAACTATTGCCACAGCGTACCGTATACGAAAACGTGGCATTTGCGCTTGAAATCGCCGGTATGACTAATCGTGAGATCAAGGCAACGGTACCAAAGGTGATTGAGCTAGTAGGGCTTGCCGGCAAAGAAAAAAGTTTCCCCAGGCAACTCTCTGGTGGTGAGCGCCAGCGTGTGGCAATTGCGCGTGCAATCGTGCGTCAGCCAAAAATCCTCATCGCAGACGAGCCAACAGGAAACCTTGATCCACGTCACAGTTGGGATATTGTAAAACTTCTCGAGAAAATTAATCGTTACGGCACAACCGTGCTGCTCACGACGCACAACGTTGAGATTGTCAACAAGCTCAAGCGTCGTGTGATCACGCTTGAACATGGCAAGATTACCAGTGATCAAGTATCAGGGAGCTATAAGCAATGAGTCGAGGTAACAACAAATCAGAGGCAAAGTTGTTCGCACTCAAAAAACGTCGCCGTCGCCAGTGGCTGACGTTTGTGCGCATGTGTCGCTACGGCATTAATAATTTTAGTCGCAACGCGTGGCTGACAATCGCGGCTACGGCTATGATGACATTGACACTGTTTGTGATCTTGATGACGCTCGTGTCGCGCAACATTTTGCTGGATAGTGTGGCCGAGATCCGCAACAAAGTCGATATGTCTGTATATGTGAAATCTGATACGAGCGAAAAAGATGTCGATAAGCTTGAGGCATCACTCGAGAACGTCGAAGGTGTGACAAAGGTGACCTATGTGACCCCGGAAGAGGCGAGAACAAACTATGCCGAAGCAAATAAGAACAACCCACGGGCGCTTGATGCACTCAATCTCGCAGATGCACAGTTTCCAGGTACGTTTCGTGTCAACGTGGTGGATATTAACGATACTGCTGCATTGACAGAATTTACTAAGAATAACGAACTCTACAAAAAGGTGAGTGATCCAGATAGGCCGGCGTCGTTTGCGGGCGATAAGCGTGATGCGATCGCTAATATTGGTCGTTGGGTCAATTTCGCCGAGAAGATGGGACTAATAATTAGTGTAATCCTCGTGACAATCTCATCCCTAATCGTCTTCAATACTATTCGCATGGCAATCTTCAACCGTAAGGAGGAGATTGAGATGATGAAGTTGATCGGTGCCGATAAAGGATTTATCCGGGGGCCATTTGTAGTAGAGGCAGTGGTCTATGGATTTATTGCAGCACTGATTGCAACTGTACTTGGTCTGTTGGCGCTTCACTTTGCAGCACCAAAGCTGGAGTCGTACGGTATTGCGGTGAGTGGTACATTCGACAGTTTGATACTTTATATCGGGTTTGTACTGCCAGGGATGATCTTGGCAGGCGGACTGATTGGCGTCATCTCGTCTCTGTTTGCGACGCGTAAATACCTCAAGATTTAATGTGCGAAAAGCTACAACAGTGAATGCTTGACGTCACGAAAACGCTTATGCTAAGCTAGGTAGTAATGAAACTACGGTCCACCACACCAGTTTCGGAATCGTTTGCTGCCAAGGCAGCGAGTGTTGCATGCGCAGTGCTTATGGCGATTTCGACACCTATTGCTATTGGCAAGACGGCTTTTGCTAATTACGACGCACAAATCAATGCCGCACAACAAGAGGCAAACGCTAACGGCGCACAGGCTGCAGAAATCGGTCGTATGGCCGATACGTTGCAGGCTGAACTCGATCAGATAGAGGCGCAGAAAGCCGCTATCATAGATCAGATTCACCAAAGTGAAGCACGCCGCGATAAATTTGCGAGTGATATCAAAGACAGCGAAGTAAAGATTGCGGATAACAAAAAAGCACTCGGCAACACAATCACCGATATGTATGTCGATTCTAGCACCTCGACGCTTGAGATGATCGCGAGTAGCAAGACAATTGGTGATTTCGTAGACAAACAAGCGCAGCAGTCTGCAGTGCAGAATAAGCTTGACGATACAATTGATAAGATTGCTGCCCTCAAGAAGCAGCTTGAAGAGCAAAAGCAGGGTGTAGAACGCGAACTGACCAATCAAGAGGCGCAGCGCAAACAGCTTGCTGATAAAGAAGCCGAAAAAGCAGCTATCGTAGAAGAAACTCGTGGTCAAGAGGACGCGTATCGCCAGAAGGCAAATGCCAAAAACGCCGAAGTAGAGCGCCTTCGCGCTGCGCAGGCCGAAGAGAATCGCCGAGCTGCAGCAGCTGCAGCAGCTGCTGCAGCCAAGAGTGGCGGTGGCTGGAGTGGTTCGATCCCCGCTGGTACGCCTGGTGGTGGTGGGTACCCTGGAGTGTGGGCAAATGCACCGCTTGATGCGTATATTGACCCTTGGGGACTCTATACTCGCGAATGTGTGAGCTATGCCGCCTGGAAGGTAGCAAGTACTGGACGCTTCGTGCCGCACTTCGGCGGCGCGGGCAACGCACGTCAATGGCCCTCAACTGTTGCTGCCTATGGTATTCAGAGTGGTAGTACGCCACGCGCCGGCTCGGTAGCTATGTGGCCTATCGGCTATTATGGCCATGTAATGTATGTTGAGAGCGTCAATGCCGACGGCACTATCACGGTAAGTGACTATAATCTTGAATGGGATGGATTATATCGTAAATATACTCGCTCGGCAGCCGGCCTCACCTATATCTATTTCTAAGCCGAGTCACAATTGTTATGGTAATACCGCATTTCGTACTGAAATGCGGTATACTTATATGAGTAAAAACGGAGGAAACCAGTGGCAGACAAACAGCCGACTCATAGCGCGCACGCCCCAGCACGCGGAACCGCAAAACCAACAACTTTTAGTGCGACATTTGTCATAATTGCGGTGCTTGTAGCATCTGCAGTGAGCTTTGTCGCAGGCACGCGCGGCACGGAGCTTCTTAGCATGGTAGGCGGGACATTTGGCGTGCAGGTGAGCACCGACCAGTTGGATGCCAGTTCATTGCAGGAGACATATCGCAAACTCAATGCCAAGTTTGACGGCAAGCTCGACGAGCAGAAGCTTATAGAGGGTGCAAACAAAGGACTGGTAGCAGCTGCGGGTGATACTTATACCCAGTATTTTACCGCCAAAGAGGCTCAGGATCTGCAAAATGATTTGTCGGGTAACATCGGCGGCGGTATCGGCGCGGAGCTGGGCAATCGCAATGACAAAGTGACAGTAATCCGTACGCTCGACAACTCTCCCGCCTCGCGAGCTGGCCTGGCGGCGGGAGATGTGATCATCGGTATCAACGGTGAATCGGCACAGAAGCTGACTGTCGATGAAGTAGTGGACAAAGTGCGCGGTGATGTCGGCTCGACGGTCAAAATTACTATTGAGCGCGATGGACAGGCAAAAGATTTCACAGTTACACGCGAGAAGATTGTTGCACCGGACGTAGAGTCAAAAGTGAAGGACGGGGTGGGTATTATTACGGTAAGTCGTTTTGACAAAGATACTGGCACCAAAGTGCGCTCTAGCGCCGAAGATATGAAGCGGCAAAACGTGAAAGGCGTGATACTTGACCTTCGCGGTAACGGCGGCGGCTATCTAGAAGCGGGTATCGATACGGCGAGCGTATGGCTGAACAATCAAGTGGTCGTATCGGAGCGTCGCGACGGCAAAGTGGTAGATGAACGTAAATCCGCCAAAAACCCAGTGTTGGGTGATACGCCAACGGTAGTGCTGATCAACGCCGGCTCGGCAAGTGCCAGTGAGATTGTAGCTGGTGCGTTGCATGATCATGGCAAGGCGAAGCTGATTGGTGAGAAATCATTCGGTAAGGGTAGTGTCCAAGAGCTCGTAGATCTTACGAACGGCGATCAGTTGAAGGTAACTGTAGCACGCTGGTATACACCAAATGGCAAAAACATTACTAAAGAGGGTATAGCGCCAGATACAAAGGTAGATCTGACGAAAGACGATGTCAATGCCGACAAAGACCCACAGCTTGATACGGCGCTGCAGCAGCTCTCGCAGTAACAGCTTGTGCTTTGAGTGGTGAGTAGAGTACAATGAGGTCTATGGATACCAAAAAGAAAATTCTCCTCGTAGAAGACGACACGACACTTGCAGAAGTATATCGCTCTAGGCTTGAGCTTGAAGGATTTGAAACAAAGCTAGTGACTAATGGTGAAGACGCACTTTCTAGTATTCAGGAATACAAGCCAGATCTAGTATTACTTGACGCTATGATGCCAAAGATTAGCGGTTTCGACGTACTCGATATTATTCGTAATACGCCAGCAACAGCCAATACGCGCGTGATCATGCTGACTGCTCTAAGCCAGCCGAAGGATAAAGAGCGCGCTGAGAATCTGGGTGTTGATGAATATTTGGTGAAATCACAAGTGGTGATTGGTGATGTGATTGCCAGGGTCAAACATCACCTCGGCCTTCCAGTCGATCAATAATTGCGTTCTACATTTACAAAAACCTCCCGTGATCCGGGAGGTTTTTAGCTATGTCGTGGCTTCCGCTTCTGTAGCTGGTTTTCATCAATCAAGCCATAGATAAGCAAATACACTCGCGGTGGAGTGTATTTGCTTATCTAATCTCGCGAGGTGGGATTACTTGACGTGTACTTGCGTGCGGGGCGCTGTCTTGCCAGTGAAGAGGCCTTTTTTGACCTTCTTGAACTCTACTACACCATCTTTGGCTGCATGAATCGTAAAGTTGCGGCTGATATAGGTGCCATCGCCTGCAAGCTTAGTAGCGCCCGTCTGACGTACGATCACTTGACCAGCTTTGACTGCTTGTCCGCCAAACAGTTTGACGCCAAGTCGTTTGCCGGGACTTTTGCGGTTGTTTTTACTTGAACCACCTGCCTTGACTTTTGACATAGAGTAACTCCTTATAGTTTCTATTGAATAATCTACACCATTGTACCGGAAATACCCCTATACGTCAAGCGTACTTGACCCGACATACGCCTCCATGTACTATGGTGATAAGTAAATAAGGGTAAGCAGTATGAACGACGACGAGAAAAAACCAGTCGTAGGTGAGGCGAAGGCTGATGAGCCAGAGAAGAAACCTGAGCAGGACGACGAGAGAAAAGTAGCTGTTAAGTTTGACGACGAGGCTGATACAAAAACTGACGACACGGACAAAGAGGAGGATAGCAATAGCTTGACATCTGGTGTCGATCCCGAAGAACTCAAAAAAGCAGATGCAATTGATATTACAGCTGTACTAAGTGATGATGATACAAAAACTGACGAATCTAAGCCAAATGAAGAGCCAGAAGAATCAGTAAGTGAGGAAGAGCGCGAACTTGGTCGCATAGAGGGCATCGAAAGTGCCGAGAATACCAAGCCCGACTCGAAAGAGGAAATTGCCGCGGAAGAGATCGATGAGGCGGAAGTAATGACGGCGCCGGTAGATCTCGAGAAAGAAACAGCTCAGTCGGATGAGGCCAAAAATCCTTTAGTCGAGGCTCTGCGCAAACAAGAGCAGTCTAAAGACGAGCCGAAAAAAGGTAAAGCTGGCCTGTTGGCTGGCCTTCTCGGTGTGTTGCTCGTGATCGCTCTGGCTGGAGCTGGCTATTTCTATATGCAAGTGGCGGATACAAATGATCAATTGGCTGCGGCACAGTCTGAGCTGACAAGCGCTCAAGCTACAAACAGCTCACTGAGTACTCAGCTGAAAAAAGCTACAGCCGAACAGCAAGCGGCGGCAGACAGTAGCGGGTATCGCACGATCGAAGGTCTTGGTGTGCGCTTCAAAGAGACTGATGCGACAAAGACGATTGTGTTTGGCTATACGGTAGCACCAGCAGATACTGCGTCTGACGCAGTTGCCCTGTCGACGAAGACGCTCGTCAAGTTGACGACCGGCACGGGTGATGCGGCAACGCACCCATGTGCATTTACTGGCAATGTGCCAGTACTGGCTCGTTACACGACCGATGTCAAAGTTGGCACTTCGACTGCCAGCAAGGCCGGTAAGAAGGTAGGGGATGCCTACTATGTCTACACTGCACCTACCACTGCTTGTGCGACAACAGAGACAGCGGCTCAGACGGCACGTGATGCGGCAGCGAAGGCGATCTATGATTCGCTTGAGGTGGTTCCATCTAGCGCGGCAACCGGCGTCTCTTCTGTGAATGCGACAGCAACAGTTAAATAGACCACAGTAGACCATACGAAGAACTAAAATATAATTACCTGCCTAGATGCGGGTAATTATATTTTTTCGATCACGAGTAGTTCGCGAGCAACAACTTGGTCTTCGCGATAGTAAAGTAATTCGCTTGCCTCAACTGAAGTGAGCGCAATACGCCGGAATCCATATGATTCGAGCTCGCGAGTGAGAGGTAAATGTGTAAACGATCCGTCGGTCGCACGCCATGCGGGCACGGCTATGCAGAGCGGCGTACCCGATGCAAGTTGACTCGCGATGTTGGCAAGAAATGACACGATGATGTGATTGCAGTTGCCTCGAACCTCGCGTAGCTTGGTGGGCGATGGTGGTGCCGAGAACGGCTGACCAAGGTATGTTTCGCAGGCCACCGCATCGATAGGGGGCTGCCACTGCATTGCCATCGCATCTCCTTGACTGAGTCGATACTGTCCAGGCGCGTGTAGTTTTTGTTGTGCCCACGCGAGATTGACCTCAGAAAAATCGATCATTTTGTCTGCAAGATCGGTACCGTAGGTATTGTAGCCCATGAGCATGGCTTCTTGGAGGAGGACCCCGGTACCGCAAAACGGATCGAGCACGGTGAGTGGCGCCCGGCGTGAGCCGGTGGCAAGATTGACAATAATCTGAGCAAGCTTGGGCGGCAGCATGCCGACAAATGCATCGCGTTTGGGCCGCCCTTGATCGCGGCGAGCGAGGGCAGTGATGTGCTGCGCGCCAGTGCTTTCAGCGATGATAATCGTGCCATCACTACCTTTTGCGATGAGTAGCTCTACTTTGGTTGGTGAGAGACCGAGTTTATTGTGATGCGCAGTGGCTGTGTTGAGTGCGGCGCTTGTGTTGGGGATGAGGCGCAGGCTCGTGTCGTGCTGCTTAAGTTTTTTTTTGAGCTCAAGACCAGTGCGCTGAATATCTCTAGATGTAGCACGTAAGCCATAGACGCTTATGCCGAGAGTAATCTTATGATCGCTTGACTTCCACTGGTTTGTGTAGTGTTGCATAATTTTTGTATGCACGTCACGCCATTCGCCTCTGGGGAGTGTCAACACGACACGACCTGTTTTGAGCGAGCCTCCAAGCTTCAGGACATCTGGTGCTGCCTCGAGCGTGGCGACGCTAGCAGAAAAACGCCGTGCGCTACCGTAGGCTCGCTCCAGCTCTGCAAGTCCAAGCGCACTCTGGCGACCGAGGATTGTCATGTACATATCACCAGTATACATGCCTGACGGCCTGAGGCATAACGCGCCGCGACGTGCTACACTAAGACTATATGTTGAAGGGAATTTCTGGCCGTACATGGGTGAGTATCATCACCGTCGCTTTTCTGGCGCTGGTACTGTACCTGGCGCGCCATGAGATCGAGAAAGCATACAATCTGCTCGACCAAGTGAATCTCTGGATTTTACTACTCCTCATCCCATTGCAGTTTGTCTCGTATTACGCAGCGGGTGAGATGATTTTTGCATACCTGAAGCGACAGAAGCATATCAAAAACATCTCCAATCTGACGTTGCCGCGCTTAGCACTTGAGATGAATTTCGTCAATCATGTGCTGCCGAGTGGAGGCGTGAGCGGTATTTCGTACATGGGATGGCGACTCAAGCATTATGGGGTGTCGGCAAGCCGATCGACAGCCGCGCAGCTAGTGCGTATGGTGTCGGCATTTCTCTCATTTGGTATTTTGTTGCTGCTTGCAATTGTACTGATGGCGATTGACGGCAATATCAATCGTTGGGTTGTTGGCTCGTCGATCGGGCTTGTCGTAATTATGGGTGGGGCGATGCTACTCGTAATGTATTTGCTCAATCACAAGGAGCGTGTCGGTGGGTTTGCGCGACGACTGACAAGCCTGGTCAATACGACGGTGCGCTTAGCGACATTTGGTCGTGTGGGACCCGTCATGAAAGAGGATGCAATCCGCGCGTTTTTCGAAGAAGTGCGCGACGATTATACGTTTATTCGCAAAAATCTGCGAGTGCTGGTAGTACCGTTTCTATGGGGTTTGGTGTTCAATGTTGTTGAAGTCGCGATGTTTTATGTGTCGTTTTTGGCGCTGGGGCATCCTGTCAATCCAGCGCCGCTAGTGATCGCCTACGGGCTCGCGGGATTGGCTGGATTCTTCATGGTTACACCAGGCGGTGCGGGCGCATACGAAGCGATCATGGTGGCGTTTCTCACGGTTGCGGGCATTCCACCTGGGATCGCATTACTTGCGATTTTGCTCACGCGTGTACTGCTGATGCTCGGTACGATTGCTGCAGGTTACCTATTTTATCAACAAGCGATTTTGACTCATGGAAAACAGCCAGTTACCCGCGTTTAGCGTCTCTGATTTTGTCGCAAGCACAAATCAGACGCTGGAATACGCCTATCCAACTGTTGTAGTGGAGGGCGAGGTAGAATCGTTCAAGGTCAATCAGGGTAAGTTCGTGTTTTTTAATCTCAAAGATGCAGGAGCGAGCATCGGCTGTTTTATGATGGTGTTTGCGCTGCGAGTACCGCTTGAAGACGGTATGAAAGTGGCAGTGCGGGCCAGGCCCAAGCTGACAAACTTTGGTAAATTTAGCCTGACAGTCGATGCGATCAAACCTGTAGGTGAGGGTAGTATCAAAAAAGGGTTTGAGTTGCTTAAGGCCAAGCTAGATGCCGAAGGATTGTTTGCACCGGAGCGTAAGCGATTGCTGCCAACGATACCACGTACCGTAGGCATCATATCGAGCATGCAGTCGGCCGGTTACGGTGACTTTATGAAGATCGCCAACGAGCGGTGGGGCGGCGTGGAGTTCAAGGTGTATCACACACTAGTGCAGGGGCTCGATGCGCCAGAGGCGATGGTGCGAGCTATCGAGTATTTCAATCAGCTTGAAACACCACTTGACGCGCTGGTGATCATCCGCGGCGGCGGGAGTACCGATGATCTGAGTGCGTTCAATGACGAACAGCTAGTGCGCTCGATTGCTGCCAGTCGCACACCAACTCTGGTGGGTGTGGGGCACGAGGTCGATGTGACACTGAGTGACCTGGCGGCGGATGTGCGCGCTGCGACACCAAGCAATGCCGCACAGCTTCTTCTGCCGGACAAACGTGAAGTGTCGACTCGCGTCAAGTCGCTAGCCTCGCGCCTTGCGCCTCGTATGGTGCAGCTGATATTGCAACGAGCGGAGTATGTGCAGGGTTTGCGACTCGAGATGTATCGAAAGATCTCGAGTCAATTAGAGCAAGTTGAAGTACGGGTCGGCCAGCATGCGCGCTTACTTGAGTCCTACAATCCTGCGCACGTGTTGGCGCGTGGCTATGCGCTCGTGCGCGGTGATGCAAAGCCAGGTGGTATGATAGAAGTAGAGAGCAGCACCTATACGCTAACTGCAGAGGTAAAAAGTTATGACAAAAAATAATGATACGACAATCGAACAAAAAATCGAACAACTCGAGCAAGCTGTTGCGTGGTTCGACAGTGATGAATTTGTGCTCGAGCAGGCGACCTCTTGTTATGAACAAGCACAGAAGCTTGCCGACGAGATCCAGCGCGATATCGCGGGACTCAAAAATACTATCGAGCAGGTGAGCGACTCGGGCAAATAGCATGCTGACAATTTTTGTAGTCATCGTGGCAGTGATACTCCTGGTATTTCTTGGCACGGTACTGGTAGGCGCACCGTACGTACCGACGCAGCAGCGAGAACTGGCTGAAGCGTTCGATGAACTACGGCCGCTTGGCAAGGACGATGTGGTGCTCGATATCGGCAGTGGCGATGGTGTAGTGCTGCGAGCTGCCGCACTGCGTGGTGCGCAAGCTGTCGGCTATGAGCTCAATCCGTTCCTCGTCGTAGCCTCGCGACTACGCTTACGGCATGTAAAGCCGCGCCCGCGCGTGGAGCTACGTAATCTTTGGACAACGCAGTTTCCTGATGATGTAACGCTGGTATACACGTTTGGCGAGTCCCGTGATATCGCCAAAATGTATCAAAAAGTTGAGCAAGAGGCTGCGCGACTTGGGCGGCCACTCGAGTTTGTTAGCTATGGCTTCGCAGTACCGAGTGTCGCGGCCACACGTCAACATCGTGCGCATTTTTTGTATCACATTTCTCCTTTACACCCCGAGAAACCACAAGTATAATGGGCGACATGAATACTCTACACAAACATGAAGAAGGCGGCGCTTCGCTATTACTGATCGCGGTGATTATCCTCGGTCTTACGACTGTCGTATTTGGCGGCTTATCGATCTGGGCATATACGCAGTATCAGGCCAAAAGCACCGACGTGAACGGGCAGATCAAAGTAGCCGTAGTTGAAGCCGAAAAGGCTCAGCAGGAAGTTGACGAGAAGAAGTTTGCTGAACGCGAAAAAGAACCGAATCGTGACTTCGTAGGCCCAGACGATTATGGACGTGTGACATTTAAATATCCCAAGACATGGAGTGTCTATATTGCGAGCGATCCTACTAAGGGCGGCAAATACGAGGCATACCTCCACCCAGTCACCGTACCAAAGGTGAGCGCTACAGAGCAGTTTGCGCTGCGAGTGACCGTCGAGGAGCGTGATTACGACCAGGTGATCGAAAGCTACAAGTCGAAGGTGAACAACGGGGACTTGGCCTCGTCGGCGACAACATCCCAGGGAAATACCGGTACACGCTACGATGGCAACTTCAGCGAAAACATCCGAGGTTCAGCTGTAGTCTACAAGATTCGAGACAAAACGCTCACGATCCGCACCGACGCCAACACGTTTAAGCCTGATTTTGACGCGCTCATCAAAACCGTTACATTTAACCAATAGCAATATTGCCCGTATCCGCTTCGTGCTACCATAGAGGTATGACACGGAGGGATATAGTGCAGTCGCATGGCCCGTCGTATGACGGGTCATTTGGTATCATGGGCGCTGCGCACGAGCTTAAGGCGCCAACCGCATTGATGCGCCAGCTCGCGCTCGAGCTGCGCGAGAGCCTTAGCGATACACAGCAGCGTCAACTGGTTGATCAGCTTATCCTCACCAGCGAGCGCTCTCTGCGACTCACGAGCAATCTCACCAAGACGGCGCGACTTGAGGATGGGCTGTTTGAACTCGAGCCAATCAATGCTCAGCAAATCTGCGAAGAAGTGGTGCAAGAGCTTGCACCCCTATACCGAGCGCACGGTCGCACGCTAGACGTGCAGCCGCGACGCAATCCGCCGCTAGTAGTGGCCAACCGAGAGCTACTTCGACGTGTACTACTTGGTTTTGGCGACAATGCTTTGCACTATGGGTCAGAGAAAACCCCAGTGGTACTCACAGTGGAGCGAGCGCAGCGACGCGTGGTTGTGGGCGTACGTGACACTGGGCCGATTTTGCCACATCGTGGGATACCTGCGAACCCAGCGATCACTGGTCGACCAGCCTCAAGTGGCTTGGGGCTTATGATTGCTGAGCGTTTTGCGGCGGCCATGGAGAGTCATATCGGCACTCATCGGCACCGCGACGGCATGACGTTCTATATCAACATGATGGCGTCCGAGCAGCTGGCACTTCTGTGACCACAATACTATTGGTAGAAGATGATATGTGGTTTGCTGCACAGCAACAGCGAATACTTGCTGGCGCCGGCTATACGGTAACTCACGTGTCAGATGCGCAAGCTGCTGTAGATCAGATAGAGGTAGCAGATATACATGCGATTGTGCTTGATGTGCTGCTAGCGTACAACACGGCTTTTACGCTGCTACACGAGCTGCAGTCGTATGAAGAGACGAGCAAACTACCCGTAGTTATGTATACAACACAAGCTGAGTTGCTCAATATGGAAGCGCTCAAATCGTATGGCATTCAAGTGGTGCTAGACAAGACAACGATGCGCCCAGATGATACAGTGCGTGCACTTACAAGGGTTGGAGTATGAAGCCGGAACGCACTCAAGCGATCGTGCTACGGCGCACAGATTACGGCGAAAGTGATCGCATATTGCAGCTTATTACGCCACTGGGTAAGCGGAGCGCTATGGCGCGCGGTGTGCGCAAACCACGCTCCAAGCTTGCCGGCGGTGTAGAACTGCTCGCGGAGAGTGAAGTGCTGCTGCGCCCTGGCAAGGGCGAGCTGATGGTACTGAGCTCAGCTCGCATGGTGACATTTTATCGGCAGATACTGGCGGACTACGATAGACTGCAGTTTGCCTACGAAGTACTTAAGCTAGTATCTCGCGCTAGCGAACATGCTGATAGCAGCGAATGGTTTACGGTTACCAAGGAGGTACTGGCCGGGCTCGATGATCCGTCAACTAGCTCGGCACTTACCAAGGCATGGTTTTATATTCAATACGCCCGGCTCATGGGCGACGAACTTAGTACGCAGCGCGACGCTCTAGGGGAACTGCTTCGGGCAGATCAAACGTATCGCTATAATGTCGGCGAAAAAGCATTAGTACCGCACGACGCAGGTGATATCACGGCGAACCATATCAAAGTGCTGCGTCTTTTGGCCGAGCGCCCCCTCCATGTGGCGCGACATGTCAGTGGGCTTAGTGAATACCTCATCGTCGTGGCGGCGACAGCGCATCAGCATGCGGCTACAGATTAACGAAAAGCGGAGCGAGGTAATGGCCATGCCACCGGACACAGCGAAGTGTTCACGGTGGCATGGCTCCGAGGGGACTAGCGGGCAAACCCTGGCGGTTTTTTGAGCAAGCGGCGCCAGGTAGGCATATGCCAACAAGCAAACGCTTGCGCTTCGTATCCAGGATGGAGCTTAGTCGTAGGCGAGAACATAGAGCTGTACATGAGGTGGGCCGTTTCCGAGTGGAGTTGCTTGGCAATCCTCAACAGCTTTAGCCTTGCGTCACTGCTCTCATGATGCACGGTGGCATCGTGAGCACACAGTAAAAGCCCCCTGACTTTTTTTGCGCCTCCTTCCTCGTATTTGCGCACTGCGAGCAAATCGCGTTTGAGTTGCGAGCCGAACGACTCGACGAGCAGTGTTGTGAGCTCAGTATTTCCTTCTTGCACTGAGTTGCAGAAGGTGAAATACGTGCTGGAGTAGGGCACTTCCATCCTCTCTCGTTGGGTCGGGGTTGTGGCATAGTCCCTCTATCTACTGTAAAACTCTCGACAGCCGAGTCAACAGTGGTACAGAGGTCGCGAATCTGGTATACTGTTGTTAATTATGGTAAAGAAATCTACAAACGAGACAATGGACAATATCATCAGCCTGGCGAAGCGTCGCGGGTTTATCTATCCAGGTTCGGACGTCTATGGCGGACTCAGTGGCACGTGGGATTATGGCCCACTTGGCGTAGCGCTCAAGCGCAATATCATGCAACTGTGGTGGAAGATGTTTGTAGACGATCGCGAGGATATGTACGGCGTGGACGCGGCGATTATCATGAATCAGAAGGTCTGGCAGGCGAGTGGGCATGTCGATACGTTTGTTGATCCGCTATGTGAGGATACTGTCAATCATCGCCGTTTTCGTACCGACCATATCTTGAAAGATGCGGGTGTGGATGCCGAGGGTATGACGATGGAGCAGATGGACGCGGCGATCGAAGAGCAGGGAATTAAGAGTCCAGATGGCAATCCACTCAGTAAGTCTCGTACGTTCAACATGATGTTTACTACGCATGTGGGTGCGTCGAGCGATGCGACATCCGTGAGTTATCTTCGCCCAGAAACTGCACAAGGAATTTTCACAAATTACAAAAACGTTGTAGACAATTTTTATCCAGACCTACCGTTTGGCTTGGCGCAGCAGGGTAAGGCGTTTCGCAACGAGATTGCACCGCGCGATTTCATCTTCCGCTCACGCGAGTTCGAGCAGATGGAGATCGAATACTTCGTAAATCCAGATGAGTGGGAAGTAAGCTTCGACGCACTGCTCAAGGATATCCATGCCTATCTCGAAGCGCTTGGTCTACCGCAAGATCGCATCCACGAGCTAGAGGTTCCAGAGCAAGATCGTGCCCACTATAGCAAGCGTACCATCGACATCGAGTACGATTTCCCGATTGGCAAAGAAGAGCTACTTGGTCTGGCATACCGTACCGACTTCGACCTGATGAACATCCAAAACAACTCCGCCAAGAGTATGGAGTATACGATCAAAGGTACGAACACAAAATTTGTACCCCATGTGATCGAACCAAGCTTCGGCGTGGAGCGCGCGGTCATGGCTGTCATGAGCGCAGCATATACCGAAGACGAAGTAAACGGCGAGAAGCGCATCGTGATGAAGTTCCCAGAACACCTTGCACCAGTCAAATATGCCGTGAGTCCGCTACTCAAGAATAAGCCCGAACTAGTTGCAAAAGCTCGCGAAGTCTACCAGATACTCAAGAAAGAACACGGCGCTGTGATGTGGGACGACAACGGCAACATCGGTAAACGCTACCGCCGCCAAGACGAAATTGGTACACCGCACTGCGTGGTAATCGACTTCGAGACGATCGAAGGTGACGGCACAGTGACGATTCGCGATCGTGATACGACTGAGCAGCGACGAGTCAAAATTACAGAGTTATAGGGTATGGAAAAAGGAAGTTCTGAGTTTGATGCCCCGGTCTATTCAACCGTTAATTTGGAGCGTATTGGGACGAAACTTGTACGTATGGTTATATTTGAGGGTGAGCTGATGACATTTGAAGTTGACCGAGGAATGCACGCCGCAGGCAAAGCGCTTGAAGACAAAGCGAGCAATACGAGTGAAGAGAAGTAAGATTATCTGCTCCCACGGCTTCGGCGTCACCGCAGATTCGCGGGGTATGTTTCCGGAAATTGCCGAGTCTATTCCATCTGCTGAGTTTGTGATGTTTGACTACAACGAAGTGAAGCCAAATGGCGACACAGTCGTAGCGTCGCTTGACGAACAAGCGGCGAAGCTGCAAGCGTAGATCGACGCGGCAGGTGATGATGTGGTGTTGCTATGTCATTCGCAGGGCTGTGTGGTAGCGGGACTTATTAGTCTCGACAGGGTGGCAAGAGTAATCCTTCTCGCACCGCCAGTCAATATGAGTATGCAGCGTACGATTGGCAAAATGCTGAACCGCCCTGGTAGTAAGATCAATCCTGATGGTATATCCGAACTCCCACGAACCGACGGTACGACAACCTATTTGTCGCAAGAATATCTGCAAAGTCTCGATAAGTATATGCCCATGGATCTGTATCAAAAAATAGCCAACACTGTGCCGACCATCATCATCCGTGCGACACAGGACGAAGTGATTGGCATGACGAATGTCGACGAAATCCAGTATGCGACGCATTACGATATCGCGGCGGATCATAATTTCACTGGGATTGCTCGTGCGACGCTCATCGGATTGTTGCAAAAAGAGGTGCTGCTCGCGCGATAATAGCCTGTACATTCGTGTCCCCGGGGAGTACTCTAGACGAAAAGAGGCTACCATGGGATTACACTCACACGAATGCGAGAAAAAGCAAGAAGCGCGCCGCAGAGATGATGCAAATTATCTCGCTGAATACGTGCGCAAAATCTATATGACGCGAAGTGCCGACTTCGATGAGCATGCCGGGGGCATGTTGCAACAACTTCATGTGTATTTGCGAGACGATGAGCTTTCGACTAGTATCCATGTGAAGATGCCAGAGAATGGTAATGTACGCGAGGCTGATTTTGCGGTAGATACGTACTCCGATGACGATTCATGGCATCGTTACGAGTTCTCGATTGGGCGTGGTATGATTTGGCATGCATGGCAAGAGGGTGACTCATACGAAGGTGGGTGGATTGATGATGACCAAGCCCATGTTTTGGCTATGTGTGAAGTGCTTGAGGTATTGGATGCGAGTGATGTTGAACCACCAGTCACTGAGTCGTGTGAAGAAGTTGAATTCTGGGATATCGCACTCAATATTTGTTATGATGACATGGAGCTGGGTGTGCGGCATGCAATGTGGGGTTATATTGATGCACAGTTGCCGACCAAGGCTTTTAGTGAGTTTGTGACACGGACCCAGGAAGCAAGAGCGGTAGTGGAAATGGCACTCGGCGTGCATGCTTCGATAAGCTGCTTCTCTGCACGAGGAGCTACAAAATATGAGCTGAATCGGTTGTACTGGGGACGCGAGCTCGATCGAAAGTTCGATAAGCCAAAAATATTATAATAATAGCGAAGTTGAAGATTTTACCGTTAGCACAAGCTTGCACCCTTGTGGTATAAGTGGACGCAAGACTATGAGTATGAGTAATCCAGAAAAGTATCTCAAACTGCGCGAAGCGCAAACATATGAAGAAATATGCCTTGATATTGAACGCGTGGCGACAAGTATCTTGGACTATTTGCCCGAAGCACAGTCCAGCGCGACTTGGCAAAGTACTACCGATGAGTTTGGCGAGATAACTATAGAGTTGTCACCGAGCCCTACGTCACGCGAAGTTTTCCATGGCAAAACCGTGACACTATTGGATGATAATGGCATCTATCTGCGACAATACGAAGTGAGGAATGGCGGTGAACAGGGTGGAGTAGCGGTCGGACTCATGCAGGGGCGGTTGCCAAACGCCTTTTCGCTCAGTCGTCCAGAGTTTGAAGATAACCGCGAGAGACTGCTAGTTGAACTGCAAGGTATTTTGGCAACTGGTGCATATACATATGTGCCTGAGTATATAAGAGAACGAAACAAAAAATTCGATGCACTGGTTTATGATTATCACATGAGTGGTGTCGAGTATATGACTGAGGAAAATCTACCAACGCAGATTGCGAGGCAAGCACTGAGGGTAGATTGGCCGACAAAGCTGAAACATATGTTCCATGCGCGTGCGCGTGCGCGGGATAGCTATACCGAAATGCTAGATGAATCGTCGTTAAGTAATATGATCGGGGATATGTCACGTGCAGAGCGCGCAGACTTTGCCCAGTCTCAGCGATACGAGGCGGGGCAACGACCACAAGGGCAGTATGCCAATAGAGAATTTCCTGAAACTCATGATGAAACAGGATGGTAGTTGGTGTGGCCACAGTGTGCTATACTAGATGTAATAACTCTATAGGAGGTGAAGATGCCAAAGACGCAGCCTGAGCTTCAGCGAGACACATCGCCACCTCCTCACTCATTGTCCATGAATCCTGCCAACTGGATGCGTAGGAGCAAAAAACTTGGAAACGTCGCGATGCATGGTATTTACCAGACGCGGCGTTTTCTTGATTATGAGATCGCGGCACCTGGACCTGGTAGTATTATGCCAATATTTGTAGCTCCAGAGGATAGTCACGCGAGTAGTTTGCGCAAGATCGACAAGCTTCGCAACATGGCGAAACGTTCACATGAAGTGCTAGTGAGTGTCAATACGGTGTTTCCGATGACGCTTTTTCCGAGTACGGTGATCGTTGATCGGACAAAAGTCACTATTATCAGCCGGACGTTTTTCTTCACTTCCAAAACAGTGAGCATTCGTGTGGAGGATATTTTGAACGTATCGTGTACACTCGGGCCTTTCTTTGGCTCAGTGGTGATATCGAGTCGCGTCATGAATTCTACTGATCACTTCGAAATCGACTTGTTTTGGCGGCACGATGCAATCCGGCTTAAGCACATCATACAGGGTTATATGATTGCACAGCATAATGAGGTAGATATATCGCATTTGTCGCGAGAGGAGCTGGTGGAGCACCTGGCTGAACTGGGTCACGAAAACGACCGCTAGCGCACGCTGCGCGATTTCGCTACAATAGGGCTATGATTGAATACTATACCGATGGCAGTGCGAGCCCAAATCCGGGTCCTGGTGGCTTTGCTGTTATCAAGGGCGGTACACCGCATATTCTGGGTAGCGAAGATGGGGAGACGACAAATATCCGCATGGAGGGTCTCGCGATTGTAGCGGCGCTAGAAGATGCAGCAGGCGCACCATGTCAGATTCGTACTGACAGCGAGTTTTGGATCAATGTCATCACCAGATGGGCACCCGGATGGGAAGCGAAGGGCTGGAAGAAAAAAGGTGGCGAGATCAAAAACCTCGACATCGTCCAAAAAGTATATCCACTGTATCAGGATTCACAGGCGGAGCTGATCTGGGTGCGCGGTCATGTAGGTACAGAGCTTAATGAGCTGGCAGACGAGTGGGCGAACAAAGCACGCGAAGGCGCGAGGATATAGCTATGCGACAGCACGCGTGGGAAGATGTTCCGCATGACGTGCACCGCGACGTGAGTGCGGAGATTGGTGGATTGATGCAGAATCTCGAACTGCACTTTGATCGTAAGTGTATAGGGGGCGCATATACTGTGCGAAGCGACGGAGAAGTGGACGGTGTCGACTGGGATCAGGATACGCTGTATTTTCCACTTGCACCGCCGCGCAAGGTGAGTACACTTATGACGAGGAAGACCGAGCGCTCGCTACTCACTGACATGTCGAGTGAGGAGCTGAACTATGGTGTACATGACATGTTGTTTGATCACCAAGCGTCGCCTGATGATACGTATCTCGCGACGACGAGTATTTACCGCTACAAAAAAGGTCGCCGAGGAATTTCTCGTGATTATGAAGTTGCGTCGTATTTGTTGCTGCGTGGTGGCATGGCTGTAGTCAAGCTCGGACAATTTGAGTCGATTGGTATTGTTATGGCTGGCTCGGGTGATACGCGAGTAGAATATTCGGACGAGGGTAGATACAGCGAACTTGACGAACAAGACGAGCGGCGGGTAAGGGCCGCTGTTGCTCAGCTGCTGTGGCCTGTGCTACAATCAAGGGATTAACAACTAAATATCAAGAGCGTGGCGAGGGACTGGCCCTACGACCCACCGGCAAACGGGTGTGTTACCAGCACATCACGGTGCCAAATCCAGCCTAGCATAGCTAGGGAAGATATGAGCAAAACTTTTGTGTACTCTTTCCTTGTTCGCTAGAACAGATATGGGAGGAGATTTTTTTATGTCTGAAGCAACTAATTACCGAACTGCCGAGAGCGTGAGCCCGAAGCATCCCGACAAGCTATGTGATCAGATATCTGATGCGATACTGGATGCGCACTTGGCTGAAGACCCCGATGCTCGTGTGGCGGTGGATGTGGCGGGCGGGCATGGCACGGTGTTCGTCACGGGCGAAGTGACAAGCCGAGCGACCGTGGATGTCGATGCGATAGTACAACGTATCGCTGGTGACGTCGAAATTATCAACCGGCTGGCGCCACAGAGCACAGAAATTGCGCAAGGTGTCGACATCGGCGGTGCGGGCGATCAAGGCATCATGATCGGCTATGCGACGAGCGAGACACCGGAGTTGCTGCCACTCGAAGTGGTGCTGGCACGTAGGTTGAATCAAGAGCTGTATGAACACTGGTCATATGATGGCAAAACACAGGTGACGCTCGATGGCGAGTATATTGTGGCAGTAGTGGCAAGTTTTCAGCACGCGTCGCACGATGAGTTGCAAAATGTGGTAGAAGTGTGGCTCGATGAGCAGACAATCGCACCTGTCGCAGACGATGTGGCGCTCCATATCAATCCTGCAGGCGACTGGCGGGTGGGAGGATTTGACGCTGACGCAGGACTGACCGGCCGCAAACTGGCAGTCGACAATTATGGTCCACGTATCCCGATCGGTGGCGGTGCGTTTAGTGGCAAAGACCCGAGCAAAGTAGATAGGAGCGCGGCGTATATCGCTCGCAAGATAGCCGTAGATTATTTGAAGCGACGCGATGCCCACGAAGTGTTCGTGCGTCTAGCCTACGCCATTGGCTACGATCAGCCATTAGAGGCGACAGTGATTGTTGATGGCATACAGGAGCAGGCGAGCGGGTATGATTTAACTCCACAAGGTATCATTGACGCGCTCCAGCTCAAGCGACCGATCTACGAACAGACGGCTCGGTATGGGCATTTTGGGCAAGGGTTTGACTGGGATTGATGACAATTTGAAAAAAGAAGCGTAGGATAGAGGGTATATTAATCGAGGTTAGAGCATATGAGCGAATTTTTCCTGCGTCCAGATAACCCACCCACGGCCGAACAAGTGATGTCGTTTGCTAGAACATGCGTGTTGTTTGCTCACCGTCATGGTCAGCTAGCAAGATACAAGAACTGGTATAAGATCGGTCCCATGGCTCGGTATACACCTCCAGATGTCGTCGCGGGCGAGCCTTTTGGGCTTCTCTACGAAGATACGTTTAAAGTCTATACAAAGATAGACACTGTACGCGAGATAACCCAAGCAAACATACTGCATACTATTGTCGCTCGAGAAATTAATGGTGTCGATGAGGGTGTTCATGCGACTGAACTACGTACGGTAGATAGGCTTAGGGTGGTGGGCAGTCGTGTTGTTGAGTCGAGTCGAAGCTTGGAGCAAACCACTGGTGGCATGAAACAGTCACAGCATAGCTCGTTGCTTGGCGAGATTAGTCTAGATAACCTATATATACCCGATGATCTTGCTGAAAGGATTTCTATCGAGGATGAGTTTCGAGTAATTACCGGAGACGATTTCGCAGGTACTGCTCGAGAGGTGTCACAGCGCATGAATATGGTAGACAATGCAGAGTATGAATATAACGAGAAACGTAAAAACTACTTGGCGTATTTTGACAGGTGATCGGTAGTTCGTAAGGATTTTGCTGTACAATAGTGTGTAGTTATAGATAAAAACGAAAGTTAGAATATGGAAGATCAGCAAGCGCCGGATATGCCGGAGACGACAGATATTTTTTTGTGGGCAAATAATACAGATGGAATCAAAAACGACCTTGATGTCGAACTATTCCTTTTCAACAAAAACTATACCCCGTATAGCACGAATTTTGCCACAGAACTGAACGCACAGATCAAGCCAATGTTTCTCTATGACATCCTCGGCTTCGTCACGATGGGTGCGGGCACTGGACTAAGTGTGCGCGATTTCGAGCTCAGCGACGGTGAAGAGAACACCCTACTTCGCACTGATCTCGAGAAGGTAGGGCGAGCCGAAACCTTGCTTCATCTCATCGAGCATGAGCGCCATGACATTGTAGAATTTAGCGAGCAAGAGCACGAGTTTAAACGTATCAAAGGCATCGTCGCGAAGTTTACGGATCCAAACGACAAGGACAAGAAGTTCTACGTGATCAAAATGATCCAGCAAGGCAATGTACTCAAAGGCGCCACTAGCTGGGAATTCCGCGACGGCAAGTTTGGTGCGTTTGCAGCCGAAGTTGGCTTCAAGTTACCGAGTGACAACCAGGTACTTGTCATCGACAAAGACATCTTTGTGTTCAATCAGACTAAGTTTGAGCGCCTTTTCAATTACGATTATAAAAAACAGGCTATCGCCGATGCCCGCGTAGCCGAGATCGAGCAGCAATACAAGCTGAGTTTTCCGGAAGGATTAACGCTGCAAGACATGGTGCGAGAGCGCAAAAAGATTGTAACCAAACTGCAGAAGCTCGAAGTGGGTGGCGTTACACAGGAGCAGGCGGTGGAGTACGCCGACGAGATGCAGCTGGATATTATGACGGACGACGCAGGTGCAATTATCATCATGGACGGCCACGACCTCGATACGTTCGTGAGTCTCATCAATGAAGATTATATGACGAGCCAAATCACTGGCAAGCGCTACGAGATTAAGAGCAAGAAGCTGCTCGACGAGCCAGATGGCGAACCGCCTCGTGGCTAACTATGTCGGCCAGCCCCATGATTCTGCCGTGTAAGTGACAGGGTATGAGCGCGAGAGATTGATGAAACAGATAGATTTTCTATCGTCATTCCAACTGAGGGTCGTACCGCTGGGGCAGGTTTTGCCGGAAAAATAGCCGTAAATCGCGATACTGCTAGCAGCGGCCGTACCACTATAGCGCGCCCATACGCCACCCGAATATGTGTTAGCAAGATAGGTACTGTTGTCGCCCGGAAGCTTGACGCTCAGTACACTGTCAATGGCTTTGGTAAGTGGAGGATAACTGGCATGAACGGTTGTTGATTCTACAAAATCTCGGCAAAAATAGGATGTCTCGGTGACTGACTGAGCGGTAATGCTGGTCGGTCTACTTGTACCCCAGCGACTGTTGACCTCGGCGCCTGTGAGTCCGCCAAAATGCAGGCAATAGCTGCCGGATTGGGGGACGGCTGGATACTGTTTCTCTTGTGAAGCATAGAGGGCGAACGCATCGCGATAAGAAGTCATGGCATGTACAACTTGTGAATTGAACGCACGATCATCGACACCGCGCCAGGCTACAATGCCGATAGTCACGAGCAATGCTATCATCATGACGACTACAAGTATCTCCACAAGAGTGAAGCCGGCTAGTTTTTGGCGAGTTCGATGTAACATACAGTCGCTCCTGAGTAAGTAGTATCTATAGTAGTACCGGCAGGGCAGCTTTCCCCTTCGTAAGCCTGATAAATCCGAATGCGAGTAGACGTGGTGTAATCTGCCCAAGGACCAACATAGTTGCCGCGTGCGAGTGAGTGTTTGTAGTCGGGAAGAGTACCTACTTTTGTGAGCTCCGTCATGACCGTATTTGGCGCGGCATCATTGGTGCTGGTGGCTATAGAGCCGCCTGCGCAGGTGTTGGATGGAAACGCGGTGCCAAGACAATAGCGCGCGTTGAGGGCGACGCCGGTACTGGAGGCATTTGGATAGACATTGTAGCGATTGCGATACGTGTCGTAGCGTTTCACCCAATCTTGCTGTTCAATGTTGCGAGTACGATCACGTCCGCTGACAAGGGAGCCAGCCCAGCTGACTGTACCGATAGTCACCAAGATACCCAACACAATACAGACGATGATAATTTCGACAATCGTGAACCCACCGGATTTATGCATGACTTAATCATAAGTGATTTGGTGACATGACACAATAGTAGTGCGGTCATGCGAACAAGTTCACGCGACTCTCGTATCGTAGTACAATAGGAGATAATGAAACAAGATATCGCACTCGAGGTATTGCTGGAGGGGCATAGTGCATTGTTGACTGGTCCGGCTGGTACTGGCAAGACATATTTGCTCAACCAGTTTATTCGCCACGCCAAGGCAGAAGGCAAGCATGTGTCTATCACGGCGACCACGGGTCTTGCGGCTACACACTTGGGTGGCAACACAATCCACGCCTGGAGCGGTATTGGTGTAGCCGACGAACTGCGCCCTGGATTTGCAGATCATATGTCAAAGACACGTCGCGAGACGATCGAAAAGACCGACGTGCTCATCATCGACGAGATTAGCATGCTGCACGACTATCGACTCGATATGGTAGACGAAGTCTGTCGCTTAGTGCGTCGACGCGATGAGCCGTTTGGCGGTATTCAGGTAATTATGAGTGGGGATTTCTTTCAGCTGCCGCCGGTCAATCGTAGCGACGGTCGCGCGGGTGGTTTTGTGGTCAATAGCCAGGTGTGGGCAGAGCTGGATCCAGTGGTGATATATCTCGTGGAACAGCATCGTCAAGACGACGAAGAACTGCTCGATATTCTCACGGCACTCCGCGCGGGTGATATTCGTCGCCACCACGCTGAAAAGCTTTTAGCACGTGCCGAGATAGAGCCAGACGACCCAGAGACTATTACCGAGCTTCACACGGTCAATATCGACGTCGACACAATCAATCATGCCAAGCTTGCTGCACTCGACACCGAGGAGCGCACGTTTCAGCAGTTTACGACAGGCTCGGCAAACTATGTAGAGTCGCTCCAGCGTTCGGTGCTCGCACCTGCTGAGCTCGTGCTACGACGTGGGGCATTGGTAATGGCGGTTAAGAATTCTCCGCAGCGCACCTACGCAAACGGTAGTATTGGAACCGTAGTTGATTTTGAACCTGGCACGGATTATCCGGTAGTAGAATTTCGCAGTGGTCGTACAGTGACTATGGTGCCGGATAGCTGGGAGATGCGCGATGGCGACAAGAAGCGCGCCAGTATTTCGCAGATTCCACTGCGTCTCGCGTGGGCGATTACAGTTCACAAAAGCCAAGGTATGACACTCGACGCAGCGCGTATTGACCTGCGTAAAGCGTTTGTGCCGGGGATGGGATACGTGGCGCTCAGTCGTGTGCGCAACATAGACAGTCTCTATCTCTATGGTATCAACCGGACGGCGCTGGCGATTAGTGAGGACGCGCTGGCGATCGACGACGTGCTGCGCAGTAAGACCAAGCAAGACTCCACTCGTTTTGCGCATCTCTCTGAAAAAGCTGCCAAACGAGCCGAAAAAGGTGACGTGGAGCCGAAGAAAAAGTCTGGTTCTAGTGGCTGGGCGGACAAAATCGCCAAAATGCGCGAAACATACCCGAACGCCTACAAGCCTTGGACGAACCAGGATGACGCTACACTGAAAGAAGGGTTTCAAAATGGCAACGACATCGCAGCCTTGTCCGAGCTACTTGGCCGCCACGAAGGCAGTATCAAAATGCGCCTGCAGAAGCATTTCGGCGAAGATGTCGTAAGCTAGGTCGTCATTTGAGATCGATTACCTTGATAGCGCCGTCTGTGATAAAAGTGCCGAACTGCTGGCCACGGAATTTGTACTGTTCTCCAGGATCGCTTGAGTCGATAGAGTGCACGAGTTTGGCACGCTTCAGCGACTCGATGGTGTAGTCTCGTTCTACATCGGCGTTGTGGTCGATCGCGTGGGTGATGGTACCGGTGCGCCAGCGTATGCCGATTGGGCGGACGTCTTCGGTGCAGGCTGCTACCCAGACTTCACGTTCGCCGGAGAGCCATTTAAACAGCTTATTACTCCAGAAATCGAAATGATTGTGATCATGTTTGTCGGCCACGGGTGCCTCAAGTCGCCAGAGGCGCAGATGGTGGCGTGTGCGGGCGCTGAGTCTGGTATTGGTGGGCAGTTCAAATGCGATATCATGTTTGCGGTTGAAAAGATAGAGCGAGCTGACTGGGGCATTTGGGTACGACATATTAAGCGCGATTGAGGCACCTTCTCGCAGGGTATTCATGAGCGTTGCCTCATCGGCTTTGTACCAACCAGCACGTGCAAACGCTTTTTCTAGGTGTGCGCGATCGCGTGCGATGATAGCGAGATTAACTGGGTCGGATGCCCAGCCGTCCCCAGTAGTGACATAGAGAGGTATATGATCGTGTTTGACAATAACATGATACAAGCGAAAGAGTAGCGGAATAATGAAATAGGCCATGGCGCAATATGCTAGCAAGATGGCAAAGAAGAGGGGTATGCGCGTGTCTGCGTATGGCACGGCTTTAAATACAATCAGCCAGATCGCCACACCGCCGATTCCCAGCACCAATACACGCCAGAGCGTATGCAGCAGGAGAGTTACCATATAGCTATCATACACTAGGGCGCGGTACGGGTGATATAATAGGTGATATGTCAAAAACTCCCAAGACGTTTTCTCCTCACTTTTTTTGGGGCGCTGCTACCTCGGCGCACCAGGTAGAGGGCGGCAATCACAATACCTGGAGTGTCTGGGAGCTCGAAAACGCCAAAGCGCTGGCTGCGCGCGCACTGTATCAGTACGGCGATCTCAAATCATGGCATCATACAGAGAAGCTAGCAACGAACCCCGCAAACTATGTGTCTGGTCGTGCAGTCGAACATTACAAGCGCTATGAGCAGGACTTCGATTTGCTCGAGCAGCTGCATATGAATGCGTTTCGCTTCAGTGTAGAATGGTCGCGTATCGAGCCAACCGAGGGTGCGTGGAATGTCGAAGCCATTGCGCATTATAAGCAGTATATCGACGACTTGCATGCGCGTGGTATTGAGCCAGTTATGACACTGTTTCATTTCACGCTACCAGTATGGTTTGCCGATATGGGTGGTTTCGCTAAGCGCGGTAATATCAAATATTTCCTGCGCTATGTAGAGAAGGTAATGCAGGAGCTTAGTATCAATGTCCGCTATATCATCACGATCAACGAGCCAAATGTGTATGTTGAGCGTAGCTACCATGCTGGCGAATGGCCGCCAAACGTGCGCAGTAAATGGCAAACGCTGGTAGTGATGAATAACTTAGCACGAGCACACAATCAAGCTGCTCGCGTGATCCACGAGCTCAAGCCGCGCGCCAAGGTCTCGGTGGCGTATCACTCGGCATACATTTATGCAGGTGATGATGCGTGGCTGAGTCATATGAGCGCGTCTATTATGCAGTTTGTCCATGATGACTACTTCCTGCTTAAGGTGTATAAGCAGTGCGATTTTCTAGGAGTCAACTATTACCGGAGTTACCGCGTCTATGGGTATCGCATCCATAACCCCGAGTTTAGTCATACCGATCTTGGTTGGGACAATAGCCCTGACAATATCGAACACGCGCTAGTGCGTCTCCACGACAAATACAAGCTGCCGATTTTCATCACCGAAAACGGCATTGCCGACGCGCGAGACGAACAGCGCCAGGAGTGGCTCGAAGCAACGATACGTGCTATGCTGGCCGCAATCACCGATGGTGTCGATTTGCTTGGATACTTGCACTGGAGCCTGCTTGACAACGTAGAGCTCGACAGTGGTCGCTGGCCACGTTTTGGGTTGGCGCAGGTCAACTATCTGACAATGGAGCGTAAACTGCGCCCGAGTGCCGTCTGGTTCGGCAAAGTGATCAAAAAACTACGAAAGGTGGACCAGTGAAAGAACCGTTTGCGCGCACCGAGATCAAAATAGCTGTTATCGGTGGGGGTACGGGTAGCTTTACGTTACTTTCTGCGCTCAAAGACCATACCTCGCAGCTGGCTGCGTTAGTAAATATGGCAGATGACGGTGGCAGTACTGGAGTACTACGCGACGAGCTTGGTGCATTGCCACCTGGCGACATCCGTCAATGCTTAGTGGCACTCAGTGATTCTGAACGGGTGCGAGATCTGTTCAATTATCGGTTCGAAGAGGGAAGCCTCAAGGGCCATGCATTTGGCAACCTTTTCCTCACGGCGCTCGAAAAGATGACAGGAGATTTCGGCAGCGGCGTCGAAGTGGCAAGCGAGGTGCTCAATATCAAAGGTGTCGTAGAGCCAATTACGCTCACGAGTGTCAAACTGGCGATGCGTGACAGTCAGGGTCGAGAGACGCGTGGAGAGTTCCAGATTAGTGATATGGAATTTGGCGACGAGCGACCGGAGCTGTGGCTCGAGCCTGAACCAACGCCAAATCCGCGCGCTATTCGCGCTATTGAGACAGCAGATATCGTCGTCATCGCACCTGGCCAACTATACAGTAGTATTGCACCAGCGCTTATTGTACCTGGAGTTGGCGAGGCGCTTGGTCGCACCAAAGCGTTCTGTCTGTACGTCTGCAATCTCGTCACTAAGCCCGGCCAGACCGACAGCTACCAGGTCAATGATTTTGCCGACGAAATCGAGCGATTTGCCGGTCAGAAGTTTCTCGACGCGGTGCTGTTTAATACCGAGCGACCGAGTGATGAACTGCTCGAAAAATACGCCAAATTTGGAGAAAAAAGCGTCGGTTACGATGAAGTAAGTTTGCATGATAAGCCATATATTGCGGCGGGTGCCAAGCTTCTTTCGGGTTCTATCTGGAAAAACACCAACACGGCTGATCCCATAGCTGCGGCGCGCACGCTGATTCGTCACGACTCAGATGCTGTCGCAAATGCTATAATCAAGCTATATGAATACGCCCGTGACGCCAAGCAGTACTGACACATTTTATATTGTCGACTTTGACCGTACATTAGTAGACAGTGACAAGTTACTGCAGGTATTTATAGAAATTACCAATCAATATATTTTGCTGCCAATCGAACGTGTCCAGAAAATCGATGCCGATGTGAAGGCGAAGGGTGACTCGTTTGACACGGCGAGCTATGTGCGTGATCATTTGGCTGACCAGGACTCGCTTGATCTCTGGGAACGACTCCAAAAACAGTTTATCCACGAGAGTAGGGCACTCAACATGCTCCTGCCCGGGGCAAATGAGTTATTGGCATATCTCAATCGTACGCACAAATCACACGGGATTCTCACATATGGTAACCCACTCTGGCAGCATCTCAAGCTCACCGCCAGCGGGTTTAATCATGTGCACCGCATTGTCACGACAGACAAGCACAAGGGCCGGCTGATCTCAGGCTGGCAGCAGTCAGACGGCTCATTTCATCTGCCGCCGGAGTTTGGCGGTAGGGCGGTGGAGCGCGTCGTGCTTATCGACGATAAATCAGCCAGCTATGATGGCTTTCCGCCCGAGCCATCGCATGGCTATCAGCCGCTCGATTACGCTACGGCACTTCCGGCTCAACTTGGTGATGTCCCTCGCAATGTCACGCATGTTACCTCGCTGCATCAGGTAATCGATTTGCTCGAGTAAGTGATCCTGGGCTTGATTCAGGACTCTGTATAATAATACTCGCAGCTCCCAACTACAAATAATATGGTGAAATATATTTCTAAGTGGTTAAGACTATTGACAAAGCATAAGCTATATGCTAGTATTAAAAGTATCATGACACAGAAAACAAAAACCACAACCAAAAAAGCAACGATCAAAACTACAAGCAAAGCTGAGCTGGCGAAAGCACTTGCCAAAGACGAGAAGAAGCTGGCGAAAGACAAGGTGATGCTGGCTGAAGCCGAAGAGCGCATCGTCGAGATGACTATCGGCGAGGATGTACGCAATGCCGTCCTGATCGTGTCCCTTCTTATCAACATGTTTATTTTCATCGCATGGCTCATGATGCAGGTAACAACAGAATACGATTACGCCATTTCTGCAGTTATCTTTGGTCGCTAGTTGTCATATAAACCGTGGTATTTTTGTAAAGAATCCCTCGCCAGTACGGCGGGGGATTATCTCTGTTAGTGCGTATAGTTATCCACAATTTTGTGGATAACACAAAGCACCACTTCAGAAAAAGTCAAAAATGGGGGTTGCAGTGGGTAAAAGTGGGTAGTATGATGAATTCAGTGGCAAACGTAACGAACGACAAAAACAAACAAGCCCACTAAAACCACAACAATACAAAGCACTTAAACCCGAGAAGGAACAAAGTGGCAACGGTAGATTACTTCGAGCGAAAGCTGGACGACAAGCACCGACTTACCATCCCAGCAGAGCTACGCCAGGAATTTGCCAGCGGAGTTGTCATCACTCGCGGATTTAAGGACTATCTGCATCTCTACCCACAAGACGTGTGGGACAGGGAAGTAGAACAAGCACTCAGAGGCAATATCCTTGACGAACAAGTCGCGGATCTCAACGTCAAATTTCGACGTGGGAAAACAGCCGATGAACTCGACCAAAAGCAGGGTCGGGTCACACTAGAGCAACATCTGCTCGACTACGCAGGCATAGACCGGGATATCGTGGCGACACGAGCTGGGCTATACTGGCGTATCGAAGCAGCCAACTAGTGGTAGGTGCTTAAGCAGCCGGTTCTTTAACAACCAGACATTATCAGAAGAAACTCTCGAGATCTGCCAATCTGGCAACGTGGGGTGAGCCTTCCGGAATCACGTAAAACCAATCCGGCGTACCTTCCCTAAAAAACACACCTCCCAAAAAACTCCACCTCACACATAAGTCTCTCACACTAGCTACTCTTTATCAGTTGCACGTCAACTTTGATACACTTACAGAGTAGCAACGACTTTACAAAAACAAACACTTTACACAAAAAACAAACAACAAACCTACGTTGCCAGTTTGGTGATCTCGAAGCTGAGCCCAGTATCCTTGCACATATCGGCGTTGACTCGCTGCGATGCTCCCTCTGCGTATCATCTATACGCTTCGGTGCGCGTCTCGCGGTCGCCTTGATCTGCACAATGATACTGGACTCAGTGACCTGTACGCATACCATGAAAAGTGGTATAATTATAGGTTATGAGTATCAAAGCACATGTTCCACCACAGTCTCATAGCTCGAAAGAGTATGAGCTACATGTACCTGTACTTCTCGATGCCACGCTTGAACTGCTAACACCGCAAAAAGGAGAGAGTTATCTCGACCTGACAGCGGGATACGGTGGTCATGCCGAGGCGTTTCTCGAGGAGACGGGCAACTTTGCTGATTCTGCTTTAGTAGATCGTGATGAGTATGCCATAGCGCATCTTGAACGGTTTGCAGCGCGTGGAGTATCTCTACTTCACACCGATTTCGTGAGCGCTGCTCGCGAGCTTATTGCTCAGCAGAAGAAGTTTGACATCGTAGTTGTGGATTTGGGCGTGTCGTCACCGCAACTCGATCAAGCGACGAGAGGATTTTCTTTTACAAAACCAGGCCCTCTGGATATGAGGATGGACCGTAGTCAAACTACGAGCGCCGAGACTATCGTGAACACCTACACAGTGGACGCGCTTGAGCGTATCATCATCAAATACGGAGAGGAACAGCGAGGCTTCGCACGAAGGATCGCCACTGGAATAGTAGAGAATCGACCCTTCTCGGATACGAAACAACTCGCTGATATGATCGCGCACCTTCACCGTGGCAAATGGCAAAAAATCCATCCTGCCACGCGCACCTTTCAAGCACTGCGTATCGAGGTTAACCAAGAACTCGCGCAAGTGGAAGCGGTTTTACCACTCCTGCCCAGCCTTTTACACCAGAACGGTAGGGTAGGGGTGATAAGCTTCCATAGTCTCGAGGATAGGTTGGTGAAGCAGTTTTTTAAAGAGCAGGCACAAGCGGGGTTCGAAGCCGAGCTAAGTTTGCTCAACAAAAAACCACTCGATGGTGCCACTTACGACGTTCACAATCCGCGCGCTCGGAGCGCCAAACTCCGTGCGGCAGTGAAAAAATAAACACAAAGAAAGGGAGAAGCACTCGCATGCCAATCCACATCAAAGTAGAGAAAAAAGAAGTAGCTGCTGCGTCAATCGCAGTCCGCAAGGGTTAAGCACTGCTTCGGCCACCTATGTCCCTCGCGGCGTAGGTGGCCACCAAACACACAAACACAAATATAAACAGAAAGATATACCACCACAATGTCTTACTCACGTACTGCTACGTACGCTGCTCGGCGTCAACAAAGCTGGGGGCGCAATCAAAACACCGCTCGGTTTGTTTCTCCAGTCAAATTGGGGCCCGTCATGCATACGATTCTCGTAGCGCTGATGGTACTCGTACTTGGAATTATTTACCTGTCGCAAGCATCTGGCTCGGCTACCTATGACCATACTGCATATGATCTGGATCAAAAAATCAACGAACTTGCAACCAAAAAAGCTGACCTCGAAGTAGAGAATGCTCGTCTGAGCTCGCTCGAATCTGTCAAAAACAGCGATGTGGCCAAAGCCATGACGCAACCACAAGCTGAATACGTACACTAATACGGTATAATAGTAAAAGTATATGCCACTAGCACTCCGTCATATGACCAGATCACAATTCCTGGCCATGCTTCTCACGGGAGCGATGGTAGTGATTGTTATGCGGCTATTTTTTCTGCAGGTAATCCAGCATGAACATTATGTGGCACTAGCTACAGAAGAGCAGGTGAAGAAGCTGGTTATACCGGCCAACCGTGGCATGATTTATGCGATGGACGGTGGCACTCCAGTGCCGCTCGTGATGAATCAGCAGGTGTATACACTGTTTGCAGATCCTACGGTAGTAACCGACCCAACTCATGTTGCGCAGGTGGTGCGTGACGTGGCGGGCGGTAATTTGGTTGTTGATGATATTCCTAGAGCGCTTGCCGAGTCAAAATCACAAAAATCGATGTATCGTGTGCTCGCAAAAAACGTGACACTGCGCCAGGCTGAACTGATCAAATCCAAAGAGCTGAAAGGCATTGGTTTCCAAAAAGTATCCAAACGTGTGTATCCGGAAGGTGACATGGCAGCGCAGACTATCGGCTTCGTAAACAACGAAGGTAAGGGGCAGTATGGGGTAGAGCAGCAGCTCAACGACCGCCTGACGGGCAAAGACGGTTTGCTCAAATCTGTCACAGATGTAGCCAACGTGCCGCTGTCTATCGGCAAAGACAATATTCGCGAAGATCCAAAAGACGGCGATAATATTGTCCTGACTATCGACCGTAATATTCAAGCCAAGGCACAAGAGGCACTCATGGCTGGATTGCAGCGTAGCGGCGCGACACACGGGAGCGTGCTGGTGATGGATCCAAATAGTGGCAAAGTGCTGGCGCTGGCCGATTACCCAACATACAGCCCTGCAGAATTTAACAAAGTACAAGATGAGCAGGTATTTCGCAATATAGCTAGCACTGAACCGTACGAACCGGGCTCGGTGCTTAAGACATTTACGATTGCGACAGGTATCGACAAAGGTGTAATGAACGCGCAGACGACATTCTACAATACTGATAAGATCCAGGTTGAGGATCGCACGATTACCAATGCACTTAAAGGTGTGACAGGCACAATTACCATGCAGAAAGCACTCGATAACTCACTGAATACCGGTATGGTGACTGTGGCGCAGCGCCTCGGTGACGGCAAAACGATTAATAAGACGGCACGCGATACGATATACGAATATTTTCATAATCGACTAGGTCTGGGTGAGCGTACTGGAATCGAAATCGCCAACGAGCAAAAAGGTATTTTGATTTCGCCTCAAGACGAGCAAGGCAACGCAGTACGGTATTCCAATATGGCATTTGGGCAGGGGCTCAATGTGACGATGTTGCAGGTGGCGGCCGGATTCTCCGCGATCATTAATGGCGGTACCTACCACTCACCGACGGTGATAGACGGCACCTACACAAATGGGCAACTGAATCCCGAAAAGCACTCCCAAACTCGGGCAAATGTCATTAGCCAGAGCGCGTCCGCCCAAGCCAAAGAGATGATACATAACGCCCGTGTCGGCTACACCAAAACCGACACGCCAGGCTACTACATTGGCGGAAAGACTGGTACTTCACAAACGCTCGAGAACGGTCAATACGTCGATACCCAGACCGTCGGCACATATTTAGGCTTCGGTGGCACCGAAGCAGAGTCAAAGTACGTTATAATGGTGCAAGTATCAGGTAAAAACATGAATCTCGAAGGAAACAAACATGCCATGCCGATTTTCACCGACTTGTCTAACTGGCTTTTGAATTATTATCAACTCCAACCTAAGGTTTAATATGCAAGATTTCATCACACTTTCGCAGCTAACAAACGAAATGACTAGTACATTTATTCTCAGTGTGGCGGCATTTTTGCTGGCAACGGCTTTGACGCCAATTTATACCTACGCAGCATACCGTTATCGCTTCTGGAAGAAACAGCGTGACACAAGTACAACTGGTGAGAAGTTGCTCGTATTCGTCAAACTTCACAAAGAGAAATTCAAGCGTAACATCCCTACGATGGCCGGTGCAATTGGCGTAATTGCCATTACCACCGTCACGCTCGTCAATCTCGACAGGGGGGAGACCTGGTTGCCGCTGGCAGCACTGCTGGGGGGCGCATTTGTGGGCCTGCTCGACGATATTATCAATCTAAGAGGTGATGGTACAGGGGTGGCGGGCATGCGCTCAAGCGTTAAGTTCCTTATGATCACAGCACTGGGCTTAGCACTAGGGTGGTTTTTCTGTGTCAAGCTTGGGTATAGTAGTGTGCATATTCCGTTTGTTGGGCCACTAGAGATTGGTTGGTTTATGATTCCGCTATTCGCCTTCGCGGTAGTAGCAACGGGTAACGCAGTTAATATTAGTGACGGATTGGATGGACTTGCAGGTGGGTTGCTGGCGCTAAGTTTTAGTACATTTGGTGTGATTGCACTTCTGCAGGGGCAGTTCCATCTGGCGGGCTTCTGTTTTACGGTTGTCGGTGCGCTGCTCAGCTATCTGTGGTTTAATATTTACCCGGCTAGATTTTTCATGGGTGACGTAGGGAGTTTTGCATTTGGCGCCTCTTTGGGCGTGGTGGCGATGCTCACAAACACGCTTTTCCTGCTGCCGGTCATCGGGGTGATTTTTGTAGTAGAAGCAGGCTCAAGTTTGATCCAGATATTCAGCAAGCGAGTCTTTCATCGTAAAATCTTTACGTCTGCGCCTATCCATCACCATCTGGAGGCTGCCGGCTGGCCAGAAACTAAGGTGACGATGCGCTTCTGGGTAATTGGCGCTGTGGCGGCATTCCTCGGTGTGTATCTTGCGATCGCCGGAGGACATATTTAGTGCGCGAGTCGCTACGCAGGGTGGGTATAAATACTCAAAGTTTGCTACGCCGCCATAATCCCGACTATCGGATTTTGACCTACACGGTTATTTTGGTTGTTATCGGTTTGATTATCATCTTTGCGATTGGGCCGCAGCGTGCCAATGTACTCAACGAATCGTTCGGCAGCGATCTTTCGGACACGTACTTCGTGATCAAACAGGCGAGTAGTGTCGTGGCGGCAGTGGCGGCATTTGTAGTGGCATACCGCGTGAGTCTCGACTGGATGTTACGGCGGCGACTGGGTATTTTACTCACGGGTTTCGCAGCCTGTTTCTTGCTAGTACTACTAGGTAATGTGTTGCATATGGAATCCGTGGCGCAGTGTGCCCTTGGTGCGTGTCGTTGGTTTGTGGTGCCGGGACTTGGCACGGTGCAGCCGGCAGAGATTTTGAAATTTGGCCTCTTGATATATCTCGCAGGATTTTTGGCGGCGCGGATGCGTACTGGACTTATCAATGACCGCGACAAAACAATCATACCAGTTATCATACTGATGGCAGCCGCCGCTTTGTTCGTGATTGTACTCCAAAAAGACCTCGGCACCGGTATCGCTACGGTCTCGATAGTTGTGTCTATGTTTGTCGTATCGGGTATGCACAGGCAAGTTGGTTTGGCGCTGCTCGGGTTACTACTGGTGGCGGGACTGTTAGTGATTATCACTGCGCCGCACCGTATTGACCGTGTTATGACATTTCTCAAGGGTGACGAGGCGTCGGTAGATGACGCATCCGGGTATCATATTGCGCATGCTAAGATCGCGATCGGCAGCGGCGGCGTGCTAGGTGTAGGTATTGGCAATAGCGTCCAAGCGGCGGGGTACTTGCCAGAGGCAATCAATGACTCGGTATTTGCAATTCTTGGCGAAACGTTTGGATTTGTGGGTTTGGTGTTTATTTTGGTGATGTTCTATCTACTACTGGTGCGGATACTGGGGCTTATAGATCGGCTTGAGAAACCAGAGTATCGCCTCATAGTTGCAGGTGTTTTCGGCTGGATTGCGTCGCATGTTGTCATCAATGTTGCCGCCATGACTGGGCTCATGCCACTCACTGGTATCACATTGCCGTTTTTGAGCTTCGGTGGCACCAGTTTGGTATTTATCGCGGCGGCGCTAGGTGTAGTTTTTCAGATTTCACGGTATACTGTTCATACACGCATAAAGGAGGAGACGAATGAAGATTCTCGCGGTCGGCGGGGGGTCGGGCGGCCACGTTACGCCAGTCGCCGCAGTCGTTGAACAGTTGGCTGAGCTTGAAGGCGACAAGTCGATTGATGTGCTGTTTGTGTGTGATCGTGGCTTTGCGCCACAGGCGCGCGGTATTATGAGCAATGTATCGGTGCCGGTCGCCGTGCGCACAGTTACTTCTGGCAAGCTGCGACGCTATCCACACCTGTCTTTTTGGCAGCACTTTGCGCATATCAGTATCGTGGGAAGTAACCTTGTCGATATGTTCAAAGTAGCCATTGGGTTCTTTCAGAGCTTGGTGCTCATCGCGCAGTTTCGTCCAGATGTTGTACTGGCAAAAGGTGGGTTTGTCTGCTTGCCGGTAGGATTTGCCGCCTGGTGCCTGCGGCGTCCACTTGTAATCCATGACTCCGACGCTCGGCCCGGACTCACTGCTCGGTTGCTAGTACGATTCGCAACCACTATTGCCACTGGTTTTCCGCTCAAAAACTACACATATCCATCTGCGAAGAGTCACTATGTCGGAGTGCCTATTGATCAGGCGTATAGTCCTGTATCGGCCGAAGAACAGGCTGCCTACAAGCAGGCGCTGGGTTACGATCCTACTAAACCGATGTTGATGGCGTTTGGCGGTGGTCTTGGGTCGGTAAATATCAACGATGCGGCGGCCGATCTGGCGCGTGCACTAGGGGACGGAGTGACAGTCTACAATGGCACCGGTACTGCTCATGTTGAGCGTGCAGAGCAGCGTGGAGCGGGACTTATGAATTATCATCCTGAAGGGTTTGTGTATGGACTGCACGATATTATGGCGGCCGCCGACTTGGTGATAACAAGGGCGAGTGCCACTGCGCTGCAAGAGCTGGCTGGCATGAGCAAGCCTACTATCGCTGTACCTGGGCGGCAGCTCGCCGATCAGCACTATAACGCCAAGATATTTGGTGCGGCAGATGCTGTAGTGGTATTACAAGATGACGAGCTTGCTACCGGCGATCGGCTTACTACTACTGTACGTGAACTACTCGATTCTCCAGATCGCCGTGATGCGCTCGCGCAGTCGTTTCATACATTTGCAAAACCGGACGCAGCACTTCAGCTCGCCAAGCTAGTGATCGCGGCGGCAAAGTCGTAGCGCACAAGGCATAAAACTGGTAGAATGAAGCATAAGTATCATGCCTCGTTTCTCACGTAAATCTGGAACAGATGTCGGACCACCTCGCAGAAGGCGGTCTGTTGAAGATGCGGGCTCTCCAGCTCGCAAGGACTCGCTGTATATGCGTGGACGCACCTTGGCTGGTGCGACAAGCCATACCCTACGCAGCGCAGAGCCTCGCGCATTGAGTAACGCAACACCTAGAGAAAAAGTACACCATCTGACAAATCTGCGCCGTCGCTTGACACTAGTGCTCAGCATGTCGCTTGGCGTTATTATCTTACTCATGGTATTTCTGTATCAGTTTACGGCTGGTGTGCAAGTGGGATTCAGCGGTGCTCGCCCTGCGTCGAGTAGCGAGTACGAGCAAGCCATCCAAGAATATCTATCGCAGAATCCACTTGAGAGATTACGATTCAACCTTGATGCAGATAAGCTCAATACCTTTGTGAACACTAAGCTACCCGAAGTAGAGCAAGTCAGTGTGGGTGGTTATACTGGGCCTGTGACCTCGGGATTTGATATTACGCTCCGTAAGCCCGTCGTGAGTTGGAATGTCGATGACAAAACATACTTTGTTGATTCCCACGGCGTCTCCTTTACAAAGAACATCTACGAAAATCCGACTGTGACAATTGTTGACAATAGCGGTGTCGAGCATACCTCTGGCACGGCTATTGCGAGCGAGCGTTTCCTCACATTTGTCGGTAAGGTCGTGGCACAGGCCGAGGCAAACGGCCACAAGGTGACAAAGGTGGCGATCCCAGCCGGCACTTCTCGCCAGGTTGAGCTCTATGTTGAAGGTCACGACTATCCGGTTATTATGTCAATCGATCGTTCGGCAGGGGAGCAGGCCGAGGACATGGCGCGCTCAATCGCCTATTTTGACAAGCAGGGGCGTAAACCGAAATATCTTGATATCCGCGTCAAAGGTAAAGTGTTTTTCAGGGAGTAGGGGATAGTTGAGCTTTGAGTAGTGGGGCAATAGGGTGTACTCTGCTCTTTTACATGATGTTCTATTTTCGTTCTATTTTATAAAAAACATACAAAAATACAAAAATATAAAAAAGTCAAATTCTCCAATAAGCTTCGACGAGAGAAGGGGGTAGGGGTGAGAGGCCAGGCCAGCTAACAGTCACATGTATCGCGGGAGGTATGTCACACGCGGCGGCTCGGGATCTGCAGATTGCGACACAAAAAACATATTTCTGTGGAAAAACTATACAATGTCAAATATTGCAGGAAAAGTCAAATAATCTTGTGCTTTGTAGCAGAACGTACAATATCGTGCGAACGCTTTTGGTGAGGTCGGCGCTCTATGTATAAGGATAGTTTTCCGTGTATAAATAACATTGCAATGTGTGGCAAAAGACGCAGAGGTCGCTCTATATGTGCAGGGGTGCCCCCTATCAACCATAAAGTACGAAATACTTACATGTTCTATACGTGTTTTCTTATACAACAATCATTTGTTTGTTTTATGTCGTAAAAGATATATTGTGCGACATTAAATATCAACGCATGTTATGATACCTGTATACATTCATAATACTTACGTTTTTGCTGCTATGATGATCATACTATATAATTACACCCTACTATGACGTATCACCCTCTTCCCGCTCTGTTTATAGATCACTGGGGTCTCGAATGCTCGGTTTGTTGTGCCTGTCTATGTGTCAATTGCCACGACTTTGCCGCAAACCCGTCAAGTTCGTACTTACTATCTCAATTTTAAGCTTTACGTTCGCGGTCTGTACGTGAGTTGTCGATATCAGTCTGCGCAGCAATCGAGTTATTGTGGTCGTCAGCAGGAACAAATATAAGTTCTATTTCTGTTCTACTGAGTTAAGATATTATAAGTATCAGAAGAGCGATATCGCTGCGAATAGGCTCCCCTGCCCTTACTAATAGATAAGTGTCCTAGTTTTTTTGGTCGTCTGATTTCTTGGCGGCTGCAGCAAGCGTGAGCCCGCCAGTGAGTAGCAGGTAGATGATTGGCAAGATACCAGCACTGTTGATGATGAGTAGCACGACGAACCAGACTTTGCTGTCGTGATGCGCGGCGCGCCAGAGTGCTAGGCCTTTCCACAACAAGTCCCATAGCGCGATGAGCACTATAATTGCGGCGTTATCTTGTAAAAATTGCATATTCATCTAGCGAGTCCTCACTTATAATATGCAACTAGTATCTCATACTTGTGGCTGGTTTTCGAGAGACGCTAAGAGAGCGATTCGGTCGCTTCTGGCTCTTTCGCCACAATGAGTTCTGCGCGCGGCGGTGCAGCGGGCTTGGTTTGCTGCTCCATGAGCTCGCGGATGCGTCGAATATCTTTTTGTGTTTCCAGCGTGGCCTTTTCTACTTTATAGCGACGGATGGTGCTGAACGATACGTAGATGAGAAAAAGTATCGTCAGGATGATCGTGATGACGATACTCGTGATCATGAGCGGCATTAACGCATTGAGGTCGAGGCTTGGTGCGGCGGTAGTGCTCCCCTGCTGAAGTTGTTGCTGGAGTGAATCGAGTGATGTAGTGTCTTGCATAAGCACTACTAGTATACACCCGATAGGTGCAGCGAGGCTGAAAATGCGCTATACTAAAGAGAGCGATGAACAAGTTTCAGACCGTCATCATATCCAACCGCCTGCCAGTCAGTGTCAGTAGAAAAGACGGAAAATTAGTGTACGAAGCCAGCTCCGGTGGTCTTGCCACTGCCATGAGCTCCCTTGAAGTGGAAGATAAAGTTTGGATTGGCTGGCCGGGCATAGATGCTGATACGTTGAGTGACGATGAACGCGCGGAAATTACGCAGGAATTGGCAGGGCGAGGCTGTTATCCGGTATTCCTCACAGCTGAAGAAGTAGAGCTGTACTACGAGGGCTACGCAAACGACACTCTATGGCCGCTGTTTCACTATTTCCAGAGCGTAGCGCATTATTCGGACAAGTACTGGCAGGCGTATCTCACAGTTAACGAGAAGTTTGCGGCCGCGACTGCTGAAGTATCGGCTGATGATGCCCGTATTTGGATCCAGGATTATCACTTCATGTTGCTGCCGGCTCAGATTCGAGAGCGCCTCTCAGGCGCAACAATTGGCTTTTTTCTCCACATTCCCTTCCCTAGTTTCGAGATCTTTCGCCTACTCCCACAGCGTAAAGAACTGCTGCGCGGATTGCTCGGTGCCGACGTGGTGGGGTTTCATGTCTACGACTATGCGCAGCATTTTCTCGATAGCTGTCGACGCTTACTGGGCGCGTCTGCGTCGAGTGGCATGTTGGAATACGAGGGTCGCATGGTTAAGGCGGCCGCCTACCCTATCGGCATAGACTACGACAAATTCCGTGCACAGCTTGATACGCGCGAGACCAAGGATGCACTGAAGCAACTTGAAGACGCCTACGGCAAGCAAAAACTTATTTTGTCGGTGGATCGCCTGGACTATTCCAAAGGCATCCCGGAGCGGCTCGAAGCGTTTCGCTTATTACTTGAGCAGCATCCTGAATATCATGGCAAGGTAAAGCTTCTGATGGTAGCAGTCCCCTCTCGCACAGGTGTTAAAGCATATCAAGAGCTTCGTGACGAAATTGAAAAGACGGTCAGTCGTATCAACGGCACCTTCGGTACGGTAGATTGGGCGCCGATTTCATATCAGTTTCAGAACCGTCCATTTGCTGAGATTGTAGCCTTGTACGCGCGCGCAGATATCATGCTGGTGACGCCAATTCGTGACGGCATGAATCTGGTCGCAAAAGAGTATGTGGCCAGCAAAAAACGTCGTGGTGGCGTGCTGATTCTGAGCGAGATGGCCGGCGCGATTGATGAATTGCCAGAGGCGCTGAGTATCAACCCCAATAACGCGCAGACAGTAGCAGATGCTACGCATCATGCCCTGACAATGCCTGTCGCCGAGCAAAAGAAGCGCCTGACTGACATGCAGCAGCGACTGAGTGTGGTGACGGTGCAAAATTGGGGCAAAGAATTTATGCATGATTTAGAACAGGCTGCTGCACAAGATGGTTCGCGCAAACAATTGTCGCTTACGCAGCGCCAGCGTATCGCGGCACGGTATCAGACCGCGACGAGGCGCCTCATTATTCTCGACTACGATGGTACGCTACGAGGTTTTGTGAAGACGCCATCACCCCTGGCTGCTACGCCAAATCTGCGCGTTTGGCGCGTGCTGAAAGCACTGAGTGACGATCCTAACACAACTGTAGCGATTGTAAGCGGTCGTACGCGACGTGCGCTGTCAAGTTGGTTTGTGGGGTTGCCACTTGTGCTTGCTGCCGAACATGGAGCCTGGAAACGCTACGACGGCAAGTGGCAGCAGATCGACAGCGGCTTCAAAAAAGACAAGAAACGTATTCGCCAAGTGATGGAGAAGTATTCTGGTCGTACCAAAGGCGCCGAGATCGAAGAAAAAGACCATGCGATGGTGTGGCATTATGCCAATGTAGAGCCAGATGTGGCATTTAAGCGCGCGAGTGAGCTGAAGCGTGAGCTCGGTGAGCTTCTGGTCGATGACGACATCGCGGTACACGAAGGGCGTAATATCGTTGAGGTGAAGCCAACGGCTGTGACAAAAGGCAACGTAGTACGCGAACTACGGCGTCACTATGCGGCTGATTTTGTGCTTTGCGCGGGTGATGATTATACCGACGAAGATATGTTTCGCGAGTTGCAAGATGATCCAGGCGCTGTCACAATCAAAGTCGGTCAAGGCGACACCACGGCACGTCATATGGTAGCAAAACCGGCGCAGCTGCTGCGCGTGCTTGAAGACCTGTCCCCTGTTTCTACGCTGTCTAGTCTGACTGAGATTCCGACCAAGATACCAAAGATTCCGCGCAAGATTTATCGATGGCTGAAACGCTAGAATTTTGCAACGCCGGTCATACCGGACGTAGGTCCTGGAGACCAATAGAATAATTCGTAGTCTTACTGCGTAATAACATTATCACTCGCGGCGATACTTTTTCAAGATTCGGTTGGAGTTGCCGGTTTTTTCTTGCGGGTACGTTTGCGCTTGCGTTTCTTCGGTGCATCTCTAGAACCTTCTTCTGTTTGCGCTGGAGCTGGGCTGCTGGTAACGGCGGGCTGCTGCGTGGCGGCAGTGGGTTTTTTCTTGCGATCGTGACGAATTTGTAGTGTGCCATCGTCTGCCACTGAAGCGACAGGCGGCGCGGTAGGTGCTGGTGGCACCGTCTCGGCTGGCACGGGTGGCGGTGTGGCGGAGTCCGGAGTTATCATCTGCGTCTGGGCGTTGATCGGCCATTGTTTTGTGTCGGGAACAGGAGTAGTTGGGGTTGCTTTTGGCTTCTTGAGCTGCTCTGGCGGCTGGATGAGATCACTAATCGCCTGTTCCACTTCGGCTCGTGGCAGGCTAAACTGTTCCCGGCTGTTTTGGATGATATAAGCTGAATTGTCTACTTGTGGTGGTGGCAGATTGAGCGTGGTGGCGCTGAAAGCCGGGGCTTTCTCTCCCTTGATGACCATATTCACGATGAAATGGCGATTATGCATCTGTAGCAGATCATTTGCCTCGAACTGCGGCTGGAACTGCTGCGCGAGTATCTGGGCATCTTCGGCCGAGACGCGGAAAGATATCATGGTTCCAACGTTACCAAACACTGCGCCGCGCACCGTGTCACTCATCTGCGAGATATACTGATTGGCAACGGTGAGGTTGAGTCCGTATTTACGAGCTTCGGAGAGAATAGTGGCAAACGAGTCGGTCGCAAAGTTTTGGAACTCGTCCACATAGAGATAGAATGGCCGACGGTCTTCGACATTGGGGATGTCACTGCGGCTCATGGCGGCAAGCTGGATCTTGGTGACCAGGAAACTACCGAGGATACCAGCATTATCTTCGCCTATGAGCCCCTTGCTCAGATTCACTACCAGGATTTTGCCGTCATCCATGATCTCGCGGATATTGAATGTACTCTTCGGCTGACCGATGATATTGCGAATGACCGGGTTGGCAGTGAAAGCGCCCACCTTGTTGAGCACAGGCGCGATGGCTTCGGCCACAAACTTGTCGTTCCAGCTGGCAAATTCTACTTTCCAGAACTGAAGCACTACTGTGTCGGTACAGTAATCAAGCGTTTCTTTGCGGAACTTCTTGTCTGTAAGCATGCGTGTGATGTCGAGCATAGTCGTCTCTGGACGGTCGAGCAGTGCCAAAATGGTGTAGCGCAAAATATACTCTAGGCGTGGCCCCCACGATTCACCGAACATACGCTTGAGCACGCCGATAACTTCAGAGCTGATGTTGCTTTTCATGTTGGGATCGGTGACTTCGAGCGGGTTGAAACCGACGGGATGCGCGGTGTCGGCTGGATTGAAATACACGACGTCTTTGATACGGTGCGCCGGGATAAACTTCATGTTATTGATAGCAAAATCGCCGTGCGGATCGATGATAGCGTAGCCTTGGTTGTGGTAGACGTCGCTCAGAGCAAACAGTTCGAGCAAGCCGGACTTACCAGCACCCGTCTGACCGATGATGTAGACATGGCGTGAGCGATCGTAACGTAACATGCCGAACTGGTGATTTATACCACGGAAGTTTGTCAGGCCAAACGCAGAGATGTTTTCGTCGATTGCTTCGTTGCCGGTGATGACGGGTAGTTTGGCCGGCGGCTCGGCCGTCTTGGTGCTGGCCCAGACAATGTTTGGTGTCTCCACGTTTGTGTGCGGCAGGTGGAAGACGCTGGCGAGCTCTTCGATATTGAGCACGAAGCCGTCGCCGCCCATGAAGACACGGCTACGATACGCGCCCAGCGAATCTTTGTCCATGCTGCTGTTTGATTGTTTGAAACCGTTGAGATTGGTGCTGTTGTACTGTTTATAGGTCCCCACCAAGGCCTGCATGCGGAGCTTGGCATTGGCTTGGCTTTCGCCGAGGTAGGCCAGACGGATTTTGACTTGGTAGCCGAGTTTGGTTGCCTTTTTCTCGGCTTCGGCGATACGGGTTTTATCGCGCTCGGATAACTCTTTAGGCTTGGCCTCACCGCCTGCTCCGGTCTCTGGCGGTTTTACAAGTGCCTCGGCCAGTGTGCCGAGCCATTTCATATCAAAGCCACTCGATATACTGAATCCCCCACCGTTTTTGACTTTGCTGATCCAAGCATTGCTGTTTTTGTGCCAACTGTCGGGGACTGGGCGCACCAGTACTTGAATCCAGAGCTCTTCTCCGGTGTCTTCGAGCTTGGCGAGTGTACCGGTGATACCGGCAAGTGGGTCGACTTCGAAGCTCTGGAACGTTTTGAGCGGCAAAAACTCGCTGTCTGTAAGGGTGATCTCGGCAGTATGGACGACGCTGTGGTGGCGTTCGTGTGCGACGTAGTCTTCGTCGGCTTCGTGAATCTGTACGGTTGGATACTGGGCGTAGATCTGGCCTTCGACGAAGCTCTGGAGCGTCGTGGGGGTCCAAACATAGAAGCGAATTTGGCCGCCTACCGAAGCAATTTCGAAACTCAGGTGTTCCTGCACTCCCCCAGCACGCTTGAGCTCTTCGGCATCGCGCAAAATACCGTGCAGGCTGGCAAATAGCTGCTCTGCGGCAAGTTCAGATTTGTCGTTGGTTTTCGGGATTTCGAGGATGAGGAGTGTACTTTCGACGGTCTGGATTTGTTTGATCTTGCGGTTATTCCAGACGGCGAGTCCACCCAAGATGAGACATACGGGGACCCATACGTACGGGGATAGGATGAGCTGGATAAACTCGACGAAAAAATTCATAATATTTATGATTTTCATTATATCATACCTCTGTTAATTTTGCAAGGTTGAGCTTTTTATTGTATATCCGCAGGCTTGCTGCGTAAATAACATTATCATTGCCTGCGAGGCTCTGAAGCTGCCCGTACTGCGAAGCTGAATTGTCTCGTAAAGCTTTTGTTTCTTTTGTCGTACAAAAGAAGGATTTTGCCCTTACTTTTCTAGTCGTAGAAAAGTAGCAAAAGACTCGCGACACACCTCAGTCTCGCCGAGAATCCGCGCCAGTTTAAAGCGGCTGCTGCGTGTCGCCCTTTGAGCGGTCAAAATTCATTTTTCTAGTTATTTAATTTTGACAAATCCTCACAGTTTACTCCGTTTCTCCTTGACGTGGATTCTCGGGAGTCTTTAGAGTGTACGCCTGCAAAATGATATTTATAGATTGGATTCCAGATCAAGTTCAGAATGACAAGGTGTGAAAACTGTGAACAAAAGAAAACCCGCCCCTCGAGGACGTCACCGATGCGCCGTGGTGGCGCCTCGAGGCGGGGTCTTTTTGGGGCGGTGAGGCTCACATGCCTGGAAATCAGGGTAAGCCGTGTGCTTTGTGCAATCGGTACTGAGCCTCTGCCTTTGCTGCTTGCTCAGCGATCAAGTCAGTCTCATGTCTGGCTTGGTCGAGTTCCATCTGCCGTGCAAGCTCGCGCTTTTGGCGTCGTCGCTCGGGAGCGTTGATGACCCCCTTGGTGGTATACACCGTGAGTGTGATGGGCCAGGCTACAGAAGTGACGATAAGCACAAAGATGAGATCTGGTGTTGCATGCTTGGTCCAGGCCTTATCTCCTAACAATCGTTGATGGGTGATCGTTCCTGTAGTGGAGGCGACAAGCACCCAGACAACAAAGATTGTGAGTCCGATCATAGCTTCCTTCTTTCGAGTTGGGCATTATGACTTATTTTTATTATAGCATATAAATCATAAAAAGTAAATACGCAGCCGAAGCTGCGTAGTGGACGAGCCGTGATACCTCCCTACTCTGCTAGCGCGTACGTAGCCTTGGCTACTCGTTTGAACTGCGGCTTACTCTGCAGATTGAGTAGAATTGTTGTTTCCTTGACCTGGCGGCTTTTGAGTACGCGGCGAACGATTTCGTCGCGGTGAAGTGGCTCTTTGCTTTCGCGCAGGACGTCAGAGATAGTGTCTGCAACGGTGCCCTTGCTGTAGCCCCAGCTGTCGAGTGCGTAGATGCCGCGGCCGATGAGTACGAAGCGCTTGTCTTTGATTAGTTCGTTGTGGATAGCCTGAGTGGTGACATCTTTGCGGTTAAAATCGCTATCTTTGATCGCTTCGGCTATCTCGCTGAAATGAAGGGGCTTGCCGTTTTCGCTGAGGATGACGAAGATCTTGTCGCGGATGTTCTTCGGGTTCACAGTCGGCCACTTGGTCAGACCCCAGAGGTCTTTCAGGTGCGCAAGGTGCTTAGAGACGCTGGCGAGTGCTTCTACATGCTTGGGGTGCTCGTAGTTTAATTTAGCGTCAAGCTGTTCAATAGTGAGTGGCTCTTTGTTGGCTTTGATTGCTTTTACGATTTCATCGACTTCTTTGCGAATCTTTTTCTCGTCGCCATATTCTGCGATACCGACAGAGAGATGGTAGTTGTCGGTTTCGTTAACTACGGTAAGATGTGGCGCTAGCTCTGCCAGGAAGGCGATGTGCGCACGCTCGCGAGCATCACTCTTCTTGCCAAGGAGTGTGTCAGTCAGGTCTTGGACGCGGGCGATACGACCCATGTCGCTGAGGACACGGACGATCACCTTTTCGCTCGCAGTCACATCTGGCAGTTCGCCGCGCTCTGCAGTCATCTTGATACGGATCAAAATTGCCTTCTCAAGCTGACGTACGCGTTCACGGGTTATACCGAGAAGCTCACCGATCTGCTCGAGTGTTTCTTTGCGTTCGTAGAGGCCAAAACGACGAGTAATGATTTCACGCTCACGCTCTTGGTCAATAGAATCAACAATAGCGGCAACTGCTGCTTTGATATCGATCACTTGTTCTTGCGTAGGAGCTTCGCTCATCTGTAATTGTCCTCTCTGCCACCTCAGATTTATACTGTTGTTAATTCCAAATCTGTATTCATTATAAAACATTGTGTATTCAATGTCAAACAGATTTTCTGCTTACCGTATTATAGCACGAGTTCGACGGGTTTTGTAAACAGTGTTTTGAGACTTTTTTGTAACACTACTTTGTGCGCTTATGTATATACAGGGGTAGATAAATATTGTATACGCTAGGGATTGAGTTTATGGCTTATGAGCAAGCGCCAGCACTTGCCTGGGTGTCGCCTGCCGAGATATGCCAGTAGGTATCTGGGTAATTGACATGGTGGGCTTGGACGCAAAATGTACTAGGGTCAAATATTGATACTGGTGCCGGAAGAGTTTCTTTCTGAATGCCAGATGCCCAATTGTCCCAAAACGATGTGACTGGGAATGTGCCACCCATGGCGATGAAGCGGTTGGATAGCTCAGTACCAAAGTTCATCATGACCGTTTTCTTATCGGACCACCACGCGTCGTATGAGACGTTGGTATTGTACCAGTCGCGGATGGTATTTTGCCCAAGCGGCACGTTGAATGTGTTGGCATTCCAGCCATTTATCTGCATACCCTGGTAGCCGTACACATTACAGGCAGTGATATAGGCGCCAACTTGTCCACTCACGCTCGCACCGTTACTGCGTCCTTCGGCCACCATCTCATTGCAAAGATCGTAGAACAATACACCGTTTTGCACGGTGCTCAGGCCGGCATACCGACTTTCGATACCGACAAGTTGGATACCGACACCTTTGGAGGGTCTCATGTCTGCCGGCAATATATCCGGGTACATGCGGGAAGTGCCCCTCCCTGCCTCCATGAGCTTGGCGGCGTTTGATAGGTCGCTCTGCAAGGTAGTGGTGATAGCTCGCTGCTGGATGCCGCGATACGATACGAGGCCGATTGTCGCTAGGATACCAAGGATCACAGTGACGACAAGAATTTCTATCAATGTAAAGCCGCTGTTCCGGCATGCCCACGCTTTTGATTTCATAGTGAGACTAGTATATCTGCTTATGTTAGAAAACGAAAGACCGCCCCGAGGACGTCAACCGATGCGTCTGGTGACGCCTCAAGGTGGAGGTCTTTCGTGGGGCGGAGAGCATCTGTCTGGCTACGTAGTTTCAAAAATAGTGAGGCATTGCGCCCACTCATTTTCGTCATCGGAGGAGCAGGTAATGCCCAGTACGCTCAGTCCGACGTCGTGCGGTTTTGCGGTCGCTGGCTCGCTGTCGAAGATGAGATCCGCGACGTACTCCTCTCTTGAGTCCCAGTAGGCATAGCGGTGAAATGTGCCGTGACGCACTGACTCCGGCATGTCGGGCTTGTAGTTGATAAACCGTACGCCGGGTGCAATGTCTCTCGGTACGAGCGCTGCATCACTGAGTGGGTTGTGTGCTTGCATGTTCAATCCTTCGATAGCGGTGGACAGTATTTAGAACATACAATTAATTTCAAGACGCGTCAAGCTACTTCTTGCGTCGTGGAATGCGCTTCTTGGCGGCTGGTGCGTCGGCAAGCAGTTGCTTGGCTTGCTCGTGAGTGATACTTTTTGGTTCGGTATCTTTTGGAATTTTAGCGTTTTTCTTGCCGTCGGTAATGTAGGGGCCGTAGCGACCATTGAGTACTCTGATACCATCGCCGAAGTCAGATATATTCTTTTCCGCTTCTGCCTTGAGCTTCTCGGCGTAGAGCTCGAGCGCTTGGTCTAGAGTAATGTCGTGCGGGTCGAGAGGTTTAATGCTGACGAAGAGTTTACCAATCTGGATATAAGGCCCAAAACGACCAATGTTTGCCTTGATGTCTTCGCCCTCGGCCGTCTGGCCAACAACACGGGGAAGCTTAAAAGCCGTGAGTGCTTGCTCAAGCGTGACTGTCTCTATCTTGGCGCCAGCAGGCATGGGTGCGAACTGTGGCTTCTCGGTGTCTTCACTACTGCCAAGTTGAAGCATGGGTCCGAAACGGCCGAACCGGGCGTAAATCATCTTCCCTGTCTTAGGGTCGTTGCCAACTTCTTTCTGCGCGCCGACCTTGCTGCGATCTATGCCGCCAGATTGTTCGATAAGCGTATGAAATGGCGTATAAAATGCCTTGAGCATGGCATTGCGCGCCAGTTTGTCTTCTGCGATGCGGTCGAATTCTTGTTCTACATTGGCAGTGAAGTCGTAATCAACAACCTGCTCGAAATGGTCACCCAGGAAATCGGCAATAAGTTCGCCGGCTGGTGTTGGTACGAGTTTACCTCGGTCGGCGCCGGTTTTTTCTTGGACAACCTCGCGTCCAACGGCGCTGCCATCGTAACTCAGTACGATCACGTCTCGTGGCGTGCCCTCGCCTTCACCTTTGATTACATAGCCGCGTGTCTGCACGGTATCAATGATGGTGGCGTAGGTACTTGGGCGGCCGATGCCAAGTTCTTCGAGCTTCTTTACTAGGCTACCTTCCGTATAGCGGGCTGGTGGACGGGCGAAGATCTGTTTGGCATTCGCTTCGTGTAGCTGCAACGTGTCGCCACTTGCCATAGCGGGCAAGATATCAGCCTCTTTCTTGCTACCGCCGTACACTTTTAGGAAGCCTGGAAAGACAATTACTTCGCCTTTGGCTTCGAATTGTTTGTCGCCAGAGCTAATCGCAATCGTGACGGTCGTTTTCTCAAGTTTGGCGGGTGCCATCTGGCTGGCGAGCGTACGCGTGCGGATGAGATTATAGAGTTTCTGGTCGTATTCGTTACCACTACCCTTCTCTAGTCGCATGTCGGTTGGACGGATGGCTTCGTGGGCCTCTTGGGCACTCGCGTTTTTTGTCTTGAATTGACGCACCTGTGAGTACTCGGCGCCAAATGCCGAGGTAATGAAATCTTTGGCGCTCGCGATAGCTTGGCCAGACAGATTGGTGCTGTCGGTACGCATGTAGGTGATCTTACCTTCTTGGTAGAGCTTCTGGGCACTGCTCATTGTTGCTTTGCTGCCGAAACCAAGTTTGGCGTTTGCATCCTGCTGTAACGTACTGGTGGTGAAAGGCGCGGCTGGATTGCGCGTAGCCGGGCTTTTGGTGACATCGGTAACACTAAAAGTAGCACCGTTCAGACTTTCTAAGAAGTCTCTAGCTTCGTCTTCGGTGTCAAAACGCTGTGGCAGTTCGGCTTTTACATCTTGGCCGTCGTGTTGGAATACGGCGGTGACCTTGAACTGGAACGAGCCTTCGAACTCACCGATTTCGCGCTCACGCTCTACAAGCAGGCGTACCGCCGGGCTCTGGACGCGACCGGCAGATTTGCCTCCGGGTACCTTTTGCCATACGACAGGACTTAGCTCGAAGCCGACGATACGGTCAAGTATCTGGCGTGCCTGCTGGGCAGCCACGAGGTTCATATCCACAGTGCGTGGCTCCTTGATCGCTGCTTCGATCGCTGGTTTTGTGATTTCATGAAACACGATACGTTTGGTGGTGGCGGGATCGAGTTTCAGGACTTCACAAAGATGCCAGGCTATGGCTTCACCTTCGCGGTCTTCGTCGGTTGCAAGCCAGACGTTGGCTGGACCGACATTTTTTACTTCTTTACGTAGTTCGGCGACAGTCTTTTTCTTTTCTGGGTCGATCTCGTATTGCGTCTTAAAGCCATTGTCTACATCAATCGGTGGTGTGCCATCTTTGGTTTTTTTCACGATAGAGCGAATATGACCGATACTCGACAGCACATGAAAGTCACCCCCGAGGTACTTCTCGATGGTTTTTGCTTTTGCTGGGCTCTCGACGATAACTAGATTTTTGGCCATATATATGTGTACTCGCTTACGCTTAGTGCTCTATCCAATTAAGCACAGTGAGTGATTGTAGGCAAATAGTTCACACTCGTCAAGAGGAAGTACTTATAAATAACAAACTCGGCAACCATGGTACGGGGCGTATCGGATGATAAGTGAAACGAGTTGAGGGGTACTCCCGCCAGATGACCGATTGGCCTTCATGGAGGGAGTACCCCGTGGATGTGGTTACTGGCAGAGTCGGATCCAGGAGAAGGTCTCCGGGGCGGTACCGATCAAGCCGTTCTGGCTGAATTCATCGACCTTCAGGCCGACGACTTCCATAGCACTCGGATCGAGTGATCGTCCGAGATTGCCTTGAGTTCCGTTGGCGTCTCCGGCGATGACGTTGACGATGCTCATTGCCTCGTCGAACTCCAGCCGCAGTTCGCTTGTGCCCCAACCGGTTGCACTGACGGCCGAATTCTTCTCATTGCGACTGAGGCTAATGGCGGTGATCTTGTTCTTGCAGTCGCTGAGACCACGCGCATCACGCTCAGTGCCTTGGTCTTTCTGCTGCCATGTCGAACTCGGCACTGCTGTATCGGCTTGCACCGGCTCATCTGAGCCACAGGCTGAAACGCTGATGACGGCCACGCACGTCATCAAAAAAAGAATGACAGCTCGTAGCCGTCTCATGTTAATGTTACCCACAATTTTATTTTATCATAAAAATTATAATAAGTCAAACATGAGTCCGCCGCGCTTCTTTATCACAAGAAGCGCGGCATGATTGTTCGGTAGACTCATGCAGGAATTAGCTCGGAGAAGCCGCCAGCGTAGAACTTGCGGGCATCGGCAAAAGCAGTTTCAAGAGACAGTGCAAGTGCAAGATGTTCGCCGGTGCGTGGCAGCTCTACCACGATCCCACGGGTTCGTGGTAGAGCTGTAATCGAGGCACCTGGCTCATTTGTGATAACAAGAGATTCCAGGTCCTGATCATCGTAGCCTGCACCTTCGAGCAGATTTACTCCGTCTGGCCGTATCCGGCATATGTCGTAGAACCGCCGTGCCGGCGAAGTGATGCTGTAGAGCGTCATGGCGACTCCTTTTTACAGAATCTTCCGAACATCCGTCGGGAGGTGTCGGAGACTTTCCGACGGTTGAAACTAGTATATGCCAGATGGCAGTTGGTTGAAAAGGCTTGGGTATGTTTTTAGGGCGCCGCACGGTGGCGACGCCCTTTTAGAGGAGATTCCTCTGGGTGAATTCTTGGCGTTGTGCCATGTGCTCACTTGGGCACATGTGGTGCCATCTACGACACGGGTCCGATGCACATCGACACGGTCCCCTTGGTGATGGGATCATCGAAGGCGTCGGAGTTCAGAACGAACTTCTCCTGAACCTGGTCCATGCCACTTAGAACGGCCGTGTTGTCGCCGACGAAGAACGCTGAGACGCGCTTCTGCGCCCCGCCGGAGACAGTCACGGTCAGTCGACCGTCGTCCCACTGACTCGACAGAGTCGAGTCTCCGTAGGCGCGTGGGGCATCGTCGGGTCCGGGTATGGTGACATTCTCGGCACTAACGCACTTATTTCCGGTTCGTACGCTGTCGACGACCTGCTGGGAAGTCTGCATGCGAACGGTGACAGTGGTGCCGGACGACTCGTTGGAGTCCAACTGCTTCCATGTGAAGATTCCGATTGCCGTCAGAGCAATCAGGGCAAGGAGCCCTACGAGAGATCTGACGATTTTTCGCTTCCGTCCGTTGCCCTGCTTGAGCATCGGCTGCGGGTAGGGGCTGTTGGTCTTCGGGCTCGGGCTGGTGTCTGTACTCAAGGCTATCCCCTTTCTGTGTAGGAAATCCCGACTCGGTTGAGTGGGAATGATAGCCATGTATACATTAGCATAAATATTTTAAAAGTCAATAGCTGAAAGATCAAAAGGCAGAATTGTCATCGCATGTTATTTCGAACTTGATCCGGAATGACACAGCGTATGCTATGTTGCTATCTCAATGTCCACTGATTCGCTCCCAACGCACGTAATACCCCATTGATCTCGAGCATTGTCAGCTCAGTAGAAAACTTGCTGGCGTCGAGCCCACTCGCACGCTGGAGCTCGTCGCCGTCGCGTAGGCCAGTTTGTAGAAGCTGTATGATTGTATTTTGGGCTTCATTGTCACCTAGTAGTATCTTAATCTGATTATCAGAATTGCCTGGCATAATACTTTCTAGGATATCCCCTGCACAAGTAACCGGTGTGGCGCCCTGACGGAGTAATTGGTTGCAGCCAGTACTTAATGGGCTTGTAATATTACCCGGCACCACAAAGACTTCTTTGCCCTGTTCTAGCGCCCTGGCTGCTGTAGAGAGCGTGCCGCTGCGAGCGGCTGCCTCCGTAATCAACACTCCGTCACCAAGCCCGCTCACAATGCGGTTTCGCTCGAGAAACCGGTGTTGCATGGGTGGCATATCTGGTTCGTATTCGCTCAGGATGGCACCGCCGCTCGCGAGTATGTCAAGCGCAAGCTGCCTGTGAGTGCGCGGCGTGATCTGTGACAGGCCATTCGCCAGGACTGCGAGCGTGGTGCCGCCAGCGTCGAGTGCGGCCCGGTGTGCGATACCATCTACTCCTAGCGCCAGTCCGCTGACGATAGTGACACCTCTTTTTGCCAGCTCGTAGGTAAGCTTGTAGGTTACCTCTTCTCCGTACTTTGTAGGCTTACGAGTGCCGACAATCGTCACCGTAGGTTGACGTTCGTATGGTAATGTTCCGATATAGTATAACGCTTGTGGCTGTGGAATTACAGAGGTAAGAATTTTTGTATAAGCATTTTCATCTGGAGAAATTTTGTTGATTTTCATAGTTTATATGTGAAAAGTGTTGACATAATGAAATATAAATGCTAATATGAGTAACGATTGATTGATCTGCGAGGTCATTCAAACGAACCTTATACCCCCTATTCTAACTTATGTTAGGTTGTGTGCAATGTGTTCTCTAAGTAATCTACCCTCCGCTTTTTGAACTCTATTTCAGCAAAATTGCCGATATAGATCCGCATTGCATGCATACTAACCCCTTTAACTGCCCTTTATTTCAAAGGCGGACCTCTTGTTAGCGAATATTAAGTATTGACCTCTTGGTCAGGCGCACACCTTATGGAGTTTTGGTGCTGACGCTTCGCTGCTGGGATGCCCGGGTGGGTTGAAGGGTGAAACGGCGCCAGGTGATGCCCACCCTTACCTGGCGCTTTTTTGTTGGGAATATATAGGACAAACCTACGGTTCTTCCTATCGCGCGGGCAAAATGGAATACATTTTGTCCGGCTGGGCTTTTCCCTTTAGTTGCAAACAAAAAACCGGAGTCAATCCGGTTTTTTGTTTGGTTGAATATTTGGCCATAAAAAGCGAACTGCCCCGCCACTCTAGTATGAGTGGCGGGGCGAGTTTGACGGTGAACTAGAGCGCGGCGAGCAGGTATGCCACTTCCCATGGGGAGATGCTGTACACGCTGACGCTCGTGCTGTGAGCGCTGCCATCGAGTGCCCTCTTCGACACCACGAGCTCACCTCGTGGCGTGTAAGAGAATGCCGTCTGACCGATACGCTTGAGGCGTGTTGGCCAGAAGACCCCCTGTTCGAGGCGTTCCCCGCTCGATTCGAGGATCCGCGGAAACTCTACGAGTTTCCGCGTTGTGCCGAGTCGAAGTCGCTTGATTGGGTTGAGTGTGTTGAGCTCCTGGCTGCGAGCAACCAGGAGCTCCAGGAGTTCTTCCCGACTGGTCTTGACTGGAGCGGTCATGTGCTTCCTCTCGGATATCTCGTCAAACTCGTCCTGAGAGTGACGGGTGACGGTTGATGTCTCTACTGTCTCTCTACAAAACTATGGTATAGTAACTTAAATAGTGATTTTTGTCAAGCATGAGCAGAAATGACTCACCCGCCGACCTAGTGGCCGGCGGGCATGGTGGATCAGACGTAGGTTCACCATTGAGTCGCCGCATGACGCAGCTCGCGAGCCAGTACGCGCAGCTTGCGCCGTGTTTCATAGTTTGCCAGGCGGAGGCTTTTGGCACTCAAGTCCACCTGGAGCGGATCGCTGAAGCCCAGGCGATCAGACATGGGACGTGCCACGATTGCTTGGCGCTCCGTGTCTAAGTAGAACGCGAAGTTGCGCATCTCGCCTGTAACTCTGTCGAGTGCGATGGCTTGTGCTTCGACGAACTCACCGCCGCCAACAGGCATATACTTGAGCTGCTCTACTGCACCCTCGGCACATACCTTAGGTAGAACCTGGGCAAGCGTTTCAAGCGCAATACCAGCGCGCCTATAGCTCGGTTTGGTATAGCTGGCCGTGTTCGCCATACGGCGCGGCCAAGTAGCGAGACTCATGATTTCCTCTCTGTCGATGATCGTATTGCTCTATTGGTGTGAGCAATGCCTAGCATTGTAGCATAGTCGCCTTTTGGTGCAACTTAGGCTATAGTGTGTAATAGAATTATGTCTGACGCCCACCCACTCCGTATCTTTTGGTTTTCTGGCTTACTGACACTGGTGTTGGCTGGTGTCGTGGGGTACTTCTCTGACAACTGGGTGCAGGCGTTGTGGATTTTTACTATCTTGGTGGTGCTTGAAGTGACACTGAGCTTTGACAATGCCGTGGTGAACAGCAAGGTACTAGCCACGATGTCGAAGTTTTGGCAGATGATTTTTCTCACAGTGGGCATCTTCATCGCGGTGTTTGTGGTGCGATTCCTGCTGCCTATCTTCATTGTTCAGCTAGCAAGCGGTCTAGGTTTCATGGAAGTAGTGAACCTGGCGATGAGTAACGCCGAGGAATATGGCAAAGTGTTGCATCATGCTGCGCCAATGATCGATGCGTTTGGCGGCGCGTTCTTGCTAATGGTCGCACTCAGTTACTTCCTTGACCGAGACAAGGATGTGCACTGGCTCAAGAAGATTGAGCCGTGGCTAGCCAAGGCTGGACAGTACGACAATATGCGCGTCTTCTTGATGCTACTACTCGCGGCTGCGCTCTATTTCACTGTCGGCGAAGAGTATCGCAATATTGTGCTTGTATCGAGCGTATTAGGCATATTGCTCCATCTGGCACTGGGGCTACTGGAGTCGTTTTTTGCGAGTCACGAGCAACATGAGGCCGCCAAGGCTAAGGGCCATAGTGTCAAAGTGAAGACGGGTATGGCGGCGTTTGCGAGCTTCATGTATCTAGAGGTGCTTGACGCATCATTTAGCTTCGACGGCGTCATCGGCGCATTCGCGATTACCTCGAGCATCTTGCTAATTATTTGTGGCCTTGGCGCAGGTGCTATCTGGGTGCGCTCTATGACGGTATATCTGCTGCGTGCCGGCACTTTGGCTAAATATCGTTACCTCGAGCACGGAGCCCACTGGGCGATATTGGCACTTGGTACGGTGATGATGATCAAGCTCTATGGGGCGGAACTACCAGAATGGCTCATTGGCGGCTTAGGTCTTGTGTTTGTGGTGACGGCTATTGTATCGAGCATCCTCGAGAAGCGACGCATGGATCATTATGCTGTTGCTAAAAAAGCTTAAGTATGATATAATAAACTTATGACGAATCGTTTGATTTGTCTGTTCATACTGCGCTCACTCCACGTGAGCCTGGCGGAAGGAAGTTCCATGGATAACAAGCTCTCTCCTTGGTTGGAGGACTCTGGTGTGGCGGGCTACGGATATCGTGGCCGCGACTCTCTGCGGGTCAGTCACGACACGCATGATTTTCCGGTGCAGGAGCGAAAGTACGAGCGCAAGCAGGGCAACTCGATTGTTCGCCGGCTGTATGCAGCGTTGTCCGTACTCCTCAGGTTGCCACTGGTGGCCTGCAAGGGCGATAGCGCCCTTGAGGAGTACTACGCACGACGTACCTGGCTGCTACCGGTCGTGCTCGCGATCGCCGTAGTTGGCAGCGTTGCTTTTGTGATGTGCGTCATATTGTGGCCGTGAGGCTGCGTGTGCTGTTGTCGGGTGGAGTCCGGATTTCCTTCCGCCTCCCCCAACCTATGCTGTCATAGTTATGACGCTGTAGGCTGTGGGAGGTCAGCGCGACAATTTTTGCAGATACCGCTTAGCTCGACGGTGTGGCTTTTCAATGTGAATTCATGCCTATTGGCGACAAGTGTTAACACGTCTTCGAGTGTGTCGTTGGCTATTTCCTCTACTCTGCCGCATTGCTCACAGATCATATGGTGGTGATGTGGTTTGAATGGTTCGGCAAGTTCTGTAAAAGGTGTCCAGCCTCGGATAGTCGTCGTGGTGATGCCAAGTTTTGTGAAAAGCTCCAGTGATCGATAGACACTGGCTCTGTCGATATTGGGTGTGCGTTTGGCTATTTCACCATTTTTGAGTGGTTCGTCAGTGGTTTTGAGTGTCTCGAACACGGCCTGACGCGGCTTGGTGATACTTTGTCCTGCGTCTCGAAGGATTGATTCGAAGTCTGCATTCATACATTACGATTATAGCATAAATTGCGACAGAATTGCATTTATAATTTTAAATGCGATATTTTTGCAAAATTACTAACTTATGCCGTATTATCAGATGATTATAAGAGAAAGGAGCAGTACGGTGAACTATGAAGGTGATTTGAAACATTCATTCGCACATATTCAGATTAGTGATGCAGTAGTTCAAAATACAACGGGCGCACAGGCGGAACGTTTTACGCAGGCTGGATTAACTGGATTTTTTGATGAGTTGCAAGACAGCTATGGCACTATCTTTGATCAACATCAGCTAGCGGGTATAATCACCAGTGAACATCATGATTTTGATGCAGCGGGTGCTTTTGGTAAGTTTGCGGGCCGTTTGGCTGTGCGTGAAAGCGGTCTGGTAATCATCGAAAAACGTCTACACCATGAAGCGGCAGATAGCTTATTGAGTATATCATTGCAGGGCGCGCTTCGAAGGTCAGTTGGTAATCTACTGCACTACGCCCGCTAGCTCATGGAGGGCAAAAATGTATTGAGCGCAAGCCGACTTAACGCCTGAAAGATCGATTCGGGCGTATCTGTCGTGTTGACTACCGTTGCTGCAAGTGAAAATTCTGCACTCTCCTCGATACTGATAGTATCTTTGAGGGCAATCAGGATTTTGTACTGCAGATCGGTAAGTTCAATCTCATTGTCGCTGGAGGTGTCGTTGTCGGTTTCTTTCTCCAGCTCAAGCGCGATACAGAGTTGCTCTGGACTGATGTCAAGCTTGTCGGCGATCTCATAGACCGAGTGTTGTAGCGATGAAGCTGTCAGTGGGGGGAGATCTTGCCCGGGAGATTCCGCGTATTCAAGTAGGGAGTCTATGGTCATACGCGCCTCCTGGCGTGCTTCGGTGTCTATGGCGTCGAATGTCAGCTCGGGAGCGACGCTGGGTGCCAGTACGCTCAACGGTTCGACCGCTGGGTGATTCAGGGCATCTCTCGGTGATGCCTCAAGGAAATCATGCACGCCACTCGCGGAGAATGTCTCATCAACTTCTCCATCCGACTGAGTGTCATGGGTTTGGACTGTCGCTGCAACATACTCCCCGTCGAGATTTCCGTACAAGGCAGCATCCCACTCTTCTGCGGTGAACGATGACTCGATTTCTGTCTCGGTGGCTGTATCGATTTCTGTGTGTAACTGGAGCACCTGTTCGAGCGTGTATTCCGGGAAGGCCACGGGGCTATGTGCCGTAGCCGACTCGAGGAGGATGGGTGCAGGAAACTCGTCTTCCCTATCGTCATGGTGGGTTGCGTCCAACACTGGGTCGTATGCGAGACCGATGCTTTCGGGTGGATGCGTGCCTTGTGGCGGCGCCGGCAGCTCCTCCTCAGGTGCGTGCTGTATACGAGTGGTTTCGACTGGAATTTCTTGCACTTGCGGTATCATTGACTTGTTGCCTGCAGGGAAGGTGTCGAGTGCATGTGTTGCAGCCTCCGGGCGCATGGCGGTGGTCGGGGTGTTCGATGTCGCGGTGTCGTGTGGTGTGTCGGATGTATGCTTACTAGCGTTTCCCCTGGCGGCATCGACAGCCTGTGCGTCAACATCGTGACGCGTGCGGGTGTCGACTTCGGCGGCATGTGCGTGGGTAGGGGCATCTGTATGAGTATGGGCAGCAGAGTCATTGTCTTCGATGTCGTCGCTTTCGAAAGTCTCTTTTTGCGGCGACTCACTGGGACTGGTGTCAAACAAATCTTCTGCAAGCTTGTCGGCTTGAGCCTGCGTGTGCTCGCAGTTCGCATCACAGATATGTCCTATCTCGCCATGAGCTGGGCTCTCGTGTGTATGCTCATGTTTGCCAAATAACTCCTCTGCAAGCTTGTCTGAGCTTTGCTGTGTATGCTCACACTCTGCTGTGCAGACATGTCCCAACTCTCCGTGGGGGGCATGGTGGGCGGTTTTGGTGTCAAACAAATCTTCTGCAAGCTTGTCGGCTTGAGCCTGCGTGTGCTCGCAGTTCGCATCACAGATATGTCCTATCTCGCCATGAGCGGCAGGGTGGTCGTGGCTGTGTGTATTGAACAGATCTTCGGCAAATTTATCGGAACTTGCTGTGTATGCTCACACTCTGCTGTGCAGACATGTCCCAACTCTCCGTGGGCAATTGCGTGCTCAGGGCCCGGCAACTCAAGGTCGTGGACATGAGGGTTGGGGCGCTCGAACTCATCATGTGTGTGTGGCTCCTGCTCTAGTGTCGCGGGTGTGTGTTCATGCATAGATGGGATTGTCCGCGTAGAGTAAGTCGAGGTGTATTCCGATACGACTTTGGGTCATGAGGTTGATTCGCTGTGCTTGCTCATCGGTGACGTGTTTGATGAAAAAGTCAAAAAAGCGATTTTCTGCGACAAAATATGTGGTGATAAGTAGGCGTTGATACGGCAAATTTTCTTGGCCGGTTTGCGTCCGCATCCAATACTCGACCTGTGGTGTATGGTCGACAAGTAGCGGAATGTTGCGGTGAAAAACGGGCTTACCATCTCGTTCGAGCCAGGTGTTGTAGAAGGCATCCCAGCTGTCGTACTCTGCAAATGCCTTGAACGTATCTGGACAAAAGCTCCCTGCCCGCCGCGAAAACTCATCGTAGAATTGATTGCGACAGTGCGCAATGAAAGAGCGTGCAGCCTGATCGGGCACGTGTTTGACAAGACTTTGGCGAGTTTGGCGCGAAAACGGATGAGCCTCTGTCACTACGAGTGGCTGAAAGCCAAGCTTATCGAGGCCCTGCTGTTGCTGGATGGAGTAATCTTTGTCGCTTGTGTGGCTAATATTTACGACTGACCAATCTCGAAATCCATGTCTATTGATGTTTTCTGCGGAATAGCGCTCCCAGAAACTTTGAAAAGACTCATACATTATCATCGGTATCTAATACTGTATAGGCGTGAACCATTTTCTGCAAAAATGTTGCAAAAACACAAAGTTTTGCGGTATGAACTATGTGTAGCTAGTCGAGTGAAATTTGTTCATGATACAGTCATCGATGATTTGTATGGCAGTCGGCTGGATATCTGTCAGGATTTTTTGTTCATTCGGGGTAAATTTACCAAGCACAAACGCCGTGGCGTCCATGCGCTCGGCATGCTCGGTCCAGATGCCGACGCGTGCTCGTTTGTAGTCTTGGCCGAGATGGGAGTTGAGTGATTTGATACCGTTGTTGCCGGCATCGCTCCCCCGCTCGCGGGTGCGAATGGTGCCAAGCGGCAACATGAGATCGTCATGCAGCACGAGTACATCTGCTGTGTCTATTTTGTAAAAATCCACCAATGCCCGTGCAGAGGCACCGGTGTCGTTGTAGTATGTGGTCGGTTTTACGAGAAGGACTTTTTCGCCTGCGTCGCTAAACTCTGCGATGAGAGCTTGAAATTTTGTCTTTTCTGCAAACCTCGCACTGCGTGTTGCAGCATACGCATCAAGTAGTACGAAGCCCACGTTGTGTCTGGTGCCGCGAAATTCTGAGCCTGGATTGCCTTGGGCGAAGATGAGTTTCATGTGTTTGTAGTATAACTAAGATATGGGAAAAGGTAAAAGATCACGGCATACTCATGAAGTATCAAACCCAGAAGCCGAGGCGCGAAGAGCTGAACAGGATCGTATCGTGGCGGAAGCGGCGCACCGCAAACGTATAGCTGGGTATATCAACGATTTAGGTGTAACGGGCGTGAGGGTGCGACAAGAGACGGTGCGTCGTCATGATGTCGATGACAACCCAAGGCATAAGCGCACAAGGGAGGAGGTATCAAAGCGCGCAATTCGAGAATCCGGAGCGGATTAGGCAGCGAAGTACTGTGCAAATTCCGTACGGAGCATATCGTAATTGAAGCCAGGTGTCCTCTCTTGCAGCCTGCCATAAGCTGCGCGGTCGTAGCGTGGAGTACGTACAAGTGGCACGAAGCAGACGATGGCGTTGCGGCCAAGTTTGGCGGTTGTATTGTTCGCAATGATCTGGTGGCATAGACCTTTGATCTCTCCTTTGCTATACAACTGGGTTTGCATGCTCGCAAACATGACGGCTTGATCGTCGGAGACGGGCATCGGGAGCCACATGCGTGTTGATGGGTCGAGGCGTTCACAGCCATCGGTCGACTCATAGAGATGCAGCGTCAAGCCGCTATGATCGACATGCGGCTCGCCGATGACGGTGCCGACAGCCACTGGTGGATAGTGCAAAAAGCGTACGAAGGCTGAAGCGGCGCTCGCAGCTGCTTCGGCAGCAAAGCCGTTTGTGCCGTAGTGCTGTTCGATATGTGCGCCTTGTGCGGCGATAAACTGCTCGAGTTCATCAAAAAGCGCACGCGCCGCGATGGCAAACTGAGCTGTCGCTGGGTCGTGCATACTTATAGCTATCAGATCTTCGAGACTGGCACGAGTGACATCGAAGTTTTCTTTGATATCTTTGCTTTCGCGTTGGCCATCGCCTTTTTTCTCGTAGCCAGTGCCAGACTGCAAGCTGAGCGCGGCATAGCGTTGCTTGGTGTCGTCTGGCTGTGCTAGGAAATCTTGCCATGCAATTGCTGCTTTTGCGACGCACTGCTTGATATTTGATGGGTATTCCACCATCTCTACCCCATCTTGTGTGAGTGATAATCGTTCTGTCATATGTCTAGCGTAGCGAGTTTGTGCAGATGAAAAAAGTGAGCCGCTACTCACTAGATTTTGCCAGTAAATATTACCTGGCTATTTGTTCGTGGTAAAATCCCTGCAGCGTTTCGAGTGTGTCGTCTCGCAGGGCAGCGAGAGTTTTTGGTATGAAGTCGATATGGTCGTTTGGTCTGCTGTCGTTGGCGAGTGCTTCATCTATCGGCACCCAGAAATTATCGCCAAATTCTGTGCTCGTTGGTTCGCCGCTCGCGTCGGTGCAGAGGCAAAACGGAAACAAGACATCAGAAAAAAGCTGTGCATCTCGATAGAATATACGCCGCTCGGTGCCGATATAACGAAATGTGCCCGTAAGGCCAGTCTCCTGCATGAGTTTGCGTGCAGCTCCCTCGAGCAGTGGTTCTGATTTGAGTATGGTGCCACCAGGAATGCCGACGATGCCGTAGGATGGTTGCGCGGTTCGGCGTTGGTTGAGAATGTGGAGTATCCCGTCTATCTCGCGCGCTACGACGAGCAGGACATTGTACTTGAATAGTCGATCACCCTGGTCGCTGGTATGATGGGTGTCAGCAACATGGCGCCTGCCCTGCTCGGAAAGTGTGTAGCCTTGGTGTGTTTTCTCTACTATGCCATCTGACACGAGTTTGCGCAGATGGTAGTTATATAAATCGTTGGGAATTTCGGCATCCGGTTTGAGTTTGGCATATCGCAAGGTATCCGCCTGCTTGAGCCGGGAGATGATGTCACGTCGTATATCGGACATGCTAGTCCTCGAGTTCAGCTTGTTTGGCTTTTTTGTATGCTTTAGTGACCGGAGCTTTACCCTCGGCTATGCGCTGCTTGTTTGCCTTGACCTGTTTCTCGTCGATGAAGCTGAATTTGATCGGTGTACCGGCGTAGTTATAGGTCTCACGGATGAGGCGTTCGAGATAGCGTTTGTAGCTCCAGTGAACGAATTTGAGATTGCTACCGTGGATGACGAACCATGGCGGCATGGTGTCTGTCTGTACGATATAGCGCAGGCGTGGATGAGTGTTTTTAAGACCTGATGGCGGGTGGGCCTGGACGGCTTTCTGCAATAAGTCATTAAGCACGCGCGTCTTAGTCTCTTGATCGCGGCGAGTTTCGATATCAAGTGCCAGGTCGAAGACTTTAGTGACGTTTTGGCCGGTGACAGAGCTTGTGAAGATGAGTGGTGCCCAGGGTACGAATTTGAGGTGGCGGCTGATTTGGGGCGCCAACGCGTCACGGGTAAACGCATCTTTGCCTTCGACTGAGTCCCATTTACTCACTACGACGATGAGGCCTTTGCCAGCTTCGGCGATGATGCCGGCCAAGCGTTGGTCGAGTGCTACACCGATCTCGTTGACGTCGATGAGGAGCAAGCAGACGTCAGCTTCTTCGATGGCTTGGAGAGTGCGTAGGACGCTAAACTTCTCAATCCCCCGTTCTTGTTTGCCCTGGCGTCGCACACCAGCGGTGTCGAGAAGCTCGATAGTGCGTTGATTGTATTTGATTTGTACTCGGTTGACGTCGCGTGTCGTGCCAGCGATGTTGGCCACGAGTGCCTGCTGTTTGCCGGCGAGAGTGTTGAAAAGATTACTTTTACCGACATTTGGACGGCCTATAAGTGCGACGCGGAACACGTCGTCGGCTTCTGCTTCGGTGCGACGTGGGATTTCTTGCACGATAGTATCGAGCAGGCCGATCGTGCCACGATTGTGCTCGGCGCTTGTCTGGACAATCTGCTTGATACCAAGGCGCTTGAATTCGTCGCTTGGCAGGCTGCCTTTGAGATCGGTTTTGTTGAGCACGAGGATAACTGGCTTTTTGCTCTTCAATGCTTTCTTTGCCACCAGGCGGTCATGATCTGAGACATACATGGTGCTGTCGACGACGACAAGGATGACGTCTGCGGCTACAGCCGCCTCTTCAATCTGCTCTTGGATACTGGCTTCGAATTCGTCGTCGGGATCTTTCATGCCGGCGGTGTCGACGAGCCAAAATTGGAAACCATCGTGCTCTACCCTACCAAGTACGTTGTCGCGCGTGGTCCCGGCTTCGCGGGCAACGATTGCCTGCTGCGCACGCACCATACGATTAAAAAGCGAACTCTTGCCGACGTTCGCTTGACCGATAATTGCTACGGTTGGGAGCTTGCTTGCCATGTGATGCTAATTATACCAGAGGTAGCGAGTCTTTGCGAGCATGAGCAGTTTGCGCATAGGTTGCGCTGAATAGACGGGGGTCTTTGATGCAGATGTCGAGTAGTGCAAATGAGATAGGTGCGAGCTGATGGGCTTTTTGAGCTCGGCAGATTTTGGCGGGGTCGATATCTTTGTTCTCTTGCTCTTCATAACTTGCTCTGAATTGTCCTAAGGAATACGAGAGACCAGGATGTGAAAGTCTCCCGCTTTGCCATTTGTAGATATATGCTTCGGGCACCTCAAGTGTACACGTGGCATCTTGGCCTAGGCATAACATGCCCTCTAGATGGCGCGCAACGGCATTGGGCTGCGATGCTATATCGGCTAGGGGCAGCATGGCCGCTTCTGACTGCAGATAACCTATAGCATCCGAGTACTCCACCTCCTGCTCTGCTGCAGCGGAGATGGCGTGATCTAAATAGCGCATGATAACCTTTGTACCATGCTCAATACCGCCCTTTTGCCCATCGCTTAGATCCGTTATACGCTTGTCGACGCTTGCTTGATAGATTTCCTGAAGTGTGTGTTCTGCGGCTCCCACGTACGGTATATGTAAAGCTGCGGTAGTTTCGAGCGACTCGTCACCGCTCCAATTGGCTGCCGCGGTTGTGAATTCATGTCCAAATGACCGCATCATGATTTATATACAATACCTTTTTTGGGTAAAAATGCAAAACGGGCATGACACCGACTTTCGTCGAGGCCATGCCCGTGCGCACAGAGCTTACTCCTTTCTGGGCGATGGATAGATGGAGAGACCAGACAGTTGGCTGACATCATACCGATGCGTGACGCCACTATGGCGCTGCCAGCTGCTCACCATGAGGGTGAGATTGTTTTTCGTCGACAGCGGATGAATGAATCCGCCGTAGAGAAAGTCCAATTCGTGGTATGTGACTTGCACTGTCGGTGCACTCCACTGACCAGTTGGCTTGTCGGTGTAGCGTGTCACGATCGCGCCAGTGGTGAGATCGAAATACGCCATAACCCATGTGCCGTCCTGCAGTTTGCGCAGCGACGGTTCACCGAAGCGTCCACGGAGGATGCCTCGAGTGCAAGTGGTTGTCCACTTGGTGCCATTCCAGCAGCGGTAAGCAGTTGGCGTGAGAATATCCCGCCAGGGTACCCGTCGTAGGAACATGGGACCATCGACACGACCAGCGCGGACGCCGATCATGTAGACGTAGTCGCCATCGAGCTGCATGGAGACCATCTGGGTAGCACTTCTGCCACCGCGACTACCCCATCTCACGCCGGTCCGATGAAAACTATTGCCGTCATCGGTGCTAAGCGCAAGCTCAGAGTAATTGGTGGTCCAAGTACCTGGTGGCCATCCTGAAACGCTCTGGAGTGACATTACCTGACGACCGTCGGGTAATACTACAACATCATTTGGTATAGCGCTGACTTCTCCGCCGCTGTTGTGGCCGTTGTGAGTCACTTCGGGTGTATAGCCGTCTCCTTGGATGCCTGCAGCATCGTCGAACTGAATCATCTGATGCTTTGGGTCGCTCGACGAATGCAGGATCACAGGTGAACGCCAGCCGTTACCACTATCGGGCGTTGGCGACGAAAATGTATCACCAAATGTAATACCTACACTGCCGTCACGTCGCAGATATGGGATACCTAGATCGGTGCCACATACACTCCAACGTGCACAGGCCTCGTTATTCGCCGTGCCGGTGAGGCGTGTGAGCGAGCGAGGCTGTTCGGGCGCGTAGGGCTGCTTAGGCTCAACGCGCTCGAGTGCACCAGTGGTGCCGCTGCCAAGCGTGACTGCCGTACAAGACGACAATGCTGCAAGGCAAAGCAAGATCAGCAAGAAACGTCTCATTGCTTTCTCCAATCTAAATTGTCTCTGTACGACTACCGGATCTCGATAGTATATACATTATACCATAAATACTTTATTTTTTCAAGTATTGATGATATAATTATATGTATGACGAGCAGTGCAAAGGAGACATTAAGTGTCGATAATGCTGAACTACAACAGGTTGCCACATGGTACGATGAGGCTGCCCAACTTGATGTAGGCGAAGAGATGCCTGGTTGCGCTGCGCGCATGTCACCTAGACAACTCGCCTACATAATGAATCGCTGTATGGATGATGTGGTGCAGAACGCTACCGATGCCGGATATCGTCCACCACGCACGGCGCACGAAATCGAGACATTCTCGAAAGGCTATTATATGCGTCTCCAGGAAAACCACAGTTTTACTCAGAAGCAGCTGCCGCGATTGCTTGATGCCCTGTCGTCGCAGTGGTATTCAGAAGTTAAGACATGGTAAGTATCATTTTTTGGTCACGGTTTGGTGAGTGCCTGCCTTGAGGTCGGCGAGTTGATATTCACCGAAGTGAGTGCGGTGCAGCTGAGTGACAGTATAGCCCAAGCTACTAAACGTGCGACGTATCTGGCGATTGCGACCTTCGCTCATGGTGACAAGCCAGGCTCGTCGTGAGTCTTCCGACTTTCTTTCAAGCGTGAGCTTACTTGGTCCGTCCTCTAGTTGTACGCCAAAATCGTTGATCATCTGCTGATGAAGCGGTGCGAGATCTTGATTGAGTATGATTTCGTAGCGTTTGAGTTTGTAGTACTTTGGGTGGGTCATGGCTTGAGCGAAATCGCCGTCGTCGGTGAGCAGTATGAGACCAGAGCTGTCTGCGTCGAGGCGACCTACCGGTTTGAGGTGGTGAAGCTCTCTGGGCAGAAGCTCGTAGATAGTAGGCGTGTCTCCTTGGCGCCGACGCGAGCATACATAGCCTGTTGGTTTGTGTAGTGCAATATACGTATATGACTGCTTTTTGGTGAGCGGCTTATTGTTGACCATGACTGTTTGTGCTGGTGCAATCCGTGCACCGAGCATAGCTGGGGCGCCGTCTATTGTCACGGCTCCGTGTGCGATCAATGCGTCGGCTTTGCGACGAGAGACGCCGAGATGAAATGCCAAAAACTTGTTGAGTCGTTCGGAAGAATTATCAGGAGACATAGCCTATAGTATAGCGAATCTGCCGCTATGAGGCTACAGGTGGCTGAGGGGGCTGTGACGCTGTTGGCGCGGGTGTCTCGGGCGCGATGGTTGGCACGCCTGCACTCGCGAGCTCTGCAGCAATACGACTTGCCATGTCGTCTGGTGTCGGGGTGTCGTTTGCAACAGGCTGGATAACGCGCTCGCCTAGGGTAGCTGGTCGAGGCGATGAGAATGGCGCAGTTGGCTGTGGGAGCTCTCCTGTCGGTGCGTCAGCTGCGGGCGTAGCTACTGGGGTAGGTGGTGTTGGGGCTGCAGGGGCCGTCGGTGCACTTGGCACGGGTGTGGCCGTCGGTGCTACAGGTGTTGCTTGTGCTGGCGCGGGCTGGGCGTCGGGTGTGGCTGGTACTGCTGGCTGCGGTGCACTTGGCACGGGTGCTACAGGTGCTGCAGGCGCAGGTGCTGCAGGTTTGGCAAAGGTGTTTTGTGCGACAGGCGCATCGGCCAGTACTTCATGTACGGTACGAACTACATCTTCGATACCTACCTGTGATTTGACAAGATAGCGGTCAGCGCCGAGCTGCTCGCCGCGAGCGCGTTGATCTTCGCTAGAGAGCGCGGTCATCATGATGACTTTGATGTCCTTGGTCTCAGTCGTAGAGCGAAGGATATCGAGCATATCAAAGCCGCTGATTTTTGGCATCATGACATCGCTGACGATGAGCTGTGGGCGTTCTTTGATAGCCATGGCCAGCGCTTCTTCGCCATCACCTGCTGATACGATGTCGTAGCCTTCGGCGAGTAGTCGCACTCCATAAATTTCTCTCAGGCTTTTGTCGTCTTCTACGAGTAGTATCTTGGTCATATTGTCTCCATTGTACCTATGCTTTTACAAAAATACCATACTTCTTATGCACAAATCATCATTTCGGCTGTTCGGGACGTGGCGCAATGTACTGTGCCGGGTTGCGTTCGAGTGATGAAAGTGGGATATTGGCTCGTTCAGGGCGTGGGGTGGCACGTGGTGTTGTGGTCGTAGCTACTGGGGCGACGAGAGTATTTGGTTCAGCTGGGCTGACGATGGGCTGGGCTGATATAGCCGTGGGAGCGGCGGGTGCTGGCGCGTACGCAACAGCTCCAAAGCGACGTGGCTCTGGGTCTTCGAACTGAATCGGCTCGGAGGCAAGGCTGCTGGCGGGCTCTGGTGTGGCGGGTGCGAGCTCTACGGGTACTGCTTCTGCGGCAGCCGGAGTCGGCGCAGCGGTTTCGGCAATTGGCGCTGGCGCTGGAGTGACAACTGGCGCGCTCTCGACAGTGCCAAGTTCGCTTGCCACGTTAGCGGTGTCGCTGGCTGGTTGAGCACTGGCTTGTCGAGCAGCGAGTGCTTCGCGCTCCATAAGCTCGGTGGCTTTGAGGCGGTCCATGCGAGGGATCTCGATATAGAATGTACTTCCCTTTTTGTACTCACTCTCGACCCAGATGCGGCCGTCCATGGCCTCGATGAGTTTGCGACAGAGATAGAGTCCTAGGCCAGTGCCGCCGATCTCGCGGGTGTCACTGTTGTCGACACGGTAGAATTTTTGGAACAAGTGCGGTAAATCTTCGGCGGGGATACCAAGACCACTGTCGGCGATGGCAACGCGTACATAGTCGTCTGTAGCGGTCACGTCAACCGTCACGCTGCCCTCGAGGGTGTATTTGACAGCATTCTCCACCAAGTTGTCGAGGACCTCGCGGAGGTGATCTTTGTCGACATGGGCGAAGAGGACGGGTGATATGACAGTGGTGCCAGTTGTTGTCTTAGAGCCATCTGGCTTATAAATAAGCTCTAGACCCTTGTCGCTGGCTTTTGCTTGGAGGCCGACGACGATATCTCGGGTAAACTCAACAACATCGATGACCGCAGGAGTTTCTTTAAGGCGGCCATCGTCTGCTTTGGTGACGTCTAGCAAGTCCTGGAACAAGTGACCCAGGTGCTGGGCGGATGCATGCGCTTTAGTGATGAAGTCGCGCGCTTTTTCGTCGATCGTGGCCGTGTTGGGGTTGAGTGCGAGACCCAGATAGCCCTCAATACTGGCGACCGGTGTGCGCATTTCGTGGCTGGCGGTGGAGATGAATTCAGCCTGGGCTTTTTCTTCGTCGCGTTCCTTGGTAATGTCACGGAATACTGCAATGGCGCCGTCACCTTCACCCATCGGGCTGATGACGAATGCGACATAGACTTTTTTGCCAGATTTGGTGATGATGCATAATTCGTTTTCGCGGACTTGCTGACCGACATTGAGAACGCGGCTCACTGGATTGGCGCCGCTCTCGATTGGGGTGCCATCGGCGTTTTGAAGCTTGAGGATCGACTCAAAGTGCAGGTGCAGACCATCGTCTGCCGACCAGCCGGTCATCTGCTGAGCGGCCGGGTTGATCACCAGCACCTCGCCGGTTTGACTCACAACTATGACACCGTCACCGATGGCTTGGATAATTGCGTCGGATTTGGTCGACTCTTGTTCGAGTGACTTGTTGAGCTTAGTCATGTTTTGATCGTGTGCTTCCTCTATCGTCTCGCGTCCATGCCAGAGGATGTAACTAACGAACATCGGCAGGTTGCCGGCGATAGCTGCCACGATAATGTCGGTACGGATGATTTGACCGCTAAAGAGGCTATAGGCAATGTATAAGTTGACAGCTACTGTAATGCCAGCTAGGCCGTATAGCCCATACAATCCCGCAAATACACTGACTGCCATCCATACGGCGACGAATGGTGATCCGACTCCCCCGCTCTGGACGACAAGCAGTCCGGTCGTGACGACAAGCAGGCTGTAGAGCCCAGCAGAAAAAGGAATCAGCTTGTCTTTTGGTGTCCAAAAATAACAGACGATAGCTGCGATGGCAACAACTCCTGCAAGACCGGCAGTGACTGGCGAAATATAGAGTGTGCTCGCAAGTGAGCTATTGGTAGTGAGGTGCTGTCCCCAGATGTACAGCGCGATGATGAGTAACGCCAACACGCCAGACGCCTCGCAGATGCGCCTGTGCCAAAACGTGGAAACGTATGGAGTTTCGATGTGTGCCCCCTATTACCGTGATTCTTCTTATGGCTTATTATCGCTCAAGCGCCCGTAAAAAGCAACAAAAATAACCCCTGAATAGACAGGGGTTATCGTGCGAATACGCTGGGCTACTTACTCGCGAGCGTCGAGAGGACATTTTGTACAGCCGCTACCTCGTCTGCAGAGACGCCACTGCCGGCAAATGTACCGTCAACGACTGTCGCCTCGCCAAGCTGAACACCGGCTGTCTCGGGTACGAGATCGGTCTTGAGAAAGCCGAGGATGTCGGCGAGATGCTTGCGTGCGCTAGCTGCGCCGCCCATGTAGCCGTAGCCCAAGATAGCAGTCGGCTTGTCGACCCATTCGCTCGACAGATAGTCGATGGCAGATTTGAGGCTGGCTGGGATGCTCTGATTATACTCTGGTGTGAGTACGACGAGGTGCTCAGCGCTGGCAACCTTCTCTCCCCAGGCGCGGGCTTCGTCGCTGTCGACCGGTGCATACTGGGGTGGTACTGGTGTGTCAAATTTCGGTAAGTTTTGTTCTTTGAGATCGAGTAGTTCGACGCTATCGAACCCGGCTGCTTTTGCCTGTTCGCCTACCCATTCTGCGATACTGTGACCGAGGCGGTTGGTGCGGGTACTGCCGACGATGATACTAAGTGATTTGGACATTGTTCCTCCTTATGGTAAAATATTACTATAAATACTGTAGTACTTTATATTGTATAGTACTATAGAAATTAAAGCAAGAGGTGCCTAGGCTATGTCGATGTGTGATTCGTTCAAAAACGACCCTAAGTTCAAAGAAGCGCTCCGTGTGGTCGGTGATTTTTGGACGTTGCGTATTATTGCGGCACTCGAGAATGAAGATTTACGATTTTGCGGCATAGAGCGCGCACTGACAGATAGTAACCCTGCCACTCTGACGAACAGGCTCAAAAAGCTAGAAGAGCATAAGATCGTGGCGCGCCGTGAAGATAACGGTGATACGGTGTATACATTGACACGCCATGGCGCTGCCCTGCTACCTATCGTGCAGCAGGTGCATCAGTTTACCCAGGAGGTCTAATCAGCTGCTGAAAGATCTTCGGGGATACGCAGACGTGGACGCATACCTGCTCGCCACGTGTCGATTGCATGACCCATTGGTAGTACATCATGGTGGCCTACGATATCAGCTGCATCGCGCATAAATGCGCCCAGGGCACCCGTGAAGCGAATTGATCCGCGTTCATAGATAGACCAATTGTGGCCGATTGGGACGACGACGCCGAGGTTTTTTGTTTTGTGTTTAACGGGTTTGCTGCCCCAGCGCATACGTTGGATATGTCGTGCCACGAAGACACCGTCATGTACAGCTGTTTGAGCGAGTCCGGACAGTGGCGTATCAGCGTTGTCCCCTATCACGAAGATGTCGGGGCGAGCCTGCATGAACTCGTCGACAACGACTTTGCCGCGAGGGTTAAGGGTGAAATGCTGTGCGTTTTGCTTGAAAAATGGTGCATTGGCGACACCAGATGTCCAGATGATAGTCTGACTCTGGATTGGCTTACCGCTCACCATGAGGCTGTCTGCGGTGGCAGACTGCACCATTTTGTTGGTCTCGACTTTGACGCCAAGACTACGAAGACGCCGCAGCGCTGCTTTGGACGCCGCTTTGCTCATACGTGGCAATACGCGGGGTGATGCTTCTACGAGGGTGATATGAATCTTCTGCTCGCGGAGGCCGAAGAAGACGCGCAAGCGTTCCAAGTAGGTGCCGAGTGCACCGGCGAGCTCGACACCCGTAGGCCCTCCGCCAACAATCACATAGTTTTTGTCGATCACACCTTCGTCGCCCATCTGGCGAAACAGGTGTTTCTGCAATGTGCGAATTTCTGTTTCGGATTTGATGCCGTAGGCATAGTGATCCAGGCCTTCGATACCGAAGTATGTTGTGACACTCCCGAGAGCCAAAATGAGCTTGGTGTAGTGGTATGAGAGTTTAGTGCCTTTCAGTGTCTTCTTTGCTGGGTCTATACTTGTGATCGTGTCATATTTGAGACGAACGTTTGGATAGTTCCGGAATATGAATTCGAGCCCTACCCATGATTCTTTGTGGTCATGCCCGGTCGCCGTGCTATAGAGCGACGGATAGTAGACGAAATTGTGGTTCGCACTGATAAGTGTAATTCGATTGTCGCTGTCTTTGCCGAGTTCCAGTGCCGCCTTGACGCCACCAAAACCACCACCCACGATTGTTATGTTCATTGTCTCTTGCCTTTTTTATGTTTTGGTACAACTTTGGTTGCTTACATTGTAGCACTAAGCACAAGTGGGATGCAAGGTGTTCATAGAAAAGGAACAAGCTCCGGATTTCTCCGGAGCTTGTCCACATGTAGAGAAGTTGGAACTAGCCCGCGAATACCAGGTTACCTTGGCTGTCGCGGATGAACGCTGTCTTGGAGTCAGCTGGCCCCGCGTAGGGCTTGCCTCCCTTCACGTTGTTCGTGTAGGGGTTGGCATACGTGTGATCCGGCAGGATACCGAGGTCACTAGCAGCGTACAGATCGAACGTGTCCAATCTGTTCTGCTGGCCTTGCTTGCCATCTGCACCACGTCCGGCGTACAGGTTGAAGTGCAGCTGCGTCGCCCAGGTGGGAGACACCACCTTGTAGGCTCCCTGGGGATCCCATGGTGGGGTCACCAGGCGATTGCGCGGCAGCACTGTCCGGAGCACCGGGTTCCAGTTGTCGTACCAGTTGGCGCCGATGCCGGTGTCGCCCATGTAGCCAATCACCTGACCCTGGCGGACACGCTTGCCCACCCTGATCAACTCACTCTGGGGTCGCAAGATCCCATCTGGAGAATAGTTGGTGATCGTCTGATTGCCGACGGTCACTGTTCCGCTGGGGGTGGATGTGACGTACGGGATACCGGCTGCCACACGGTCCAGGTGGATATACTGCGTCACCCAGTGCGGGTTACCGGGCACTCCTGTGGCGAGTTTGTCGTGCACCACCTCGACGAACAAGCCCGCACCTTCGTCGATGTAGTTGATCTGCCGACCGGTGATCGGGTCTTTGTAGTTCACCAGCTCGATGAGCCTTTGGTACGTGTAGTACGCCCAGCCATCTGCCGCCGCCACAATTGGGGCACCGTATGGATAACCCTCGAAATCGATTGCAGCATGGACACCAGGCCCGATGACTGTCTCCTCAGTTGCCTCCTCATTCCACCCTTGAGTGACTGTGAGGCGCTGTCCAAACGCACGTTTGAACGGCAACTTCAGAAACGGTTGATCGACGGGCACGATGCCTGCCGGCCTTGGAGGGTTCCAGGTATCAGCAGAGGCCGTACCCGGCGTCATGACCCCGAGCACCGCCATCGCCAAAACTGCCAGAAATACGATACTGCTTTTTGCAGTATTTCTCATTGTCCGTCCCTTCTACTCGTGGACAGTTATATATTATAACATCTTTTGTCAAAACTAATATTTAATACATATTGAAATACAAGGCTTGTGCTAAACTCCGGTATAGAGCTTGGCGTACTTTTCTAGTGTGTTGGGTCTAGCGGAAGTATGATTGGCTTCATAGTAAGGCCACTTCAAACAGCATATCTTATGGTAGTAGTGGTCCAATGCTCAGCATAACGCATAGCAGAAGGATGTGATACATCGCCAGACGGAACATGCGCTTCCGGGCCCATTCTTCTGGCTTTTTTGCAGAGAAACCTTGGTAGCCGACGTATATCCAATAGAGCCCAGCGATGAGCATGATGACGAAATAGATCCAGCCAGTGTAGCCAAGCGGTGTGAGCGCTACGGTACAGAGTACATAGAGGATGGTGTTGATGAAGATCCAGCGAATGGTAGCCGGGACTCCGCGTACGACAGAGATGACTGGTACACCAGCGGCTTTGTATTCTTTGCGGCGGTAGATGGAGATGGAATAGAACTCCGGGAACTGCCAAAAGAAGAGGATGAGAAATACCATGATAAGGCCGATGTCGATAGACCCAGATACAGCCGCGTAGCCGCCCGCTATCGGCATGGCGCCAGAGATACTACCCATAGTGGTGCCATGGAGCGAGAGACGCTTGGACCAGGCGCCGTACAGCCACACGTAGGTGACGAACCCGATGAGGCCGATAGCGACGACAAGCCAGTTGGTCCAAAGTGCGAGCACGGCAGTGCCGAGCACGAGGAGCACGATACTATAGGTTACCATGGCCGGACCACTCACCTCTCCGGTGACGCTCGGGCGCTTTTTTGTCCGGGCCATGATCTGGTCGATGTCTTGGTCGAGGTAGTTATTCAACACGCAAGCTGCCGAGACGACAAATGTCATGCCGAGTGTAGTAGCGATGAAACCAACCCAGCTGAACTGGTGGAAGTGCCCGGCTGCGAAGAGGTATCCAGCAACACCCGTGAGGACATTCCCGTACATCACGCCAGGCTTAACGAGTTGGTAGTACGCCTTGATCTTTGACACTACGCGCTAAAAACCTTTTTCGTTCTGTTTGAGCATGTACTTTTCCATGGCGTCGCCGCTCATGCCCATGCGGTAGTTGAGGTTGTACATCACCCACAGTGAACCGCACACGACGACGAGCATCATGACAAGCGCATAGACAAAAGTCCAGTTGCGCCAGCGAGGCTTGGCTTCACCGCGGAGGTGCAGGAAATAGTAGACCTGTACGACGAACTGGACGACGGCGAGCAGCAGTACAAACGCTGCTGTCGTGGTGGCATCGTACCAGTGAAATTTGACTGACAAATACGCCAGTACTGTAAGCACCGCTGCGCCCGCAAAGCCAATGATGTATTGCTGCGTTTCATATCGACGTACAGATGCCTTACTCATGATATAGCTCCTAATAAATACACGATAGTGAAGATGAAGATCCAGACGAGATCGAGGAAGTGCCAGAAGACGGCGAAAAGACCAAATTTGCGAGCTGCATCTGGAGTGACGCCGCGCTTCGAGATGTAATCTCCCAGCGCGATTGCCCAGATAATACCGATGAGGATGTGCAGTCCATGCGTGCCGACGAGCGTGAAGAATGCCGACAGGAAGGCGCTATGTGCGGGGCCGTGCCCTGCTCGGATGAGTTCGCCAAATTCGTACAGCTCCATAGTGACGAAGCCGATGCCAAGGGTGATGGTGGTACCGAGTAGAATGAGTGCGTTTCGCTTCTCCCCTGCTTTGATTGCCAAGTACGCCAAGCCACACGTGAAGCTGCTGATGAGGAGTAGGAATGTCTCGACCATGACGAATTCAAGATTGAAGATGTCTTGACTGGCGGGTCCACCATTGGTGCCGTGACGGAGTATCACATAGGTAGCAAACAGACTGGCGAAGACCATGATGTCCGTCATGAGGTAGAGCCAGAAGCCGAGCGAGGCTTTCTCTGCTTTTTCCTTCAGATGTGCTGCGTGCGATGTCATGCCCGCGCCTCCTTGTCGAGTCTATAGAGTTCGTCTGCCGTGAGTATGTACTCGGTGTCGTCATTGAGCGTGCGGCGGATGATAAGTGTTACGACGGCTATGAGTGCGACCACCAAAATCCACCAGACATGCCAGATAAACGCGAAGCCGACCATACCGGCTGCGACAGCGATGTAGACGCCTTCGGCAGTGTTTTTGGGTAGTTCGATGTCTTCGTAGTCTTCGCGCTTCGGCTTTTTGATGCCGTCTTTCTTTGCATACCACCATTCGTCGCGGCGCGTTACTTTTGGTGCGATAGCGAAATTATAAAACGGTGCCGGTGACGGGATCGACCATTCGAGCGTACGACCGTCCCATGGATCGCCCGTAGTGTCGGCCAGCTCTTTGCGTTTCCAGACGCTATACACCATGCCGAGGATCATGAGTACGGCGCCGAGACCGATCACACAGACGCCGACGGCCGAGACGACGAAGAGCGGCACCCAAGACGGATCATCGTAGGTATTGATGCGCCGCACGGCGCCCATGAGACCTAGGATATAGAGCGGAATAAATGCCAATACGAAGCCTACTTGCCAGCAGTATGCTGAGAGCTTGCCAAACTTGTCGTGGAGTTTGAATCCGAAAATCTTTGGCCACCAATAGTATATGCCTGCGAAGTAACCAAACAACACGCCACCGATAATGACATTGTGGAAATGCGCCACGAGGAACATCGTGTTGTGTACCTGGAAATCGAGCGCTGGTACCGCCATCATGACACCACTGGCGCCGCCGATCGTGAATGTGACCGCAAAGCACATAAACCAGACCATCGGCGCGGTGAAACGGATGCGGCCTTTGTACATGGTGAAGATCCAGTTGAACAGTTTAACCCCCGTCGGGATGGCGATGATCATGGTCATAATGCCAAAGAATGCGTTGACGTTTGCACCCGCCCCCATGGTAAAGAAGTGGTGTTGCCAGACGACAAAGCTGAGGAACATGATAGCGATGAGCGCGGCCACCATGGTGGTGTAGCCAAACAGGCGTTTGCGTGCAAACGTGGCTACGACTTCCGAGAAGATACCAAATGCCGGCAGTATGAGAATATAGACCTCTGGGTGCCCCCACGCCCATATGAGATTGATATACATCATGGGGTTGCCACCCGCTTCGGAAGTAAAGAAGTGCATACCTGCTACCCTATCGAGCGCGAGCATACCGAGCGTGGCGGTAAGCACTGGAAACGCCAACATGACAAGCACCATCGACACAAGTACGCTCCAGGCGAATACGGGCATCTTCATGAGCGTCATGCCAGGCGCACGGTGTTTGAGGATGGTAACGGTGAAATTGATACCAGAAAGCAAGCTGCCTATACCAGATATCTGCAGCGCCCATATCCAATAATCCACTCCCGGTCCAGGGTTGTATTCTATACCAGTCAGTGGTGGATATCCAAGCCAGCCGCCATTGCTGAAGCCACCAAAGACGAGTGACGCGTTGATGATGACCATGCCGGTAAAGAAGAGCCAGAAACTCACCGAGTTCATAAACGGAAATGCCACGTCACGCGTGCCGAGTAGCATCGGCAGTGCGATATTGATAAGACCAAACATAGCGCCCATGCCGACGAAAAAGATCATGATACTACCGTGTGCAGTGAAGACTTCTTGGAATGTCTGAGTATTGAATAGCTCCACACCCGTCTGCGCGAGTGCCGTCTGTGCGCGCAGCATGAGTGCATCGGCGCCACCGCGCAGTAGCATGAGAATAGCAATACCCATGTACATGACACCAATCTTCTTGGCGTCGAGGGTGGTGATCCATTCACGCCAGATATACCCCCAAAGTTTGAAGTAAGTGATGGCGGCGAGCACGCCGATGATAGCTAGTGGCATGCCGATAGCAGCGCCCATGGTGACAGGATCGTGCGGGAGGTATTCTGCCGAGAGTCGACCGATTAGCCATGACGGATCCATGCTACATGGCCTCCATCTGGCTATGATCCATGGTGCTCATGTCGTGTGAGTCAGAAGTCGCTGCGCTCGATTGGCCGTGTCCCATGTATTTCATAACTATCGTATTATACAGATTTTTGTCCATCAGGTGGTAGGTTTGCGGCTCAGATATCACACTTGGTTTGGCGAGCATCTTGTAGGTCGATTCGTCGATCATGTCGCCTGCTTTCATGGCCTTCTCTGGTGCGGTGAGGGTCCAGCTGGTGAAGTCTACTTCTGGCATGACTTTGGCAGTAAACGTCATCTTGGCGTAGCCTTCGCCATTGATGTTGGTGTTATAGCCTTTGTACTCACCTGTCTTGTTCGCGATAAGGTTGAGCTGCGAGTCCATACCGTTCATGGAGTAAATCTGCGAACCAAGCGCCGGAATCCAGAAGGCACTCATAGGTGCGTCGGCAGCAAGGCTGAAATGAACCGGCCTATCGACAGGAAGCGGCAATTCGTTGACAGTCGCAACTTCGTATTCGGGATACAGGAACAGCCATTTCCACTGCAGGGCGACTACCTGCACTTCGAGCGGCTTCTTGTCGCTGGCGATAGGTTTGTAGGGGTCGAGTGAGTGACTCGTCTGCCAGGTGACGACACTCAGTATACCGATGATGACGATAGGAATTCCCCACCACAGTGCTTCGAGTTTGGCGCTGCCATCCCATTCTGGTTTGTAGTCGGCTTTGCCCCCTTCGCGGTAGCGCAGCGCAAAAACAGTGAGTATCACGAAGACCGGGATGATGACGACCAGGCTTAGGATGACGGTAAAGATGAGGAGTTTGCGCTGGCTGTCGGCTACTTGTCCGCTCGGCATGAGTACGGGTATATCGACGCCGCGTAGCAGTACCCACATCAGGACGACGAAGGCGCTGACGCCGAGTGGGATGATACTGGCTTTCAAGAAACGTTTCATGTTGCTTCTATGATAGCGCTTATGGCAGCAACTTCGCAAGCGTATCCGTGTATACTTGAAGGAACATGCTACAGATTTTACTTCATTCGTCCAAGACGATGCGTTCTGCGCCACCTGCGCCGCTACCATATCAGGCACCTCGATTACTCCATGAGACTCTGGGATTGGCTGGATATTTGGCGTCGCTGAATACCGACGAAATTGCAAAGGCTATGAAACTTTCACCCAAAAAAGCTGCTGATACTCACGAGCTGCTGGCGACATGGTCGTCTGACCCGGGAGTGACTCGCCCGGCGGTCGATGCGTTTATTGGTGATATCTATAGTGGCCTGCAAGTTGCGTCACTATCGGATGCGGATCGCATGTATGCGAATGAGCATCTCCTGATACTGTCTGGCCTCTACGGGGGCTTAAGGGCCCTAGACAGTGTGACACCGTATCGACTCGAGATGGGATATCGCCTGCCAAATGAGCGCTATCGGAATCTCTACGAATATTGGGGCGATAGGATTGCTACATTGTTACATCCCCAAGTGACGGCAATCATAAACTTGTCGGCCGTCGAGTATACAAAAGCACTACTTCCCTACGCGTCCCAGCCTGTCGTGACGCCAAAGTTCTTGACTATTAGCCCTAAGACTGGTGAGTCGACATTCGTGGTGGTGCACGCCAAAATTGCCCGCGGCGCGTTTGCGCGCTGGATGATCGTAAACCGTGTCGAGGACGTGGCTCGGCTGCAGGAATTTAGCGATCTGGGATACGTATATGACGATAGGCTTAGTTCATCCGAAGAACCAGTATTTGTCTGCCGGGAATTTGGCGGGCTTGGGCTGAGTGTACGACTAACGTAGACTATTTCTTGAACTTGCGCGAAGGCCACCAAACACGGTTGCCGATATCGTGCACGAGGGCTGGGACAAGGAGCGAGCGCACGATGATGGTGTCGAGCAAAACGCCGAATGCTACGATAAACGCCAGTTGGGCTAGGAATAGGATTGGAATGACGGCGAGTGCGGCGAACGTAGCAGCCAGTACGATACCGGCACTGGTGATGACGCCTCCCGTGACGATGAGCCCAGCTAAGACGCCGCGACGAGTGCCGATACGCAGTGATTCTTCGCGCACACGTGTCATGAGGAAGATATTGTAGTCGATGCCGAGCGCCACCAGGAAGATGAAGCCGTATAATACGACGGATGGATCGGCGCCAGGGAAGTGCCAGACGTTGTTGAAGAGTAGCGCGGAGACGCCGAGCGTGGCAGTAAACGACAGTATGGTGGTGAGAAGAAGGAGGATAGGCGCAAGGACAGAGCGCAGCAAGAGCATGAGGATGATGGTAATGACTACGAGCACTGTCGGGAGCACTACTGCCCTATCGTGCTCGGCGCTAGTGCGGGTATCGAGTTGTGTGGCTGTCGTGCCGCCGACACGTGCGTCGCTATCGAGTTGGTGCATACTGGTACGCAGCCGCTGGACGGTGGCTTGTGCTGCGTCGGAATCGGCATTGTCTTCAAGCGTTGCTTCGAGTAGCACTTCTCCGTTGACGACCTTGGGCGCCGCGTCTTTGAACGGATAGGCATCGGCTACGATGTCATCCGCAGTAGGGATATTGGCAACCGCCTGATCGTATATCTGATCGACGACGCTGCTTGGCATACCGGGCGATTGGGCTTCGATCTGAGCACGCAGGTCGGCTTTTTGGGTGGTCAGTTCTTGCTCTGCTTTGGTGCGAATCTCTTCTTTAATATCGGCTTCGGCACGGCCAAGTGGCTTGGTACCAGAGTCGGAGTTATTGGCTCGGACAGAAACGCTGGCGACGCCTGTGTCTGCTTCGACTATAGCGGCCGCGGCATCGAGCTGGCTCGCCGGTATGATGATTTGTGCCGGGGTGCCGGAGCCGCCTGGGAAATGCCGGTCGATGAGCTGCTGGCCGTCGCGGGCTTCGGACACCCCGAGGATAAGATCACTTTGGGCGACACCATCTGCTTGGAGTTTGGTGACGCCTGCGCTACATACTACGAGGATGAGTGTGGTGACGATCCAGACGCTACGTGCATGTGCACCCACGAACCCGGCGATGCGTGGCCACAGACCTGTCTTTGGAATATCGAGAGTAGCTTGGGCGCGGTACTTTGGCATGCGTGGCCAGAATACTTTGCGTCCCCACATGAGCAGTAGGCTTGGTAATAGTGTGAGTGCACTTACGATAGCCAGGATGATACCGACAGCACCGACTGGCCCCAGGGCTTTGTTAGAATTAAGGTCCGACAATAGCAGACAGAGTAGTCCAGCCGTGACAGTGCCACCAGCTGCGAGGATAGGCTCGAGTGAGCGTCGCCAACTGGCCAAAATCGCCTGGTATGCATGTGTATGACGCGTTAGCTCTTCGCGGTAGCGAGCAGTGTAGAGTAGCGCATAATCCGTGGCGGCACCGATGACGAGGATGAACAGGATACCTTGCACTTGGCCATTTAGTGTCACGAGATCGGCCTTGGCGAGGTAATAGACTACCAGGATAGCGGCTGAAAGCGCAAAGATACTATTGAGCAGTACGACGAACGGCAACACCGGTGATCGGTATACGATGAGCAAGATAATGAACACGACGGCCAGTGCGACGCCAAGCAAGATACCGTCGATGCCGGCGAACGCACCAGCGAGGTCGTATAAGAAGCCGACTGGTCCGGTGACTTTGAACTGTGCTGGTAGACTGGCGGCGTCGAGGGTACTGCGTAGTTCGGGTACGAATTCGTCGTATTTGACATTGCTGCTCACGTTGACAACCACTAGCGCGGCTTTGCCGTCGTCAGACGTGATAGGCGGCGACACCTCACCTACCACTTCGGCACGTGATGAGAGTTTGGCGGTTTCGTCTTTGATCTTGGTGATAGTATCATCCGGCAGGATTTTGTCGCCGTCGGTGAATACCAGGATTGTCGGGATCGATTTTTCGTCCTGGAATTTTTCGAGCTCTCCGCTCACCTGGGTAGACTCGGCGCTGGCTGGCAGGAATGTCGTCTGATCGTTGGTGGCAACGTCGCTAATCTTGCCGAAATACGGTCCACCGACGCTACCAAGCACGAGCCAGATCAGCAGGATGATCGTCGGGATGACGATGCGAAGCCGTTTTGGCGCGGTGCGTTCAGTGGACTTACTCATATCTGTAGTATAGCGCACATCACTGTCCTGGTGGTAGTTGCTGGACGACAGCCTGCACAACGCTCGGTATCATTGCACCTACGAGTTCATGGCTGGCAAGCGTCTGTCTGAGTGTGACATTTGGCATGGTGCGTGCAAGATATGTGAGATTTGCGGGCACCACCAGAGGGTCGAGCTGGCCACGTACAAGCGTGATTGGTAGAGTAAGATGCTCGATATCGTTCATGGCGGTCTGGTTGACGATGGCCGCCTGGAGAGTGGCCATATAGGTGGCGACGTTGTCGCTCGTGACGCTGAATACGTTGTTGACAAGTTTGTATTTCATGGCAATGCACGCTACGCGTACGAAATCTTCGGGGTGTTTCTGGACGACTGTGTAGAGGTCGCGAAGTATAGCGTCTGGCTTGCGGATCAGCTGTCTCGTCGCTGGATCTTCCGGACGATAAAAAGGCGGACTGACAAGTACGAGAGATTTGACGAGTAATGGATATCGCCTGGCTATCTCGACTGCTACGAGCGAACCGAGCGAATGACCGACGATCATCAGCTGGTCTGGGATGCCGAGCGAGAAATAGGTCTGCAGTATACTGCGAGCTTGCTCGTGGGTATTGTATCGGATGTGCGATGGGTGTGGCGAGCGGCCAAATCCAAGCAGATCAACGGTAATGATACGTATGTTATGTGGTAAGCCGTGAATCACGTTGTCCCAAGCATGACCGTTGTTGCCGATGCCATGAACCATGAGGAGAGTGGCTCGTGGGTGCGGTGGATCTTGCACGACATCGACGTGGAGCCGATACGGAATACGCAGCCAGCGATGAACGAGATGGTCGTACATGCTACTAGCGTAGCATGAGATTAGCCGATGAGTTGGAGTTTTTCGCGCTCAAGTTGCTGCACGTCGACTTTGTATGATTGTTCGAGCCGCTGCTGATCAGCGATATGTTGATTATGACGTTCCCCGAGCTTGGCGTCGAGATTAGTGACCTGGCGCTCAAGTTCCATACGTTCCTGGGTCAGTTTCTGAATCTCCTGCTGGTACTGCTGTATATCCTGCTGGTCGCGATGGGCTACTTGGGCATCCCCGGCGGCTTTTTGCTGCTTATCCTGTGCAGCATCCACGGTGGCTTGGCGCTGGTACTTGGCCATTTCCTTTTGCTTGGCGTCGATACGCTGCTCGTACTGGCTGATTTGTTGGTTAATGGCTGTGATACTACTCATGGTACCTCCTGTATATATCTAGTATACTCCCCTACGGTATAGTAAAGGCGACTTGGCGTGGATCGTCTGGCGTAGTCGTTTCATCCCACACTCCGACCGGAGCGCGGGATGAAACGGCGCTGGTCAGGGTGTGGGTGTGCAGCTTTCTGTGACGAACCGCAGGAACAGCTGGTACTCTCCCGTGTTGCGTGGTGGGTAGAGGAAGAAGTCTCGAACCAGCGGAAGCTCCTCTGTCGCACTGTTGAGATAGGCGCCGGCATCTGTGCGGATAGGCCCTGACCATGCGATGCGAGCGAATGTCACGCTGGTATTGCCTCTCGCGCCGGTTGCGATGTCCAACAGCTGGGCTCGGAATTCTGCGCTGAGTTCTTGCATGAACTTGTCGGCTTGCAGCACGAGCCAGTCTATGTCGTCGCACGCAGCCAGTAATGTGGCGGCATCAGCTTCGGTTGCTGTGGAGGAACCGACATTGACAGCAATCCGGGCTCCTAGATGTGCACGCATCGACATTGTGTCGATCGTATGTTGTTCTGCAGTGGCCATGGTGGCCCCCTTGTCTCTAGAGTCTGCAGCTTGGATAATATACTTTATATGTCGTAGTGTCAAATCTGGTACAATATGTAGTTGTAAGCAAGGAAGATAAACATGAAACTCTGGCCATTCGGTCACCGCCGCATAGAAAAAGCCGTCGAAGCAGCTGCACTGCCACTCATAGAGAAATTTGGCTCTGGCCTCACCCCCAACATGCGAGCCCTGCGCATGGCCACAACCATGGCAGATCAACTTCTCTCTATGGGTGTGTCGGCAAACAGCGTTGTGTCGAAAGTGCTCGATGTGACGGATACCTACTGCGAGCGACCTGTGCATATTGATATTAGCGCCAATGTCATCATGGTGTCACAGCTACGCGGTATTGAGCGCGAACCTCTGACGATGATTCGACCTGTCGCACCCCGCGAACTCAACTATATGACAATTCAGTCGATTCAGAATCTTATCTATGAGATAGGAAAAGGTCAGCACACGCTTGATGCAGCAGAGGCGCTACTCGAAACACTATTGGCTCATCCGAAACGATTTCCCTGGTGGGCAATTATGTTTGGTAATGCTTCGATTGTAGCCGGTGTGACACTGATGTACACGAGTGACTGGCAAGTGATAGTGACGACGTTTGGTATAGGGATTGCGATCGATCGAGTGCTCGCACTGTTGGTTCGCTATAGTATACCACCTTTCTTTCGACAGGCCGTGGCGGCACTTTTCATTACACTGCTGGCGGCGGGTATTACGGCGCTCGGTAGTAGTGGTATAGAGTTTTTTGCCGATACCAACCCGACATTGCTCGTGGTTGGTGGTGTGGTGATGCTTGTAGCAGGACTTGTCATAGTGGGCGCGATTCAGGATGCGATCGATGAGTACTATGTGACGGCAAACGCACGTATCGGAAAAGTTGTCATGCTGACAGTCGGAATAGTAGTGGGTATTCTGGCGGGACTCTATACGGCGCGCAAGCTTGGCATTGGCATCGCAGTGTCGACAGACCCGCTCGCGCTCAATAGTCTGGCGTTTCAAGTGATTGGTGCTAGTATCGCTGCTGCTGGCTACGCGCTGGCGAGTCAGACACGGAGGCGTGCGATTGTGGGCGTGGGGCTTATCGGCGGTGTTGGTCTGTTTGTACTGTCGTGTATCGTGGCAAACACGACTATTTCGGCCGTGCCTGCAAGTGGTGTGGCGGCACTCATCATTGGTGCGGCTGCGGCGATTATCTCGCGACTTTGGCGCACCCCGTCTGTGGGTATTATCTCTGGCGGTATCGTGCCACTCGTGCCCGGACTGGCACTCTATACTGGTCTCATGCAACTTATCCGGTATCCACCAGGCGACCCGCTGTTTCCTACTGCTATAGGCACACTGTTTACTGCGGTGGCATTGGCACTGACGATTGCGGCTGGTGCATCACTTGGCAGCATGATCGGACGACCTCTCAGGCAACAGCTGGCCTCGCAGCGCAACACGGCGGCATTTGCTGAGTTTATGCGGCGGCAGGTTAAGCCAACAAGCGCCAATTTCCTGGCTGGGCTGGCACTAGGTAGGTCAGGTAGGCGGAGGCATCAGGCTGTTCGTGCTGACGAGGATCCGAGCGAAGCCACCTAGCTGTTATTTAGGTGCCATTTGTCGTCGTCACCTTTATGGTATTTCTGCTTAACTGCACTCCAAGCGACACGATGCGCGACTTCTTCGCGCGAGGCGTCATCGCGACGATCTTCCTTGTGTTGGTACTCGTCGTAGGCGCTGTTAAATGCTTCTTTGTAAATATCTTGGGCATGCGCAGGGAGCACATTCTTTACGCTGTCGGGTAATTCACTTTTGTCTGAGTATGGCATAGGTCCTCCTTTGTTAGGGTGTCCAGTTACCGCCAGTCACGCCTATTACTTCACCTGTGGTATAACTCGATTCTTGGCTGGCGAGAAATACATATGCCGGCGCGCACTCTGCGGGCTGGCCGGCTCTACCGTATGGTGATTGCTCACCAAAGTGAGTCAGCTTTTCCATTGGCTGGCCGAAGCTGGGCTGGAGTGGGGTCCAGATCGGACCTGGTGCAACCGCATTAACACGGATGCCTCGTTCGATAAGCTGGGCGCTAAGTCCTTTTGTGAAACTGGTGATTGCTCCTTTTGTGGAGGCATAGTCGAGTAGTCCAGCTGACGGCTGGTATGACTGGATGGAGGTGGTATTGATAATGCTTGCGCCGGGCGGCAGAAACTCTAGTGCGGATTGTACGATCCAAAACATAGAATATATATTTGTTCGAAATGTTGCATCGAGCTGGTCGGTAGAAAGTTTCGTAATATCGTCGCAGTAAATTTGTTTACCAGCATTGTTGACAATGATATCGAGACCGCCAAATGCCTTCATGATATTGTTTGGCAGATCTTGGGCAAATGTTTCCTCACTCAGATCGCCGGGAATTGCAATAGTTTCCCCGGCTTCCTTTGAAATGATGCGCAGTGTTTCTTCGGCATCATTCTGTTCACTGGGCAGATAAGTGATCGCCACATCCGCTCCTTCACGCGCGAACGCAATTGCTACTGCCCTGCCTATACCAGAATCGGCTCCGGAGATAAGGGCTTTACGTCCCTGCAGTTTGCCCGACCCTACGTAGGTGGTTTCTCCATGGTCGGCCTTTGGCTGCAATTCGGAGTCGAGCCCCGGCTCTTTTTGGCGTTGCTCGGGTATGTCGAGTGCTGGATACTGTGAGCGCGGATCCTGCATAGTGTGTTGCGTGCGTGTCATTGATGCTCCTTTCGATTAGATTGGATGACTGGCTATTTGGACGGCGATCTGTATTCAGGATTAGCGAACCCATACTGTTCGCCGTCATTCCAGGCGGCTGGTACATTACCCTCTGCTGGGATTCCGCCTGCCTTGCGTAGTCGCTGAGCCGTGTGAAGGAGGTTGTACGTCATAAAGGTGATATTACGATTGGTGAAGTCACTCTCCGGGCCACCCGACCCTTTGTCCAAATAGCTAGGCCCGGGTCCTACTGGGCCAATCCAGCCCGCATCCGCTTGCGGAGGAATTGTGAAACCAACATGTTGTAAACTATAGAGCACATTCATGGCACAATGCTTGATACCATCTTCGTTGCCGGTGATGATACAGCCGCCAACTTTGCCGTAGTAAATATATTGGCCCTTGCCGTTGGTGTCAGCAGAGTTTGCATAAAGGCGCTCGATGAGCTTCTTTGTCTGCGAGCTGTTGTCGCCGAGCCAGATTGGCCCACACACTACCACGATATCAGCAGCTTTAACCTTTTCGAACAGCTGGGGCCATTCATCTGTTTTCCAGCCGTGCTCGCGCATATCTGGCTGTACACCAGTTGCTATATCATGATCAATTGTGCGAATAATCTCGGCCGAGGCACCAAGCTTTTGCATGAGGTTGACGCTTGCCCGTAGTAGCCCCTCAGTGTTGCTGACCTCTGGCGAGCGCTTGAGCGTGCCGTTGAAAAACAAGGCTTTGAGTCCGGTGAAATCAGATTGCGTATCTGCCATTCTATCCTCCTTTCGTACTTACCAGTATACACCCGACTGATGCTCGGCGCGAATGTCATGTATGCGATACGTAGGGATTGTCTCTGATATAAAACCGCCAAGGCTCATCGCGGGCCTTGCTGATACCTATACGTGTCGTTTGGACAATTTGATCCAGTGGCAATGGATCACGCAGAAGTAATTTGCACGGATTTTTTGCAAGATCGTGGCCGTTTAAAACCTTGTCTATTTGGAGTGCTTGGCACAATTTGGCAGGACCGTTGGTGAGTGCGATACCGTCTTTGTCTCGCAGTTGCTGCATATGCGTTTGTCCTTCAAGTGGCTCTGCGGCTCGTAGAAGTACTGCGGCACCGTAACCCTCTCTGCCTACGACAACATTGCAACAATAATGCATCCCATAGGTAAAGTACACATAGAGATGTCCTGCTGAGCCAAACATGACATCGGTTCGAGGGGTGCGGCCATGGTAGCTGTGACTCGCTGCGTCTGACTGGTGGTATGCTTCGGTCTCGACGATGCGTACGCGTAGTAGCTTACCGTCAATCTCTCGAATAAGTTCTGCCCCGAGTAAATACTTAGCGGCCTCTATCGCGTCCATTGCATCGAGAATCGAGTGGATGTTTGGATTCATGGGTGTGGCAGATTACTGTGCGACAAATGGCAAAAAGTACGCGACTACAGCAACAAGCGCACCGATACATACTGCTCCCGTGATGATTGTCACAGCTTTTTGCTGATCTTTTTTGCGGTATTCAGCCTGGTCGACGCTTTCCTGGTGCTTCATGTCATCGCTGACATTGAACAGCCCGCTCATGCCAAATTTGGCACAAAAATGTAGATAGGCCTGGAGGAATCCCATCGCTGCGAGTGTGGCCGGTATGAAAACTAGCGCGCGCCACGCCGCGTCGATAGGCACAAGATAAAACAGTACGAATAACGCAATTGTCAGGGTCAAGCCAATATATCCTGTCATGCGCCGCATGCGAATCTCGGCGGGACCGATATTACAGACTCCGGGTATATAGTTCGTGCTCATACTTCTAGTATACTCCTGTCCGCGGTATACTGGATATATGAATGATTCCCAACTCGAAGGTACAAAACTTGCTAACTTTACTCCCCTGCCAAAAGTCGCAGAGTTGCAGATTATCGATACGGTCGAAGGAACTGGCGAGACAGTACCCGAAGGTGCGACGATCACAGCCCACTACACCGGGGCGTTGTGCGTAGACGGTACTATTTTTCAGAGTAGCCATGATTTTGACGAGCCCATTACGTTTCCGCTTGACCGCGTGATTGCGGGCTGGACTGAGGGTGTTCCCGGTATGAAAGTCGGTGGTACGCGCCGCCTTATTATCCCTTCGGAAAAAGCCTACGGCTCTGTACGCGCCGCAGCGAATATCCCACCAAATAGCGACCTGGTATTTGATATCGAACTAGTAGCAATCAAATAGTCGGAGGATTATCTCTCTTGTAGGTAAGGGCGCGACGGCTCGACTGCTCGTAAAACGCGCGTGCTGCAAACGCAAGGATAGCATGCCGAGTATCACTGAGTGATTGTGAAAAATATACGTCTATACCATCTATATGAAACCCATACTCGCCTGCGACTGTTGCTGCAGCTTCATATTTAGTGAGGTCATGGGTGGCGGCTAGCGAATATATATCGATGAGACCATCTTCGATCGCTGCATGGACAGCCGTATTAGATAGGACTTCCCTGTAGCGCCGCTCCGTCTCTGGGGTGTTGCGAACCATATCTGGTCGCGGAAAAGGATGGGATGTAATGGCGTCGAGTGCGCTGCTGTGTGCCTGTTCTGTAGATATTGTATCGAGCGCGATGTGTGATGCATCGTACACAGCAATTTTCGCAGCACCGGGTCCAAACGAATAGCTTCTTTCTTGGCCATTTTGTTCTATTCCGGTAAGTTTAAACTGCGGTAGCGGCTCATCAAGCGTGCGACTCATGAGATGAGCATGATCAAACACTTCGCTGTTCCATGTAGCTGTGACACGACCGGTTGCCGTATCCACATCCCCATTATGACGCAGTATGTCGCGTGCATACATACCTATGTCGTAAACCGTAAAATCTTGAGGATGCACTACGAAGTTGTCTCGATTAATACGTGATGGCATGGTAACTACTCCTGTTAGTAGAGATTGTACTCGTACTCATGGCAAAATCAAGTTTTTATGTTGGTTAGCTTTCTTCGCTACGAATAATCTCGTGTGCGCTGGAGATGACGATGAAGGCGCGCGGATCAACTGCATAGACCGCGGCTTTGATTTTTTGCTCTTCGAACCGAGTGATAACTGCCAGTAGCACACCGTGCGGTTCCGGGTCTTTGGGGTTGCTTTCTTTGACATAGGTCACTGGTTCTTCGATGACACTATTGATAGCTTTGCCGATATCACGCACGTTCATACTCACGATCCAGACGCTTCTGTCTTCGTTGAGTCCTTCTACGGTAACATCAATGGCTTTGTGTGCAACGAAGTAGGCCACTAGCGAATACATGGCTGCTTCCCATCCAAACACAAATCCAGACAAGGCGATGATGAGACCATTAATCGTCATGATAGCTTCGCCTACAGAAAAGACGGTTACTCGGTCGATGAGCACCGCAACAGTATCGGCACCGTCGATGATACCACCATAGCGGATAACAATGCCCACGCCCACGCCAACGAACATGCCGCCAAATACGGCCGCGAGAATGGGCGTATCGGTGAAACCGTGGTTGAAATGCACAGATGTGAGTATCGCGAGCATCACGATACCTATCGTGGAATACGCCGCAAATGTACCGCCTAGTCTGCGATATCCAAGATACACAAACGGTATATTTAGGAGTAGCAGGAATACACCAAGTGGCCAACCGCTTAGGTGGGCGGCAATAATAGAAAGTCCAGTGACACCGCCGTCAAGCAAATGATTTGGGAGGAGAAAAAACTGAAGACCGAGAGCGGTGATAGCACTACCGAGTAGTATAAAAACTATATTTTTGGCATGGGCTATCGTCATCGGCACTCCGTTTTTTTATGTGGTCATGCCTCCATTGTACAGAGTGTTCGTACGCTTTGTCGAATTATTCTGAGCGGGGTTGCGTGGTAACAGGTGCCGTTGGTACAACAATCCAAAGTATGATATACGGCAAAAATCCAGGTAGTCCGCCAGGAAGTAGCAAAAGCACGGCTATGACGCGAATAATAGTCGGGTCAATATTGAAATATTCTGCGATGCCAGCGCAGACGCCAGCGATTTTGCGGTCCTGTGCGGAACGATAGAGTCGTTTAGTCATATTTCTAGTATAGCACTCGCTTGTTACCCCTCCCGTGCTTCGTCGAACTTGGTTGCCATTGTAGGATTTCCACGCGTCAGGCGTTTGATCGTGAGATCTTGTGCTTTATTGTTGGCAAGACGCAGGTTGTTGCCTGATTTCATCAGGTTTTCTTTGACCTTATTCAGACGATCAATAGATTTGTCGATCTCATCGATTGCACTTTCAAACTGCTTCAGCGTGAGATCTGTATTTCGCGAGAAACTTGACTTGAACTCATGCATACTCTGCTCAAAATTTGTCACATCAACATGCTGGTTGTTGAGCGCGTGAATTTGCTTACGTAGCTCTTGTGATTTCAGACTACCGGCGCGGAGGAAACCGATGATAGTGATGAAGTGCTGTGGACGAATTACGAACATATTTGGATATTCGTGCACGGTTACAATGTCATCGTAGTACTCATTGTCTTTCTCGAGTAGACTGACGAGTACAGCAAACTCACACTTCTTCTCGCGGCGATCTTTGTCTAGCTCTTTGAAGAAGTCTTTGTTTTTGTGTTTGGTTGCGGTTGTCTCATGCTCGTTTTTCATCTCAAACATGATGGAGAGCATTTCGCTACCTTCGTCGTTTGTCTCGCGGTATATGTAGTCTCCTTTGCTACCGGTGCCAGATACAGTATTGTCTTTGCCGAACTCGGCGCCTGGAAATGCGATTGGGCGAATGCGGTTGAACTCGTTTTCGCAGTGGATTTCGAGCGACTCCCCTATCATCTTGGTGCTCATGCGCGTGCGCATCTCCTTCAGCGACACGAGTGCGGTTTCGCTGGCGCGGAGTTGCTCTTTATACTTCTCGGCGTCGAGTTCGCGCTGGTGCGAGAGCGCGCTGAGTTCTGCTTCTTTGCTAGATAGTTGTTGGCGGAACTTTTCTTCGAGCTGGCGCTGCGCTTCGAGTGCAGCGAGCTTGGTGTCGGACGCAGTTTGCTGCGAGACGGATTCTACCTGCGCACGGAGCGTGGTGATCTCGGCGTCTTTCTCGACCTTGATACGTGCTGCTTCGGCTTCTAGTTTCGCTAAGTCTGCCTGTAGCTCGCCCTTGGTGCGAGCAGTGGCAAGTTCTACGGCCGCATCCTTGTCGCGCTCCAGCTGGGTAACTTTTTCGAGTAACTTGCGCTCTTTCAGCTCGGCTTCGAGGGCTTTTTCGCGCTCGATCGCCTCGCGCACTTTGGCGACCTCAGCCTCGAAGGCGTCTTTTTTGATGCTATTGACCACGTTTTTCACGGTCGTAGTGTCGATATCGGTTTCGTGAATAGTACGTAGGTCGACCGTATCGCCTTTATTTGCGGCTTCTTGGAGTACGAGTGTGTATTCGTCTTGGATGGCTACTTTGATTTTCTTCATACTGCTACTAGTATAGAAGATTTACACGTATGCGTCAGCGAAAACTATTTTACCGGGTCTGTATATGCATAAGTTTTTTGTATTTTGAGGATAGCAGGATATATTGGCTGTACTATGAGTAGCGAAATGCACCAAGAGTTTAATGACGAGAACACACCAATCATAGAACCGGCCAAAAAAGGATTCGAATATGTCGCCGATCTAACAAACAGGCAGCTCGAACTGTTCAATGAAGCACTTGTAGAATATACGGATACTCCAAGCGTTAAAAATGACGAAGTACTTGTTAGTCTGGTTACGTCGCATGCAGACTCAGTCCAGCGTACGCTTGAAGCATACGGTGCTGAGTTTGGGGATGGAATTGCTGCGTTTCGAGCGATGACATATTACGTGGTGGGACTCGAGCAGCGTCGTGTAGAAATGATGAATAGCCTTGGATTAGAGGGTGCGGAGTTTAAAGTTATAAACAATGGAGATGTCGAAGGGGTTCTCTATGTGGCGCCAGAATATGACGACACTGACACTACGGCGAGTGTCGAGCCTAGTGAAGTGGTCGAGACAGTGCACAGTTTTTATATGGGTAGATTTGGTGCAGACCTAAAGACTCTCCATGATGCTGCACACGCCACGTATGATAACTCCCCTCGAGGTAGACGTAAAAAGTACATGCGGCATGTTGGTAGCTACGCGCTCGATGTCACGAAGGTAGCGGTTGGCGTGGTGGGCGCTATAGCTATAGCCAAAAAAACGAAATTATTGTGATGACTGCCGTTGGCGGAACTGCTCGTACAGACATACGGCCGTCGCTGCTGCGACGTTGAGTGATTCAACTGGCGTGGCGGCCTGGGGGATGTGGACGCGCTCTGTGGTGAGGGTCGCAAGCACGGTCGATACGCCTTGCCCTTCGTTGCCTACAAGCCACGCGGTAGGTTGCCTTAAGTCTAGGTCGTATAAGTCGACACTATCGCCGGTGAGCATGGTGGCATATACGGGTGTTTGAGACGATTTGATGAGCTTCTGCAGGTTGCTTTGCTCGTAAATGCGTAGTGCAAATTGTGCACCCATGCCAGCGCGCAATGCTTTTGGCGACCATGCAGAGGCACAATCTGGCGATAGGTAGACATCCGTGATTCCTGAAGCGGCTGCGGTGCGTAGCATGGTGCCGAGATTGCCCGGGTCTTGCACGTCTTCGACAAGCAACGCATCTCCTATGAGCGCCGTGTTCGAGGCTTCGGGTATGGAGAATACGATAGAAATACCGACCGCAGCGTGTACGTCGGCGACAGACTCATAGATATTGTCGGCAAACTCGATGAGCGTTGTGCTGGTATGCTGAAGTTGCCGCACGAGTTCGATTACCTCTTCGTTTGCCTGCGCGGCTGTAGCGATGATACATATTTCTGGCGTGTCGCCAGTGTCGAGGAAGCTGTGCGCGAGGTGCGTGCCACTCGCGATCGTCCTGCCTTCTTCGCGTCGAGTTTTACCACTAGTGGCGAGCTTGCGAAGTCTGCGAACGGTTGGGTTGTTATTGCTGGTGATAATATCGGACATAACTATGCTCCAGTATAGCGCATATGCCTCATGGCCGTAGACGAAAATAGCAAAAAATTATACAATATAAATAATCGCATCGTGCGATAGTGCGAGTATATATTCGCACCTCCTCTTGAGGAAGGAACCTGTTATGGGAGACAAGATTGAAAAATGGTGTGGTGTGGTCGCAGGAGTGACCGTGCTTGCGATGCTGCTGGCGGGTATCTTCTATACCACTCCCGGCTCGGATGCAGGACCAATTTGGTGGGCAGGGGTCGCCATGCTGGTCATGTTGCTCTCCGTCGTATACGGGGCGAGAAGCACCGATCGACGTACTGTGCGACGGATGCGGGAGCATCATGCTCGCCTGGAGTAAACCTTCCCTAGGGGCGCCGCCGCGCTAGCGTGACAACGCAGGGAGCGGCGGACGCGCACCGGAGAAATTCGGTGCGCACTCACTCTGACTCTCCAGTTAATTGATCAAATATATCATATATGGTATTATATAATTTACGCATATGTTCATAACATGAATGTGTGTAGACAGTGTAGGGATCAAGCCGCTCGAAGGAGCACTGATGAAAGATTTGGCCAAGGAGTGCGACAGCGTGATCGTGTTTGGTTCGGTATCTCGGACGCTGTGCAAACAGGTCATGCGAGAAGCCGGATATCGTCGACACCAAGGCAGCCGCGTGATCACAGCCGGTGCGCTGTGGGCACCGCATCTGCGCGAATACTCGTGGATGCAGCCGCGTACGGTGCAAGAAGTGCTCGACAGGGTTGCGCCGACACTCGTCGACAAGGCATCTGAGCAGCAGCAACTCATTGAGGAGCGGTTGCGCAATCCTCTGCTACGCAACGTCGGCCTCATCATCTACGAGGCCTCCATGCCGTTCTACGGTACACCGTACGGCGATACACCCGAGCTATTTCGCAGGGCAATACACCAGCTGCAGTCTGAATATGGATGGCCACGAGCCAAGGTGTATGCCGTAGCTCAGCACTATCGTCAGCGTCGGTGGTAATTTCTCGGTTGGTATGTAACCCCGGGGTGTGAAGCTTCAGCGCTCGGGCTCTTCCTTGCACTGTCGCTTTACCAAAGATTTCAATCGTGTTGAAGTTTTTGGTGAAGGACTATTTTAAACCTTTATTCATACAGTATAAGTATTCTGGATTGGATAATTCGTGTGGGCAGACACTCGGACTGTTGTATAGAACACGCCGAGTGTGGTTAAATAACCATAAGTAACTCTGGCGAGGAGAGTGGAGAAAAATGGATTTCGATTTCGACTTTGAAGACGCGAAGCCGTGGCTAATCGGCATCGGTGCGATTTTGCTGGTAGCTGGCGTATTGTTTGGCATGACGTATATCAACGTCAACAGTGCCATTGCCAAGTGTACGGCTGCCGGGTATGCCAAGCCGGACTGGTCGTGGCGTGTCACCTCGTGTCCGGCCGACGAAGATTATGCCAGTGATAGCGTCGCACTAGTGGTCGGTAATACGGCCGATAGTCCTATGCCCAAGCTCACCGATGAAGCAGACAAATATCTGCGTAATTCCCTCGCCCAGACAGACGGTGATCTCCAGTTCTATCTCTACTCTGCCACGCCAAGCGGCTCACGCATTCAGCTCGACGATCTGAAGGTGAAAAAAGCTGGAAATGTGAATTCATTCGTCACAAATTCGAGCCAGACTGTCGACAAGATCGACAAAGCGATTGCTCAGCCCGCAAGCGAAAACGGTGCCGACTATTTCAACAACATTGTAGCTGCCGGTCGTGCCGTCACGACGTCACCCAGTACCAAATCACCACTGGTGCTCGTAGTTGGTTCGGGATTGTCGGATTCGCAGCCGCTCAATTTTGCCAATGGTGATCTGCTCCATGCCGATCCGGCGGATGTGCTGGCGCAGCTCAAAGCCAAAGGTACAATCGCTCAAGATGATCTCAAGGGCGTCCGCATCGTGTGGTCCGGACTAGGTGTTACTACATCGCCCCAACAGCCACTCGACGCCACGGAGAAACGCAATCTCCGCAATATTTACAATACTATTTTCAACTACATGGGCGCTCGTCTCGTCACTGACGATACTGTCATGGCGACAGAGAGCGTCAAGACAGACAAAACAGTGACGCCGGTGACTGTCAATGGACTGTCTGGCGGCGTGGTGGTCTACAAACTTGGCGAAAACTCCATCGGATTCAAACCTGGTACGGCTACTATCCAAGATCAGGCAAAAGCCAACTCGGCACTCGACGGTATCATTGCGAATTACCAAAAATGCCCAGCTGCAAAACTGACTGTCGAGGGCTACACGGCGCGGCCAAATGGCACCATCGAAGCGACTAGTGACTTGTCGAAATCTAGGGCGGACGCTGTCAAAAAGCTGCTCGTGGCGCGTGGTGTGAACGATGCAGCCGTGATGGCGACTGGCAAAGGCTCAAGTGATTTCGAAGGCCGTGTCGACGAAAAAGACGCGACCGGTACATGGAATAGCGAAAAAGCACAGGCCAATCGTGTCGTCATCGTCACTATGGATAGCAGTGGAGGATGTAGTGGCTAAAAAACCGCGTCCAGCACCACGCTATGAACATACTCGCCCATCGGTATCTATCTGGATGCGTCTACGCGGGTGGCTGGCTGCTCGTGCCGACCGTGCCAGTGTGCGACGACGGTTTCTCAGCGATCATGGTGCTACGCGGGCACGTGATTTTGACAGACAGACTATCGCGGGCGAGAAATATCTCCTTAAGACACAGTTTCTTGAGCACCTGGCCGATGTGCGCGACCATCACGTTTTACGAGAAGCCAAACGAGCGCGTAGTGTACAGGCAAGGCTGTCAGGACTCGAGGGCGAAGCGCGCGGCGTGCTGGAGCGCGAGCAAGCTCAGCTACTGGAAGCCAAACATGAGTACACCGACATCAAATCTCGCCTTGCTCGTGACGACCTCACGGCACTAGAAAAAGCTAACTACCAGGGTAAGCTCGGTCAGATCGAAGGATCTGTGAAGCAGCAGCTCGGTGTGGTTGCAAAAGCCGAGGATAAGCTGGCCGATATCACTGCAGCACAGGCCGACAGTCGCAAAGAATTTGCCGAATTTGCTCAAGCGGCGCACAATATCTACGAGATGTCCATGAACGCCTACGTCAAAGTTGCTGGTCGCCGTCTCAATAGACTTGGTTGTACCAATTATGATGCTGAATTACGTGATTTTACCAGTGAAACTACCCAAAAAATAAAGGAGCTCTCGTAATGGCTAAAAGTTTTCTCAAAGTACTCGTACGGCTCCAGAAGCCGAGCCAGAAGCAGATTGAACTGGTACGGCGCCGTGCACTCGCAACGGTCAAACATACTCGCCGCAACCAGAAGCTCGATGCCAAATCGGTCGAAGCTATGCTGCGTATCGTCAGTGGTCGTTACAGCGATTTGCACGCAGCGCTCGAGACGGAATACCGCAAGCGAGAACAGCGCATCGACACTACCTATGCTCGCGGGCTCAAAAAGACCAAGGCCTCACTTATTAAAGTCGAGCAAGATATCAATCAACTCGAATCGATGGGCTACGACAAGACGACGTCCGGTATTGACTACGACGATGCGGTGGCCCGTTTGCGCCTGCTCGCCCAGGGCAACGAATCGCGCGATACGGATGCTGTCAAATTGGCCAAAGCCCGCCGCTCCCCCACCCCATACAAACGCCCTGTCGACACTGATACGGCGTTCGCTACTCCATACGGCCACTACTGGGTTGTAGCGGGCTGTCTCCTGCTCAGTTTTCTCGATATGTTGCTGCTTAGTGCGGCTATCGAACGCTTGCTCGATACCGATCAGCTCAACGCCAGTATTTTGGCATTTGCACTGGCCCTTGTCGGTAGTGTCACGGCGTTTCTATGGGGTCGATCGCAGGCAGCGCATCCAGCTCGGCGCGGCTGGTCATTTTATGAGCCATGGATCTGGATTACTATTGCTCTCATCTTTGTCGCAATTCGCGGTGTGGTTATCTATATGGATATTCAGGAGTATCCAGACAATATCTTCACGATCATCAGCTCCGAAGCGCTTATGGCACTACTTCTGACGGTACTTTATCTGGGGACGGGGCTGGCAATTCGTGCCGAAGCCCGCAAGATATTTGATCCGACGATGTTTAGTCAGTGGCGCAGTATTCGCATGGCCAAGAAGATTCAGCATCGTATTGCAAAGAAATATGCTCGCGCCGAGAGTATGATTCTCGAGCTTGAACAGTTCCACAAAAACTACCGTGCACTCAAAAAGATGTATATCATCCGCAAAAACTCACTCTATGATGCTGAGCGTACGACACTGAGTTCTGTTGTCAAACGAGTGCTTGAAGACAATCCGCAGCTCGATCCGCAGGTGGTCGAAGATATTTTGCAATCAGTGCTAGCTGGTCGCTCGCACATCACTATGGCGGCAAATGAAGGTGCGGTTGTCCGGGCGCAGTCGCCGGCAGTCGCGAGTACGCGGCTTTCCGCGGCTAGCCCACGTCAGGCCGTCACCAGGCCAGCGCCACGTAAGCCACCAGTGATCCGCTAACGTAGTATGCGTGATCGGTTGGATCAAATCTGGTCGCAGCTGAGTTACTATGTGGACGAAGTGGCAATTCGGGTCGGACTGGCCCGGGATGATCCGGCTGTTGATCTGCGGATGCGTGGTATTGCTGCTATTGCAGTATGTATCTTTATGGCGGTTTGCGGTGGTTGGTGGTACACCACGCATGTGCTCGTGACGTGGCAGCCGGAATCGACACGTACGTCCGAGACGGCGCCGATACCCGTTTCGTCCAGCGGACCTCACGCCAATGAACCCTTGTCTAATTCCGTGCCATCATCTGAGGCATCTGATACGCCTGAATGCGATCCCGATTATTCACCGTGTGTGCCAGTAGTCTCGGGTGATCTCAACTGTGCGGATATAGGGCAAACTGTACGCATAGTCGGCACGGATCATTATCATCTCGACAATGACTCGGATGGCTATGGATGTGATTCATATAGTAATTAAACAATAAGCTCTGCAAGTTCTTGTCGAGTAAGATTGGCACCGAATGCTGGGTGTCCTGGCTCAAGTGTGCGACCCGCGGCTAGGTTGCCGATAGGTAGCGGATCGAAACCAAGCGTGTCGATAAACTGCGCGACGGTCTCAATATCTTCTTTGTGATCACCTGCGATGGCAATGGCTTTGCGAGTTGGCATATTTTGCGCTGCAGCTTCGTCATGCAGGTGATGGTAGCCCATGTGATTGAGCGCCTTGACGACATGGGATGCAGGCAAAAATCCCTGAATAGCTTGGCTCGATGATTGTTCGTCTGGCAAAATGTTCTCGCGTGGTCCATCGACTTCCCACCAGTAATTCGTGGCATCAATGACGAGTTTGCCTGTAAGTGCATTGGCAGGCAAAGAACGAAACTTGCCAAGAGGAATTGCCAGAATCACGATGTCAGATTGCGCTGCGTTTCTAGCAGTGACTGCCTGTGCACCAGGGGTAAGCGTATCAATAGCAAGCGCTATTTTGCCCGGGCTACCCGATCCGGCGACGAGTACTTCGTAATCGGCTTTTGTTGCTAGCTGGGCCAATGTAATGCCAAGTTTGCCCGCGCCAATGATACCGACAGTGCGTATTGCCACTGCTACTTCCCTGCCAAGAGTTCACGTACACGTGGTATTACTTTTTTACCATATAGTTCGATCATGTGACGGCGATCGCTCGCTTTCATGGGGCCAAATCCGTACACGAGATCGAATCGCTCTACATCGACGGCTTTCATAGCTTTAGCGATCTTCCGTGCCACCGTTTCTGGCGAACCGACGTACATGGAGCCGCCCTTCACTTCGTTCATGAAGTGCTGGCGTGTCATGGGCTGCCAGCCACGCGTGGCGCCTACTTTATCCATCTGCTCTTTGAATAGTGGAAAGCTAATTTCTATAGCCTGCTCGTCGGTATCAGCGATAAAACCTGGCGAGTGCATGCCGACCGGATGCGCGTTGTGGCCAAACTGGGCGGCCGCCTTGCGGTAGAGTTCTACGTAGGGGGCGAAACGCTCCGGCGAACCGCCGATGATCGCGAGGACAAGTGGCAAATCATACGCTGCTGCACGTACGACTGAGTTGGGTGAGCCGCCTACACCGACACGGACGTCGAGTCGGCCTTTGTCTGTCTTCGGGAATACATCGGCGGCGTCGAGTGACTGAGTAAACGTGCCGTCCCATGTGACAGGCTTCTCGTCGAGCAACTTGCTAAAGAGCTCGATCTTCTCCTCGAACAGTCCTTCGTAATCGCGCAGATCGTAACCGAAGAGTGGAAACGACTCGGTAAAAGAACCACGCCCTAGTATGACCTGCGCCCTACCATCAGATACCGCATCAAGCGTGGCGAAGCGCTCGTACACGCGCACGGGGTCGTCGCTGCTGAGGACAGTGACGCCAGACGCGAGCGTGATTTTCTTGGTCTTGCTAGCTATGGCAGCGAGTACCATTTCGGGGCTTGAGATGGCAAATTCATCGCGGTGGTGTTCGCCGAGCCCGATGACGTCGACGCCGAGTTTGTCGGCGAGTACGGCTTCGTCGACCACTAAACGAATCGAGGCGGCGTGACTCATGAGTTTACCTTTGCTATCTGTGGCGAGGTCGCCAAACGAATCAAGGCCAAATTGGTAGTGTGGTATTGCAGATTTTTTGGTCATATCTCCCTGTCTATACTTTCGTGGCATCGATGCCGTGTTGGGTTAGTAGTGCTGTGTCGAGCCGGTAGTATTTCTCTACCCCGTCTTTGCGTTCGCGTAGTACACCGCTTGCGACAAGTTTGGCAAAGTGGTGGCTCATGGTCGGTTGCGAAAGCTTGAGCGCAAGTGCGCAATCGGACGTGATGTCGCGCGCAGCAACCTCTCCATGCTGTGATGCAAGATGGCGTACGACACTCAGTCGAGTATCGTCGGCGAGGCTTTTGAGGATTTCTGTGGTATCTGCTGCTTCCATACATCTTATTATATAGAAATATTTAAATATATCAATACGTATACAAAAGTCTGAACCCGCTTCCCTACTAGGAAAGGAGCGAGCTCAGACTTTTCTAGAGGGTGCGGGCGTAGTTAGATGCCTGCAGTGGTGTGTCTCCTAGGAGAACTGTAGTCGTTCGAATGTAACTTCGCTGGATAGATCTGCGGCTTGTTTTGCCGCATACAGTACATTTCCACTTTCAACGCGATCAAGCGGTCTTCCGAAGGTGACTTCGCACTGCCAGTACGCGCTACCTTTGTCCAGAAGAGTGCGGTACTCCGCCGCGGCGTCCGGATGTGTTGACCTGATGGTCTGCGTGAGGCGATGCATTGCCTTGAAGGTTGCGCCGGAGCTTTTGTCGATAACGAATGTTGCCTGAGATGACATGGTGCCTTCCGTAGGAACTCTAACATACTAATTATATCATAAAAATTGACATATTACTACAAACACCCCGGCTCTCACGTCAGGGTGTTTGGTGTAAGTGGTGGTGGGCAGTCAGGCGACTCGGTGGAGATGCGATGTGGTGGTGTGGGGGTGATTGTAGCCTTTGTCCTGGGTTGGGGGTATGTGATGGTTGTTGGACTCGGGCTCATCGTCGAGTGCCTGCACAAGTGATCTGTCTGCGTCGTCGCCGAAGTCGATACTGTCGTCGACATCCGCCAAAAACTCGTCACTCCATACAGCTGCCGGGTCAAATCCGCTCGCGTCTCGGAACGGATTCTGCGGGTAACTTGCGAGTGTGTGTTGATATGAATTCATACACGCCTCCCTCTTATCTGTTACCATGTGGTTCCTCATGTACCACAACTACTACATATAGCAGGTCAGTCTGAGAATTTGCTGTAGCGAGCGGGGCTATGTTGTAATGCGCTGGTCGTAGTACTCGAACGCGTGAGTAGTTGCGGCCTGTAGGTGTGCAGCGGTTAGCGATGTGATGTCTTCGGCACTCATGCCATGCTCGACGGTGGCGATTTTTCCAATATATACCGATGCGTGACGTATACGATTTGGCTTGGCGTTGTCCATGTCTATTTGCTGGTAGTCTCGGCCGTAACTTACGCCAATAGGTACAATACTTGCAGGTATATTGCCAGGCTGGAGTGAGCGCAGTGCGATCTCGCCGATACCGCGTTGGAGCGGTAAGTTGAGTTCTGCATGCGAGTAATTGTGGGTGCCTTCTGGATATATACCAACGGGGTGTCCGGTCTGGATAAACTCATTGATCGTATCAAACAACAGCTCGTTTGTGCAAGAGAGACTGGACTCTGCATGATCTTTTTTACGAGCGGCAGGCACGGTGCCCATTTGGTTGATAAAACCAGTGACAATCGGCTGGAGAGGCGCCTGCAACGGTGTGGGTACTCCTAGTTTTGTGAGCAGCTTTTTGTTGTAAAAACCATCTTTTGCGATGACGCGAATATCACCTACCTTTTTCGGTAAGATTTCATGTGCGATTGCGGCGGCTGTCCATTGGTCGTGTAGGTCCGATAAATGATTGAGTGTGAGAAGCATTGGCACATCTTCCGTGTCAAGCTTGGCGAGTTGCTCATGAGCCCCTTCGTCGTAGCTAATATCCGGCTGCATGATTTCGTGGAGTAGCCGGTATGCACTGCGGGTAAATGCACGGTATGGCCGGTATGCGAGCTGATAGTCGTATACGGCTTTTGCTTGAGCTGGATTCCCCAGTTCATAAACGGGACGTTTCATATTTGTAGTATAGCAAATGTAGCGATTTGAACGTGGACGAAATATCGAAAAAGTGCTATGGTATACGCTATGGCGGCATGATGGCCGTCACGAGTGAGAGGAAGCAACATGACCCTCCGGCAGAAACGCGACGAGCGCGTTTTGGTGTGTGTTCGCACGTTCGAACGGCTCGCGGATTCACATCTCGACAGGCTGTTACAACAGTTTGTCATTGCAGAAATTTGGTCCGATGCGATGTCGGCCGAGTTCTGCTACGAACAGTTTAGAACGCAGTTCTATGGCTGCTTCATGACCGTGCTCTCAGAGCGCATCATCGACGAATACATCGCTGAGCATGAAGCATTCAATCGTACTGTGCTCAGGATCGCTGAGCGCGAGCAGCTCGATGCCTACGGTTTGCGACACCTTGAGCTACAGCTCAGCTTATATACGGCGGGGCTGCTACGCTGGCTGGGCGCGAAGTGTGCTCAGCTAACCAAACTCGATGAGCAGCTAGTGCTGCTAGAACATGACTATATCCCACCCACCAGTGTTGAGCCGACATTGGTGGGTGGCTAACCGGTCACACCCCGCCCCTGCGCGATGTATTTTGCCTGAGCGAAATACCCGTAGGAGGCGGGTATTTTCGTGTATTGAATATTTCTATATTTTATGATATAATATTATTAATGAGTAATATCTTTCGAGAAATTATACAAGAAGAACGTCATGCCGCTCGCTCTATAGCGGTAATGTACGACGGCATGTCGCAGATACCTTACGAGAAAATGATACAAGGTTTAGATGATAGTGAGCTACAGATGATGGATAGAAACAATTTCGATGCGCAGCGTGTCATAGCTGTGCAAGAGTCTGCGCGGGCGCAGGCGCGAATTGCCGTCGCAGAATTACTGCTTATGGGTAAGTCGCTTGTGGCATTGGATGATGATCCTCACTTTGTAGCCTAGAAGCTGCTATGCTTGTAATATGCTCGACCATCATATCCAAAAAGCCATTGTTTACGCCCTCGCCTTTTCCGACGCGATGCGCTTTGGTGAGCTCAAGCCAGACGAGCTAGAGAACAAAGCTTTTGACTATCATTTAAAAAAAGTGGTAAAAGCCGGTTTGGTGGAGAAAACCGCAGAAGGATTGTATCGACTGACAAGTGAGGGTAAGCGTGTCGGTATTAGTGCGTCTCGCAAGCAGCTTGAGCGGCTTGACCAGGCGCGCTCTACCCTACTGCTCGCGCCTCGGCGTGCCAGTGACGGCGCGTGGCTGCTCATGCGACGCAAGGCGCAGCCTCTTATTGGTCTGCGAGGCTTTATGAACGCGCGGCCCACCGCCGAGCAACAGATTGTACGCACAGCCGAGCAAGTATGCAGGGAGCAGACGGGACTTGCCGGCATGTTCGTAGTTCATGGTGACGGGTATTTCCGTACCTACCGTGGGGGTGAGCTCGAAAGCTTCATCCATTTCACACTCCTAGTGTGCAACGATATTCAGGGAGAGTTGCACCAAAACAGTTCACTAGCGGAATACTACTGGGATACGGATCCCGACTGGTTGGCACCGGATATGCTACCGAGCACTCAAACACTTCGCAAAATGCTTGCAGCTCCGGCGGGGTCGTCTGTGGACGAAAGGTTTGATATTTAGTCTGGTGTGCGCGTGTGATTGTCTTCATATTGTTGCTCCTTGCTTATGTTTCTAGTATGAACTGTGAGCACTTAAAGCGCAGTGAAATGTTTTTCACTAACTAGCGTATACTTGTAGAGAGTGAATATTTTTCCGCATCTGCACTGGTATACGGAGTTGATTTACGAGACTGGCCGACAGCCAGCATTTGTCATGCTGGTAGCGTTTCTTGTTGCGTTTGCATCCGCGCGGGGCTATACGCTATTGCGAGGCATACCGGCTGGGGTAGCGTGCATTTGGGCGGAACACATACACACCACCTCGTATTTGGTGTAGTACTGGCGCTGGCGGCAGCAAGCGTGCAGTTTGCACTTGGCCCGGCACTCGATACGCCGAGCCAGTTGTTGCTGGTAGCAATTTTTGGCGTGGGTGCAGCGCTCACACTCGACGAGTTTGCGCTGCTTTTTTATCTGAAAGATGTGTACTGGGATACCGATGGCCGTAAATCAATTGATGCGGTGGTGATGGCATTAGTGCTTGGTCTACTGCTCCTAATGCACACGAGTCCTTTCGGGACAAGTGAGAGTCGGCCGGTGTTTTATGTTTTGACTACACTACAGATTATCAACATGGTACCGGTGCTGTTCTGTGCGCTCAAAGGTAAACTCACCTTAGCTATCGTAGGCGTGTTCATCCCTATCTTTGCCTGGGTGGGTGCGCTGCGACTGGCTGAACCAACATCAATCTATGCACGTATTTACCACAAGAAGAAATTGGCTCGCGCGCAGAAGCGTTACGCCCACTACGACGAAGTATGGCAGCCTCGCAAAACTGCCATACTGGACCTGATTGGGGGTAAACCGAGTCGCTAAGTGGCGAGCTGCTCCGGGTGCTCGGCTGCTGCAGCTTCAAACGCTCGACGGACATCGCGCGGGGCGTGGCGGCGGATATCGACAGCGACTGGTGAATCTGGCTCCATGAGTTGCGCTACACTAGGACGAGCGCCGATGCTACGGCCATAATCTTCTATCTCACTGAGCAGCGCAAGTGACTTGTCTCGCACGGTGAGCTGAATATCAACTGGGTGACGATGCTCCATAGTACCGGGCATATCGTAGACAAGTGAACTAAGTGCGGCATTCCCGATATAGCGACCAGCGCTCCTGGCCGCGCCGGCGGCGTGCTCACTCATGCCGGGCGTGTGGAGGTGGCGGTAATGCGCGCTAGCCATCATTTCGGCGAGTGTCAGATGTTTGAGTGTCTGTGCGGCGAGTTCTTGTTGTGACGCGTAGCGCCGCTCGGATGATCTAGTGCGAGCACCTTCGGCAACAAGGCCGAGCCGCAAGGGGTAAAACATCGCATCTTCGCGGGCTAGGTCATAATGGGCCGATCCGATTCCTACTCGTGCGATGATATCGCGCGCAGCATGCTGCGATGCGAGTGAATCAAATTGTGCGGGATTGAGTTGCTGCAATACGCGCACACCTCGTAACTCCATGTCAGCCACAAGCATGCCACGCTCGCTGCGACGCTTAGTGATGATGTCTGGGTCGTCCGATGGGTACGGTACGAAATCCTCTAGGTCTTCGTAGATATCCCGTGGGAGATTAAGTTGTTTGGGCGGTCGTATAATTTCTTTCATACTTCCACTATGCAGCTCGAGACGAAAACAGTCAGTGAAGAGTTTTTCACTGACTGTTTGTTGCGAATGGCCAGGCAGTCGCTACACTTCTTCTACGAGTGCCTGGAACTTGCTGGCGAGTACGATGAGTACGGCACCCTGGATCACAGCGTACAGACCGAGAATCCAGACGAATGCCACGCCGCTTGCAGCTGGGTATAGTAATACTACGATGCCAGCAATCAGACCGAGGGCGGCGCTAAACGCGTAGAGCCATTTGTTGTCGCTCACGGCTGGCTCTTTGCTGAAAAACGCCTGCACAAGATCGACTAGCCCGCGGATGACAAGTGTGAAGCCGACGATGAGCAAGAGCCACATCAGGGTAATCTCTGGATTGCGGATGAGGAATACACCAACACCTAGGAGTGCAACCCCAAAGATGAGCTCCAGCCACCACAAACTAACTTTGCCGAGATTCATGAGGCTCTGGATGAGGAGTGTAATGCCCCAGATGAGCACAAATAGACCGAATAAGACGGCGATAATGCTAACTGTTGCTTTTGGCCAAAACAGTGCTGCTATACCAAACAAAATCGATAATACCCCCTGCGAAACTACCAGCCCGACGAGAGGCTGCGAGAATGATGTTACGGGTTTCTTTGCCATAATTTTATCTCCTTTTATGCTAGTGGCTCCAGTATACTCCGCCAAGATACAAAATAACACCCACATGGGGTGCTACTTTGCCAAGTCTATGCGCTCATGCCGAGTAGTGTCCAGACGCCGCGACCGCCGTCACGCAGCCAGAACTCACGATGTCCGTCACTGAGCGTAAGAATGTGTGTTTTCTCTGCTCCGCGCGTGACCGTGCAGCTGAGGCCGCGATCGACGAATTCATATGTACGGCCTTCGAGCTCGATAGCTCGTGGATAGGCGCGCATGTCGCGTCCGAAACTCATGCGGGTGACATTGACTTGCCGGTTGATGTTAGATGTTTGCATATTTGCACTCCTGACTCTTCTCTGTGTGGAAAAGGGCTAAATTTGATTTAGCGAACGGATTTTGGAGTGATCCAGCGGTGGATAGGAGTAGTTGACCGCTCTAGTTGCCTACTCTTTTTACCACGTTGGAGGTGTGAAGACGTCTGTCGAGACGCCGGTCGTGCTAGCTTGTAGGTGAAAAGGCGTTCCCACCAGTACCTCCATAGCTATAGCTAGTATAGCGCGTCGACTCGCTGAGACGTCAAGCTATAGGTATTGTGAAATACGGCTTGTGTTTTAAGCAAAGCTCGCCTATGCTAGAGGTATTATGGATTCCAATACAGTTCTCGATGATGCGCAGCAAGATGACGAGCAGGCAGAGCTCAAAAACTTCACTCAGCATGGTATGACCGTGAGTCCGGTGTCTTCCGAGGAAGCTGTGCGACGAGATGCCGCATCGGTGATCCCTCGAATTCCCCTCCCCGGCGAGACGCTCGAAACCGTAGGTGAAACACACTCATATTCACCCGATCATTCGACGCAAAATCTTGACGAACTGTCTGCTGAAGATATTCGCGAAGATTATTAGACAGACGGAACGTTTGAGCTGTTGCCGCGGTTTTGGCCGGGATAGTTGTTGCCGCGCATCTCTTGTTGCCGCATGCCAGGGCGCTCCATGGGGCGCATCGTGCGACTATGGCTCATAGCAACGCCAGTGATGTAGCCAAACAAGAAGATGACGAGCGCGATACCCACGGCGGCGATCCAGGTGGACGGACGATTGTGGATGATAAGTGGTGCTGCGGGCTTAGTGACGACAGGGGTTTGTGTCTCGGCGGCTGCAGGTTGTACTTCTGCTTCAGCCTGTTCGATTGCCTCTGTTTCTACGGATGTAGTTTTGGCGGTACTATGTTTGACTGACTTGGGCGTTTCTGGTGCTGGTTCGCTCATGATTAGTATCCTTTCTTTTGTATCAGTGTGGCACGCAGTGTTGAAAGGAAGCTTGGAATACAGGCCTGCACACTAGCTTGGGTTCCTGTGTCACACAGACTGCATTAGAGTATTGACATAATAAACTATTTATGCTATATTATATATGCTCTACTAGCAGTACCTCATATCCATGACATATTCGTCCGAAAGGCGACCATGACCAATAGCACTGTCACCGACTCGATCGACATCATTCACGATGGTGAGCTGATCGAGAAGGGTCAACACATGATCACCCAGGTGACTCGCGTCACCCGACAGATGATCGTGGAGTACCCGGCCCAGGTGAAGTTCGTCTCGAACCTCAGATTCGGCAGCACGATGCATGTATCACCTCCCACCTACACCTCCTTCTCGCAGTACAAGGAGACCAGCGTGGAGGTGGACGTGTACGACATGTACACACATGCAGTGGTCGTCTCCGATGTTGTGACAATCGGCATGCACGCCGGTATGCGGCTGCACAGCCGTGTTGTCACCGAGGTGTACTACATCTCATGTGAGTAGCAGGTAGAGCGCGCGTCGATCCAGTTCATCTTCGGATTGGATCGACGTAAGCTCGATATTAGTTATTTTCTTTCCTACCTTGCAGCGCAAGGTATTTTTAATTTTTCGGTCTATCTCTTTTGATCATCCTGGAATGTGTCAGACATGAGCTGTATGTCGGATTCATATCATGTGTCTAGGCTCTGGGTTGCAACTCTCGCTCGTAATCGTATACTGTTAGGTGTGCTCTTACTACAACTATAGGAGGTGGTGGCGTGACCAACGCCGACCCAGCAGTGATTGCAAGTATCAACGGTCTCGTCGAAAGCCGGTTTCAGTTGGAAATCGAGCGAGAGGCCGAAAACCAGCGCTTTCAGACGGCAATAGCAGCTCTGACGCGCGAACACCAAGAGAAGCTCAACAGGTTTGCTGAGCGTGAGCGTGAGCTCGATCCTGATATCTGGCGGTCTATTGATCACAACCGCTCTACACTGATCGTGCGAGGTAAGCGTTCTTTTGTCACTATTAGGGCAAAGTTCCAACTTCGCGAAGTGCCAGCCAAGCTTGAGGTGCTCGACAAAGTGAGTATCATGGAAGCTGCGCATCGCCTGGGTGTGGTGAAGCAAATCGCCAATCCACCAAAAGGTGGTTGGAGGTTCAACCAAAAGAAGTTCCTCGCCTGGTTGGCTAGTAGCGGCGATCTGTATCGACACTTCGAGCCATTCGTCGAACAGACAGACAAGACCGAGTCGCTGACCATCCAGCCCAACACCAATTACACGGTGGAGCATGACAGTCAGCGCATCTCGCCGCCGTCTATCACTATCCAAAAGAGCTAGCCCCGCGCTACTCTCTGCCTTATCACTGGCAGGGTCTCGTTCGCGGGGCTTTGTCATACCTTAGCCACCCGATGCCTAATGATAGTTGACAAAAGTTTTCAATAGTTATAATATACACTTGTTGTCTCACCGAGGCGACTCTACGCCTTTGGCGTAGGAAGGAACGAGCTAGGAGCAGCAATGCCCAAGATCGACGCCGCCGCACCCGTGGCACCCACGAAGGAAACCGTCAAGACCCCGCTCGACATCGCTGTCGACAAGGTCGTCGCCGAATCCGACTGCACGCCGGCCGAGGCCAAGACCATGATCACCGACTGGCTCACGCCGATCGTCGAGCGTTCGCGCATGACCGGCGGCACGGCCTACCCGTCCGACAGCGAGATGTTCGTCGGCGGCTACGGCTCCACCGAGAACACGCGTTCGTACGCGATCCTCGATCAGGTGATGCCCCACGGAGAGGCGTCGACCCCGGGCTCCGCGCACGAGGCCATCGAGAAGGTCGTACTCGACCCCAGTCGGGACGAGTACGGACTCATCCACGATCAGACCGGTGACACGCAGCGCCACTGCACCGTCACCACCATGATCGGGACGGTCTCCGGCCTGAGCTGATCGGCTCCTTCCAACCCCTGCGTGGTGGCTCACCTAGAGCCACCACGCAGGTGGAAGAACATTTGCTTCAAATCTTCCGTCGATTAGACGGCTTTTATTTTTGTCATTTGTAAAATGTACGATCTAGATAGTCTTTTGTCGGGCCGCGGCGGCTTACTGGCTCACAAAGACGTTCATCGGGAGAGCATGATGCCTGCTGTCTATGGTATGATGTTCAGCTGCTATCTCTTTTCATTCTGTGCCACAGTCTCGGAATTACCTCGAAGCAAACCGTCACCAATATGATGAACAACACCATCCTCAGATCCCAATTATATTTATCTAGTACAAGGGCAACGATGATAAGCGACAAAAGTATTACGCCCATCGCCATATCCCAGCCTTCACGACTATACACCCAGCCAAATCGTACTATATAGTCTTCGGTGTTGGTCAAATCACCACCGCGTACGTTGTTGAGACCCTTTTCTTTCATGAGCTGGCGTGTGATTGTGTTCTCATACGTTTCCGCATGCTCTTTACTCACAATGCCTAGATCTTCAAACTTTTCAATTTCAATCGGCTTGTGCACCTTTGTCCAGTAGGCACCACGAATACCGAGTTGGTGCTCGCGAAAACGTGCCTCTGGCGTTTTCGATGTGATACCTACGTACCACTTTTCATTCTCAAGCTTGAGGATGTAAAGCCACCAACGTTTCTCAGACATCATCGACAAACACACGTATAAACTTGGTGAACTTGTCTGCTATGCGCTCGATCACACTGCTACGCTCCCGTATGCCAGGCGTTTGCGTTAGTGTGCGCACATAGTCGTCTTGCCTAGGTTTGCGTCCACTATACGAATAGTCCGCGATGAGCTTTTCTAGTCGTTCGGTGTCTAGCCCTTCTTCACTGGCAAGTTGCTCGATCGCCCTCTTCTCTTCGGCGCTCCAATACTTCTGAAACTCAACGTCTACTTGCTCGCTGTCGGTGATGTCGGGGAGCCAGCCGCTTATGAACTTCTCGATCAGTTCACGTTTGCTACGGAGTTTTTCGTCGCCGCTCATCAGGTCATCGATCTGTTTGTGCAGCTTGGCTTTTTCGGTGTCGTCGGCATCGACGTACCTTGCAAGCAGGCGTAGTATGTAGTCGACATTTATCTCGTCGCGACGCACGAGCTCTAGCTCGAAATCTACTTCGTTGAGTATCGAATCTTTCTCCGCGTTGTCACCTTTGGTCTCAAAATATAGGTCGAGATATTTGCTTTTGTAATCCTCGAATTGCTGTGCAGTCATAGCCGTGTCGTCGTAGCCGAAATCGGCAAAGCTTAGCAGTACATTGCGCGTACGCATGACTTCGCGAAACAGCTCTACGAAATGTCGCTTGGCTTCCTCGCCTACAAGCATATCTACGTCACCTAGGCTCGGTGTATATGCTAGGAGTGCTGTCACTTGGGCGTCAAACTCGTCCACGTACGTTTCGTACGATTTGAGGAATATCGTTTCGCTGGCGTCTTTGTCGCTAAACAAGCGCACAGCTTCGTCTGTTCGCTTCTTGAGATTGCGAAACACAACGATATTACCCTGTGATTTGACTTCGTTCAGTATGCGATTGGTGCGGCTATAGGCTTGTAGTAGTCCGTGGTAGCGTAGGTTCTTGTCAACGTAGAGTGTGTTGAGTGTCTTGCTGTCGAAGCCTGTCAGGAACATATTAACCACCAGTAGGATATCGATTTCGCGTGACTTCACACGTTTGGCGATGTCTTTGTAGTAGTTGTAAAAGCTTTTGCTATCACGTGTTGTGTAATTGGTGCCAAACATAGTGTTGTAGTCGCCCATGGCACGTTCGAGTACGTCGCGCGAGTGTTCGTTTATCTGGGCGCTGCCTGCCATGTCGATATCAACTTCGTCGATCATGCCGTCGGCATCTTTGTCTTCTTCGTTGGCTTGGTAGCTGAAGATCGTCGCGATTTTGAGATTGTGACTACGCGCAGCAAACGCATCGTAGTATTTGCGTAGTACATCCGTCGAACCTACGCACATCATGGCGGTGAAATCGCGGTTATGCGTCTTGTAGTCGTGATTCGTGATGATATAGTCAGTGATTTTATCTACCCGTGCGTCGCCTTCCATAGCTTCGCGCGTATCGATAGCTTCTACGTCTATGTCGATATTTGTCTTGCTATCTTCGCGTTGTTTGAACCGCCCTACGTATTCCACGCTAAACTTCAGTACATTGCCGTCGTTGATTGCATCGGTAATGACATATTCGTGCAGGCACGCGCCGAACAAATCCGCCGTAGTGCGTTTGCCGAAGCGTGAATTAAAAGTCGCGTTCTCTGCTTTAATTGGTGTACCGGTGAAGCCAAACATCTGGTAATTTGTGAAGTATTCGGTGATATTGCGATGTGTCTCGCCGAACTGAGAGCGGTGGCACTCGTCGAAGATGAAGACGATTTTGTTGTCACGTACGGATTCCATTGCGCTGGCATGGCGCTCCCGTTTGATGGCATTGTCGAGCTTCTGTATGGTCGTGACGATGAGCTTGGTGTCGGGGTCGCTGAGCTGCTTCACGAGTGCTTGCGTATTATCGGTGCCGTCGACACTCCCCTCTTTGAAACTGTTGAACTCTTTGATCGTCTGGTAATCGAGGTCGTTGCGGTCGACGACGAACAGCACTTTGTCTACCGCCGGGTTTTCTGTCATGATCTGCGCCGCCTTGAAGCTGGTGAGCGTCTTGCCGCTACCCGTAGTGTGCCATATATAGCCGCCAGTGTTTGATCCGCTGTCGACCTTTTCGATGATGCGCTCTACTGCGTAGTATTGATATGGGCGCAACACCATCAATACTTTGTCGGTTTCGTTGAGTACGATGTATTTGGTAATCATGCGCGAGACGTGGCATTTCTCCAGGAAATCACGAGCGAATTCGTCGATCTGACTGATACGCTTGTTTGCTTTATCCGTCCAGTAAAACGTCTGTTTGAAACTCGCCTTTTTGGTGCCGCCGTAACTCACGCTATTGGCATAGTATTTTGTGTCGACGCCGTTGCTAATGACGAAAAGCTGTACGTATTGGAATAGGCCGTTTGCGCTGGCGTAACTGTGGCGGCGATAGCGATTTATCTGGTTGAACGCTTCTTTGAGCTCGATACCACGGCGTTTGAGCTCGATTTGCACCAGTGGTAAGCCGTTAATCAGTAGCGTCACATCGTAGCGAGTGCTATACTCGCCGTCATTTACAATCTGTTGCGCCACTTGGTACTCGTTGTGGCACCATTTGGCCATGTTAATGAATTCTATATAGGCGCTAGTGCCGTCATCGCGCACGAGGTGCATTTTGTCGCGCAGTAGCTTGGCGCGGTCAAACACGTTGCCTTTGTCTAGGTGGTTTACGACGCGTTTAAACTCCGCGTCGCTCAGTGGTGTATCACCAAGCTTCTCGGCGTTGTGCTTTTCTAACTGGCACTTGAGGTTCGCGAGCAACTCGTCGTTGTCTGCGATGATGACGCGCTCATACCCCTGCTCCACGAGTTGGGCTACAAGGTTGTTCTCGAGGGTTTGTTCAGATTGGGTTGTCATTGTTTTTATTTTATTCCAATAATCTTCTTCAATTTTGATCCTATGCTTGTGATGCTTATTCTCTGAAGATCCTCGAGACATTTTTCAGCATCATTTTTGTGTTTCACTGGAGTATATCCAAAATCGCCTTGTCGACTCATATAAAGCTTATCGAATATATCTAGCTTCTGATTATAGTTTTCGAGAACAGCCTCGGCATTTTCGGAGCCCGATTCGTCAATAGTGTTTTTCGTTATATCTGCAATCGCACGCTGTTTATTGATTCGTATTTGTGCAACATCCTCACCGAAAGACTTATTGTTTTCCGTAATAGCTTCATCAAGTAACCTAGCGGTCTGATAGAAGTCCGTAACCGTCTCCCATTCGTCTTTGTCGAAGTCTGCGGAAAACATATGACTATATTTCGACCATGCATCCTCGCGTAATATGTTAAAGTTTAGGTTACTGAGACCGCCTTGACGCACGGCATCTTTTACCTTAGGAATGCACCTTTCGATATGCTGTATCTCTAAATAAATAGAGTTTGCAGCCGCTCTTTTGCTGTCTTTCTTTTGACGCGTATAGATATAGAGAGCAACCAGGCCTGCTATAAGGGTAACGACCGTTTGCAGAAAATTTGAATTTAAGAGTTCCCAGGCAGCTTCCATCTACTTAGCCTCTTTACTTCCTAATTCCGACAGCTTGTCAATCGTTTTAATATCAAGCTTATTAAGTACGTCTAGCATTGCAGACATAGATTCCACTTCATCCTTGCTTGGTATCTTGCTGCTCTCTAGTGACCGTATCTTTTCTTGTTGTGCCTCGATCGTTACATATGCACGTTCTAATAGATCGCGCATTTTTTGTATCTTTTTATCGCTATCACCTTCGCTAAAATCGACAGTTGTCTTCAATGAGCCAAGTAGCTCACTGATATTACCCGCATTATTGAGATTGTCATAATCGCTCATTTCTATATTTTTCCTTTCATATAAACATCCTCTGCAAAAGTCCCTTCTTCCACTGCTTGGCGGCGGTGAGGCGGGTTTGTTCTGCTGCTATTTTATCATCGAGCGCGATGAGGAGGGCGGCGATTTTTTGTTGTTCCTCTTTTGATTTTGGCAAAGTAAGCTCAATATTGAAAAAATCTGAAACGCCGATATTTAGCAGACCGTGATTTCTTGCGCCCTCTTGGGCTACTTTTTCAATTTCAGAATCTTGAAGCCCATATACGAAAACTTGCTCGAAAAAGTCATTATCATTTGAATCTTTTGCTCTAAAACAGATATATAAGGTCGATACGATTCCCTTGGTGTACAGGTTTAATTTTTTGATTGCACCCATCGGATATCCGGCTGAATAGCTTTTGTTGTATGCAAAGTCTCCCATGGTAAGCATGAAATAGTTTGTTACATTCTTTGCGGCAACAATCTTACTAAAGAAATCGGTCTGACTTATAAGTCCCTGCTGTGCAGAAATGGTAAGTACATTTTGATTGTTTTCTTTATTTTTGTCTGTAACTCGATCAAATAGATCTCCGAGTCGCTTTTTCTCCCACTCAGGATATGGATTTCCGTTTTCGTCCCTGAAGCGAATAGCCTGGGTGAAGATTTTTTGCATGACACCTTTTTTATACTTCTGTAGCAGCTCAAGCTTTTTCTCGCCCGCCGCAATCCGCTCATCGACGAGTGTCAAAAATTCGGCAATTTTTTCCTGCTCTGGTTTTGAAGGGACGCTAAGTTTGGTTTTTTGAAACTCACCCTTACTAATAATTGGAACAGCTTGCTCTCCGGCAAGCAAAGATATTCTTCTAGATAAGCGGCTCAATGCCAAATAAACAAAGTCGTCGTCAACATTATTATCATCTCCAATCACGGAATTGATTTGCTGATTGGTTGTGCACTCTATCGTAGCCTGGGCTGTTTTCCCAATCGTTGATCCTATACATACAAACAAAGTGCTACCTACTGGTATAGGTCTAGATTTTTCAAAGCCTTTCTGCGATAATTTTGTTCTTGTATTTGTTACATATCGTCCACTATTCATGTCAGCGGGGCTAATAAATAAAAATTCATCACCGTACAGGCTCATATCTGCGGTACTCGGAGTGCTACCGGTAACTACTCGAGCAATATCGCCAAGCTTCTTTAACTGCCATTTATCAGTAAACGCTGGAAAACGAAGTTGAGGAGTCACTTCTGCGCCTCTTGAGCGAGTTTACTGTACCTCTTCTCGTTCTTCATCCAATTACTTCGATGTTTAATAGACTGCTTCGACTGCGTTAGCCTCCAAGAATCTTTGACCGGCTCATAACCCAGCGCAGCTAACAACTTGACTGCGTACTCTTCGTTCAGCGCAAGGCGCTTTTTGACCTCCGAAAGTCTCCACTCGCCCTTCTCGTCTAAAAATTCTCTCAACTGATACGGATAGCGTACTCCATTTTTCTCCTTCCAATTATGAACCAATTTTCTGAGACCTCTATAACGCCTGAATTGCCACACTCTAATCATCCCCCGGTAGCCTAGCATTCCGAGAGAAAGGCTGCTGTCTAGGAAGCCAATCAAGTCAAACGTATCGCCTCCAAGTGCACCAAGACCGTCGGGAACTCTTACATAGACGTGATATGCACTACCTTTTACATATCCATCTTCAACAAGTTCACTAACTTCACGAAAAGTCCAATCATAAGATAGAGGCATGTAGCCATCGAGAATTTTAATGCCCCCATCTAAATTGAGTCCGTATTTTATTCCGAAAGTTGAATGCCCGTCACTACCATGTTTTGACTCGGAGCTAAAGGGTACAAGTGAGAGATGTAGAGGAGTTGCTTCATTAATACTTTCGTAGCCCATTTTTTTCTCAGCAACCTCTTTTGTGCTTTGAATCTTCCGAAGAGCAAGCACGCGTATCGAGTCGCTGTCTTTCACGCTTTCTTCGAAGTCATACTTAATGATACGCCCAAGATTGTCCGTATCAGTGAGTCTCAACGATATTATAGCTTTTGTCATAGCACTAAAACGGCGATCTAACGCCGAGCTCCTTGGTGAATTTGGCTATCTGCGCGTCAAGGTCTGAGGTTTTGGCGTCGACGACTCGCAGCTCTGATACGACAGTATCGAGGTCAATCTCTGCTTCTTCCTCGAATGTATCGACGTAGCGTGGGATGTTGAGATTATAATCGTTTTCTTTGATTTCCTCTACCGTCGCGACATGGCTGTATTTGTCTTCGCTCTTTCGCGCGGCGTATGTCTCGATAATCTTGTCGATGTCGCTCGAGCGAAGGCGGTTTTGGTTTTTGCCTTTTTCGAAATGCTTACTGGCGTCGATGAATAGCACGTCGTCTGCTATCTTGCATTTGCGGAACACTAATATGCATGCTGGGATGCTGGTGCCGTAGAACAGATTTGCCGGCAGGCCGATGACGGCATCGAGATAGTTGCGCTCTATAAGCGCTTGGCGAATCACACCTTCTGCCGCGCCGCGAAACAGCACACCGTGTGGCATCACCACTGCCATAGTACCGCTGTCGCTGAGCTGGTAGACCATGTGTGAGATGAACGCGTAGTCTGCCTTGCTGCTGGGCGCGACCTTGCCCCATGGACTGAAGCGTTCGTCTTGTGCGTTGAGAGGGTCGCTGTCGCCCGCCCATTTGGCGCTAAAGGGTGGATTGGCGATGACGGCCTCGAACCTGTATTCAGTATGTCGCGGATCTTTGAGCGTATCGTCTTGTTTGATATCGAACCTATCAAAATGCACATCGTGCAAAATCATATTCATACGAGCAAGATTGTACGTGGTATTGTTCATCTCTTGACCGAAATATTCGTCCACCTCAGCGTAGCGGCCGATACGCAGTAGTAGCGAACCCGAGCCACAGGCTGGGTCGTACACGCTTTTGAGCCGCTTCTTGCCATTCGTGACGATACGTGCGAGTACTTGGCTGACTTCTTGCGGCGTGTAGAATTCTCCAGCCTTTTTGCCTGCGCCGCTAGCGAACTGGCCGATGAGGTATTCGTAGGCGTCGCCGAGGATATCGATCTGGCTGTTGCCGAGCTGGAAATCGATCTTGTCGAGGTGTTTGAGCACCCTGGCGATCAGTTCAGCACGAGCGTTGACTGTCTTGCCGAGTTTGGTTGCGTTGAGATCAAGTTCCGAGAACAGCTTATCGAAATCTTCCTCGCTGTCGGTACCCATGGTGCTGCTTTCGATATTGGCGAGGATACGCTGCAAGTCTTCTATGTAATCGTCGAGTTGAGTGCGCTCGGCCATCTTGCTGAAAAGCTCGCTCGGAAGCAGAAAATAGCCGAGATGATCAAGCGCGGCTTTGCGCACTTCGTCGATAATCTCGAAATCGGTGTCTGGCACGTCTTTGTATACGATATCCTCACTTGCAAGCAAGTCGGTATCTGCGTAGAGCTCCAGCTTTTCGGAGAGGTATTTGTAAAAGATGAAACCAAGAATGTAGTCACGAAACTCATCGGCGTCCATCTTACCGCGGAGCTCGTTGGCAATGTTCCAGAGTGATGTTTGGAGTTGTTTTTTCTGATCTTCGGACACTGACGGTTCCCTCTCTTTTGTACTAGCTTAATTATAGCGAGGTACTTGAGATTTTGCCAGTGAAGAGATTTTCACCCGTGAGAACTACACGTCCATCCCGATATTGCGCATGGCGTGCTTCATGCTACGTAGCGTGAAGTATGCAAGGTCGAGATGGCGTTGTTCGGGTGAGAACTCACGATCAAACATTGCACGAGCTGCAGTATCGTCTGTAGATTCTAGCTGTTCGAGGTGTAGAGCTGCATCAGCGCGAAATTGCAGCGGCGTGGGTAGATTGAAAAAATCCATATTAATGTGATCGGAATCGTCATTTAGATCTGCGATAGTGATTGCGGTTGCTTCATCTTCGTCGTCTTGTGGCATGTTGGTGCATGTGGCAACAATCTCGTTGCCGCCCATGTCGAGATATTTCGCATTTTGACATACATGGAGCTTCTCGTCTTCGGTATCAATATGCACTTCTACTGATTGGATGGCATTGACAGGTTCGGCTTGTTCGAGCGGGTTTGTATACGCACCGTAGACATACCGGGCTAGGTGTTCGGGCAATGCTACGTTGTCTAGTGCGCTAGTGGCGCAGAAGTTGTAAGTGACCATGGAGAAATCTGCACTTGGATACTCGCGAGTTGCCATAAAACCGTATTGTGTCGTGAGTGCGCTTGATAGCATTGAAGATTCACCGCGTTGGCGTAAATAGCTGTCTTCTCGAACTGGATCGGTATGAGTGAGCTCGACGGACCACTCACCGACTTTACGCTCACGAAATCCACGGTGGACTCGTGCAAGTCGATTGAGTTCTAAGAGCAGCGCGTCTGTAGTGTAGTTGGCGCGGCCGGCGGCGATGCGTTCATGAATAGATGGCTTCATAGTGCTCTCAATGTACTACGGCAAAGGTAGAAAGAAAAGCATAAGGGGGCAAAAGCCCGGCCTCGCTTTGCTCGTAGATTCACCAAGAATAACACCCGTCGCGGGGATGAGTGTTATTCTCGGTGACTTACCGGTCCAGCGCAAGATGGTATAGCTATTCTAGCTTTACCATCGACTAACTATTGTCAAATCAAAGATTATGACAATAGTCGAACCCTCCGGCGTTCGATTCCGGCGAATGAATTCGCTCATAGAAAAAGCCCCAGACATGAATGCCTGAGGCTTTTTCTATGGTGACCTTACCGGGAATCGAACCCGGATTGCCAGGATGAGAACCTGATGTCCTAACCGTTAGACGATAAGGCCAAATTCTGAGTGATGCGTGTCAAAAATTAGCTAGCTCATTTTTGACCGAATCCGAGGAATTTGGAGCTTATATGGTTGCGAGGCAATCCATATAGGGCTATGTAATAAACCTACCCTACTCTACCAAAAACTCCTACCCCTGTCTAGTCGTCGTGCTGCGTGCTATCGAGTGATTCGATGATGCTCAGGAGCTTGCGCGGAGTGATATCTGCTTTGATTAGGTAGCCGTCGGCATGATGCTCCATCGCCATGCGCGATTCTTCGTCTTGTTCGAAATTTGTCAGTACCAGCACTTTGCTGTTGGGTATGAGGTCGCGCTCTTTGGTGCGAAGTGCGCCAAGGATATCGCTACCCCGCCGTTCGGGCAACATGACGTCGAGTAAGATCAAATCGTAAGGCTTGTTGCGAGCGGCTACTAAACCGTCGTTGCCGCTCACCATCCAGTCAACCTCGTAGCCTGCTTTGCGAAGGCTACGCACATACATTTCCCCTATCAGGCGGTCGTCTTCGATACACAGAATTGTTTTGATGGCCATGGCGGTTTACCCTCGGTACATGTTATGGTTGGTGATCCAATTTGATTTCTTCTTGATGACTTTCTCGTTGTTCCCATTATCGCTTTCTTTGAGTTTTTGTTCAACCGTGGAGTAAATGGGCAGGCTAAACGTAAATGTCGAACCTTTGTTTTCTGAACTGTTGACGCTGATGTTGCCGCCGTGGGACTCTACGATAGCTTTGGAGATGTAGAGACCGATGCCAGAGCCAGCGACCTGCTCTCGTGAGCGGTGGCTGCGATAAAACTTGTGAAAGAGATTGTGCACCACGCCATCCGGCATGCCGATACCGTTGTCGGAAACGGAGACCTCGATCGTGTCGCCGACGGTCTGGGCGCTAACCTTGATGATACCGCCTTCGTTGCTGTATTTGATCGCGTTGTCGATGAGGTTTGAGAATACTTCGGTGATGCTATTGGCGTCGGCTGCAACTGTGGGGAGGTCATGCGCAATGTCGACTGCCAATATACGACCAAGCGTGGCTGCACGCATTTCCATGTCGTGTGCGATAGAATCATAGACTTCGTATAGGCGTTGCTCGGTGAGTTCCACGCGGTAATGTTTCTTGTCGTAGCGCGAGACATTGAGAATGTTGTTGATGTAGGTACTCAAGCGATTGGCAGAAACGACAAGGCGGCCGAGGAGTGTTTTCTGCTCTGCGGTGAGCTTGCCGTCGAGTTCGTCGTCGAATACGTCGAGATAACCGCGGATGACAGTGATAGGGCCACGAAGCTCGTGAGCAGCAAATGCGATAAAGTCGAGATCTTTCTCATCTGGTTCGTACTGGTCGGTGCGATCTTGGATAATGAGTACAACCTCGGCCTTACTGTCACGGTTGTAGCTGGCAACGATGTCAAATATACGAGGGTCTGATGAACTATCGGGATTGGTGTGGACGCGTGTCCAGAGTTTTTCGCCACCGAGTTTGGTTTTTGCGCAATCTTTGAGCCAATACTCGAGCGTCACGTCACCGCTGTCGAACATGAGATCGAGCGAGCGGACGCCCTGGGGATTTGTGCGTACGGGTGCGTGAGTGCTAGCGTACTCGATATCTCCAGATGGGCCGAAGACGACGAGGCTAGATGATGTACTTGCGAGCGCATCCTCGAGTAGTGGAGCAGCGGTATTTGTGTTGCGGCTACTGGATGGCGCATGTGTATCGTCTCCTGTATCGCGGGCATAGGTGAGTCCGTAGATGAGATCGAGCATAGGCTTGGTGCCATCTTGTTCGTAGCGTTTGGCATTTGGGTTTGGTGGTGTGACAGACGACTCTTCACCGGCGACATATGAGAGGGCTGATGTGATAGCGCGCACTGGCTCGATGATAACTCCGAGCGCGATGATGTTGACAGCCAGCCCGGCCGCAAGCGCCAAGCAGATGAGCGCCCAAAAAAGCGGCTGCTCATGAGTCAGAATGCCCGATACGAGCATAGCACCCGCGAGTACTCCGACACTGACAAACTGGAAAATCACTATGATGATGAGACTGGTACGATGATGATGTCGATAGAAGTCGTTGATCTGGCGCTTAGGCTTGTGCGACGAATGCTTGTCTACTGCCATGAGACACCTCCCCCGTCGTTGACCGGTACGGCGCTGATCCAGGTCTTGCCGCGTGGCAGCGGAAACTCTTTGCCGTCTGCTTTGTTGGTGAAAAACATCTGCTTCTGCATGTTTTCTTTGTGCCAGGTGACCTCGACTGCCTTGCCGCCAGATATTACGACGGCGTCGCCAGTGCCAGATGTGTGGTAGTTTTCGCGCCAGCCGTCTTCCATGACGGTGTCCATCTGCTGCTTGAGGACTACTAGCACTTGTGTGCTGATCTGACCTTTTTCACGGTCTATATGCGGTTTTCCGGCGTGTGATCGTAGGTATGTGTTGCTGCCGGCATCGTACTGCCACGAGCTGTTGTAAGTAGGGCCGCTCATCGTGACATTGACTTGGTTTGCCGTGGCGCCGGCAATCGGTGTATCACCGCGAGGGATTGCCTGTGCGTTGGACTGGTTATAGCCACGCGATGCGTTGAGTCCATCGAGTCGGGCGAAGCTGGTATAGACATTGTGCGGTGCATAGCGATCAGTTGCGCGCCAGTATGTACCGCTATTGAAGAATTGGTCGAGATCTTTGTGGGTGCCGTTGCGAACTTCTTGGAGAGCAAATAGACTACCGCCTACATGGGCTATGCCAGCATCGTATGGAGTGATCCAGTCGAGATAGTACATGCGTAGGCTCCGTACGGGGCCTATAAGTTCGGGTCGTTGCTGCTGATAAAGCGCGGCGAAACGCGTAATACCACCTTCTGCGATAGCCTCGTACACGGTGTCTGCTTGCTGCAAGCCGGATTGCGGGCGAGCATCCGGGCTATTCTCTATCATGATGGCGGTGATGTTACCTTTGGTGCTGGCATCGTCTGGTAGCTCGAGTCCAGTGAGCGGCGAGTAATATTTGGCTGATACGACAGGTTTTTTGGGTACGGCGTGCGTGAGCGGGACTGATATCTCTGCGACCGGTTTTTGGTAGAAGATAGTGAAACTTATCAGACCGGCGGCCATCACTAAAGCAACTCCGGCTGCGAGAGCCGTCACTTTTTTGTGTTCCACCATCCATGCGGTGAGCGCCTGTGCGTGTTTGTGGGCGTCCATGCTTATGCTTAGTATAGCATAACAGACTAGTCGTCGAGTGCGTGAAGTGCGCGGTCTATGCGAGCGATAGTGATATCGCGACCTAGGGTGGCAAGAGTGTCTGATAGTGCAGGACTAAACGGCGCCCAACTGACTGCGAGTCGAATGAGGCTAAGCAGGATACCAGGTTTTTCGCCTGTGGTCTCGAGGAGCTGATTAAGGGTCTCTTGGAGTGTGGATGGCTCAAACGCGACGCTCGTGTCTGCAAGTGTATCGCGTGTGGCGGTGAGGAGGCTACGGATCTGCTCGTGCTCGAGTTTGCGAAGCTGTTTGTTATCTGCGAGCATGAGCCAGTTTGGGTCAGGCTCTTCGAAGAAATAGCTAGTGAGTATAGGTAGGTCGGCGAGCGTCTTGAGGCGATCTTGGACGAGCGCAAGCACTTCCCTCTTGTGCTCGTCGCTGGCACCTGCCGCGGCCGCCGGCCAGAAATCCGTCACACGCTCTATGAGCTCGTCGAGACTCAGCATGCGAATATGCTGGCCATTGAGCCACAGTAGGCGCTTTTCGTCGAAGCGTGCTGGGGATTTCTGAACCCGGTCGAGACTGAACTTATCGATTAGTTCTTGTACGGTGAAAACTTCTTGCTCTGTACCGTCATTCCACCCGAGGGTAGCCAAGAAGTTCATCATGGCTTCTGACAGGTAGCCTTCGCGGCCGTACTCTAGGACGTCTTTGGCGCCGTCGCGTTTGCCAAGCTTTTTTTTGCCGTCGATAGCCATAACAAACGGCAAGGTGCCGAGCGTAGGCCGCTCGATTTCCAGTGCTTCGTAGAGATTGAGAAACTTCGGTGTGCTACTAATAAACTCTTGGCTACGCAGCACATGCGTGACACCCATGAGCATATCGTCGATGATATGGCAGAAATTGTATGTTGGGTAGCCGTCGGATTTGACGAGGATGAAGTCGTCGATAGCTTCTGGACCGGTAGATAGATCGCCCATGACAGCATCATGCCACCGGTATTCTTTGGGGTCCGAGCGGAAACGTAGTGGCTGCGAGCCGTCCCACTCTGGCGGGTTCTCTGGGCGATGATGGCGATACAGAAACGGTCGTTTCTCGGCTTTGGCGAGTTCACGAAACGCGTCGAGTTCGTCGCGGGTGTACGGGTCGGCGTAGGCGCGTCCGCTTGCGACGAGTTTGTCTGCCCACTGTTTGTAGATGTCGAGACGTTCTGATTGGAGGTATGGTCCGTAGTCACCACCTTTGTCGATTCCCTCTTGCCAATCAATACCAAGCCAATGTAAGCTGTCTTCTATTTGTGCGATACTGCCCTCGACTTCGCGAACTTTGTCGGTATCTTCGATACGGAGGATGAACGTACCTGCGGCTTGCTGTGCGATAAGCCAGGCGAACAGCGCGGTGCGAACGCCGCCAACATGCATGAAACCGGTAGGACTGGGAGCAAACCGAGTACGAATATGTGTCATTACCTACAGTATAACAGATTGAGTATAAAAAATGCGCCCCTGCCATAGAGAGGCGCACGCGATAGATGCTGGTGGCCGCTAGACGCTAGTAGCGATTTTGCGGATCTGATCTGGTGAGAGAGGCGCGTTACCATCGATTGTATACAGGATGCCACCACTCACCCATGCCGCGTTGCCTTTGTAGCTGTAGATGGTGATGCCTTTTTCCTGGGAGGTTGTGTAATCGTCACCGGCTTTTTCGCGGACATAGTTTTCAAGAAGGGCGCTTGAATCCCAGCTGCTCTTAGATTGCTTAAGCGTAAAATCGCTCGTGCCGGTGTTGGCTGCAAACTGCATTTGCACCTGACCGTCACTATATGCAACAGGTCCATTGAGACGATAGCCATCTGGCTGATAGCCTGGGTACGACGCATCGATACCTGCCTGTGCAGCAGCGACACGGACAGATAGATTTGGCACATTGAGGTATGTCAGGTATCCACCGAACAGTACGAGTGCAAAGCACCCAAACACTATGCCAGTAAGGCGGCGTTTGTGTGAGCGGGTTTTGTGTTGCTTGGCGTGATGCTTTGGCGCGCTGTCTATGGCTTCATTGATAGCCGCCTGCTTAATAATGCTTGCACTTGGGAGCTGGCCCGCTGGTGCAGCTTTTTTGGCGGCCTGAGCATGATGTGCTCTGGTGGCAACTGGGTGTGGACGATGCACATCGGCGGATGCTGACTGCACGGCAGTCGGACGCGCAATAGGTTGTGCAGTGGGCCTGAGATCAAGAGATTTTTTCGTCTGAGCGAGTTTTGGGGTATGCGCGATTGGCTTGCTAGCAATTGGCTGCGGGCTAATGCGAGGCTGTGCGTGCTGCGATACTGTGTGAGCGGCCGGCTTAGGAGTGTGATTCGCTTGAGGTTTTTTGGTGAATTTGCGATTGAGGGTGGTTGATTTTTGGGTTTTTTGATGGATGTGTTGCGAAGCTGCGCCATGACGAACAGGCTTGGGCGCTACAGGCTCGACTGAAGCGGCCTGAGCACCGCGTAGTGCAGCACGAGAAGTGTGCTCGGCACTGACTGGCAAACCGGTGCGCGCATCATATTCACGACCATTAATAGTTACTGTCTGTTTTTGACCCATGATATATCCCCTAGTACTACTTGTTTGTACACCGAAATCGCTTATGCCTCGCAGGTGTTATACCTATCATAGCACCTCGTTTGCTGTTTGCAACTACTATATAGAAAACTATATATACTGCTGTATAATCATAGATAACGATGTATCATCCCCCATCTAAACGAGTGCGATTTTGGCGACGGTTTACGGTCGTGTCCGTGATGGCTATTGCTGTGGTGTTCGGTGTCGCAGTTTTGACCGCGATGACACTAGGCTATGGTTTCAGTAAGAAAGATGGACGTATCGAACAGGGCGGCTTACTACAGATGAGCAGTACACCGACAGGCGCAGCTATCACTGTGAATGGTACACCGTTTGGCGCGCAAACGCCGACTAAGCTGGTGTCACAACCGGGTAATTATGCCTTGACGATGAAAAGACGGGGCTATCAGACGTGGCAAAAAACAGTTCCAATCCAGGCTGGCAATATCACATGGGTGGCCTACCCGCGGCTCATACCGGAGAAGATTGAGGCCGAGCATACACTCTCGTATCCGGCGACGACCACAAGTGCGTTGCCGTCTGCTTCGGCGAAACGTTATGCAGTGCTTATGGCAGCAGATAAGCCGACCGTTTCAATAGCGACACTAGATAGCGATGAGCCAACAGCCAAGGAGTACACGTTGCCTGCCGAGATATATACGGCGCCAACTACCGAAGCTCTGGGCTCAAGCTTTGAGATCGAGTCCTGGACCGGTGACGAGAAAAAGCTGCTACTCAAACATACATACGGTATGGACAGTAAAGTCGAATGGATTGTGTTTAATGTCGATGCTCCTGCGGAATCGATTAATATCAATCGCTCACTTGGTATTGACGGCAGTGTGACGGTGCCCGAGTTTACCCGCAGTGACGGCATGGAGCTCTATGCGATTGTCGACGGCTCTGTACGTGTATTAGATTTGAATGATCAGACATTGAGTCACCCACTTGTGGATCATGCGGTAGATTATCGACTGTATGGTGATGAGTTTGTGCTATATGTCAAAGAACCCGTAGACAACCTGCAGGAGGTCGGATATGTGCGCAAGGATTACAAGCAGCCACGAGCAGTCAAGAAGGTTACGGCGGGCGCTGTGTCAGCGCAGTTTGACGTGGCAAAATACTATGACAAGTATTATTTCCTCATCTCACACGCACACGAAGCAGAGCTTCTCTCTAGTGCAAGCCTACCGGACGACACTACATCAAAGCTCACGCTCAAGCATGCACAGACATTGACACTCGATAATGATGTGATTGACGCGAACCTCACCGACAATGGGCAATTTGCTACGATCCAAGACGGCACCAGCTTCTCGACATTTAATCTCGAGATTATGAAACTGACCAAATCAGAGCTCGTGCATGGTAGTTCGGCAGTGCCGCAGAAACTTAAATACCTCGACGGCTACTTGCTCTGGGGAAGCAACGACGGCAAGCTACGCACTTACGAATTCGACGGTGAAAACCAGCACGATATTATGCCGCTGCTCCCCACTCTTGGTGCGACACTGAGTCCATCTGGTAAATATTTGTACGGTTTTGCACAAGTGGATGACAAGACCATCGCCCTGACGCGAGTGCAATTACTCGATATCAAAACAGACTAATTACTGAGCGCCAAATAGTCGCTCGAGTAATGTTGGAGAGGTGCCGGTAATCTCTGTAGTCGTGTTGGCGGGTGCCTGTGTCTCGGCTGGCTTGGTAGCGCCGGCTGGATCTGGGCTCACTTGCTTGGCAAACACGAGCAGGCGTTTTTGTGCTGTGCCGAGCGGCGTACAGGTGATGAGGGTGATAACAGGATCGGTACCCGTGTAGTTGAGGGCATTGATTTCGGTTGGGGCCACGACTTTGATGTCGTAGACTTTGTAGGTATAGCGCTTAGAATTGTAGTTGATATACACGACATCGTCGATTGCTAAGCGTTCGAGCTGGACGAAGATAAATTTGTATGCGCCACTGTCGGTCCAATCACTGCTAGAGTGTGCCGAGAAGACGCTGTTGCCTACTTCGCCGGGAACGCTTGATGCGCCTGGATATCGCACGTGTGCGATGCCGTTGCTCATAGCTTCAAGTTGCTCTGTGTTGCTAGGCCCGACATTCATGACGATGGGGGCATCGACATTGATCTTGGGGATAATCATTTTGGTGTCCGAACCCACAGGTACATCGGCGTTTGGGTCGACGATGATGTTTTGGGGTTCAATCGCGCTAGGCGAAACGTACGCTTTGACGTTGGCGATGAGAACTTGATTGTACTGCAGTAGCGCAAACACTATAACGACGCTGAGAGCTGCAGCTATGGGAATAAAATGACGGCTGCGACGGACTTTGTGTGCCCTGCTTGAGGCCTGGTTGATAATGTTTTGACGCAGTTCGTAGAGTGCTTCGTCGCGTGTCAGCACGCCATCGTCGTCTGGTTTAGTGGTAGTGTTTGGCTCATCGGACGATGAGGTATCGCTAAAGTTGTTGCTGAGCTTTTGTTTGACGGCACTCACATAGTACTGCTCATAGTATTTCTGATAGTACTGCTGCCAGGCACTGTGGTATTTCTTCCACTCGTCTGCCTGGGCGAGGCTCGGACTACCGTGCGTTTTGTCATACGGATCTGTCGAGTTGTCAGCCGATGCCATGGCTTGGCCGGCTTGTGCTTTGGTTTGCTGCGACGTATCGGCGCTGACCACTGGAGTAGTGTGTGGCGTATTTTGGTCGGAATTACCAGCATAGATAGCGTCAAGTTCACCGCGAAGGATATCTGCAGCTGCTTCTCGGTGCTTGTCGCGCAGCGGCACGTGTACGCCAGCAGCATCCCTGGTGGGTACAGGAGTTGAACCTCTCGAAGCCGGTTGTTGTGAACGTGGATCCATACTAGTGTTTTACCTGTTTTTAGTATACAATACTTGATGAGTCAGAGAAAGGTATGGGTACCTTTTGATTATGCCGCGGTGGTGGAATTGGTAGACACGCCGGACTCAAAATCCTGTGAGCATTAGCTCGTGCCGGTTCAAGTCCGGCCCGCGGTACCATACAAGCAACCAGAAAAGATCACGCATGTCCGTGATTTTTTTATTGTCGATAGTCTGATTTCATATATAAAGATGGTAGAGGAGACGATCTTCAATGCGCATAGTGGCGTCATGTGTGCGAGATTTTGTCTGTCCTACGAGTTGACCAGCTAGGTATCTAGCTTGATTTGAACGCTGCAATACCTGGATTGCAGTGACTTTGTCGTGAGCGAAGAGGTTTGAAGCTCGCTTCTTGGTGGTAGTTCGCGGGCTTTCCTGGAGAAAATGCGCAGAGATAAGCCCCGGCCAGGAGGCTTGTATTTCCATAGATTTGTTAGGAACTCGGCGAGCTCTTTTGACATTGTCGAGATCGATTCTGCCGTCTACGACCATCACATAGCGAGGGTCGTATCTTGCCGTGTCCCCATCAGTTGCCTGTGTCTTAACTTGGATGCCATACGCATGATCTTCTCGGAGGTCAAGCGCTATGAGATCCATGTTTTTTTGATGAGAATTGCTCGACTCAAACTGCAGAGGGGCTGGCAATATGGCAATATGAGGATATTTTTTAGTGATTCCAAGCGCAGCAACATATGTATCGGCTTCTGTCATCTCTCCATCGGTTCTTCGTCCCTCCTCCCCTGCGATATAGGCAGAGTAGCCAATGGTATTTACCGCATCGGTACGCTCTTTCATTTCGTGCACTGTTCTTACGGCAACTTGCATCTGAGCTTCATGCACGACGTCTCTATGAATATGCGTATTACCACTTAAAACGCTATGCCAGATGCCTAATGAAGCCGCCGCTAGACTGTGGAACCCAAGAGATTGAAGAACTCGCCAATTTTCATCTGTTTCGACTACTGTGTCGAGAGTTTCGGCTGTTTGAAGTGAATGCATGAGGGCATTGAGCGCACGAGTGTAGCCTTGGACAAGTTTTGTTGCGCGCTCTGTGGTTGGTGTTTCACCGGCAAGCAGCGCGTGGAGCTCCGCTCCGAAGTGTAGTGACCAGTCTGCTGCTGGTTGCAGCGCGTTTCTGATCTCCGGTGACGCTCCTACAAAAGGCTGTACAGTCTCAGGATAGGCGTCGACAAAACGTTTACTTCGCATAGACACATGCTACTACAGTACAATGTAAAGGCAAATCGTTTATGTCTGTATGCTGCTCGCTAATGCCTCGAGCGGCTTGGAGTGCCAGAGTAGATAGCTTGCTGCTCGTGCAGCGGTATGGCCTCGCCATATGGCCATGGGACTATCCCATCTCTGTGTAACTACCTGTCCATCATGAGCAATCACCAATTGTCCCTGGTGCAGCGTCAGTACGGTGATTGGATAGCTGAGTGTGAACTTATGCAGATTTTCGACCAGTTGGGCAAGTTGCATGCTAAATGTCAGGATTTTGGGGTAGTAGACGTCTTGAAATAATTTTTGTAGCTGAGCAAATGACAGTACATAGAGAGTGTGCTCGCGCTCAACCATAACCGGTGCACTGCGTCGTACAAGATCTACTGCGTCACGTGTGAGGGTGATCCAGCCGGTATAGCTTGCGATGAAATCATCGTATACAACTGTAGTCTCGCTACTTTTGCCGGCGTCGCCGACGAGCAGTACGCCTGTGCTCCAGGCGCCGAGAGCCTGCATGTCACCAAGCGCGCCTTTGCTGAGGCTGCCCGATATATTGTTTGGTGCGAATACGGCGTCGGTAATACTGGCTGGGATAGCGCGACGCAAGATATCCGGCAAGAGCACCCGTACTTCCCCCGCCCAGGCATCGTATGCCGTACTATATGCTTCGGCTACGCCAGCAAACCCCAGCTTGTTGCCGCCAATCACACCGAGCCGGCCCCGTAAGTTTCGCTGCTCGGGGCGATTCCACTCGACGTTTGGGTAGAGCGGCTTGCTGGGCTCTTGGACGTGCCAATATGGGAATTGTTGCATAGTCCTACTATAGCAGTTATCTGAGACAAGGTCAGATGCAGGCTACAGCTGCACAATCGTCACGCGGTGAGGCCATGATGATGAGCCGAGCCAGTGGACACTGATATCGTGTGAGCCCGCTGGAAGTTGAATCATACCTGTTGCGCTGTCAAACCCAATGTTTTGCGACGGCGCTTTGCTCACGGTATATGTCACGGTATGAGCCTCACGTGTGAAACGCGAAATATTGGGTGAGACGTCGGTAGCGGTGACAGCGACTGGGATGTTGTCAACGAGAAGTGTCACGCCGGTAGGCTGGTCGCCATTAATAGTGCGATTCAATGGAGTCGTGTTCCAAACCGCAAGATCGATTTCAATTGTGTCACCCGCCTCGTATTGACTGTGCCAGCCAGACGACACAAGTGGCAATGGTAGCCAGTATGGCACGATAAACACTACGACAAGAGTAAGGACGATGTACAGCTTTTTCATAGCATGTACTGCTATTCGCTAAAACCGTTGATAGCAAATGCAGCGAGCACTACCAACATACCGAGTCCCGCCAATACGACGAAGATGAGAAATGCGAAGTACGCAATTGTCACCCCGTGTGGTGACGGCTTGCGCACTCCGGCGGCGTCGTATGCGGTAAACTGACGCAAAAGAATGCCTCTAACGCCTGTATCGATAAGCACGGAGATGAGTCCGAGTGTAATAAGGTTGAAGAGGCCATACGATGCGACGGTCGTAAACCAGCCGCCTTTGGTGATACGGGTACTATGTGCCAGTGCGTCGCTGGCTTTCATGTTTTGGGCAAAAAACGCAGTGCCCGCTAGCGAGTAGCGCACCGCCATGATGATGCCTGGGACAATAAGCAGGAGTGACCATAGGAATACTTTGACTACGATAAGTACTTGAAGCCAGAGATAGCTGCCAAATCTACTAAACAAGACGGAACATGCTTCCCCGAAGCTCACTGGTTTTTGGTTGGCCACGGCTGCTGCGCTGACGTCACGCAGACCGGTAAAGATCGCGGAGACGAGGAAACCTATGACAATAGCAACGAATGCAATGCCGCCGACCACTGCGACGAGTGCGATAATCTGTTCTGGAGATAAGCTGGGCGAAGCGACAGGCTCGGCGGGCGTAGGTGTAGGCTCAGGCCGATAGGGACCGTGATCAAATGCTGCGGGAATGGCATTACCGAAGATGCCGAATAGCGACAAGACGAGCATGATGATCGCGAGTACCTTGGCATACTTGAATAGCCCATCGATGCCACTTGCGGCGATAGTAAAAGGATTATTTTCGTAGGCAACTATCGTCTGCTTCTCGGTTGGCGGCAATGGCTGGCCGGTCTTGCTTTTATGCGCATGTGGAGCGGTTTTCTTGTGCGTAGTAGGTTTAAACTCTGGTGGCGTAGGCTGTGCCATGAGATGTCCTTTGCTTATGGTTTGCTTGTAGTATACCACTCCTTAGGCTATTTCAATACTCACCGGACAGTGATCCGAGCCCATTTGTGAGGCGTGAATTTCTGCACTTTTGATGCGAGGCTGCAAAGTTTTGCTTGCGAGCCAATAATCGATCCGCCACCCGACGTTGCGCGCGCGGGCATTGGCCCAGTGTGTCCACCAGCTATAATGACCGTTCCCCTGTGTGAAGATACGGAATGTGTCGACGAATCCTGCATCGAGAAAGTGCTGAAATCCCTCGCGTTCCTCGCTGGTAAACCCGTGCTTACCGACGTTTGGTTTGGGATTTGCCAAGTCATCCTCGGTATGGGCTACGTTGAGATCACCGCAGAAAAGTACCGGTTTTTTCTCCTCTAGGCGCTGCATGTAGGCGAGCCAGGCTTTGTCCCAGTGCTGATGACGAAGTTCAAGCCTGGACAAATCACCTTTGGAGTTAGGCGTGTAGACTGTCGCCACGATGAAATCTGGAAACTCGGCGGCAATCACCCTGCCTTCTCGGTTGGCATCACCATAGGTATCGCCACGCACGTCGTATTTTTCTAGGATATCATCTGGAAAACCATACCAGACATTCAGCGGCTCAATCTTCGAGAAGATTGCCGTGCCGCTATAGCCCGCCTTGTCGGCACTATTCCAGTATTCGTGGTAATCCGGCAGGTCAATCTCTACTTGCTCTTGTTTAGCTTTAGTTTCTTGCATACACAGTATATCTGGTTGGTGCGTGTCGATGAATTTGGCAAATTCGCCTTTGTTGATCACGGCTCGGATACCATTGACGTTCCAGGAGTAAAGCTTCATATGCATTTAGTATAACATTGATACCACATACTATTGAAAAATTTATGTCAAGGATGTATACTAAACAAGTTCGTGGTTAGAGCGAACACAGCAGATCCCTTACTAGGAGGCATGTTGCATCAGGCAACCTTCGCCGTCATTGGCGAACAATCAACAGGCAATCTTCAGGAGCTCGCAGTAACATGCAAGCATCCGACGACACTTCGGCATTGCGACGAGGAAACACGCACTCTCCGAATCGCCATCCTCGAGGATGGGCGACGTACCGAGTGCGAGGTGCTACTCAGTCCGAGAACACACTCGCGCATGAACGAGAGAGAGCAGCTGATGGTGTCCATCCAGGACGACGAGGGTCTCATGTCGGCGCTGATCGACGTGAAGCCGGGCGCACCACATCTGGTTCACCTCTTTCATCGGCATGGTGAGCGGCTCAAGGCGCGCGCAGCCATGATGTCTACTCGCCGCAGCACCGCTGCCTGACGCTCTACCCGGACGTTGGCGTCCGCTCTGCACTCTTCGTGAGTGCAAGAGCGGACGCCTCGTTCATTTTTCTAAGTATATAAAATTTGTATATGCATAATATTTATGCTATTGACACAAGATTGAGGGCTAGCTATAATCAGTAAACGTGTTTTGTTCCGATGAACTCATCCCGAGTTCACGACGAAAGGAAGTTATGTCGGATACACAACAACGTCTCGCTGTAATTGGCGGTGTCGAGAGTGCACTGAAGCGTTTGGCGCATATTAGCCCTAACGCGGCTGAGCACTCGATGATCCCAGTACGGGCTGATATCACGGTGTCGCTGGAACAGTTCGGTGCCGAAACTCCGAATGCAACTCTCTGCCTTAGGGGCTCTGTCGTCAAAGTGACGAAGGTTGACACACAAGGAAACCCCGCGTTGTTCAGCGTTCATAAGGATACCGGGAGGGGCAATTCGGCTCCGCTTGCGGTTATTAAACCCGCCAAGCCGAGGGGCTACACCCACAAAGTTGAGTTCTCCGACGCGGCCCTGCGTCATGGCGTGGTCGTACTGCACCCTGCTGAAGAGGCCTAAAGCCCCTCCCTTTACAGGGCGAGATGAATATACCCACGACGGATAACGTCGTGGGTTCTCTCTTAGTTGTATTTGATCGCGCGCTGCGCTTCCCTGTCCTGGTCGCGGCGCTTGAGCGTCTCACGCTTATCGTACGTCTTCTTGCCCTTGCCGATCGCGATCACGACTTTGATATGATTTTTCTTCGTGAGCATACGCAGCGGGACGATGCTGCTGCCTTGCTGTTTTTTGCTTTCGAGCGCGGTGATTTGCTTGCGGCTAGCCAGAAGTTTGCGCGGCTCGGTGTCAATGGTGCGGGCACTTGGATCACCCTTTTTGTTGAGCTTGAGGCTAAAGCTGGCGTTGTTGAGCCAGAGCTCGCTGCGGCGGATCGTCACGAATGAGCCTTTGAGTTGCACGTGACCATCGCGGGCAGCGCGGACTTCTGGTCCTGTCAGCACGATACCGGCCTCTAACTCGTCGCCAAGCTCGTAGTCAAACCGCACCCTGCGATTGAGGACGGCTCCAGATGTGTGCTTGGGGCGTTTTTTTTGTGCCATGATTTACCTATTGTAACACTTCTCGAGGTAGGCTGTGTATACTCGAGAGTATGAGTACATTCGAAGAGACAGCTCGCAAGATTCTCGCCGAGGCAGATGTTCGTATCGGCGGCGACCGACCACAAGATATACAGGTGCATGACAATAGGCTGTATGCGCGCGTTATCCGCGATGGAGATCTAGGACTGGGCGAAGCCTACATGGATGGCTGGTGGGATGCAAATCAACTTGACGTGTTTTTTGCACACTTGCTCCAGATCGACCCTATGAAGGCGATCAAACTATCACCAGGGCTTGTAGCAGAAATTGCTAAAGTGAAGTTGTTCAACCAGCAGTCGACGGGCAAGACAAAGTCAGATCTATCGCACCATTATGACATTGGTAACGAATTGTACGAGCAGTTTCTCGACAAACGTATGATCTACTCCTGCGCCTACTGGAAAGACGCGCGTACGCTTGATCAAGCTAAGAGGCCAAGCTCGATCTCGTCTGTCGCAAACTCGAACTCAAGCCTGGTATGACGGTGCTTGACATCGGCTGTGGCTGGGGCGGTTTTGCAATCTATGCGGCTGAAAAATACGGTGTGCATGTGACGGGCATCTCGCCGGCCATAGAGCAGGTGGAGTTAGCGCGTGAGCGGACTGCTGGGTACGATATCGATATCGTACAGAGTGATTACCGCGACCTGACTGGCACATTTGACCGTATAGTATCGATCGGTATGCTCGAGCATGTCGGTGGCAAAAACTATCGAAGTTTCTTCGACAAATGCGACGAACTTCTGGCTGAAGACGGGATTATGCTCCACCATACGATCAGCGGTAGCGTACCGTATCGGGCGGATATGTCGCGTTGGATGCGCAAATATATCTTCCCTGGCACGTATTTGCCCACGCTTGCCGAACTCTCAAGCGTGCCCGCTACGCAGTTTGCTGTTGAAGATGTGCAAAACTTGGGCGAGGATTATCACCGCACACTTCTCGTGTGGGACAGGCGATTTGTGAAGGCGTATCCCAAGCTTGATCAGGACAAATACGACGAGCGCTTCTATCGCATGTGGCGTTACTATTTGCTTATCTGCGGTGGTCTTTTTCACGCTCATTCACTCTATCTCTACCAAGTAGTCTATCGCCGTCAGCGCCCCGCGCCTACCTACCGCGCCCCACGCTAGTCTGCGAGCAGTCGTACGTATTTCTCGGCGAGTTCTGGATGCGATGCCATGCCGTTATGACCGTATTCGTTTACCTTGAGTGTGACGTGTGCGGGCCAGGTGTGACGCATAGCGTTTTTGATATAAATGCGACGATCGCGCTGCCCTACCGTGACGAGAATCGGCTTATCGATCAGGGCGACTTCTTCAAATACATTTCCTCGCATGACGACATTGCGCAAACTGCCATCGCGTGCCTGGTGCGGGACGGCCAGAATATCGGATAGGCTTACGGCTGGGCGTACGCGTCGGGGTGAGCGTGGCAGTAGTTTGATCGTGCGCCAGATAGAGCGACGAAACCGAGAGAACAGGAACGCGCGGTAGTGTCGCCCAGTGGCGGCGATATCATCGTGAGCCTCCTCTGGAGACGAAAACATCGGCGGATTGAACAGCACGAGTCTCGAAACATCGTCTGGGTGTGTTTGTGCATATCGTAGCGCAAGGAGCGTGCCCATAGAGTGTCCTACAAGCGCAAAGGGTCGTCCGACATGAAGTGTCGTAAGAGTGTGGTGGATAGCGGCAAGCTGATCGGCGTAGCCATAGTCGCTGTGACGCGGCTTGGGCGAGCGACCATGGCCCAGTAAATCGAGGCGTATCACCGTGTGATCTCGAGCGAGTCGCGGTGCAAGCTTCTTGTAGTAACGCGACGACGCCAGATAGCCATGGAGCATGACAACAACTGGACCTGAGCCCTCGATTTCGGCATGAAGCCTAAATTGTTTCATCATCAATATTGTAGCAAAGTCTCCAGCGTATCTTCATATTCGTGCGTGAAACTGTATAATCAAACTATGTATAAACGAGTATTAGTAAAATTATCTGGTGAGCAGCTCCAGGGTCGGTTTGAGAGCGGGTTTGACGCTGAGCGTGCCGCCTGGATTGCCAAAGAAATCAACAAAATTACAGACCATGATACGCAAGTTGTCGTGATGATCGGCGGCGGCAACTATGCGCGCGGCGCGCAACTAGCTGGCGGTGGCGTGCAGCGTGTGAGCGCCGACAATATCGGAATGCTTGCCACGATGATGAACGCGATTGCGTTGGCCGATGTATTCGAAGCGAGCGGTGTGCCTGCACGGGCATTGACAAATATCAAAGCAGATCAAGTTGTTGACCAGTTCACTCATCGTCGTGCACTGAGTCATTTGTCAAAAGGTCGAGTTGTGGTAGTAGCAGGTGGTATTGGCCGTCCATATCTCACCACTGATACAGCGGCCGTCAGCCTGGCACTTGAACTCGAGTGTGACCTTATTATCAAAGCCACCAAAGTCGATGGTGTCTACGATGCCGATCCTGTGTCGTATGGCGATGCAACTAAATACGACAAACTGACACTTCAGGAGGCGGTTGAGCGCCCAGATGTACGTGTCATGGACAAGGCGGCAATTGCCCTGGCGGCCGACCACAAACAGGCCATTCTTGTCTGCAAGTTGCTTACAGAGGGCAATCTCGCAGCGGCAGCCGCGGGTGAGCCAGTTGGGACAGTGATCAGCGTATCGTGAGCGTTGCCCAGCCGACGCTCGACGTCGTGATTCCCTGCTACAATGAAGCGCAAGACATCGCAAGATGCCTAGACCTACTGCTTGACCAGCGGAAAGAGTTGCGACGTATCATCGTGGTCGATAACAATTCTAGCGATGCTACGCCAAGTATTCTCCGCGACTATGCGACTCGTGAGCCGATCATCGACGTGCTTCATGAGACGCGTCAAGGTGTTGAGTTTGCACGCGACACCGGTATGGCGCACGCACGAGCCGATGTGGTGGCACGGATTGATGTCGACGCACGTGTGCAGCCAGGCTGGGCTCGAGCGTTACGTGAATTTTATGCAGCGCATCCCGATGTGCAGGCTGGCACGGGTGCCACAGAATATTTTGATCTACCTGCACGTCGTTTCACCAACATGGTGACCTGGTTTTTTATGACCATGTCAAATCAAGTCATGGCTGGCTCGGTCAATCTCTACGGTGCCAATATGTCGATTCGTCGCCAAGCGTGGGACATGGTCAAGGATCACTTACCGGGGCGCGACGCGCATGTTATGGAAGACCTGTCTATCTCGCTTGCGCTTGAAAAGCGTGGTCAGAAAATAGACTATATACCAGGGGCTATGGCGCACGTGTCGGGTCGCCGCATGCGCACGAATCCACGAGATTTCGCACGCTACAACGCTCAGTGGCCCAATACATACCGCGCTATGGGCTTTTCTCGCAAAGCGCGCGCCATCAAGCCTATGTCATGGCTCGGCAATATACTGCAATGGGGCTTGGCGTTTTTGCTGCGGTTTCACGATCCCGCTACTGGCAAATTCAGTATACGAACGTTTCATAACGGCTACGAAGGTCGGGAACTTCCCTAGCGGAAGTATGGTATAATCGAGGAAGTTATGGTGAAACTACCAACAGTGTCGATCGTCATCCCGGCGTACAACGAAGAAAAAGTCATAGGAAAATGTCTCGAGTCATGCATTGCACAGACAGATTTGGCAGACGAAGTGATTGTCGTCGACAACAACTCTCGTGACGACACCGCCAAGATTGTTCGGCGGTACCAGCGGGCACACCCAGAAGCACATATCCGCCTGCTATCGCAGAAAGAACAAGGCCTCATCCCGACACGTAATTATGGTTTCAAGCAGGCGAAAGGCGAAGTGATGGGTCGTATCGATGCCGATTCGGCACTGTCCGAAAACTGGGTACATAGTGTCCGCCGCACATTTGCCAAGAAGACAGTTGCGGCAGCTACTGGTCCTGTGGTGTATCACGATATGCCATTGCCAAAAGTAGGGTTGGCATTTGACAAGCGTATCCGCCAGGCATTGTACAACTCGGCCAAAGATCATACATTCTTATTCGGTAGTAACATGGCAATTCGCCAGGGTGCATGGAGCGCAATTCAGGATTTAGTTCATCGGGATGAAGAAGATCTGCTACATGAAGATATCGATATCGCCCTCAGTTTGTATCGTAAGGGCCTCTATGTGGCCTACGACCCCGAGATGGTTGGTGGTATGTCGGCGCGCCGCCTCGAAGACAAGCCACGTGATTTCTACAATTACGTCATGCGATTTGAGCGTACGTTTCAGATTCATGGTGTGTCGAGCGCCACGGCGCGCATGCCTATCTTCATTTATCTTATGATCTACTTCCCTATCCGTACGCTGCGCAAATTTTACGATGGTGATGCCAACAAGTTTACACTGCAAAAACTCCGCGATGATATACGCGAAATAGCCGAAAAACTCTAACAACAGTATATAGAAACCAACATGCAGACAGTATTTTTTCACGGATTTAGTGGTGGCGGCGGTGCACCGCTTGCGCCATTTGCCGAAGAGCTCGGACTTGATATGCGCGATGTGGTGTTACTCGACATGCCAGGTTTTAGTAAGGGCGACGGGATACTTGATCCAGCGGTACTTGCAGACCCAGGCGCGTATCTCGATATGGCCGAGCCAAGTATACTACGGCAAATCAAGTCGAACAAAATCCGCATCATTGCCTACTCTCACGGCGCTATTCCGGCATTTCTCTTTGCTGCGCGCCACCAGGAGCTTGTCGCACAACTTGTGCTCATATGCCCAGCATCATCGCTACATCCATTTGTCAGCTTGCTGCCGCGTGTTATGAACGGTACAGTGAGGCTTATCAGTGTCGACAGACTGCTTGGTGTCATGCGTAATCGTTTTTTGGTAGATATCATGACGCTGTATGGGCGCAAGCGGTATTGGACACGCCAAAATCTCATGGATCGCTTGCGCACACGTCGCGAAGAGTCAGATCAGTACAATATCAATATGTTTTATCTTATGAAACAGCTCGACACGTTTCAGCGTGACTACGATAGTACAAAAATCGAGCATGTGCCGACGGTTATTCTCCGTACTACAGACGACGAGGTGATCGGTCGCAACTCGGTACAATGGTTTCGCGATCACATCGCAGGCGCAAAACTCGTGTCGACTATAGGTGGACACGCGATCCTGGCTGTGATGCCAGAAAAAGCCGCGGAGCGGCTAAAACCTATTCTGAATCAGGCCACTGAGTAAATATGTTCTTATTGTGAAATACGAGCCGTACTGCTGCTGCGCTGTGTGGTTGTGCTAATATGTCTCGCGTGCGTCTAGCAAGTTGTGTCAATACATACGGCTCTAGTTCGGGAAAATCAAGACAATCTTCGGGGGCAATTCGGTCGGCTTCTTCTGTTATGAGCAGCCGTAGTTCTTGCAATTTCGCAGTGAGGGTGGGTGTATATGGCGGCTGATGCTGGAGGCGCGCATCTATCAGCTGCAATGCCCGCGCGGCCAGGTGACCTTCTGGGAGTTTGCCATAAGGTGCTTCTACGTTGGGCTGTGTATCGGGCGAGCGTGTCGGAAAACGGAGGACATTATCATGGCTCATGTCACTACTATGACGGATAGGTTATAATATGTCGAATTTCTACAGATACGTCTGTCTTTATCCTTGATAGCAGCCGGGTACTACATGCTATACACTTATAAAGTATAAAAGTCAACAAATATGGTATACTAGAAACTTATGATTGCCGATATCAATATCACCGAAAAATCGTTTGGCGACAAGCACCTTATGAGTCAGGTGAAGTTCGCCATAGATGACGGCGAGAAGATTGGCGTCGTGGGTCGGAATGGCGTGGGCAAATCGACCCTCTTTGGTATTCTTGCCGGCACCGATGCAGATTATACTGGCGAAGTGACCTATCGACGTGGTATCACGGTTGCCTCTACCGCCCAGGAGCACCATGGACTTGGGGATGTGACAGTGCTGCAATACGTGTTGTCTGGTTTGCCGGAATATTCCGAGCTGAGCCATATCATCGAAACATACCCCGAAACCATGGGTGACAGCATGAAGCTCATCGACGAGTATACGCAGGCACTTGCCCGTTTCGACGACAAAGGCTTCTATCAGATTGAAGAGAAAATCGAACGCGAGCTTGATAACTTCCAGCTCAGCGGCACAGCGCATCGTCCGATGTCGTCTCTGTCTGGTGGCCAGAAGCGTCTGATCGAGATCATCAAGATTATGCACTCGGACGCGCACCTAGCGCTCATCGACGAACCGACTAACCACATGGACTTCGTGGCCAAACAGCAGTTCATCGACTGGATGAAAAGTGCGCGTGAGGCTATGCTAGTGATCACGCATGACCGTGATGTACTACACGAAGTCGACCGTATCGTCGAACTGCGTGACGGCGGTAGCGTGAGCTACAAAGGCAACTACGACGCATACCTGAAACAAAATGCCACTGCGACTTCAGCCGGCATGAACGAATTCGAGCAAATCGAAAAACGCATCGTGAATTTGAAGCAAAAAGTACTCGATTACCAGCGGCTCAAAGAGAAATCGCGCAATCCTGGTACAATCCAAAAGTTCAAACGCCTAGAAAATGAATCGCGTGCCGAGCTTGCCGAACTGCAAGCCAAGGAAAAGCCAACGTTTTGGATTGACAAAGATTCAGCTGCAGAGCTGGATTATAAAGCCGCTTCGCGCTATGACAAGTTCAAAAGCAAAAATATCCGTATGAATATCAAAAACGATGACTCGCGGAGTAAGCATGTACTTGTGAAAGCCATGGACGTGGCGCTGGCATATGGTGACAAAATCCTGTTTGAAGGTATTAATATAGATCTGCGCGAGGGTGAAGCTATGGAGCTACGTGGTCGCAATGGTGCTGGTAAAACATCGCTCATTCGTGCGCTGCTACATCACGACGGTGCGCCAGAGCTGCTAAGCGGCTCGCTTGAGCTCGACCGTCATGCGCGCATCGGTATCTACGAACAGGAGATCGACGAGAAGTACCTCACCTTCCCCCTCGAAGAAGCTATAGAGCGACTCTATCTCGATCGGGATTTGGCTATCAGTACGACGAAGGTGCGTAGTCTCATGAGTGACTACCTCTTTACCTCTGGTGACGGCGCCATCCCACTCGCTAAGCTTTCTGGTGGCCAGAAAGCCCGTTTCCAACTCATAGCTATGCTGGCAAACGACCCACAATTACTCATCCTCGACGAGCCGACCAACCACCTAGACTTGCCTAGCATCGAGGAAATTGAGACCGCCCTCGCCCGCTATACCGGCGCCGTCCTCTATGTGAGCCACGATGGGTATTTCCGCCAGTCGCTCGGTGGGGGCATACTCACTATTGGTGCTTAGCTTGAGGGTAAAATAAAAGACCTCGATATTTCCAGTAATTGTAAAATGTTCGATGCGAGTAACAAGCAGATGACAGGTAGAGGAGCATCCGCCATCAACTCGCCACTCAAGGAGCACACTGATCACACAGTAATCACTTATGCGGCCGCTAGTGGTAGTATTGGTCGTATTTCTGTTGGACTAGCATGGACGCAGCAGCTAATCTGTATTTGGCCTAAAACCATCTGCCCGATAGCGAGCGACGGCTGTTTGCACATCTGCGGGCTTGATTTGTCGCACTGTCTCGTAATCGACTATATAATCCATAGCATCCTCTCTCAGGGTAGCAAGTATATGGTGTATGTCTGCCCCGGTCATGCCGCTGGACAACTCCCCGAGCCGTATAGGGTCGTATGTGCTGCCCGAGGTCACCTCTGATATACTCTCCAAGGGCTGCTCAAACACATATATCGGACTCTCCGAATCTGGACCGGTGTAACATATCTGGAGGTTATCATTGAGCTGGGCACGCCAAATGTCAGCAAGCTCATATTCGTTGGGGGATGAAATTTCAATTACTTTCATACGCCCTGGTCGTACGATTGAACTGACAAGTTGATCGGGCGAGGCATTCATAGTGGCAGCTATAAGCACATGGGGGTAGTGCGCTGCCTCCTCAATCTTTTGACCAAATGTTTTGGTGGCATTCACAAATTCCCGGTGATTATCTGCCTTTAGGTAGCGATCAATTTCGTCAAAACATAATACTACCGACTGTTTGGAGGCAAATGCACTGTCGAAAATTTCTTCGACATTACGACTCGTCTTGCCGATATATTCATTGAGTAGTTCACTGCCCTTCACGCTTTGGAACGTTGCTCCGCTCTCGTCTGCAAAAGCTCTCATGAGTGAAGATTTACCTGTTCCTGGGGGCCCTTGCAATATGAAAGCTGGTATAGGGACCCGGAGTTGCTTGGCTAGTTCTGGGTTTTTGAAACGCTTTACGTATCGTTTGAGCTCCTGCTTTGCAGCGAACATGCCCCCTATTGTTTCAAACGCGTCATGAGTATCATGGTCTATCAGCTCGTCTGCATGGTGAACATCGGGTGTGGCTGGAGCTGGAATTTCTGGCGGATCACTCACGCGAATGTGGATTTGCTCTCGCTTGTGAAGTGGAGTATCAATCTGCCCGTCAAATATCTCGATGATTGCATCCTGAGTTGTTCCCCATATCGAGATGAAATCTTCTAGCTCACTTTCTGTGAGCTGAGGAGAGGTAGCGAATGCCGGCGCATTATCTTGAGCTAGGCCGTTTAGTAATTCAGTACGGGTCAACGAAGTGATGTCGATATGAGATTGATCTATCGTGCTCCATCCTTTGATACAAAATGCGCGGTAGCTATCTGGGTTGGACACATAGAGGCTATCGGTGTCGTGGGGTGCTACATGCACCTCAAGCCCTTGATTGAGGAGCTGTGCCGAGAGTTGTGCAAAGAGAGGGCTGCGCCAGCTACGGGCAGGTTTCGTAACGAGCGGATCGCAATTTAGCTGTGCGTTTAGTGCGGTATATCCATCGGGGTGTTTACTGTGCCAAGCATAACTTTTTTTGATAGACCCTTGCTCAAGCCCATGTGCAATAAATTCACTCTGGGACAATGCATCTATATGCTCAGCATAACGGGCAGGTTCAAATATTGTAATATCACAGGTATTGAATTCGACTCTGCTATTTCCAGGGGGTGTGTTAAAAGCTCTCTCACTCATATTACGGTCACTATACTGCGATTTGATGTTTAGTACAAGAAAATACTCACAATTTCTGTGAGTATTTTCTGTAGGTGGGATATCAGTTACGCTGTGACTAGCTTCTTTTCTTCGAGGGCTTTTTGGAGCTTTGGTCGGTCGAAGCCAAGGATGACCTCGCCGTCGATATCGGTGACAGGCACGCCCTGGAAGTTGCCACCGAGTTTGCTCATGAGTTCCTCATAGGCTGCTTTGTCTTCCTCGATATCTTTTGCGTCAAACTCGACGCCAAGCTTCTCGAGCCACTGCTTTTCGGTGCTGCAAAACGCGCACCAAGTAGTACTATAGATAGTTACTTTGCTCATAGTCCTCCTTATTCGCTCTTGTTAGTATACTACATGTAGCGTAAGCATGTCCATACCGAACCCTATTGACATAAGAAGTTTGATTTGGTATAATAAGCGCAATCCAAAGCATGACTCACAACAACAGAAGGAGAAGTCAATGACGGTGGAGATGATCTTCGACAAGGAGCGCAATACGCGCCGACACGCATCTGCGGCAGCCACGGCCATCATCTGCATGGCTGTGGTAGCAGTGGGGATCGCGGCAGTTGCCGTGGGCATGCCGGGAACGGCTGTCTGGGTGATTTTCACTGTACTCGCGGGCCTGGTGCTTCCTATGGCGCTCATCGTGATGCACAATGCGCCTGGCTACGAAGTGAGGCCCAGCCTCACGCACATCAGGCCGTGAAACACAGCATGTCGAAGGTCGCGGGTGCGGCATCTGGAGTCTCCTAGTGAGATATCAGATGCCCGCCCGCGCTTTCATGTCTGGGATTTATTCTGTCTCGCCCCTGTTCTTAAGGTGTTTGCGCGTTTCTTTGAGCAGAAACAGGCTCACATCGTCGCGCGTTTTACCGGCATCGTGAAACGGCACACTTACTGTCTGGATGAGAATCATCATATAGACCAGTATAAATGTGAGCATACCTGTGAGTGTGAGCCCGCCATAGAACGGCTCAATATTAGTGAGTATAAGAAAGATAATTACGAGTCCGACAAGCGAACGGATGAGAATAAATGCCGACGGGATAAATTTAATCCGCTGGATATAGTTGACCCTGAAAAGCAGTTTTAACAGTGTTGCTTGCTGCGTTTTGAGTTTGACGATGAAGTTGGCTGGTACGCCTGCAGTTTCCATCTCGGTGAAATAATCATTGAGCTCGCCTATCTCGCGGCGCGTTCCTTTTCGATTGATGCGAGTGCCGGCGCGAAACGCCGCCAAGATATCTATCAAATCTCCCCGAAACGCCGCCAGATCAAATTTGGGATAGGTTTTATGTGTGGCGCGGGCATCTTCATACATATTCTCTATAGTAGCAGCAAACTCTGCAGGGATGCGCTCTGACTCTTTGTAGTCGGCGATAGTGGCGCTCAGTACGAAGCCGATTACAAAAATAACGCTCGATATGACGCTGTTATGTAGCGATGTCGGCTCAAACACCTCGAGATTTGTGAGGTGCAAAAAATACTTGAGCGCCACTGCTGCGATGGTAACGCCTAGCGCCACGAGAAAGATGCGAAATGTCATAATCCACTGTTTCATCTCTAGTAAGTATACACGAGCCTATCAGTGGGTGTACACTGGAAGTATGAAGCTCACGAAGTATTCACATGCCTGCCTGGTGCTTGAAGAGGATGGTCAGCGGCTGGTTGTAGACCCTGGTAATCTTAGCGATGACTTCGAAGTACCGGCCAATGTGTTGGCTGTCGTCGTCACCCACTTGCATCCGGATCACTGCGACCCCGCCAAGCTGCAGGCTATTCTGGCTGGGAGTCCGAACGCTGTCGTGTACGCGCTCGCCGAAGTGGCACAGCATGCCGGTCAGCCGGTCACACCAGTGTTGCCGGGTGATACTGCTGTAGCTGGACCATTCGCACTAGAATTTGTCGGTGGTGAACACGCTACTATCCATCCGGATATTGCGGCTATTGGTAATCTCGGTCTCGTCGTAAATGGCGATTTGCTGTACTATCCTGGCGATTCGTTCTCTCTACCACCTCGTCAGATGCGTTGGATAGCGACACCTGTGGCTGCACCATGGATGAAACTCGCCGAAGCGGTAGAATTTTTGCGCCAAACCAAACCTGAGCACGCTTTTCCTACCCACGATGCTATTCTCTCTTCCTCCGGAAAAGAGATTTCCGACCGTGTGGCCACCAATCTCGTGGAAGAGATAGACTTTTATCGTATCAAATCGGGCGAAACTATCGAGCTATAGCTTGCAAATACCTTACAATTCTTTTACACTACGAAGTGTCAAAGTAGAAGAACGTTTCTATTCTCTTACCAGAGGATACCGAAATCGTCTAGGTCGAATTGGCAAAACAATAAGATGAAGGTATCCCAGAGTGTCTAAGAAAAATTTGTTTATCGGTAACCTCGCTTACGCGACTACCGACGAAAGTCTGGCTGAACTCTTCGCTACAATCGGCGAAGTTGAGTCAGCACGCGTCATGACTGACCGCGACACAGGCCGCAGCCGCGGTTTCGGATTCGTTACATTTGTAAACGAAGACGACAATGCAAAGGCTGTTGACCAGTTGAACGGCAAAGACCTTGATGGTCGTGCTATCAACGTGACTGAGGCTCGTCCACGCGAAGAGCGCGCACCACGCCGTGACTTCGGTGGCAACGACCGCGGTGGCGATCGTGGCAACAGTGGCGGTTCATTCCGTCAGCGTAGCTGGTAATCAGCACTATACGCTTAAAAGCAGCCCGGGTTTCCGGGCTGCTTTTAGTTAGAGCGAGCGCTATCTTGAGCTTGATTGAGACAAGGTTTTTTCTCTGTAGATATTGACAAAAGTTGTCAAATTTGCTATACTGATATCATTGCATTTAGTAATGCTAGGGTTGTTCTAAGACGAACGCGCAAACATTTGTTCCATCTAGGCGCTTTCTCACCCGAATTTTCTCTCGTAGTTTCTCTGCAATACAGATATTTCCAAACGAAAGGTATTTTATACTATGCCATACAAAACTCATGGTTCTGGCCGCCCACAGCGTAGCGCCAGCAGTTTCCGACGTGGACGCCCGCAAGGTGGTGGTCGGAGCGGTGGTGCCCGTAAGAAGGGTCCACAGAAGCAATACATCCACCCATCGAAATTCGTCAACAAAGCCGTAACGAAAGAAGCCGAAGCGCCCTACGAGCCGAAGCATGTCTTCGCGGACTTCCCTTTTGGTGCTGAACTCCACGCGAATATTCGTGCCAAAGGCTTCGAAAAACCAAGCGCGATTCAGGATCAGGCCATCCCAGAAATCATTGCCGGCAAAGACGTGATTGGTCTCGCCAACACCGGTACCGGTAAAACTGCTGCGTTCCTGCTGCCTATTATTGAGCGCATGAGCGGCATCATGCTCCGCCCGAGTGTGCTCATTGTAGCACCGACTCGCGAGCTTGCTCAGCAGATCGACGAAGAATTTCGCGCGTTTGCTCGTGGCATGGGGCTCTATTCTGCGCTCATCGTAGGTGGCGTCAATGTTGATCGCCAGCTACGTGATCTCAAGCGTCGTCCACATTTCATCATCGGTACCCCAGGTCGTCTCAAAGATTTGATCGAACGCCGCCATCTCCAGATGAAAAACATGGGGGTGCTCGTCCTCGACGAAGCCGACCGCATGCTCGACATGGGCTTTTTGCCAGACATCCGCCGTATTGTGAGTGAGATGCCAAAGGAACGCCAGAGTCTCTTCTTCTCGGCGACTATTACCCCGGATATCGAAGCACTGGTGCACGATTTCCTGACTGATCCTGTAACTGTGAGCGTCCGCACAACCGAGACAAGCGATCATGTGGAGCAAGATGTTATCGAAGCGCGCGACAAAGCGCACAAGATCGAGCTGCTCGGAGAACTGCTGGCTCAGGATGGCTACGACAAAGTACTTGTGTTCGGCGAGACCAAGTTTGGTGTGCAGCGCCTCAGCGATCACCTTTCGAACGCTGGCCACCCGTCTGTGGCGATTCACGGCAACAAAAACCAGTCGCAGCGTCAGCGTGCGCTGAAGCAGTTCAAGGACGAGAAGGTCAAAGTCATGGTAGCGACAGACGTCGCGGCGCGCGGTCTCGATATTCCGAACGTCACACATGTGATTAACTTCGATACGCCGCAAACTTATAGCGACTATGTGCATCGGATTGGTCGTACCGGCCGCGGCGGCGCGCATGGTCGAGCACATACATTTATCGATCAGCAGTAGTTTTACTATACAAAAATCAAAAAACCGAGTCATCAGTGACTCGGTTTTTTGAGACGCAGATGAACTATTTAATAGCGGTTTTACTCGCTTTGAATGCAGGCTTTTTGTCTGCTGTCTTAGTTTCTGCTGATGCGAAATAAGGTCGCAGTTGAAACAAGATATAGAATCCGATTGCAGAAAATACAAGCGACATAATGATGCTGCCGACTTGCATAGTGATAATGTCGGATACAATTGTCAGCGCAAGTGAGATGAGACTTGCACAAAAAAGTAGTTGCCAGCCCCGATATTGCTTAGCCTTTAGCGGGGTGATCGCAGTAGCTTCGAGGTATAACACGATGAGTGAACTGACGATAGATACGATGATACTGAACCATCCGAGTGCATCCGAGCCATAGGTGTTAGGATAGCCAGCGAGTCCAAGGCTGAGATTTGCGACAGACAGCACACCAAACACCGTGAGGAGGAGAGGCACAAAAGCGAGCAGTGTCAGTACTGAAAGGACGACACCGATCAGTGTGAGTAGCCATGCATACTCCGCGAGCCATTTGGTCAGACCTTTTGGCAGCTTGGGCAGATCTTTATTGATTTTCACTAACTGCTGTTCGATTGATGTTACTGTTTCCATAGTCACCTCCACATACTAATGTTGCTCATATGGTACGCCTGTTTCAGCGTGAATTCAAGTAGTATTCGGGTGTATACTGAATATATGACAACATACGTACTAGCTGGTGGATGTTTTTGGTGTCTCGATGCAGTGTTCCGCAGGCTCGAGGGCGTGAGCAAGTCCGTCTGTGGCTATGCGGGTGGTAGTAGCGCCACTGCATCATACTATGTAGTGGCAACGGGCAAAACGCATCATGCCGAAAGTGTGCAGGTGACATTTGATGAGTCGATACTACCTGCGGAGGTACTACTCGATCTTTTCTTTTTGATTCATAACCCCACCACACCGAATCAACAAGGTGCGGACCATGGGCCGCAGTATCGTTCGGCTATGTTTTATGCTGATGAAGAACAAAAAGCGGCGTTTGAAGCAGCAATAACGCGTGCTACTCAGCACTGGGATGATGCTATCGTCACCGAGCTTTCTCCTCTCGACCATTTCTACGAAGCAGAGCCGGAGCATCAAGATTACTTCAACAATAATCCGCAGAACGGCTACTGTTCTGTCGTGATCGAGCCAAAGATCGTGAAGGCGCGTGCGGCGTATAAGCAATATTTCAGGTAAGACGCTTAGCATTGAATTATATCCTAGTATATGCTATAAACTACGTAGTTTGACTGCCTACATCGGTATGCCAAATCGACTCTCTGGGCAACCGTCTGGAAAGTGAACAATTTGGCAGAATCAGAAATCCGCCAACGACAAAGGAGTCTACATGAACTTCGCTGAGTTTGTAAGAGCACAGCGTATCCAGGCTGACCGTGTCGCTGGCGTAGGCGGCACTAGTGATGGGCGCGGCCAGACACTTGCGCAGTGGATTGCACCACTTGCGCTTGGTACGATCGAATGGCTCGTCTACATGGCAAGTATCGCGCCGATCATTCGTCCAGAGGACGAACATGGTCGGCGGGCATCTCTAGGCTACTCTGCATCGTGTTTCTGGGCCATGGCGCGTGCGCGTTCGTGGCTGGGGCGTACGTCTGGCTGGCGGTTACTCGTCGGCTATTCGCAGGGTGCAGAGGCCGCAGGTAACGCGTTCACTCGGCATGTCTGTCGAGATCACGATATGACTGGTGTGACGCTACTGCTGCTGGCCGATCCGCGAGGTTGGCCTACGGCGCTCAAGCCGTGGATGTCTAGTAGTCGTGTGGTGCGCAATGTGGTGCGGCGATTTGGCGTGGAGCTCAACGGCTACCGTGATGAGATGAAAGCTCAGGGCGGCCGCATCTACAGCGTGGCTATCTTGGGCGATCCAATCACCGCTGTCGAGTCAGTGCTCAAGAATCCGTTCGGGGCTCTCAGCGGCCTTATCGGCTTCTTCAAGATCCACAGCAAAGCGGATCACATGGATGAGCTAGCGATACTGTGTGACTACATGTATGGCGACGTACATCGGGTGGTGTTGTACGAGACTCACCCGTTCACGCAGGTCATCCCTCTTTGTCCGGAGTGGTTTGCGGAGCTTATCGCACCGCGTACCGTACCTGGCGAGGGGCCGGCTACGCTGTTTCGTAGCCGGAAGGAGATTGTGCGACAGCTCGAGCGTGCCCGTCGGGGTAATGCTCGTCAGGAGCGTGTCGCAGCCTTGCTCGACGCCGCCTGATTCTGCCTGTCTACCCCGCTCCGACCATGCGTCGGAGCGGGGCTTCTTCTTTTACGTACGTTTTGACAGAGCATTGATATTGATTTTTCAATGATTTTATGCTATAATGATCAAGATCTGTTTATCTGTGCTTGTCACAGATAAAACGGGTAGTGACTACCTCCTTGCGGCGACCGCTGCGGGAGTACATGAAGTTTACATCCACAGGAAGGAGCCTCTCATGGCTCGCAAGTTTGTTCGTAGCACCGTTGTCGCCGGTTGCGTCGTCTGCGCTGGTCTGGCGCCCATCGCTCCGGCTTTGGCGTCGGCACAGGTCGACAACTTGACCGACGTCACGCAGTCCGACAACACCAAGAACTGGTATCCGGGTCGACCGGACTCCATGGTGATTGGCATACCTGGCACAGATGACACCAACTTCATCGCTCGTAGCCTCGGTATCTTCGGGAATCGTGAGGCGTATCGACTCGAATACCCGGAGTCGGCTGGCCCGTTCATCGCGGGGCGGTCAGGAGAATTTTTTCTCCTCGCACCCAGCTATGCCGAGTCATCTGCCATCGCGCGTGACAACCTCGTGGAGGCGTTGCGCCAGCTCAACGAGCAGGCGCCAGAGGGTGGTCGGAAATCGATCATCCTCGCAGGCTACTCCCAAGGTGACAAGGCGCTTTATGATGCTGCGGTGATCGCCATCGAGAAGGGTTACTTGAACGAAGACGATCTGATCGTGTTCGTCTCGTCGCCTGGCAGCCCCTGGGGACTTGCAACACAGGCGGATCAGTATCCGTTTCTGCCCCAGCTCGCGGGACTCGTTGGGTTCACGACGGGTGTCGATGATCCGAGCAAGCTCGGTGACGTGCCGTCGGAGGAGCATGTGATTGTCGGAGACTCTGTCGCCGGCTCACTGTTCAATCCGCTCAATCCGGTGGGTTCGGTGGCTGTCATCCTGGCGGGTCACCTAATTCACTCGTCGCTCACAAGCCAGAGTTACAATAATCTGGACGAGCTCGGCACGCCGACAATCTACAAGTCGGTCGACGGCAAAATGACGGTGTATGTGTATGAGGATGTACACCATCCCATCACACTCGCTGCCGAATTCGTGCTGAGCAAACTGTCTGGCGGTGCGATTCAGCTCAGCGGCGAGCAGAAGGATCAGCTCGACGTGTTTAACAACACGTGGGCGCCGATCACTCCGCTTACGGAAGACAACGCCGGAATCGAGCTCGTGAAGGTGCAGCAGGGTGACCTACCCACCTATCGCACGAGTCCGGTTCCGGCATGGAGCGTGACAGTTCCCTCGGCCGTGGCAACCGGCGCAGAGGCTCCGGCCGACGCGTCGACGCTCACTCGGGTCGACGACATGCCTGCGCCTGCCGAGTCGGAAGTCGAGCCTGTCTCGAACCCCGATTCCTCACCCGCTCCGGTGGTTGTGGAGGAGCCTGTCTCCCCTGCGGCTCAGGAGCCCGTGTACGCGGCGCCCGAACAGCCGGTGGTGGACGATTCGAGCAGCCAGCTCGAATCACCTGCTCCAGCTACTTCGGACGTCTCATCCCAGGGTGACACGGCCGACGGTGGTTCGGATTCCGGTTCGGACGACTCGTCGTCGGATGCCTCCAGCTCGTCGGATTCGGATAACTCCGATTCTGGCATGGGCTCCGACTCGGGGAGTTCGTCGGAGTGATCTGCACAACTTCATAGTCACTCGGCCTCGGCTGCGTCTACTCACCCAGAGTAGCGCGGTCGAGGCTGTTTGCATTTTATGGTATAATATACATTAGGTTTGTCGATACGCGACAACTCAAGTAGAAAGTGTGAAGATGCTCCTATCCGTAGATGAAGTGTTCTCGGAGTTCAAGTCTCCTGCCGAGATTGGCGACGGTATGCATACGCTGCAAAATGCGGTTGCTGAACCGCCGATCCTCAATGCGATGACCGATGACTCCAGGCGACTGGAGCAGCAGCTACTGGCTGTTGCAAGCAGGACTGATGGTGGTGTCGTATCTCGGATCGAGTGCTTCTACGATTTACCGGAAGGCGCGCATGGTGCAGTGGTTTATGCCACCGGCTCGCGTGAGCAGGCGGTGATGTACTTGCGCTCAGCGCGTCTCGGGTTCAACGGTTCTGGGCCCCAGCTCATGAGCGAACTACTGACTGCGTGTGGTGTTCCCGTCATGCTCCAAGAGACGCTCAAGCAAGCTGCGCACGGGCAGCGATATCAGGTCGTGATCTCGCGCGAGCAGTTCCGGTTCGACACGAAGTCACAGGTCGATCCGAAGGAAGTTGATGTGAGTCCGCGCTCGTGGCGCGTGCTCAGGCTCGACACTCCTCGCTAACACAGGAGTTGCAATCGACGAACCGCCCCGTAGTCTACATGGCTGCGGGGGTTTGTTCGTTTGCTCGTAAGATACCATCCGCCATCAATATCTTTGTATACGTATAGTTGCAAATCTGGTTTGAGCAACCTTTGTTCTATAGTGGCAGCCTCTGCCTGTCGTTTGGTCGCGAAGCGTTTCTTGCGCGCAGGAAGGCCATTATAGTCATAAACGGAGTGAGATTTTGTACGATTTTTGCGTGGCATGGATATGCCTATTGTGCACTACTATGGTTTTTTGTACAATCAGCATATACAGCATAAGAGGAATGATAAAGTGGCTCGACTACCGATTGCGGGCAGTGACAGCGGAGTATGGGGTGACATACTTAATGGGTACTTGCTTCAGGCCCATAAACAAGATGGCACGCTCAAAGATGGCTCTGTAGGTGAGACACAACTCGCCGAACCTGTACAGACTAAACTGAATAATCCACCAAATGCACTTCTCCTAAGTGGCGACCAAACGGTTGACGGTGACAAGACATTTCAAGATGTTGTACGAGCAAAAGTATTTGTGCTCGATAATACAGTTGATTCCACCATGAATTCACGTCTTATATTGGGAGGTGGTCCATATCCGGGTATAGCTATAGATGGTGGGCCTGGTACCCAGCCTAGCGTACAGTTCGCAAGCGATCCAAGTGTAGGCAGTATGGTACTGAGATATGTTGGACCAACTGGCGGCTCTTTTTCTGTCTTTTCCTCGTTTACCGCTACTACAAGTGCGTTTTCTATCGACCAAAACGAACTAGCGACATTTTCTGGCGCAGTCACTGCTCCAGCACTCAAACTTACAGGCGGATCGCCTGCAGCTGGAAAAATTCTTACATCTGACTCAGCTGGCAACGCCACCTGGCAGCCTCCATTGGCACAGCAAGCTACAGCAACACTGGGTAGTTTGTTTGATCCTATCATTGGGACTTTTCCGGTCTCTGAAATTGTGCAGGATAGTTACGATAACGATAATCTCGACACGAGTAATTATGGTGGTATCACTGGCACACTCTGGAATTCAAATCGCATTAACACCCAAGCGATGAAACTAGTCGCCAACAACTCCACTAATCCTGCCGCGGGCTGTACGAACATGCCAAACGGTCGTACGGTGGGATCATGTTTCGATTTTGAGTTTGAGTTTACAGGAGACAAGCTGGCACTGATGTTTGCGGCATTCGGATATTTCGACACCCAGATATATGTGGAGAACCAGGGTCAAATGACAAGACTCAAGGCCTTCCCTATGGCGGGGAATCATAATGGTATTGTATTTCGCAATATCCGTTTCGCGTCGTATGAGACTCGGCGCATCCGCGTGCTCGCGCCGTACATTTATTTCTATCAGATCGTACATGAGCCAAATGCTATAGTGAATCGTACTCCAGATCGACCAATGATTGCTATTACGGGCGACTCGTATGTCGATGGCTCGACTGCATATAATTCTGGTAGCGCACAAACATATTCGGTCGGCGGTACTGTAGATGCAATCTTAGAGGCGACAGGGTTTGCCGTGATTCGACTAGGCCAGGGAGGTACAGGGTATTTCAACAATGCTACCGGTAATGCGTCCGATGCGATGGGGCCGAATAACTCCTCACGTTTCTTCTCGGCCAGCCGTCTAGCTGCTATTCAAGCATTCGGTACGGGTAAAATTGCTGCACTGATTGTCAATGGCACGATCAACGATGGCGAGCTCTCTGGTGGTATGGCTGGTATGAAAGCTCGAGCACTCGAGGGCTACGGTGCATTGAATGCATGGGATCCTGCAATTTCAATCGTCGCGGTTACACCGGAACCTCTCAACAACCCAACTGCGGGCAACGTACATGATCTTAATCGTCAGGGGCTCATACAGGCTATTAGTAGCCACCCGCAAGGCATCGGTTATATCGATGTATACAACCCAGATCAACCCCTTTGGACTGGTACTGGCACCGAGGCTGCACAAGGCGCTGATCCACAGACGAAGCTAATAGGTCATGATGGTGTACATCCAAACTGGGCTGGCTATCGCCTGTATGGGGGTCATATTGCGGCAAATATTGCACACATGAAACTTTATAGTGAATAAATGGAGAAGACTATGACAGTAAAACTTGACCCAAAAATACAAGAAGCAAATGATAGGCTGATAAAGGCGCAGGCTGATTTACGTCAAAAGATGCAAAATCTCCAGATAAAAGTCGAGCCAATCGGAGCGATTATTACGAAATAGTGGCTGTTGTGGCGCTGATGCTTTTCTGCTATGCTATAGCATAGATGAGCACCTCATCAGACAAATCGGGTGATTCACCAACACCGCCGCCGAAGAATGCAGATGCCTCGACGGTTATTTTATTGCTCGGCATCGCTGGTGATACCACCTGGCGCATGTTTGTGCCGGTTATCGGTGGTACGGCGCTTGGTATCTGGGGTGACCACAGTTTCGACAGCAAGCCATGGCTGACTGTCATAGGTCTCGCCGTCGGAGTTGTCGTGGCTGGTTTGCTCGTCCGTAATCAACTTAGAAAAGACGTATCTAAATAATGCAAGATTTACATATCAGTATCGCTGCCGAGCCGATTTTCTACATCGGCAGCTTCCCTGTCACCAACGCCCTTGTCAACGGTATTGTCGGCAGCGCTATCGTCGTGCTCATACTCTGGTACGTGGCGGGCAAAGTCCGCAAGGGACAGTACAATCGTTTCACCGGGCTCGTGCAGTGGGTGTTCGAGGGCCTGTTGGCGCAGATCGACGCGGTCATCCCAGACAAGAAGCTGGCACGCAAAATCACACCGCTCGCATGTACTATCTTCTTTGTCGTCCTTATCAATTACTGGCTCAGCGTATTACCGGGTCTAGAATCGATCAAAGTCAACGGCGTACCACTTTTGCGTAGTCTCACGGCCGATCTCAACTTCACCCTGGCTCTGGCAATCATCACTATTATTACTGTGCAGATTTACGCCGTCAAATATCTCGGTGTGTTTGGCAATGGCGCTCGCTATTTTCGCAATCCTTTCAAAGATTTCGTGGGTGCGTTTGAAGGTATTCTGGAACTTATCGGCGAGTTGTCGCGCGGTACAGCGCTTGCGCTTCGACTTTTTGGCAACGCGTTTGCGGGCGAAGTGTTGCTTATCGTCATCGCGGCACTTACTAGCTATGCAGCTAGCGTGACGCTCCCCTTCTTCATGGCATTCGAGCTGTTCATCGGATTCATCCAGGCGTATGTGTTCTTTATCCTCACGCTCATCTTCACTTCACTGGCGGTTAGTCACGAACATTCAGATGGCCACTCCACCAATACCACTTCTCTTGATCATTCATCTGCTGATACGTCCAAAACGGCTGCACAGCTGGAATGACAATGGTATAATTTAGGTAATAATTAAAAGGAGTTACAACTAATATGGAACAACTAGCATTCGGTCTCGCCTACGCCCTCCCTGCCTTGGGTGCTGCAATCGGTATCGGTATCATTGGCGGCGGCGCGCTCAACGCACTTGGTCGCAATCCAGAGAAACTAAGCGAGATCCGCACACTTATGATTACCGCGATTGTGTTCGCCGACTCACTCGCTATCATCGGTATCATTGTCGCTATCATTGCGAAATTCCTATAAGCCGTAGATTCGAGGTGATCATATGGAACTATTAACACAATTCGCTGCTGCGGAGACTGGTGCAAATCAGGATATATTCTCGACGCTTGGTATTCACTGGGAGCTACTAGTGTTGCAGATCGTCGCGTTTATCATCTTGGTGTGGGCCCTGGGCAAATGGGTCTACCCGTGGCTCATGAAGTCTGTCGATGAGCGCCAGGCCAAGATCGAAGAAAGTGTCAAAGCAGCCGAAGAAGCCGAGAAAAAGGCCGAATCTGCACAGGAAGACATTCAGAATCTTTTGAAAGAAGCCCGCAAAGAAGCCAAAGAAATCGTCGCAACTGCCAAAGATGAAGCGGTAGCCATGGTAGAGGCCAGCGACGCGAAGGCAAAGGCTCGTGCCGAGAAAATCGTGGCCGATGCACACGATACCATCGAAAAAGACGTAATCGCCGCCCGCAAGGCGCTTCATAACGATACGATCGATCTGGTGGCACTGGCGACCGAAAAAGTCGTTGGTAACTTGGCAGATGCCAAGTTAGACCGCAAGGTTATCGACGCGGCCGTCAAGGAGGCTCGCTAGACCATGGCAAAACTGAGTCGTCGTAAAATCGCCGAGCTATGGGCAGAGGAGCTGTTAAAAGGCCGGGATATTACCGGCAATATCGCCGCGTATCTTGTGACTGAACGTCGCGTGGACGAGACCGATTTGATCGTCCGCGACACCGAATCTGCTCTAGCGGCTCGCGGTGTCGTCGTGGCAGATTTGACAAGCGCTAACGGCCTAAGCAGCGAATCACGCGCCGCAATCGAGAAATTCTTGATCGTCAGCATGAACGCAAAGAAAGTCGCCTTCCGAGAAGCTACCGACCCTAGTGTGATCGCTGGTGTCCGTGTCGAAACGGCCGGTCAGCAGCTTGATGCAACTCTGCGTACACGACTCAACCAATTGAAAGCAAGCAAGATATAGGAGACAAGAATGGCAACAGAATTATCAGTTACAGAACTTTCCCAGGATCTCCGCGACGCGATTGCTAAACTCGACGTCTCCGGTGATCTTGAAACGGTCGGCATCGTCACCCGTGTTGGTGATGGTGTGGCCTGGGTGCATGGCCTGCGTAGCGCTGGTTACAGCGAAGTACTTTTGATCGAAGGTGCAGACGGCGAAACCGTCGAAGCATTCGCGTTGAACCTCAACGAAGATGAAATAGGTGCGGTGCTACTGGGTAGCGACGAATCAGTGCAAGCTGGCGCAAAAGTCACTCTCAAGGGCACTGTCCTCGACGTGCCTGTCGGCCCAGAACTTCTCGGTCGTGTGGTCGACCCACTCGGAAACCCACTTGACGGTGGTCCAGCGATCAAAACAAAGCAGCGCGGACTCGTAGAGCGCGAAGCAATCGGTGTTATTGGCCGTAAACACGTCCACGAACCAATGATGACCGGTATCATGTCGATTGACGCCATGTTCCCTATCGGTCGTGGTCAGCGCGAGCTGATTATCGGTGACCGTCAGACGGGCAAGACGGCTATTGCTATCGACACCATGATCAACCAAGGTCGCCAAAAGACCGGTGTGATTAATGTGTATGTCGCGATTGGTCAAAAGCTTAGTAAAATCGCGCGACTTGTTGAACGTCTTAAAGAAGAAGGCGTGATGGATCAGACGATCATCGTCGCGACCGGTCCAAGCGACCCTGCGTCACTCCTGTACCTTGCGCCGTATGCAGCAACGGCTATGGGCGAATACTTCCGTGACAACAAAGAGCACGCGCTGATTATCTACGATGATCTGACTAAGCACGCCGTGGCATATCGCCAGATGTCACTCTTGCTCCGTCGCCCACCAGGACGCGAGGCGTTCCCTGGTGACGTGTTCTATCTACACTCTCGTCTGCTCGAGCGCTCAGCCAAACTCACCGACGAACTCGGTGCAGGTAGCCTGACTGCGCTGCCTATTATTGAGACACAGGCTGGTGACATCAGCGCGTACGTGCCGACCAACGTCATCTCGATTACCGATGGTCAGATTTTCCTCGAGACGGACTTGTTTAACCAAGGTATTCGCCCAGCAATCTCGGCAGGTCTCTCGGTTTCGCGAGTTGGTGGTGACGCCCAGACGAAATCAGTCAAATCAGTCGGTTCGCACCTCAAACTTGGTCTTTCACAGTTCCGCGAGCTCGCGTCATTTGCGCAGTTTGGTAGCGACCTCGACGAAGCAACCAAGAATCAGATCGAAAAAGGTCAACGCCTGACCGAGCTGCTCAAGCAGCATCAATATCAGCCTGCGAGCGTGTGGGAGCAAACGGCCAGTATTTACGCTGTGTCTGAAGGTGCATTCGACAAAGTACCAGTGGCGAAAATCAAAGAAGTGCAGACCGCCCTGCTCACTCGCCTGTGGACCGACCACAAAAAGGACATGCAGGAACTCACCAAAGGTGACGAAAAAATCTCTGGTGATAGCAAGTTTGCTAAGCTGATCCTGAAAACCGCGACGACTGTAGCGAAGGGATTTGAGGATTAAACTATGCCAATAAATCCTCTAGGTCGAGAGGGGCGAATGCCAGAATCTAAGCGTCCTATGCCTCGCGATACGCTCGAAGTATCACTGCCAGAGGCAGTTGAGCGACGCGATGCGCGTATCGCAGCCTGCATGCAGCTTGCTGCAGGAGGTCTTATAGGCCCGCTTGTCAACATGGTGCCGTCTCGATCTGCCGAGCAGACACGACAGGAGGGGTATCTATAATGCCTAGCACCCGCGCCCTCAAAACCCGTATCCGTTCGGTCAAAAGCACTAAGCAGATTACGAAGGCTATGCAGCTTGTGGCTGCGAGCAAGATGCGCAAAGCACAAGAGGCTGAAGCCGCATCCGCACCCTACACTCGCACGGCCAACGAGATTTTGACGCACCTAGCTAACCAAGGTGTGACCGATCGTCATCCGCTGTATGAAGTACGCGAAATTAAATCTCGCTTGCTTATCGTGGTCGCGACCGACAAAGGTCTGGCCGGCGCCTACGATGCGAATGTGCTCAAGCTCTACACTAGGCAGTTGATCGAAGACGATCGGAGCAATGTAAAGAACCAGACTATCGCTATCGGCCGCCGTGCGAGTCGCTTTGTGAGTAAGCTCAAGGACACACAGGTGGCGGCGGTCTACCAAGATTTGGCCGACGACCCTGCCGGTAGTCAGCTCCGTGCGATCGTCGATATGGCAATCGAGAAATTCGAGGCTGGCGATGTGGATGCAGTGGATGTGGTATTTACCGAATATATCTCGAGCGTCAACCAGCAAGCTATCACGCAGCGTATTTTGCCTGCTGGTTACGAAGCGGTGGAGGTGGGCGAAAACGTCCGCGAAGCCGAGTTTGAGCCAAGCCAAGAGGAGGTATTGCAGGCAGTCACCTACCGCCTGATCGAAGCACAGGTGTATCACGCGCTGCTGACTGCCCGCGCCAGTGAGTACATCATGCGCATGATGGCCATGAAAAATGCTACTGACAACGCCACCGACTTGATCGATGATCTGACACTTGCCATGAACAAAGCGCGTCAGGCAGCGATTACGCAGGAACTTGCCGAAATTAGCGGTGGTGTAGAGGCGTTAAATGAGTAGGCCGTTTTTTGAAGACAGTTTTCCCCTGGTCGGTCACGATCGTGAGGGTGAGCTGCGCACGATCATCGAGGGTAATGTGAGAGCTGAAAACGCAAACATTTTTGCGGAGCCACATAGTGATGACGAGCATCTATTTATACGACATGATTCTGTTAGCACTGGTCGAGATTTGCAATTTGCCGGGATCGCATTATCCGAAAGCCAGCAAGAAGAATTATACGATTTTGCAGAACAGTATGCGGATTTAAGAGAAGGAGAAAATAATGACTAAGATAGCGACAAAGACAGATGTCGGCCATATTACCCAAGTTGTGGGTGTGGTCGTAGATGTAGAGTTTGCAGATGGCGTCAAGCTACCTGCGATCTACGACGCGCTCCATGTAGCGCAAAACGACAAGACAATCACTCTCGAGGTTGCACAACACCTCGACGAGCATACGGTTCGCACGATTGCCCTCAGTAGTACCGACGGCATTCGTCGCGGCCAGGATGCAGTTGCGACACGCGCACCTATTTCAGTACCAGTTGGTGCTGAGACTCAAGGGCGTATGTTCAATGTCGTCGGTGAGCCGATCGACAATAAACCCGCCCTCACTGGCAAGCGTGCGCCAATTCACCGTCAACCACCTGCTTTGACGGAGCAGTCAAACACCGCCGAAATCCTCGAAACAGGTATCAAGGTGATCGATTTGATTGCCCCACTCACTAAAGGCGGTAAAGCTGGTCTCTTTGCCGGTGCGGGTGTCGGTAAAACCGTCCTCATCCAGGAGCTGATCAACAATATCGCTGAATACCACAAAGGTAACTCGGTTTTTGCTGGTGTCGGTGAGCGTACTCGCGAAGGTAAGGACCTTTACGAGGAGCTTGCAGACAGCGGCGTGCTCGACAAGACCTCACTCGTCTTCGGTCAGATGAACGAACCACCAGGAGCACGTCTGCGTGTGGCACTATCTGGCCTCGCGATGGCCGAGAGCTTCCGCGACGAAGGCAAAGACGTACTATTGTTCGTCGACAATATCTTCCGCTACACCCAGGCCGGTGCCGAGGTGTCAGCACTTCTCGGTCGCCTTCCGTCTGCGGTAGGCTACCAGCCAAACCTCCAGCAGGAAATGGGTGCACTCCAAGAGCGAATTACTTCTACGAAGAACGGTTCGATTACCTCTGTGCAAGCTGTCTACGTCCCTGCCGACGACTTTACCGACCCAGCGCCAGCCACCACGTTCGCCCACCTGGACGCGACAATCGTGATGAACCGTGCGTTGACCGAAATCGGTATTTATCCTGCCGTTGACGTGCTTGACAGTACCAGCGGTAGCCTCGACCCAGAGGTCGTGGGCGACGAACACTACCGTGTTGCTCGCGAAGTACAACGAGTACTGCAGGAATACAAAGACTTGCAGGACATCATCGCGATCCTCGGTATGGAAGAGCTGTCTGACGAGCAGAAGCAGACGGTCAACCGTGCGCGCCGCTTGCAGCGATTCTTTGCACAGCCGTTCCACGTTGCTGAGCAGTTCACTGGCAACAAGGGTGTCTACGTTAAGCTTGAGGACACAATCAAAGATGCGGCCGATATCTTGGCTGGCAAGTATGACGACAAGCCGGAGAGCTGGTTCTATATGGCGCCAGGCGCGCTGAGCGAGAAAAAAGACTAGTTTACCCTCGGATAATATACAAATACCCCGCATATGCGGGGTATTTGCTTTTCGTGCTGTCCAGGGGAAATCTTGAGCACGCACATCATTGGGCGTGCTCAAGAAGTGTGCGAGGTGACGGTTATTGACGCGGGTAGAATACTTCAATCGATGAGATCGGATCTACCCCGGTGGTCTCGTCGCGCGTGGCGCAACAAACCAGCTGCGTGACAAACGCCATTGCACAATGAAGAAAGTAATGCACTTTCTCTCCTTCGGTGGTTGGCCGGATCAGCTTGGCTCCGGTGAGTTTTTACTCTGTGAGTATGGGCTTCGATACGTATTTTACGCCGAAATATGGCGATGTCAATAACTTTTTGCCTACAGGGGTAATCTGGTATAATCAGAGTATATGAATTTCCAGCTTGTCACTCTCCTAGGCGTTAAAGTAGATGCCGACGTATACGAAGTAATCCTACCGACTAAAGATGGAGAAATTGCCGTGTTTCCAGGGCACGAACCACTCGTAAGCATTGCAGTGCCAGGTGCAATTGCCGTGCGCCATACCAAGGGCGATACTGACGAAAAGCTAGAATACTTTGCCATCAGTGGTGGTGTAGTTGAGGTTTCGCCGGAATCGCTGAAAGTCTTGGTCGACGAGGCTGACCACGGCGATGATATCGTAGAAGCTGAATCAAAAGCAGCGCTTGAACGTGCGCTCAAGATGCAGGGTGAGGCTAAAAATCAAGTCGAACTCGAAAAAGCCTCGGCATTGGTAGACCGCCATGCAGTTCGCTTGAAAGTCTCCGATCTTCGCCGTCGACACCGTCGCTAACCTGCTTCTATAAAAAGAAAGCAACCCTCGCCGGCAAACCGGCGGGGGTTGTGTGCTTTCCTGGTGACGAGGTGCACTACTCCTCGGTGGAGCAGTATGCCAACTTGACATTGAGAGTTGCAAGGAGGCGTGGGGTGGGGCTTGCTGTCACAAGGTTGAACCGATAGCTGTCGTCGTATAGCTTCGGGCCAAGGATCGTGAATTCTTTGCCAGCCGGAATCTCGTAGGTGTTCTTGAGTACCTGTTCTCCCTCCTGCTCTCTCAAGCTTGGATCGCGGTCTTCCTTCTGTAGTTGTACGACAGTTTTCTCGACTGTCTTACCGACGATCGAGAACCGCTGACCATCTTCATCGTCTTTGCAGCTCGGCTTCTTGAGTTCGAGCGACGAGAACACCGAAGCGGTCTCGCTTGTTCTGACGACTTCGAGCTTCTCGCCCCAACTGCCGCAGGCGGTCAGGAGTGAGAGTGCCGCTGCGATGCTGGCCGAAACGATGTAAACGTTCTTCATGAGATTCCTTTCGTTCATGCGCAGCGGCTGCTGCGCGTCGATTCGAATTCCTCGACCAGCACGGCCGTCTGTCCCGTCGACAAGTCGGCGTAGACTACTCGGTAGGCTGCTTGATCGCCGAGCTGTTGGTACTGCTCGATTTCGAACGTGTCTGGCCTACTGAGCGTTGCGGAAGATGTGTCATGAAATGCAAAACCATGGCTCCGCACTATAGCCCCTCTCCAATACTCTGCCGGCACCCATGCACCGTCAGAGCCATTGCGCTGTAGCTCGACCACGACCGTCCTGTTGCCATGGTATTGACCGAGCACAGACACGATGCCTTGGCAGGTCTCCTGTGCTGAGGTCACGTGAACCGTGAACTCAGGATCTTTGACAATGGGCGTAGCGTTGGCTTTGTCTGCATGAGTCAAAAGGCCCACTACAAGACAGCCGAGCACCCATACTAGAGTCCACCGCACTGGCCGCGGAACATCGTCCCAGGTAGCCTGTTCGGTATACATTTGCTCTCCTCAACTCTTGTGTTCAGCCTAGATATTGTCACCAGGCACGTATACTATTATAGCATAAAATATATAAAAAGTCTATGTCTGCTCATCGTTTGACAGGTCTGAAAGTCGATCCAATTCCTCAACTTGACGCACTGTTTCGAGCAGATTGATGACATCTAGTATGCCATGGAAAAGTCGTGAGCGCTCTGCGAGTGTTTCGCCTCTATTGTGCATATTCGCGATCAGATAAAAGTAAATTGCCGGATAGCGGTTTCGAAATGCGGCAAGCCGAGTCTCATAATCAGGAGTGTCGTGTGTGGCCGCATCGAGTATGCCGTCGGAGATTTTGTCTAAATCGGACGTAGTATGGTGGCCAAAGTTTTCGGAGTTAGCCGTCATGATATCTCTAGTATACAAGGTGTTGAAATCTGCGTACAGGGGCGTACAATATTCAGAGGAATATATCAAATAACATACACATAGAGGACAAAGAATGCGAGACGGAGATCCAATGGTATACGCTGCAAATGATGAAACCGAGAGAAAACCATCAAATGTACTATATGTAGACTTTCGAGTCGGAGAAGCTGCGACTGGTGGTATCGAAGGTTCAGAAGAGCAGATCGATACAGTGCTAGAGTTTGTAAAAGGTACGCCGGAAGCATACGCGGTGTGCGAGAAGCCTGTGGTCTGTAAATGTATCGACGGGCGAAGCGCAGAGGTAGCTACCGAAGGCCCAAACGCAGCGGGTGGGACTTTTGGCGTTGCAGCCGCAATCGATTTGGCGCGTCCAGAAGGAGTAGCGCCCGCTTCTCACGCGGAGACTTTACAGCATGTTATCTCGACACATAAGCGTGAAGATCATGATGTTGGTGGGCATACAGATACCCATGCGTCGGGTGATAATTGTGGCTGTGGTGCCGTAGATAGGGTTGAAGAGATTTACACTAAGATTACCGACCAAGGAGAAAAGATTCGTGAACTTGCCGAAGCTATCTACGGTGAGCCGATCGACAATGCGACACATGCTCGCATACTGAGTAACGCTCAAAGCCACACGGAATTTGATACTGGGGCAAAGATTCGTAAGACATTTGAGGCGTCTATGAGCCAGCCTGGCTCAGATACTCTCATGGAAAATCTCGAGGGTAGCCATAACGAGAAAATCGCATTGATTAACGTAGTTCCTAGCACGACGCTTAGCCGTCAAGATATGCAGAAGGTTTTGGGCAATGATCTTCAGGCCTTTAACGTTGATGCGTGGGCATTTGAAAAAACAGCCGCAAGTGTTGCAGCAAGTTCAGAAGACGCCCGCGCTATTCATATCGCGATGTTGTATTACAACGTGGCAACTGCGTTGACGCTCTGTGGTCCGAACATGCGCATTGTTGTACGTAGTGAGCAGTCTGTACCAGAAGAAGCGCGCGCAGCCTAACTAGGGTTTGGAAGTGCCACGACGCAGGTTGTGCTCATGGCATCATAGAAAGTATTTTTTTGTGAACTTGCAGGCGTAAAATTACCCCAGGTACCGTCTATCATCTGCACAAGGCCAGGGACTTTGCAGTCCTGGTTGCTGCCTTCGAGTACGAATTGCATCACATAGGGATTCGGCTGTCCATCCACCGTGAACCCCGACCAGTTCGTGAGGGTGATGCCGACGAACGTTACGCCACCCTCCTTAGTGACTACTTTGTTATTTCCCTCTGGGATACGTGAGAGGACCGTGCGTATGGCTGTATTGAAAGTGGCGTCTTCTTTCGTCGTATAGTCGGACCCGCCGCACGAGCCGACCGTATCGGCCCCCCGGATTGTATAACCTTGGCCGAGACATACGCTGCCAGCACCCATAGCAGGATACATATTGTTTTCGGTAACATATAGCTGGATTGATTTTTCGTAGTTGGTGGCGGCTTCGTATTTGGCAGTATTATTGGCTCGTTGCTGAATACCGTTGTATGCCACTATCGTGATAGCTGCGAGGATGCCTATTACCACGATTACGATTAATAACTCAACGATTGTAAACCCGGCCTGCCCCCTACTTTGCATACACTTAGTATAGCAGTTTTAGAGATTTGCGAGGATTTTACGTACTTCTTGGGTGGTCTTTGTATGCATCAGTTTGTCACGCAGCTCGGCAGCACCTTCGAAGTCGCGCACGTAGATTTTATAGAAGCGTTTGAGCGTGTCATAGGGGCGGCCTGTCTGGCTGGAGTATTTGTCGTAGAGGTCGAGCTGTAGCCTCAGGAGGCCTAATAGTTCGTCGCGGGAGTGCGAACTAGCCGTCCGCTCAAACGCATAGGGATTATGGAAAATACCTCGCCCGATCATCATGCCGTCTACACCTGTCTGAGTTACGAGCTCTTCGCCATGCGTACGGTCACGGATGTCACCGTTGATCGTCAGGAGCGTCTGCGGGGCGATTTCGTCGCGCAGCCGCTTGATATCGGCTATAAGTTCGTAGTGGGCCGGTACTTTGCTCATCTCCTTCTTCGTGCGCAGGTGGATAGTGAGGTTGACGATGTCTTGCTGCAGGATGTGTGTCAGCCACCCTCGCCATTCGTCTATACGACTGTAGCCGAGGCGTGTCTTGACGCTCACTGGGAGTCCGCTGGTCTTGGCGGCAGCGATGATCGCGGCGGCGTTTTCTGGATTGCAGATCATGGCTGAGCCTCCCCCGCTTTTGGTGGCGGATTTGTCTGGGCAACCCATATTGATATCGATTCCATCGTAGCTAAGCTCCACGCAGTGAGCAGCCAACTTTTCCATCGCTTCGGGGACACTTCCCCATAGCTGAGCGACAATAGGCTGTTCGTCATCTGTCTTGACGAGTCGTCCGCCTATTGCCCGATCCCCTGCGGCCGCCCAACCAGTGGCGTTGGTAAATTCCGTAAACCATACATCTGGTGCAGCTGCTTCGGCCACGACATGGCGAAATACAACGTCAGTCACGGCTTCCATAGGAGCCAAGACGAAGAACGGTTTTGGTAGATTTGCCCAAAAGTTAGGCACTATTGTCCGTGACGGTTATTCTGATTGTCAATCGCGCGCTGCGCCGACTTGATCGCTTCGTCGCCGACGTGTCGCAGATCAATCTCTGTTGGAGGTAAATCGTCCGGGTCGACACGGTTTTCCCAGTCGCTCGCGAAATTGAGATAGCCTGGCTGGACACCTAGGTCGTCGGCTTGTTTGAGTCGATCGAGTGGATTGAAATCCGGTTCATCAAAACGTGACATAATTTGTTCCTTTCATCTAACAAAACTCACATTTATATACAAATATGGGTATTGGTAGATGCAGACAGAGAGTATCCAAGCGGTGGGCCGATCCCCGGAGGGGATGTGGGGTTCGACCCACCGCGAGGGTAAAGCGGTCAAACGACCGCGCCTAGTGTCGGGGGACGACATGGCGCGGTCGCCCTTCCGCCGCAATCAGAAACCCCTGCGGATTCCTTCATACTTGAATCGACTTGCTCCCGTTGTATGGAGCGCATAGTGGTGGGGTTCAAACCCACGATCCTCCCTTTTTGCGGGAGAGCTTTTGATCAGCTAAGCTACACTACAGTCGAAACCGAGGGACTGACGGGACTCGAACCCGCGCCTGTTCAGGCTCTACAGAACTGCTCTGACTCGCTAAGCTACAGCCCCGTGCTGCCGAAGCCGGTCGATGAAGTTGTGCGAGGGCCAGAAAGTCACCAGAAGTGGCTTCCGTGTATCTTGGCTTCCTCATGTGCCTTGTGGTCGAGGTTCTTCACCGACTGGCGGTTCAAGTGCTTGTCCACGAGCTGCTGCTCGGTGACGGTGCGCTTGCTCGGGTCCTTCTTTGCGGCGTTTTCTGCTGCGTCCATCACGAACCTTCCACCTGTGAGCCGCTGGTCGGCTCATCGCAGACATGTCAGGGGTCGAACCTGTTACCGGGGTCTCCGGTGCTTCCGTATAAGCACATGTCTAGGCAAGTTACACTTTCCTACGTCGCAAGTGTATAACTTGCCTTTCGGCGAGAACTACAGGACCGAAGTCTCCATATTTCTTACCAGGCAAACTAGCTGTGCCAGTTGGGTGTATCAGTAATACTATCTCTGTCTGTCAAAATGCGACAGGAAAGTACACAGCGAGTCGCCCACGAAGCGTACCTCTTAGAAAACTCGCTATGCACACATCTGCACGAACACCATAGTACTGTTTTCTTGACGTTTCGTCAAGAGGAAGTGCGGCGCGTGATGATGAAACTATATCTTGCCGTCGATAAGATCTTGCTCAAACTGGTGGATACCTTCGATCGATTGCTCGTATGCCGATGTATCGGGAAAGCTAAGATCTTGGATGTGGCGCCAGACACCGCGAATGAGCTGCGTGAAACGCTCGAGCTCGCTTGGATCTATATCGGTAAGCTCTAGTGCTACAATCTCCCCTGCTGGATTTGGCTCTACGAACTGCAAGACACCGCGCGCCATAGTGTAGCGCTGCCATTCGCGCGAGTGTTCGATGAGAAGTTTGTAAAACAGCAGCTGCTGGCGGTATTTGTGTGCCTTCATTTTCTGGTAATCGGCTCCTTTGTCCCAGCTCGTTAGTACACCACCCGTCTTGTAATCAGTGACAGTAGCGGTCATGGCGTCGCGGTCAAATTGCACTACGTCAAGCTTGCCGGTCAGGTGCACATCGTCGAGCCAGACGTCTTGATGGTTAAAATTGAGTTCCGCTTGTTGCTCTGGTGAAAAAGTAGCGTATTTGGCGCGCAAAAACGTCCGCAGCGCATCACCTCCCTTTTGCAGGTAGAGTGCGTGTTCTTCGTCGGTAAACTGCATGCGCTCCAGCGATTTACCAAACTCATGGATGATGTCTTCTTCTGGTTGAGGGGATTTATGTGCGCGCAGATAGTCGTGAGCGCGCTGCAGCGTGGCGTGGATGGCCGTGCCGTAATTGGCATACGGGCTTGGACTTTGCGGAAAGCGCAAAAGATTACCAAGCAGAAATGTCTGAGGACCGCCCTGCGAGACATCGATGAACGTATTGATGTGTGTCGCGCTGAGTTTGTAACGAAAAAGCAGTGGCGCCAAATACTCGCGCATACTGCTCGTGGGGATAGATACGAGCGGCGCATACCAAGCTTGGGTGGCAGCTTCGAGATGTGAGCTATGCGCGTGCGGGTCATCGATACTTCGGCTTGGTATTGAATTGTCGAGGAGGAATCCGGCCTGGAGCATTTCCTTGGCGCTGTCATTTTCGCGCGCATACGAGATGCGAAGTGTGTAGCGAGCTCGCGTCATAGCAACATAAAACAAGCGAAGGCGTTCGTCGTAGTTGCCGGCATTGCGACTGAGGCGGAGATTTGGTGGATACATGATGGTGTCGGCACGTCCCCGGGCTTTTTCACCCCACATAGCATCGGTGGCGTTGACGATGAACACGTGGTCAAATTCCAGGCCCTTGGAGCTGTGCGCAGATAACAGCCGAACGGCATCGGCATCTTGTCCGACGTGACGCAAGCTGGTGATGTGAGTATCGGTGTCGCGGTTTTGCTGGATGAAGCCCAGAAAATCTGCCAGACGCGGTGATGTCATGTCGATCTCATGCTCGCGTAGCCGTGCGCGGATAGCAGTGAGGTTTTCTAGGTGCATGATATAGCGTGAGGCATCTTGCTCGAACTCTGCAACCGGGAAGAAGTAGTCGCGGAGTGGCGACACATACTCTGTCTCGAGTTTAGTCGTGCCAAGCAGCACGTCAACCATACGCTCTAGCGGCATGTGCTCCGACTCTTTGGCGCATGACTGGAGCCACACCCAGAATGGATGCATGTGTTCGTGGTGACGCATGGTTTCTAGCCAGCTTTGATGCGTGTTACTGGCTTTGACGCTAATCTCCCAGAGCGTCTCTGGAGCTACTCGCCAAGCAGGGTGACTCAGTAGCTCTGGTAGCAGCGCATTAGCCTCCGCATGGTCGCCGCGCGCAAGTGCTACTACTATGAGTCCGATGTGTTCGAGCTGACGCACTGCTTCATCGTCGAGCACATTGTCGCGTCTGTCATAGCTGACAGGTATGTCTTTCTCGCTCAAGTAGCCAAGCAATGCCACGAGATCTTTGTGCTGACGTGCGATCACGGCGATAGATTCTGGTGCCGCACCACCAGCAAGTAGCTGTTTGATCTCATGTGCGATCTGACCGCGCTCTGCATCGGGGGTGGCCAGCTCAACTATCTCTACAAAAGCGGCATCTGTCTCGGTATGTGGTGTGAGTGTTTTGTCTAGACCGGCAATCGTTGTCTCAAGTCGCTCACTGGCCTGCACGATCACTTCGCGTGCGGCCGCGAGAACTGGTGCAACACTACGGTAGTTGTCGCGTAACGTAATCTGCGTAGTGGTTGGGTAGAGCTGGCTAAACTTGATAATGTTACCTACTTCGGCACCCTGAAATCCGTAGATGGCCTGGTCGTCGTCACCTACCACGAGGATATTCGGCGAATCTTCGACGATTGGATTGTTGGTGAGATTGCGCAAGATACGCATCTGCGCCAAGTTGGTGTCTTGGAACTCGTCGACCATGATGTAATGGTATTTTTCTTGGAGCTCGTAGCGTAGCTCGGGGTTTACTTCTATGGCATGCACGACTTGCATGATCATGTCGTCGAAATCGATCAGTTCGGCCGCTTGCATGATAGCTAGATATTGGCTGTAAATCTGGCTTAGCGCACGCAGCTTGGGTTGGTATTTGGTGGCTTTCAGGATCGGCTTTTTGTCGGCGGAAACCGTCATCCATTCACGTTTCCAAGCAGTGAGAGGTGGTGTAATCTTTGGATGTGCGTCGGCGTCATCTAGTGCCCGCTGGAGGCTACTTGCCAGTATTCCTGATAGAGGCTGGAGCGTATCGAGCGGCATGGCTTCACCTATATCGGCTATCTTGGGTATGATATTGGCTAGTTTATCGCGTGTTGCTTTGCTGATACGGTCCGTAAACGCATCTGCGACCAGAGCGCTTGCAATCTCGAGCGCTTCATCTGTCGCATCGAGCAGCTTGGCAAATTCGGCGTCTGTGAGACTTGCGCGCTTGAGATCGGAAATTGCCTTGATAATGTCACCGATTGCGGTATATTGTCCATTCATCTTGCTGGTGAGTGGATTATTGTACGGCAGTGTATCTAGGATACTCGTGATGATACGGTGCACAGAGAGTGTGTCGGCCGGGCGAAACTCTGCACCGCGGTAGAAATACTCACGGTAGCGACTCATGATTTCGGTACCGAACGCATGGAAAGTGTAAATCGACACGTTGTAGGCGTCACGGCCGATGATGCTCGTCAGACGCTTCTGCATGGCGACAGAGCCACTTTCGGTAAACGTAAGGCACAAGATATTTTCTGGCAGCTCATCTGTTTTGCGCAGTATATTTGCCGCACGCATACTGAGTAGCTCGGTCTTGCCTGTACCCGGCCCTGCCACCACCATCACAGGCCCGTCTATCGTATCGACAGCTTGTTTCTGTGCGGCATTCAGATTTTTGTAGCGGGCGTCGAAATCCATTGCTACTAGTATAGCATCGATGTTCTAAGCTGCGATGGGGCGGTGGCGAAACGTGTTGGATGTTGAGCGCACTGCCTCGCACAGGGCTGAACTGCCAAGTTGGACAATACGCGGGTCGCTTTCGATTACTTCATGCACGGCTTTCAAGCGGTCTTCCCATTTTTCTTGGCAACGAGGTGCCGCGAGACTAAGATGCCCGCCACCTTTGAAGTTTTCCACGGTAATATTGTCATATTCGGCGAATATTGGCTCCCAGCGCCTCCCCTGTCCCATAATATCTCCGAGATAGTTGGTGACATGACCGAAAGTATCCGAGGGCATGTGTCTGGCAGCATTGCCAACTGCTCCACTAAGCAACGTCGGCACCTCTTTGAGCTGTTGAAACTGCATCTTGGGGCTAAATGCGATCGTACGAGGGTAGCTTGTGACAGCATTGAACGGCAGTTTTAGAAACGCGGTCGATGCACTGAATTCATTGAGAACTAGCTCTGGTAGCTGAACCAGATCTCGCTTCAGATCAATACCTTCGGGGAAGCATGGCACAGTATAATCCCCCACCAAGACTTTTTTATCATCGACGAACGGTGCTTTTGCTGTCACGCCTAGGGCATGCATGCTGCCGCGCGAGATGCCATCTACCCATAGATTATCAGGGTCTCTGTCGTGCCGACGATGCATATAATCTGATATTTCAATGATATTGCAGACACTTTTGCCGAAATGACCCCGCCTATCAAGATTTTGCTGCGGCGAAATGAATACAGTATCTATTCCGAGCCGAGCTGCGCGCAGAGCTCTGTCTTGATTCAAGCCTCTATCGTGCGTAAGCCAAGCGGCAGTTGCGGTGATACCTAGATCGATTGTTCTTTCTTTCGCCAGGGTGGATGTCACTTCGTAGTAGGTGCCATTGCCCATTTCTACACGCTCTTTGAGGATATGCGCACGCCGGGTTTCATCTTCGTAAAGTGTTTCGGTTTTTGTGACGGGGTTGACGAATTCCTGCAATAAAAAATCCCCGCTTTCATCGCGGGGCATAGTAGCAAAATCATCGTTTGAAGCACAAGACATTTCCATATGAGCGGTCATCTTACATCTCCTTTTTTTGTGTGGTGGTGTGAGTATACGCCCGTGTTACAAAAAACGCAAGAAGTTTACGCAGCAGGTGAAGCTTCAAGCTCAATACTGCGCGATATGCCGGCAGCCAGAAGCGCAGGAGCGGCGAGTCGTGGCGAGTGCTGAGACGCAACCTCAGTTACAACATAGCTAAGATTTGGACAGTCATGCTTAAGTGCCTCTTTTGCTTGTTCAAGAAGATCGATTGTAGGTAGCACGCCTCCGTGAGGCAAGTGTGAACGATATACTTGAAACTCGACTTTTTGTGAGACTGATGGCGGTTGCGGTCTGACCATTGCAGATACAGCTTCAAACGTCATCGCACCAAGTTCCATGCCGGCCGTAACATCTTCTCGACTGAGGCGGTGCGCCAGCAACCCAATAGTGTGATGTGAGCGCCGATAGTACAGTTCCGCTACATTGTGTGCTGATGTCATAATGGAGTTATTCTGCAGCATTAAGCTCAGCAGATCCGCAGATGCATCTCCGATATCTTTATGGGGAAAATCTGGATTTAGCTCAATATTGGTAAGTAAAAATGTCATTGTGCGGTATTTTTACATTTTTTAGTACTTTTTGCAATATCTACTCGAGTGCTATACTGTAACTACTATGAACGACCAGCTACTCGACGACGAAGCTATCGAACAAATCTCCAAAGATAGGTTTGGAATCGATCTTGAGATTCGCCAGATGATCGCCAAAGAGATCCCTATTAGCCATACTGGCGAGGCCAGCGTATTCTTGTCGAAGAAAAAACAGCTGTACGTGTATATCCACGGGCGCTCAAACTACGTGCTTGGTGATATCCAGAAAATCGTGGCGCGCATGGGGCTGCGCGCGGAGCTGTACGTGCCACCGAAAGGTCAGCCGCACTATTTCGACGATATCGCGACTGAGAAGTTTCGCGCCACATACCCTGGTCGCACGCCTACGAGCGAAAACGATCTGCGTTATTATAAGACGCTTGCGCCGTACAACCCTGCACTTGTGGTCGTACACGAAGTCAAAAACGGTGAAATCAAACAGTTTGATACCGACGCGTCAAGTAGCTGGCGCACTGTCGCTAAGTTTGCCTATCGACGGATTAAGACGTCTTAAATTAGATGTACACAATACCCGCCGACTCTTCTCGAGCGGAGTGTCATGTGCGAGATGAGTCATGAACTATAATTTCACGTCTGTGGTTTCTTGTTGAGAATTACCAAATGCTCGATATGTGGTGTACGCGGGAAGAAATTATATCCCTGATGCCAGCGAATACCATACACTTCGGCGAGCCGAGCGATGTCGCGCGCTTGGGTGACAGGGTTACAGCTGAGGTAGATGATACGATCGGGTGCAGCCTCGAGCAGTTTTGCGATGACATCTTCATGCAGTCCGGCGCGAGGCGGATCAACGATGATGGTGGTATCACTTGTAATATAGTCGAGAGCTTTTTCGCTCGCAGCCAAGACGGCTTTGGCGCTGTCGGTTCGGTCCAGTTCGGCAATATTGCGCTCCATCTCGCGTACGGCATGCTCGTTGACTTCCACAAGTGTCACGTTGTTACCGCCAATAGTGAGGCCGATCGTTCCTACCCCGCTATACATATCGACTGCTGGTTTGCCATCTGGTACCCACTCGCCCATGTCGCGCAGTGCTTGCTCGTAAACTGGTAGATTAATCTGGAAAAAGCCTTCTGTCGCATAGCGGAACGGCACATCGAGAATCGTGTCGTCAAGCACAATAGTCGAGCCACTGTACAGTCGCTTGGTGATCACGCTTGCAGGGCTTTTGGGGTTGGAGTAGATAATTTCGCCAGACTGGGCTAGGTTGCCGAGTGCAGGCACGAGCGATGCTACGTCAAAATCTTCGTTTTTGACATAAAGTTGCCATGCAGTCTGCCCCGCCCTATTACTACGAATGAGGAGTGTTTTGAGGTCGCGGCCACCGATTTGCTGGGCGTTCAGTACTGCAAGTATCTGTCGTGACACTGCAGTGATGGCTGGCGAGGCAAGACTTGTGGCTTCGATCGCAATTTTGCCGTGGCTGCCCCGCCGGAAAAAAGCCAGACTAAGCTGCTCTGTCGCGGTATCGAACCAAAAGCTGTACTCCACCTTGTTGCGGTACTCGTACTCCACGCTGTCACTGTAGGTGGTGATAGGCTGCGGCAGCACGATATCGTGAAGCTCGAATGCTTCTTCGATTAGGGCGGATTTGTAGTGCTCCTCAGATGCAAAATCCATGATCTGCCACGGGCTGGTGCTCAGGTAACTATCTGGATCGCGTGGTGTGACACGCTCCGAGGATGTATTGAGTACTTCTGTGACGATTCCCTCTACATAAGAGGACTTGGCTTTAGTGGGTTGTACGACTACTTTCTCGCCGGGCAAGCCACCCCATACCAGGCATTTCTTGCCACTGTCTAGTGTGCCAATGGTCTGGCCTCCACCTACGATATGGCTGAGCGTGATTTCTACGGAGTTGAGCGTTTTCTTGGTCATTGTTACTCATTATACACTATAGCTTAAGAGGAAATATAATTGCCTATAAGTACATAAAGTGATAAAATGAGTCTTTGTGCCCGACGACGCGCAGCAAGACGGCGCCTTATCGTAAATTTAAAAGATAGAAGGTAATGTGAAGCACTTTGTGAACTCCAATCCGGAGTTCAAAGAAGCGCTCAACAATGCTTCCGTGACCCTGCCGGTACCCCTTACCGATGCCTTAAGTGAGTCTCGGTAGCTATAAGGTAACCATACCTCAACTGCCAATACCACGGTAATCTCACTCCCATCTATCACACTGCTCACTTCCAGATACACCCGTCTGAAGGCGGGTAGCTAAGCCCTCAGCGCTGACTCATTGACGGGGGCTATTTTTATTTTAAACGTAACAATAATATTGACAAAATATAAAAACTATGATAGTATGATATCAAATTCCTATAACTTCGTGGAGATAGAGTATGGAAAATAGTTCGAAATTAGTCACAAAGGATATCACCCCATCTGGTGATTTCAAAAATGCTGAAGATGAAGCCATTAAGTCTTACGCTAATCAAGGCATCACAAACATTGAACAGTATTTAGAAGATGAGGCGGCTGAGAGTAATAATACCGCCGCAGGGCACCTCCATCGCGCGCTTGAGGCTCGCTACGACATTTCAGGTGTGGTTTATAGCCAGAATGATCAAAATCGTTATGACATGCACACAACCGAAATCATTACTAAATTGAGTGATGCTGACATGGCTTTTGCAAGTATGGACGATGCTGCGCGTGAAGTTTTTGGCAAAGGTGTGGCAGCTGCACTTTATAATCACAGCACCGAGGAATCAAAGACTACTGCGCTGCGTGAAGTAATATCTCTCTATCGCGAGTCCCATGCTGCTCAGCAAAACTCTATTGAAACACCCGAAGCAGTAGAAGAGAATACTCACGAGACATCTCCAGACGAAAAACGTGCTAAACTCGGCAAGTTTTCATTAAGCCGTATGTATTGGTATGCACATGCCCGTATGGCTGAAAGCGCCGAAAAATCGTATGAAAAATACTCAGCCAAAGAAGACGATTCTCGTGCGAAACGCATAGGCAAATATATTATGCGCAACAAGGTTCCTTTGGCGATGCTTACGATGATGAGCGGATCTGCTGCCTCTAAGTGGGCTGTTGAGACAGGTGCTCTGCACGATTTGATTCCAATGCCAAGCAACTACGATCAGGCTCATGAGATTGTTCAACAGTCGGATATTCGTCTTGCGGCAAATGCAAATATTATTGTTCCTACAAATGGACGTGGCGGTGGTAATACGCCAAACGCAGTACCACTTCTCGGTGCATTAGGTGGAAAAAATGCCCACATAGAAGGTGTCACTTACCCTGGTGCGATTCAGACACTCGTGACTCCGGAAGATTCACATACACTTGATCAATCTGTGACTATTGCTAGTAATAAGCAGTATGATATTTACGAGAAGAACCCAGGCCAAAAAATCACCTATGTCGGTTATTCGGAAGGTGGTGTAACACAAACCGTTACAGAAGCTCGTATTCGTAAGGCAAACGGTGGAGAACTCCCTGCCAATGTGCATTTCGTCTACATAGGAACACCTGGCGTTGAGGGCGGTGCATCAGAAAATCCCTATTGGGACGCGATTCCAGCTGCGATCAAAAAGTCTCAAGGCATAGAGAGTTTCGGTAATAAATCTGAAGGTGGCCCAAACGTACACTACTATAAAAACGAAAGCGATTTCTGGGCAGCAGCTAGCTCAGCCTCGCCTATTGATATGGCAGATAAAGCGGTCGGCACGGCATTTGGTGGCACGCATGGTGCCTATGGAGGGAACATTCCTAGCACTACGGAACGTAACACGGACGGTTCATTGACAACTACCTACCATGGCGGCAACAATGTTGTAAATGGCTACAGGTTGCGTAGCGGTATCGCGAATGCGCTGTATCAAAATCAGCATATCCCTGTCACGAAAGAAATGGATGAAGCAATTCTTGCGATGCGAGGTGACGAAAACGGCAACTATAACGCAGCTAAGATTACGGACACGCTCGCAAAGGCTGCTGAGCGCCAGCAGCCTGGTACCGGTAATTTTGTTCGTACTGCTTTGGGGCCTGTATTATCGCAGGAGCTAGTAGATGCTGCCACTAAAGTACAGAATGCGGCTCCAAAAGCGATCGCCGAGATTACCAACCCAGGAGCTTCTATGGGCGGAACGACCGAGCTGTCGACAGCACTTACAGACGGTGTGAAGACTATAAGTGATGCACTGACTGGTCACAATACAGCTCCATCTACAGAAGTTGCCACCGCACCAGCAGCTTCTATACCCGCCTATACTGCCCCTTCTGCACCGGTCCTGAATAATACTGCACCCGCTCAGATGCAACAGCCAATACAACAGTTTACACAACAGGCAGCACCGATAGTAGAGCAGTTTACTGCACAAGTAGAGAAAGCAGTACCCCAATTAGCACCTCAAATTGCTCAAGGCAAGGCAGCTCTTAGCCAGTTCGGTATACGTCTCCCTTAGCGCATTCTAAGTATAAAAGCAAATCGCCGCCCCATACAGGAGCGGCGATATTGCGTGCTCAAACTGCTGGCGGCGGCGGAGTGCCTAGTTAGGCGCGACCCAATTCCTGTCAAACAGGCTGACGAATGCTGCGGCATCGTTCAAGGCTTCCTGCTGCTCCGCTGTGCGTCGGTGTGGGCGGCATGTGTCCACAAGATGTTTGTAGACAAGCTTAAGCCCTTCGGCGTCGTAGCTAGCACGCCGACTCACGTGATCTTTAGTGTGCTGTATCACGTATGCACGCTGAGACGGAAACAGGTTCGCCAGACGCTTTTCAAGCGAGGCGAGGCGGGAAGCCTCAGAATCTACCGGCTTGAGCTCCATCACATTTGTGCGACGGGGTTCAAATATCATACTAAGCTCCATTGCTTGAGTGATGTTGGTCAATACTAATTATATCATGCAAAATAATCTTTTGTCAATCTGTTACAATACTACTAATGGTTAAAAAACTCATGCAACTCGACCCCTGGCTTGAGCCATATGGCGACAAGCTCAAGGCGCGTCACTGGCATATCTTAGAAAATTCGCGCCGTATCTTGGGTGGAAAATCCGCGACCGAATTCGCGTTAGGATATCTATACTACGGCCGGCACCGCACCGACGGTGGCTGGATCATGCGCGAATGGGCACCGCATGCGAACAAGATCGTCCTTGTCGGTGATTTCTGCGACTGGCAAGATGACGCGCGATACGAATTCACCCGCGACGGAGGCGATTGGCTCTTGGAGTTACCCGACAAGCTACTGCAGCACGGTGATAACTATAAACTGCACGTCTACTGGGACGGCGGCGATGGCTACCGTATCCCTGCGTATGCGCGCTACGTTGTACAAGACGACGAGACGAAGCTTTTTGCCGCGCAGATTTGGCAGCCGAAGCAAGAATTCAAGTGGACGGACCGTGGCTTTCGGTCACCCGCCGATCCTCCGCTCATCTACGAAGCACACGTGGGCATGAGTAGCGAGCGCGAAGAAGTTGCTAGCTATGCCTACTTCACACGCGAAGTGCTGCCCCGTATCAAGAGAGTCGGCTATAATACTGTGCAGCTCATGGCCGTGGCCGAACACCCCTACTATGGCAGCTTTGGGTATCATGTTGCCAACTATTTCGCCCCTAGCTCACGCTTTGGCACGCCAGACGAGCTCAAGGCACTCGTCAACACGGCGCACGCTATGGGACTGCGTGTGATCATGGATATCGTACACTCGCACTCGGTGAAGAATGAGGCCGAAGGTCTAAGTCGGTTTGACGGTAGCTACAGTCAGTACTTCCATGAGGGTGAGCGCGGACATCATCGCCAATGGGATTCGCGTACATTTGACTACGGTAAGCCCGAGGTAGCGCATTTTCTCCTCAGCAACGTGCGCTATTGGCTCGACGAATACCATTTCGACGGCTACCGTTTCGACGGCGTGACAAGCATGCTCTACTATAGTCACGGCCTAGAGAAATCATATAGTAGCTACGATGACTACTTCGATGGCGATGTAGATCTCGATGCACTCACCTATCTCACGCTCGCAAACGCCGTAGTGCACGGGGTAAAGAAGCATGCTATTACTATCGCTGAAGACATGAGTGCGCTGCCTGGTCTCGCCGCTCCTATAGATGTCGATGGTATTGGGTTCGACTACCGCCTGAGCATGGGGGTGCCTGATCTCTGGATCAAAACACTCAAGGAGAAGAAGGATGAAGATTGGGATCTCACGCATTTGCTTCACGAGCTCACCGCACATCGGCCAGAGGAGCGGACGATTAGCTACGCCGAGAGTCACGATCAAGCGCTCGTGGGCGACAAAACGCTGATATTTCGCCTGGCGGACGCCGATATGTACGACCACATGCTGGCGAGCGACACCGATCTAGTAGTGGAGCGCGCGGTCGCCTTGCATAAGCTCATCCGGTTGCTTACTGCTAGTACGCATAGTGGTGGCTATCTCACGTTTATGGGCAACGAATACGGGCATCCGGAGTGGATCGATTTTCCGCGTCCAGGCAACGGGTGGTCATACCAGTATGCGCGCCGCCAATGGAGCTTGGCAGACGATGCGAACTTGAAGTATTCGCAGCTTGGTAGCTTCGACCAGGCACTCACGACACTCCTGCGCGATGTAGACGGCGAGGTGGATTACCGCTATATCCACCAGGGCGACGGTGTGCTGTCGTATATGCGTGGCAACTATCTGTTTGCCTATAATTTCTCGCCTGCCCAGTCGTATACAGACTACGGAGTGCCTGCACCAAATGGCAAATATACCGCGGTACTCTCGAGCGACAGTAAGGAGTTTGGCGGCCAGGGTCGCGTCGATAGCCATGTCGCTTACATGGCCACTTCTGGCCAGCTCATGCTGTACCTGCCTGCACGCACAGCCTTAGTACTACGCCGGGATAAATAGGAGTGTGACGAGTGATGCCGCGATCACTCTTCGCATAAATATTTATCGTGGTTGAGTCCGTCACCCGAGCGTACGCTCGGGTGACGGAGATCACCCAACCTCTTCTCGTCAGCCGACGAGCTCGTAGTCTGCTCGAGTGGCGACACTAGCGCCATCGGGCACAGGTATGCCTAGAGCACGAGCTGCACTGAGGGCTGCGTCGATCAGAGATGGTGAGCCGCTGATGATGCCGACGACTTCGTCGTTAGCATCAATCACCGGCGAGCCGGAGTCGAATGGCGTGACAGCCATGCCCTTGATGACGATCCCGAACTTGGTGATTGCAACGACGGTGCCGCACTGGCGGACCTTGTTGGCAATTCCGTGGCCGTGTTTGCACACAGTGGAACCGTGGCGCGGCTGTCCGACGCCTTTGACCGGCACCTCGTCGCGTACGATAACGTTCGGCGCCATCTGTACGGTGGCGATGTCGGCGTAATTGGCACTCACACCACTTCCGTCTGGGTAGGTAGTGCTGCGAATGACTGTGCCGACATACTGGCCGTTGGCATCGGTGATTCTGTCATTGACTTTGCCACAGTGACCTGCGAAATCAAAAGTCCTGCCACTGACAGTGGCGACGTTGCAGCCGCCCCCGCCCTGGGGGATGACCTTGACACCGACGCCAATCACAGGTGCAGGTGCGGCACTTGCCTCGCCTGCACCGTGGGAAATAGCGCCGATCAGTCCGACGAGAATTGCTGCGCCGATCAGTCCGACGAGCCACGCTCGAATACTTCTGGCACTGACAATGGGAATCATGACTTCTCCTTGAGAGTTGGTTGGGTGATTTGTTAACGAGCAATGGAAGAGGGTAGCTGGCTGCTACTCAACACTCTCTCACTCATGAATTAATTATAGCATAAGTATAATAAAAAGTCAATAATAACACTATTTTTTTACTGGTATGTAAACAGTGAATGTGCTGCCCTGTTCCAGCGTGCTTTCGACGCTGAGTGTGCCATGGTGTGCCTTGACGAGTCGATGCGCAATAGGTAGTCCAAGGCCGTATCCTTGGGTTTGCGAGCGTGAAGCATCTGCTCGGTAGAAACGGGTGAAAATGTGTGACACGTCTTGCTCGGCGATGCCAACCCCTTGATCGGCAACGTGAATGTAGGTGCCACCTCTAGCATCATGGGCTGCAGTAAGTGTAATCGTAGTATCATCTGGACTGTATTTGATAGCGTTGTCGAGTAGGATGGTGATGATTTGCGTAAGTGCACCGTCGTCAGCGTGTAGCGTAATCGTAGGAATCAGATTGTCGACAGAGATGCGTTTGTCGACGGCTTTTGGCGCTACAGTGGCTAGGGCGGTATCGACCACCTCTGTAAGTTTGACATCCCCCAGTGTGAGTGTGGGCTGATGTGCTGACAAGCGCAAGAGTCCGTCAGTCAGTTGCTGCAGACGGGCGATTTCATCTAGATTATCCTGAATCGTTTCTCTGGCATCTGTGAGTGTCAGTTTTTTGCGGCGAAGCGCAACTTCATTGGTGGTGCGTAGGGCTGTCAGGGGTGTGCGAAGCTCGTGGCTTGCATCACTTACAAACTGAGTCTGGGCGTCCATGGCTTCCTCGATAGGTTCGAGTGTGCGCCGCGCCAAGTAGTAGCTGAAAATACTGCCACCGGCTAGTACGAGCAGATTGATAACGGCGAGTTTAGCGAATATGTCACGCTTGCCTTCCTCGATGCGCTGATTGATGAACGAGCGAAAGCCCGATGGTGTTTGCATAGGAAAATCATCGGTTATACCAATAGCGCTACGCGGTGGTCGCTGACGCTCCAGCTGGCTGGTAGATGTGGCGTAGAGTACGATACTGAAACTGAGACTCATGATCATGATGATGCTCAGGTACGTCAGCATCAAACGCGCCGTATCGGTGCGTAGAAACGAGCGAAATTGGGTGAGCTCGTGGCTCACCCTTCATCCTTGATGATGTAGCCGAAGCCACGCATAGTCTCGATGAGATTGCGGCCTTTGTAGGGCTTGTCGACTTTGTTGCGGATGTAGTTGACAAATACTTCGACGTTGTTTGGTAAGATATCGGCGTCGAAATCCCAAACATGTGTCATGATGTTGGATTTGCTCACGACACGGTTCTTGTTGCGTAGCATGTACTCTAGGATCGAAAACTCTTTCGATGTGAGGGGTACTGTCTTGCCGGCGCGTTTGACTGAGCGATTGACAGTATCAAGTTCAAGATCTTCTACGGTAAGCACTTCTGCAAGCTTCTCATGAGGGCGCCGCAAGATAGCACGAACTCGAGCTAATAATACTTCAAACGAGAATGGCTTGGCAACATAGTCGTCTGCGCCGCTGTCGAGACCTTTGATGATATCTTCTGTCTGGTCTTTGGCTGTGAGAAGGATGATTGGTGTATGATTGTCATCTGCGCGTAGCTGTTTACATACCTCGATGCCCGTTTTCTTGGGCATCATAACATCCATGAGGATAAGATCATATTCATCTGCACTGGCGGTATTGTAGCCAGCTTCCCCGTCGTACTCTACGTCGACAGCATAGCCTTCATCCATGAGGCCTTCGCGGATTGCACGAGCAATCCTGTGTTCGTCTTCTATCAGTAATATCTTCATAGTTCCTAGTATAGGACTTAAAACTGAGTCCTATCTTAAAGCAATCCCTCAAGTATACCAAAAACTCTGCAGGTAGGCAGAGTTTTTGGTGAAACTTGGGCGCTATTTTTTGACTTCTTTGAGTTTGCCGTCACTTAGACGGAAAGTGCGGTCCGTCTTGCCGGCGATGTCGAGATCGTGTGTGACCACGATGATAGTGGTTTTCTCGGTCTTGGCCAGCGAATGCAAGAGGTCAAAGACCATTTTTCCGGTTTGCTCGTCCAGGTTGCCTGTCGGCTCGTCGGCCAAAATGACGCTCGGCTTATTGGCCAGCGCGCGGGCGATACTGACGCGCTGCTGCTGACCGCCAGAGAGCTTGCCGGGTTTGCGTTTCATCTGGTCTGGCTCGATACCTACCTGTGACAATAGCGCGGCAGCTTTGTCTTTGCGCTCAGCGGGTGCCACTCCGGCGAACTCCATGGGGAGCATGACGTTTTCGAGTGCAGTCAGGTTTGGTATCAGGTTGTAATTCTGGAACACGAAGCCGATTTTGTGGCAGCGATAGCGGATGAGGCTATGGTCGCTCATTTTGGCAATGTCTTGCTCGTCAACTTTGATGCTGCCACCAGTCGGCTTGTCAAGGGCGCCGAGCATGCTCAGAAGTGTGCTTTTGCCACTACCTGATTTACCGATGATGGAGACGAATTCGCCGCGGTCGACGCTAAATTTGAGGTCGTCGACGGCATGCACTTCTTCGCCACCAGATTTGAATGTGCGTGTGAGGTGTTCTACTACTAACATATGCCTCCTACTCTGCCCGCATCACTTCTGCTGGGCGTACTTTTGATATGAAGATCGACGCGAGTGCACTGCCGATGATGGCGATGATCAGCGCCGCACCGATGCCGTAGAGGATGATCTCCCAACCAACAGTGGCAGTGATATTTTCTGCACTTTGCTGGAGAGCTCGTCCGGCGCCACGACCTGGGCCGCTCATCATGCCGCCAGCCTGCGTAGTTGTGCTAGAGCTTGATACGAGTGCGCTAGTGATAGGCGCTGCAGCTGCGACGCCGATACCAATACCGATAATAGCGCCGAGGAGTGTCAGTGTGATCGCTTCAGCAATAAACTGACCCATGATGATTACATTGCTACCGCCGATGGCTTTGATGACGCCGATTTCTCGGCGGCGTTCGCGGACGATCATGATCATAGTGAGTAAGATGATGATCGCGCCGGCAAAGACTGCCCCAATGAGGCTATAGAGCGAGATGGTCTGAATATTTTCGAGCGGTGCGACAGCAGACTCGACGGTGCTGGCAGAATCGGTCACATCACCACTATCGCCCATCACCTTCTTTGCTGCGGTGCTGACACTCGAGATGTTATCGACGCTGTCGACATTGAGTGTGATACTCGTGAGTTCGTCGACTTGGTCGCTGAGTGTTTGGACGACGGCGAGCGGCATGATTACTTGGTTGTTGGTAAACTGCGTGCCGGTGTCGTAGATGCCCACGACTTTGAACTCAGTGCCATATGCCGTAAAGGTTGAGCCGACTGCCAAGCTGTTTTTGTCAGCGATCGCTTTGCCGATGATGGCGACGTGCTCGGTGGAGTCTGCTGCAAAGCTTGTGCCAGAAGTGAGTTTGAATGTTACGCCGTCCGATGCGAGCGCCTTCTCTGGATTGTTGCTGCCTACAACAGTGACGGGCGGTGTAAAGGTGCGGGTGACGGTGCCCTGGGAGCTGCTTGAGCTTGACTCACCCTGCCTGCCTTCTCCATTCTGCATTTGTGGCGGCGCTTGCTGGAACCCGACCCCGGAACGTTCTGAATTACGCTGTCCGAGTGAGCCAGCATCGATGCCAGATTTAAGCGTGGTGTTGTCGGTCGTTAAGCGATCACTGACTGTCTGGATGGTGCTTGAGACATGATCGATAGCAGTTAGTTTGGCGGCTTGGTCTTTGGTGAGTGGTTCGCCGCCACCTTCGAAACCACGGGCACCCGCTGGTGCGACGCTGACTGTGTTGCCGACCGATGATTTGATAGTGTCTATTTTGGCTGTGACTGCCTGGCGAGCGACGAGCATGGCAAGAGCCAGTCCGATGCTGATGCCGAGGATGATCACGATGGATCCTGTGCGTATGATGTTGCGAAAAGCATTACGTGCCCCCCGGGATATCATATTCATATACTTCTCCTTGGTTATGGTTTGTTGTCTGTCAAAAGGATATGACCAAGAGATAAATCGAAACTTAAACACATAGGTGTTGCGTATTTTTGTAAATAGTATAAAGATATTGCTTTTTTATTATTTTTATGTTATAATGCATTTGTCTCGGAAAGTATACAATGTTGTGTAACAAGTACGGGTGTAATCCACTGGTCAACGATGATCAGTTAACAATCAGAGTACAACAGAATACAACCCACCCTCACTCTTTAGAAAGCAGGTGATTCAGATGTTTCGTGTTTTCGTGCGCGCTATCGCGCTCGTCACACTGGCACTGGGGCTTGTGCTTGGCGGTTCCTCAATCGCTCAGGCAGCCCCGGTCGAGTTCGACTCGTCTTCCATCTATGCCTACGGTGGTACTGGTAACCCCAGTGCCGCTGGCATGAAGGATTCGGCAGCAGGACGCGTCGCACAGGGCGTCAGCCCTGACGTGCCGGTTTCCGAGATGTACGCTGTGAATGAGTTTCGGTTCGATACGGGGCTCTTCGACAAGACCTACTCGGACAGTCGCAATGAAACGGCGGCGAGTATGGTGCAAACTGTCGAGGCAGCGCCGACCCTGGCGAAGAAGACCTTGGTGGTTTATAGCCAGACCGGTGACGCCGCGCGTATCGCTGCGCGGGCACTTGTGGCGAAGGGTTTTCCTGCCGATCAATTACTGATTGTCGCTCAGGGAGACCCGGGCCGACAGGGTTCGACCAAGGGCATCGCCCAGGTACTCCGCGCGTTCAAGATTCCGGTACTCGGCGTTGATTTCGACGAGGATCAGAGCACCAGCGGCGTCAAGGTCGTGTCGATCTGCAAGGTCGGCGTGAACGCGGATCCGATCTGCGACATGCCGAGCGACCTCGATCCGATCAAGGGAGCAAACCGGCTGGCAGGTTTTTTCACGGCGCACGGCAGCTACGGACCCGACCTCAATATGTCGAATGCGACTATTTCGGTGTACGGCAATGAGATCGACGTAGATGTCCCGACGGACACCCCATCGCTCGTTCTTCTGGCTCGCGGTGCCGGTATTGGTGTGCCCCAGGAGCTGTCTGACGCATTGTCGGATTATCTCTTGACGGACCACAGTTTCCCGAAGCTCGAAGAGATCTTCCACGGTGATTTCCTCCCGGAACTCGCCGAGGGTCTGCTTCAGCCCAAGAAGCCCGCGCCGTTGCCTGTGCCGCAGGTCCCCACCAGCCCGGAGGAGATCCCGGCTGTCGTCGGTGACTTCGCCGGTCAGACCACAGTCTATGTGGCCGAAAATGCAGGTGCAGCTATCGGGAGTGCCGCTGGTGGTGCTGTTGGATCGAATTTCGGTCCGGCAGGAACCACCCTTGGCACTCAGCTGGGTGAGCGTGTCGGCCAGGCAGTTGGCCGTGAAGTGGGCGAAGCTGCTGCGCCTGTCGTGGCGGATATCGCCGCTGGTGTGGTGGAGTCGGTGCAAACCGGTAACCCGCAGCCAGCCGTGGATGCCATCAACCGGGCACTGCCTGCCGGCGTGCCCCCAATCCACCTGCCGTAGGAGCGGCTGGTATTCTGTCCTTACTACCCTGGTTGCAAGCCCGGATCTTCGTGTGTCATCACGATAGATCCGGGCTTCAACTCATTTTGGGGGCTTTGGACTACACTAAAAAAGAAGGTATGCGTACATACCTTCTTTTTTCTTGGCTGGGGTGGAGGGATTCGGTCACGTCTCGCGACCCCGCGAGTTCACGATTGACGATACATCGTCATCGGAACGTCGCTCTCAAACTGCCACTGGCAGTTTTCGCCCCCTCATGCCACTCAGGGCTTCGAATCACTATCTCTAGACAAAGAAAAAAGTCCTAGACCTGAAGGCCTACGACTTTTTTCATGGCTGGGGTGGAGGGATTCGAACCCCCGAATGCCGGAACCAAAATCCGGTGCCTTACCACTTGGCGACACCCCAATGTGTCTGTTCAGCGGTACTTATTTTACCATGCGGGCGCCAGAAGGTCTAGCTGTCCACTTTAGCCTAGTGTTTGAGCGCAAGTGTGGTGATGAGGCTATCGAACGTCGGGTTGTCGGGCGCTATATAAATACCTGCGAGCTGCGAGTTGCTGTCAAATTTGAGTACGGTACCTGGTTGTGTGACACCAAACTGCTCTGCAATATCCTTATGTGTAGCCAGAGTTATCCGGTAGATATGTAGGTCGTGCGGGAGTTCGCTTGCACGGGTTCGCAGCTGACTATCGAGTGCAACACTTGGCGCATGAGTGCTATCGTAGAAAAACAAGATGCGTGGTTTGCTGCTGGCGGCACGAAATACTGCCTCAGAAAACTCCTCGTAACTCGCACCCGTGCTTGATGCTGCCAGTGACGGATTTTTGCTCGTAGTAGTTGTTTTTTTCGTGCTGGTACTGCTGGACGATTTTGGTGTTTGCTCTGCTGGCACCGTGGAGGTGCTAGTAGAAACAGTCGTGCGCTCCTCGGTAGGTTGCGAATCTTGCCGAGTACCTACGAGCGCAGTACTGATACCGACTATGACAACGAGCAATACAATGCCTGCGGCTGCTATAAGTTTAATGCTCATGCGTAGCTCCTCCCTACGCGACGCACAGTGTGACGTGAGTGCCATTTGAGTAGCTCGCTAGTGGCGAGCAATAGAGCAGCGCTCACTAGTGAGCTGATGAGCACATCTTGTGGCTGGACAGGCACCATGCCAAGCCACGTGCCCGCCGGACTTTGTATAAGTATAAGTTGCAGCAATACTACCGCTACGACACCACCGTATACAAGCGGGCTGAAAGTACGGAATCGTACTAGTGTTGAAGTATGGTCGCTGCGGGCCGAGAGTGCACTGACGATCTGCATGACAACAAACATAGTAAAGACAATAGTTTGAGCATACGCGTAGCCGAACTGCGATGAATAGTAGATGCTTGCGATAAGACAAACAAGCATCATGATAGTGGAGAGTAGACACATGCGCACGATGAGATATTTGGGCAGTACACTTGCACGAGGCGAGACAGGGCGACGGTCCATGATATGGCGACTATGAGGCTCCAAGCCGAGCGGTAACACGAGCGCGAGACTGACTATGAGATTGATCCAGAGGAGCTGCGAAGGGAGGAGCGCTGGCGCAGTAGCGAGCAGGAGCGAGCCTGCTATCAGCGCCATCTCTGCGATATTGGTAGTGATGACGAACAAAAACATGCGGCGAATATTGCCCACAATTGTTCTGCTCCATTTGATAGCCTCCAGTGTGGTTGCAAAGTTGTTGTCGAGTAAGATAAGGTCGCTCGCATCGCGCGCAAGTAGTGAGCTATGCGCTGTAGAAATACCTATGTGTGCCTGAATAAGCGCCGGGATATCATCGGTGCTGTCTCCTGTAGCGGCAACAATATGATGATGACGTATGGCACTGAGAAGGCGATGTTTTTGGTCGGGCGCAGTACGGGCGAAGACAGTGACCGTCTGAGCGACACGAGTAAGTTCTGGATCGCTCATGACTGCAAGTTTGCGTGCGTCGAGCACTTGACTGCGGTTTGTCGCAATTCCAAGCTGGCGTCCGATACTGTAGGCCGTCTCTACATGATCTCCCGTGACCATGCGCACACTTATGCCTGCATGCGTAGCGGTGGCAACAGCGTGTTTAACGGCTGGTTTGAGCACCTGTGCAAATGCGACGAAGCCGACGAAGTGAAGGCGTTGACGTTTGGCAAGTTGACTGGGTTTGGTAATGGGCTGAGCTAGCTCGCACCATGCAATAGCTAGCACTTGGTGACCATTCGCGGCGAGCCGCTGCAGCTCGAGATGCGCGTGTTCATACTCCGCGTCCGATAGATCGGCCATGCGCAAAATTTTTTCCGGTGCTCCTTTGAGCACGAGGCAGTACTTACTTCCATGATGCCAGAGATTTCCACTGACGCCACTCTGATGCTCAAACGCAAATGTGTGGGCGGGCTGAATATGGCGTGCGGCCTGGTGTGGGATGTAATTTGCGAGTGCAGTGTCATGTTCGTCGCGGACCGATGTGGCAGAAAGTGTCGCCTGCTGGCATCTGTTTAGGAACTCTTTTGTAGCGACAGAGGGTGCACACCATGTGGCTGCAACAGAGATCGTGTCACGCGTCAGCATGCCTGTTTTGTCGGATACGAGAGCGCTTATGAGGCTGAGCGGTTCAATAGCATGAGTGTGTCGTACTAGCGCGCGATGCGCGTACAGTGTGCGAAGTCCCTGGGTAGAGACAAATGCTACGGCAAACGCAAGTATTGCGGGTACAGCGGCAACGATGATCGCACTCGCGTATTCGGCGATTTCCTCGAAAGGCATACTGTAGGCTGCGCCAAGCGCCAAAATGCCTACGATGATACCGAATAGTATGATGACAACGAGATGTACGAGGCGTGCGATTTTTTGCTGCAATGAGCTGCGTCTTGATACACGGGCCGCTCGCTGCAGCAGTTTGCCGTACTCTGTACGATTACCCGTGCTAGTGATGACTGCTACCCCGCTTCCACTCACGACGTAGGTGCCACGGTAGACCATGTTGCTGCGCTGCGGCAGCTGGGTTTCACTATGAAGTGTCTGGGGACGCTTTGCATCGGGTTCAGTTTCACCTGTAAGTTGGAGTTGGTTAACCATGAGCTGCGCGCTGTGCACGATACGTCCGTCCGCGGGTATTCGATCACCTGGTTGCAATGTCACTATGTCACCCGGTACCAGCTCGGCCGTGTCGATATGTACTTCTATACCATCTCGGCGTACGCGTGCTCGTCCAGTTGCCTCCGATTCGAGCGTACGAAGCGTGTGCTCGTGCGAGAAACTCTGCCAGTATCGCAGCGAGGCATTGAGTACGATAATACTCGCTATCAGGACGCTTTCTGCTGCATTGTTTGCTGTGATACTGATCGCAAGTGCGATGAGGAGTAGTACCATGAGCGCGCCCCGAAAAGGTTCGCTGGCAATATGCCAAAACGAACGCCGGGAAAGCCTGAGGTGATTTGGGCCGTGTGTTTTGAGCCTCGCTTCGGCATAAATTTGGTGCAAACCCTTTTCACTCGACTTGAGTTCGTCGAGTACATCGCTGGCGGATTGGCTATGATAAAGCATTAGCTTCATTATATCAAAAGCAGCGCGCTCCGAGGGGGTGACTTCGAAGCGCGCTGCTGGCGGGGTGAATTATAAGGGTTACTAGCTGATGCGAACGAGCTGCATACTACTTGTACGCAAGCCGCCTGCCCATTCGATTGTCTCTTTGGCTCTACGACCGAGGAGACTCTGGCCAAGTGGGCTGTTGACTGAAATGCGCCCATCGCTCGGATTGGCTTCGAGGCTACTGACGACAGTATAACGCACCATACGTCCATTTGTGTCCATGAGATCGACGACCGAACCAAGAGCTACTTTTAGTGCGTCGCGTTTACGAGGCAGCTGAACTGCTCGTGCGAGCTGGTCATGCTTTTCCTGGATGTCATTTGCAATCATTTCGATGCGACTTTGAGCTTCGATGCGTTCGTAGCGATCTTCGCGACTGTCGGTGCGGTCAAGCTCGCGGAGTTCGTGTTGTGCGTGGTGGAGGAGCCGTTCGAGAGAAGCAATTTCTTTCTTGAGCTCTTTCATGCCTTTTTTGCTCAGATACACAGTTTCTTGTTCTGTTACAATCATGGTCAATGCTCCTTTTCTTCGTGTTTATGTGATCTCTGCTGATCACTGACTGCAGTATGCCAGACGAATCTGAGTGTTTACTGAATTGCTTGAGAATTGTAGCTAATACTACAACGCACGTGTCTGCGACAGAGGTATTCGAACCGTGAACGTGGTAAAAACGCCCGGCTGACTGCTCGCGGTGAGCTCACCATGGTGGAGCTCTACAATTTTCTTTGCCAGTGGCAGCCCAAGACCATAACTGGCGTTTTCTTCTAACGTTCGTGATGAGCTAGCTCGATAAAATCTCGTAAAAATATGCGGGAGTTTGTCTGGAGCGATGCCAACTCCGATATTTGTGACGCTGAGCTCCACGCTTCGAACACGGCGTTTAAGCGAGACAGTTACGCGAGTGTCTGAAGGGCTGTATTTGAGGGCATTGTCGAGCAGCACGACTGCCAGTTCGGTAATACTGGTAGGATTTGCTTCTATGTCAGGAAGTTTTTTGACAGCTTCTACATCAATGCGATCGGCCCGTTCTCCGAGTGAACGAATAGCAGTGTCGACTGTTTCGGTAATATTGAACTTACGCCACTCAAGCTCGCTGTACTCAAGCCGGGCGAGCTTGAGCAACGTTGAAGATAGCTCGCTCAGTCGATCAACTTCCTCTAGGTTACTCTCGAGAATTTCGCGGTAATCTTGTTTGGTTGCGCCACTATCAGATAAGATGACTTCGAGCTCTGTTTTCATGACGGCAAGTGGTGTTTTGAGCTCATGGCTTGCGTCACTGGTGAACTTGGTCTGAGCCTCGTGAGCGGCCTCAATCGGTCGGAGGGTACGCTTGGCGAGAATGTAGGACGCGACACTTGCGATAGCAAGCACGGCAAGATTAGCATATAGGAGCATGCCTACAATATTATGTTCGGCTTCTGCAATTTGACGGTCACGTACTGTTTCAAAATTGAAGTCAGATTGGGCGAGTACGGTGGTACTTTGCGCCAACCGGGCTTCTATGACTTCAAACCTGGCGTAGAGCTCACCGCTTGCAAAATTGTAGACGAGCACGCTAAATACGAGACAGACCAGCATGATACCGGCCAAATACCAGATGGTAAGTTTGAGTGTGGCTGATTGAAACATTTTTGGAATGTTTTGCATGGACTAGTGTGCCTCAAATTTGTAGCCGACACCGCGGACGGTTTTGATGTAGTGTACCTTGAACCTGTTATCTATTTTGCCGCGCAGATATTTGATATAGACTTCAACCGTATTTGGCAAAATATCTGCATCAAAATCCCAGACGTGGCTGATGATTTGCTCCTTGGAAACCGGACGACCCTCCGATCGCATAAGGTATTCGAGTAGTGCTTGTTCTTTGACAGTAAGATCGAGTAATTCCCCATCGTAGCTTGTCTCGTGTAGCGTGGTATTGAGGGAGAGCTTGCCTGCGCGCAGCACAGTATCTTGATGAATCGTCGGTCGGCGGAGTAGTGCGCGCACACGGGCGAGTAGCTCGTCGACGGAAAAAGGTTTCGTGAGGTAGTCGTCCGCCCCGGCGTCCAGTCCTTCTGTTTTCTGCTCGGTACTACCAAGCGCCGTGAGGATGAGCGCAGGTGCATCTATATCTTCCTCTCGGAGTTTGCGAAGTAGTGCAACACCATCTGCATACTCACCCGGCAGTAACCTGTCAACGATCATGATATCGTATGGCTCGGTACTCGCCATAGCATAACCACCGTCACTGTCATGCTCGACATCGACAGCATAGCCTTGTCCTCGCAGTGCTCTGGCAAGCGCATTGGCGATTTTGACTTCGTCTTCGATCACCAGGATGCGCACAGCTATGCTCGTTTTTTGAGGCTTAGAGTTTTAAGTGACAGTCTCCCGTCGTACTGCATGGCGCCGTAGCGAAACAGGCGCACCGCAAGCAGGATGATGACAGTGCCAAGCACCATGAGCATGCTGATCACAATAGCGGCGTCAACTAGGCCGAGGGAACCAAATGCGTTGCGAAGTAAGGCTGTAACTGGTGCGGTGTATGGGAAGAATGTGAAGACTTGTACCACAAGTGCGCTCGGGTCGCTGAGGATGAGCATGATGATATAAAACGGTATGAACATGAGGAGGATGGCAATGCCAAAGTATTGGCCTGCTTCTTTGGCTGTTGGCATGACAGCACCAACAGCTACAAGTGTACCGGTGAACAACATGAGTCCTCCGATCATAATGAGTGCACCTATCACCATGGCAGTTGGATCGACAACAAGCTGTGAGATCATGTTCGCGTTTGGAAGATTGACAACTTCCGAGCCAAGTACAAAGTATGCAATGACTGCTGGCGTAATCATTACGGCCGCCTGCACGATACCTGCCAGAAATGTCGCAAGAAGCTTGCCTACGATAAGAATGGTTGGATTAAGCGTGGTGAGAATCATCTCAGTAACGCGATTTTCTTTTTCTTCGACAGTACTATTGAGAAGGTTGTTGCCAAGCATGGCAATTGTAAAATAGAAAAAGAGGAGGAAGAGCAATGGTGGAATGGCTGCAAGCCAGCCGGCAGAGACTTCCCCATCTTTTTTATAGGTGGTGGTGTCACTCGAGACAGATCCCTGTGTTACGGCTATTAATCTCGGATTTGCAATTGTCGCAGCAGCACTTGTCTTCAGCATCTGTTCGGCGACAGCAGAGTATTTGCCATTATTGAACAGTCCCGCGTCTTTGCCGTAGACTTCTACCTGTGCCTTGTCGAGGTTGGCGGGATAGTAGAAAAATGCGTCAACCTTGCCTGTTTTGACCTCCTCGATCGCAGTCGCTTTGTCGGTGACTGGCTGGGCGTCAAGTTTGTCAGCTACTACTGGTAATACGACGCTCGAGTCGTCTTTGTATTCGATACTAAACTTCTCCTGGGCAAGTTTTTCACTACTGTCGCTTGAGGTCTTGCTACTGTAATAGACGATACCGATGATAACGGCGAACATGAGTGGAAATGCGAGTGTGGCAATCCAAAACGAAGGCTTTTTGACAGTACGCCAAAACTCAAAACTAATAACTGTGCCGAGATTATGTCGAGATGCCATATCTATTTCTCCTCCCCTTCACTTGCGGCGTCTTCGCCGTACACATGAAGAAATACGTCATCCATGGTTTTCTTTTTGAACTGCTCTAGTACTTCGGGCACTGTACCATATGCCGCCTGAGTGCCATCTTTGAGTAAGATTAATCGGTCGCACAGTCGCTCTACCTCGCTCATGTCATGAGTAATGAGGATGATAGTCGCACCCTTGGCACGCTGAGCTTCGATAATATCCATAAGTAAACGGCGATTGACTGGGTCGAAGCCTTTGGTTGGCTCGTCGAGAATGAGTACGTCCGGGTCGTTCATAATCGTCACGCCTAGCTGGACCTTTTGCTGTTGTCCACCAGAAAGTTTATCGACTTTTACTCTTGCTTTGTCTTCGAGCTTGACACGCTTTAAGTAGTCGAGTGACCACTGTTTTGCTTCTTGTTTAGCGAGGCCTTTGAGCTGACCAAAGTAGGTCATGACATCGAGAACTGACTCTTTTTTGTAGAGGCCGCGTTCTTCTGGCAGGTAGCCGAGCATACGGCCATCTTCTGGCTCAAATGTCTTGCCGTTGATAGTGAGTGAACCGCTGGTGGGCTGATAGATACCAAGGAGCGCACGCATCGTTGTCGTCTTGCCGCTACCATTGCTACCGAGGAAGCCAAACGTTTCGCCCTTTCGAACTTCAAATGATAAGTCGTCGATGACTGTTTTGTCGCCAAATTTCATACTAAATTGGTCGACGGTGATGACGGGCGCTGCTGATTTGATCACGTGTCCTCCTTTTGGTGCTCTTATTATACTACCGCACCAGGCGGCCAGAGTGCAACAGATGTGGTACTATAGTATAAATGAAAAAAGCTTTGGAGTTTGAAATCCACCACCGGTTGGACGGTGCGCTCGCGCGGACAGGTACTATTACGACGCCGCACGGTTTGATCGAGACGCCAGCGTTTATACCCGTAGGGACCAAAGCAACATTGAAGGCATTGACCCCTGAGCAGCTGCGAGCTGCTGGTGCCCAGGCAGTACTGGTAAACGCTTACCACCTATATCTGCGTCCTGGCCATGAACTAATTGACCGTGCGGGCGGCGTACACGAATTTATGCACTGGGATGGGCCAACTTTTAGTGATAGTGGTGGATTCCAGGTGATGAGCCTCGGCGTAGGATTCAAAAAAGTTGTTGACATGGAGGGTGATCCCGACCAGAAAACAACCAACAAGAAAGACAAATTGGCATGGATAGACAACGATGGTGTGAACTTTAAATCGCACCTCGATGGTAGCATGCATCGATTTACACCGGAGCTAAGCATGCAGATCCAGCATGGTGTCGGCGCAGATATCACGTTTGCGTTCGACGAATTGACGACGCTGTTTCATGACTATGATTACCAGGTGGAGAGCCTGCACGAGCGTACGCATCCGTGGGCAGTGCGGAGTTTAGCGGAGCATAAACGCTTGAACGTAGAGCGTTCACACCGGCCGCCACAGGCGCTCTTTGGTGTAGTGCAAGGTGCCGACCACGAAGATTTGCGTCGCGAATGCGCGCGATTCCTAGGGGGTATGGATTTCGATGGCTATGGCCTGGGCGGAGCGCTGCGCAAAAGTAACATTGGCAACAATGTACGCTGGATGTGCGAAGAATTGCCAGAGGATAAGCCGCGCCATATGCTGGGTATATCCGAGCCAGATGACATTTTCGACTGTATTGAAAACGGTGCCGACACCTTCGACTGCGTGTCACCTGCTCGCGTGGGACGCAATGGTGCGCTGTATACAAAGCGAGGCCGTGTTAATATTACACGCTCGGAGTTCAAAGAAAAACTCGAGCCCTTCGACGCTGACTGTGATTGTTATACTTGCCAGAACTTCACCGCCGCCTATCTCCATCACCTCTTCAAGTCAGATGAACTGCTGAGTAATACCTTGGCTACAATTCACAACGAGCGCTTCATCGTGCGCTTGGTCGATGATATCCGCGCCAGTATCGCTGACAACTCTTTCTTTGATTTCAAGCAAGAGTTTCTTGCAGGTTACTACAGTAAGCGCGAATCAGCCTAACTATCGACATAAACTGGTCAACCACAAGCATATTTGCTATGCTGTGAGCATGCATACTTTTCTTGTCATACTCCACGTTACTACTATGGTCGCTTCGATGACGCTGATGTCTGGTGCTATCGGACTCGGTATATTTGGCAAACGGCAAGCTGTGCGAGCGGCATCGTACGGTATGGGCGCAACGCTCGTAGGCTTCGGATCGGGGCTTTTGCTCATGCTGGCGGCACCACTTACGCTGAAATGCGCTATGCTTACGAGCTATCTGCTCGCAGTATCGGTCCTCTACTATGCTGGCTACGGTGCTGGCAATGTCGCAAAAGCACGCTTCGTGCGACAAAATAACTAGCCTTTATCTCTATATAGGAAAGCCCCGCTGGCTGCGGAGATTCCTATGGAGTCTCAACGCGCCAGGCGGGGTATAAACTTAGCTGCAAGACTCGCCAAATTGCCGGCCAAGCCGCTCCCATAATGACCACCGGTTGCCAAAGAAGTTGCACTGAGCTGCGGCAAACATGAGTTGAGTCGCGCGCACCACATACATGCCTTGGGACGCGGGAACAGGTTCGATAAGCGTTGTCTGTTCAAGCATGTTCAGGAAGTTGCGCCAATCATATGACACCCCAAGCCTCGGGTGATGGTCGAGATGGAATTGGGCATGATATCGTATACTCTCGTACGCTTTCAGTATTGCATAGTGTGCACGTGGCGTGTCGAGTTCGAGCCAGGTTGTCATGCCGTAGCTCAGCTTGGGCGCAGCAGCACCATAGATTAGCCCGCATCCAAATTCTTGCAATGTGATAAGCGGTTCGTCACTCATGGATCCACCTCCTTGTAGGATGAGTGATGTCCATAGTATACACCTGCTGTGCTATACTATTGAACATAATACGTGAGGTAATGGTATGAAAGTCCGTATAGAAATAGATACACATACGTTTGTGCGGTTTTGGCTAGTCGTGATTGGGTTTGGCCTGGCTGGACTGGCAATTTATAGTGCACGAACCGCTCTTGTTATTATTGGCGCAGCAGCTTTTTTGGCACTTGCGCTGAGTAATCCGGTTGCCAAACTGGCGGATAAGATGCCAGGTAAAAGCCGTATTGGGGCAACTGCCGCAGCATTTGTATTAATTGTCGCGTTTTTGGGAACATTCATCGCACTCATCGTGCCACCTATTATCGAGCAAACTGCCAAAGTAGCGGACAACGTGCCGACACTTATCGACTCCGCACAAGAGAATTGGCACTTGGCTGACGAGTTCGTGAAGCGCTACGGGCTCGAGTCACAGGTAGACTCAGCGCTCAACAGTGCCAAGGAAAATGCCACATCGTGGGCCGCAAATATCGGCTCTTCATTTGTCTCGAGTCTGGGCTCTCTGTTTAATACCGTTGCTGCGATCTTCCTGGCGCTTGTACTGACGTTTCTCATGCTAGTAGAAGGACCCACTTGGCTCCGTAAACTCTGGGGGGTATATACTGACGAAGACAAGATGGAGTATCACCAACGCCTGGCGCGCCGTATGCACATGGTAGTGACGGGCTACGTCACTGGTCAGATTGCAGTGTCAGGTATTGGTGCGCTTTGTGCGGGTTTAATGGTATTTATTCTGCACTTCTTCTTCCCTGCTGTACCGATGAACCTGGCACTACCTACAGTTGCAATTGCGTTTATCTTCTCGCTTATCCCAATGTTTGGTGCAACCATTGCCGGTGTGCTGATTACCGCACTTCTCGCATTCAATAACGTAACAGCTGCAATTGTCTTCGTGGTATTCTTTGTCGTATACCAACAGATTGAAAACAACTTCGTGTCGCCAACGATTCAAGCGAAGACGGTCGAGCTGTCAGCACTTGCCGTACTAGTTGCAGTGACTATTGGACTCTATGTGTTTGGTCTTGCGGGAGGTATTATCTCGATTCCTATCGCCGGTTGTATCAAAGTGTTGCTCGAGGATCATTTCCAGCAGACGAAAAAAGCGCGCAAGAAGAGCGACAAGCCACTACATAAGTTGGTGAAGAAGTTGCAAGAAGAGGCTTAGCAGCAGTTTGTCATTCCAGATCAAGTCTGGAATGACAGGCGCGCTACTTGTATTCCCAGATCGTATGATGCGCGGTGTCACGCACAGCGATACCGTCTACCGCTAGCCGATCACGTAGCTCGTCCGATTTCATCCAATCTTTGTTCTGGCGAGCTTGCGTGCGCCCTAGGATAAGTCGCTTCTGATCATCTGTAATATCCGGAGTACTCTCTATTAGTTGGAGACCGAGTATATCATCAATCGCTTCAAGTAGCTCAGTAAGCGTGTGATGATTGATATGGTCGAATCCACGTGCTTCGATATCACTAAATGTTTCGTCAATGATGCGCAGGGCTTCGGGTGTATTCAAGTCATCGCTAAGTGCTTCACGAATAGCGCCTATGGCCGCTGGCGAAGGATCCATCTCGTCGTTCTGGTGTAGACTGTCGTGTGTTTGGTGACGCAAGGCAGCCACATTACGCCAATGCGAGAGGCGATTCTGGGCCGCCTCCAGGTTTTCCCAGGTGAAGTTGCCTTCGCTACGGTAATGTTTGGTGTAGACGAAAAGTTTGAATGCCATAACACTGTAGCCTTTTTCTTCAATATCTGCGAGGGTGTAAATATTACCGAGGCTCTTGCTCATTTTGGTGCCGTCTACTTTCATGTGGTTGGCATGTACCCACATGTTGGCAAACGTGGTGCCGGTGAGACTCTCGGTCTGAGCGATTTCGTTAGTGTGGTGTACTGGGATGTGGTCGATACCTCCAGTGTGAATGTCGATCTGGTCACCGAGTAGTTCACGCGCCATCACGCTACATTCTAGATGCCAGCCCGGGAAGCCGGTGCCCCAAGGACTCTCCCATTCCATGTCGCGTTTTTCATCTGCGGGCGAAAACTTCCAAAGCGCGAAGTCTGTCGGATTGCGCTTACCTGTGTCGGCTACACGCGCACCAAACTCTAGGCCGTCGATATCAAGCCGCGCCAACTTGCCATAGTCGCTGAGTTTGCTGGTGTCGAAATAAACACCGTCATCGATAGTATATGTATAGCCTTTTTTCTCGAGTTCTTCGACAAACGCGATTTGCTGTGGAATGTAATCCGTGGCACGTGGCAAATGTGTTGGGTGGATCAAACCTAGCTGGCCGTAGGCTTCGTGGTCGGCGATATCAATGTATTTTTGTGCCACATCCCAGGCGGTTTTGCCTTCGCGTAGGGCACCTTTTTGCATTTTATCCTCGCCTGCGTCGCCGTCATCGGTCAGGTGACCAACATCGGTGATATTTTGCACGCGAGTGACATCGTAGCCCTCTACTTGGAGTATGCGTACCAGTAAGTCCCAGTAGATATATGCTACCCAGTTGCCGATGTGAGGCTGGCTGTAGACAGTGAGGCCACAGGTATATATGCTCACCTTGCCTTCTTCGAGCGGCTTTAGCTCGTCAGTTTGACGGCTCATGGTGTTATAGAGTTTCATTGCTGTGTCCCCAAGGCCTTGTCGGTTGCTTCGATAAGCTCACGGATAACCTGCTCTTCACTTTCGTAGACACGAAACCCAGCAGCGTATTTATGGCCACCACCACCGAAGTAACCCGCTACGTCGGCCGAGATAGGACTGTTGCTACGGAGTTTGCCTGTCAGTTTGCCGTCTGGATATGTCTTGATCGCCACGGCGAGCTCAACGCCGATAACAAGGCGCATTTCGTCGAGTACGAGCACGCTGGGATTGTAGGCGTCGCTGTAGGCTTGAATCTCTTCGAACGGGATACGTACTAAGGCGAGCTTACCATCGCAGAAATATTCGACACGTTCGATGAGGCGGCCTTTGTAGGCTAAGATTTCTTGCGGCTTTTTCATAAACTCGCGGCGGCGCTCTTCGATAGCGGCTACACTGGCACCGAGTGCAGTGAGCTCTCCGGCGATCTTGAATGATTCCGGTTGGACATTTGGCGTGGTAAGACCGAGCGTGTCCGATTGTAGCGCAACCATCAAGTTCTCTGCTGCTTGCGAATTAATAGTCCAGCCCGCTTCTTTTGCGAGATGATAAATGACCTGGCTTGCCGCCGGCGCTTCTTCGATGAGTAGCTCGTACTTGAAGCTGAGATTTGGTGCAGTCTCCGTGTGGTGGTCGATAACTAGGACGTCGTGCGTCTCTAGGTAGTGGCGTGCACCGCGTGCTTCGAGCACCTTGCTCATGAGTACGTCGGCTGTGGTGTCGACGATGATTGCGAGGTCTGCCGTAGTGTCGAAATCATTCACAACTCTATCCCACCCCTGGATGTAGCGCATGTATTTTGGAATTTCTATCGGACAATACAGCACGACTTCTTTGCCGAGATCACCGAGGATTTCTTCGAGCGCTAAGCTACTGCCTAGGCTGTCGCCATCGGGGTTTTCGGCTTGGATGACGATGATTTTGCTAGCTGAAGTGATGAGTTGAGTGGATTTGTCGAACATTACTTACTATTGTAACAGAGGTATAGTTCACATAGAATATTGACAAAATACATAAAATTTGCTATAATATAAACATGACCAAAATGGTCAGTAGATTGATAGATAGACCATTGGCCATTCTCATCTCAAGGAGAGCGAAATGAGTGACAATACCCCCAACATACTCCCGACCACCACTGTGCTTACCATGGCTCTGATCGGGGCGGCCTTATCGGATGGGGTCATGTCAGACCTCTTTCGTGTCAGCTCGGCGCTAACGGGCGCTTGGCTCTTCGGCGTATTTCTCACCATCATCCTCCATTCACTAGTGGAGAGGGATTTCAATGAGAAGAATGCCGCTACGGACGAGAGCGAAACCAAGAAGGCCTTGACCGACCGCAAGCGCAAGCACCTCGCAAGACGCTCTAAAAAGGCAAACGCCATCCTGCGGCGACACTGTGACTGTTTTTCAATCTACAACCCCTCGCATGTATTTGTGAGGGGTTGTTGAATTTTATAAGATTCTTCGACCTTCTAGTGCATGTGTAAGCGTAATTTGATCGGCGTACTCGAGGTCAACACCAACAGGTAAGCCGCGAGCGAGACGACTCATCTTTACCTTCAGTCCGTGATTTTCGATTTGTCGCTGCAAGAAGAGTGCAGTCGACTCGCCCTCTACGCTGGCATTTGTGGCGATGATAATTTCAACAACCTCGTCGCTTGTGATGCGTTGGATAAGCTCGGGGATATGAAGTTGTTCCGGCCCGATGCCGTCGATTGGGCTGATAGCACCACCAAGTACGTGGTACGTGCCGCGGTATTGACCAGTGCGTTCGAGCGCTATGATATCGAGAGGCTCTTCGACCACTGCCACGAGTGTTTTGTCGCGGGCATCGTCGCTATAGAGTGGAGAGACATCTTGAGACGCGTCGATGAGCGCGAATGTCACCGGGCAATACTTGACACCGCTATGAAGTGCGGTAATCGCATTCGCGAGCTTGTCATTTGACGTTTGGTTTGCACGCAAAAGATGGTACGCGTAACGTTCGGCTGTACGCGCACCAACTCCCGGCAGCTTGCCGATTTCGTCTATGACAGTGAGAAGTGCCTGAGGCAACAATTGCGCCACGACTCGTCCTACATGCCTGGTAGATTCATGCCACCCATAAGCGGCTTCATCTTTTCGGCTGCAACTTCCTGAGCTTTTGCCATGCCGTCACGAATTGCAGCTTCGAGCCAACCCTCGAGTTCTTCGATGTCTTCGAGATCGACGTATTCTGGGTTGATCTTGATATTCTCTACTTTGAGCTCACCGTTGATGGTGACTTCAACTGCTGGATCGTCGGCGTCGTCATCTCCACCGGCTACGGCGATAATCTGCTGCTTCTTGAGCTCCTTCTGTGCTTTACGTAGGTCGTTGAGCATTTTCATTTGGTCAAATGCCATAGTGAAGTATTCCTCCTCTGAATTACTAGGTCTATTATAGGTTATTTTTCGGTTTTTTTGTAGATGTAGAGCCGGTCGCTACTGCCCTCGTAATTGCTCCAGGCTGTCACGCGACTCGGTAGCAGGGCGCCGCTGGTTGTCAAGTTACTGGCTTTGGTAGCGATCACATCGTCTGTCAGGCTACCCGCCTGGAGTAGGCGGTCGGTCGAGTCGGTTAGCGCTACGTTGTCGAGATGGTTGGAATCGAGGTAGAGTCGGTACCAGGGTTTTTCGCTCGGCGCTACTAGTAGTGTTGCACTTGGATGGTCGCGGAGCTCTTGCTCGACAAGTGATGTGTCGTGCGAGGGAGCGTTCGCGAGCGGTGCATAGTAGTGAAAGGCGTAAAAATAGCGTGTCACGCCCGACAAGATAATACAGGCAAAAAGAATTGTAACCGGCATGAGCGCGAAGACGCGAGCATAAGGATTACGTGGGAAGAGCTTGTACCAATATCGCAGGAGATAGTTGCTTCCGGCTGCCACCAGAAATGTGAGAGGCACGATGAGCAGCGCGAGCGATGTCGGATTGAGGAGTAATATCGGGATGAGCATGAGTGTCCACGAGAACACGATGTAGCTCACGACCGAATGTCGCCAATACGCCAAGCTGTACACGCCAACTCCAGCAAGTGTCAGTGCACTTAGGCCAAATACTGGCGCCAGTAAGCCTGTGTTGGTGGTGCTGGTCGACGAGAAGTCTACGAGCTGCGTACCAATCAGGATGGTATTCGCTAGGATATCGAGCGAGAAATGGGACGACCTATATACCAGGTCTGTAAGCAGTGCTATGTCGCGGTAGGCGCCATAGGCAATCATGCCTAGTGCGGCGGCGATAACTACTGCACCTGTCCAGATTGCTTCGGTAGGAGTTTTGCGAAACAGATAACGAATGTGTGGATGCAAGAGTCCACCGATAAAAAGCGCAAGTAGAATATAGATGCTAAACGGCGTGAACAGGCTCAGGGCGGCCACAACACTGCCAATATAGACAGCTGCAGGGTGTAGTTTGCGACGGTTAACTCCGAAGCTGGCTATAGTCAAGAGAGCTACCGGCCAGAACATCATCATAATCGTCGGTGCGCCAGTGGCGGCAAGTGAGATAAAAAACGCTGATATGGTGATGATACCACCGGTTAAAATACCCACTGTATGACTGAAGCGGCGACTAATCACCAGTACAATACCAATTGCCGTCAGTAGCCCAAATAGCAATGACGGAAGCGTGACCGAAAAGCTACTGAGCCCAAACACGCTGATGGAAAGTCGCTGGAGTGCATGGTATGGCAAATCAACCACCAGTAGTGTTTCGGGGTGTGATAGGCTGAGGCTCGCGCTACGGAGGGCAGATGTCTGCTCATCTGGAGTGAATCCACCGGGCACATAGAGAGCAGCAAATACCAATACACTTGCCAAGATAATGAGAAGCGCGCCATAGCCGATCCAAAACCGCAGCTTATAGAGCGTGTAGTCTTTGACTGTGTCTTTTGTCATGAATAGACTTATTATACGTGCTAGTCGTGGCGTTTGTCGAGCGACATGAAGCGCAGACGCTCTGGGTGGAAGAAGAGCTCCACTTGGCCGACGGGACCGTTACGGTGTTTGGCGATGATGAGTTTGGTGATATTTGCTACGTCGGGATTGTCCGGCTCGTAGTAGCCGGGCCGGTAAATAAACGACACAATATCGGCATCTTGCTCAATGGAGCCAGATTCACGCAGGTCGGACAGCTGCGGGATTGGCGGCGTGCGTGCTTCGACACTACGGCTGAGCTGACTCAGTGCGATAAGTGGTACGTTGAGTTCACGGGCAACCAGCTTGAGCCCACGCGAGATCTCACTCACCTCTTGGACACGGTTACCGGCATTGTGTGCGCTACCCTGCATGAGCTGCAGGTAGTCCACGATGATCAGCCCGAGCTCTTGCTCATGTGCAATACGTCGGGCTTTGGTGCGCATCTCGAGTACCGACAGACCTGGTTTATCGTCGATGTAGATTGGTGCTTCTGCCATCTCGCCCATGGCGTCGGATAGTTTAGCGAAATCGTCGTCGCTCAAATTGCCGGTGCGGATATTCCAGCTATCGACACCCGATGCATCGGCGAGCATACGATCGACCAACTGCTCTTTGCTCATCTCGAGGCTGAAGAAGAGGACGGCTTTTTGCTCGATTGTAGCAACATTGTAGGCGAGATTGGTAACGAGCGTGGTCTTACCCATGGCCGGACGGGCAGCTAGGATAATCAGGTCACTACGCTGCAAACCGGCAGTCATATTGTCGAGATCGCGGTAGCCGGTCTTAATACCGCGCAGGGCACCTTTGTTGCGATGGAGCTCTTCAAGTCGATCGAAACTCTCTGTCAAAACATTTTCAATACTCACGAGGTCTTGTTTGAGCGACTGGTCGCTGACAGCGAAGAGCTCGGACTCGGCTTTACTGAGCAACTCTTGGGTCTCAAACTCTTCGTCGTAGCCAAGCTCGGTAATTTCGCTGCTGGCGTGGATGAGACGACGACGAACGGCTTTTTGCGATACGAGTTCGGCATAGGCTTCGGCATGGGCTGCCGTGGGTACGTAGTTTGTGAGCTCAGACAAGTATGCCGAACCACCTATAATCTCTAGCTGATCTCGACGCTTAAGCTCGTCGGTGAGTGTCAGCATGTCGACAGGCTTGTGGCGCTCATACAGGCGCACCATAGCATCAAAGATCATTTCGTGGGGTTTCTCGTAGAAGTCGATTGGCTTGACGAGCTCGGTAACATCCGGCAAAATTTCTTCGTCAATCAACACAGCGCCCAGTACACTTTTTTCGGCGTCTAGGTTTTGCGGCGGTATGCGCGCGGCGACCTCTTTGCTGGCTTTAGTTGACATCCACTTCTTCTCCTCCCCCCATCATAGCAGCTATTCGCGCCGCTTGGGCGTCTTTGGGCGGGGCGGTAGTCTCTAGGATCTCTACGTAGGCACCGGCACCGACGCCTGTCTGAGCCAGGATCTCCCCGAGCTGCGGACGATATTTGGCACTATCGAGTTTGGTTTTGTTGAATTTGCGACCGGCGTAGAGCACAATCTTGTCCCCGTCTACTTCGGCGCTGCATTTCGAAAGTATCGAATACACAGCCGTGTAGTGTTCACGCGCGTATGCAACCACCGTGGGCCAGTCAAACTTGGACAGATCGGCTTCTACTGCATTTGGAGCAGCCGCGACAGTGCCTGGGTCTTCTGGCGGTTCTGGTACTGGTGTGCTGGGTGCTGCGACCGGTTTGATTGGGGCGGTACGTGGTTTTGGTGGCGTGACAACTCGCGAGATGACAGCTGAGGCTGGAGGTTGCGCACTGAGCGCGATCGTCTTAGGCTTGTCGACTATACTTCCGAGAAGTGTCACCAGGAGTTTGGTGCCGGGATGCGATGACTTCGGCACATCCATAAGACCTTCGAGTACATGCACGAGCGCAGGTGTGTCTGCCAGCTGTTCGGTGATACGCCCTACAAGCTGTGCGGCGAGTGTACTGGCGCTCACGCCGCGACTTTCTATTGCAGTGACATGTGCAATCACCTGTTGTGCATTGCTGGACTGTAGTGATGTGACGAGGCTGCCGAGTTCGTCGCCAGTAGCGAGGCCAAGCGCCTGCTCCACATCGGTTACCGTGATAGTGTTGCCACTTGCTACCGCATGTTGAATTTGATCGAGCAGACTCACGCTGTCACGCATACTGCCGCCGCCACGACGAGCAAGTATGGCGAGAGCTTCGTCGTCGATAGCGATAGATTCGGTGCTGGCTATGTAGCGCAGTCGAGCGACGACTTCTTCCGCGGAGATGGTGTGAAAATGATAGCGCTGCGTGCGGCTAACAATTGTGTCGGGAAGCTTGTCAAAATCCGTCGTCGCGAGAATGAATACAACGTGTTCTGGCGGCTCTTCTAGCGTTTTGAGAAGTGCATTGAAGGCCGGTTTGGATAACATATGGACTTCGTCGATGATATAGATTTTCTTGAGCGCGGAGCTAGGTGCAATCAGTGCTTTGTCACGTAACTCACGCACATCGTCGACGCCATTGTTGCTAGCTGCGTCGATCTCGATGATATCGAGATGTTCGCTATCGTCGGTATATGGGAGCTTATTGATCTCATGTGCTAGTATGCGGGCGATAGAGGTTTTGCCTGTGCCGCGTGGGCCTGTCAGTAAGTAGGCATGCGCAATATTGCCCTGTGCGAGGGCACGACTCAATACGTCGGTCACATGGTCTTGCCCGACGATATCGTCAAGTGATTTACTGCGGTATTTGCGGTAGAGTGCTACCGACATGTTGTTACCCTCATGCTGAGTACTATTGTACACTGTTGCTTGCCGCCCTGCTGTTGTTGATTTGTAGATATGCGAAGCCCCCGGATATTTCACCGAGGGATCCGACAGTCGATAGTGGCCGCTACTCTTTTAACGACAGCTTGTGTTCGTTGAGAACTGCGATAATGCGCGTCCTCAGGACAAAGCCAATCCCGTCAAGACTCTCGATATCTTTGATGGATAATTCGGTCAACTCGACAAGGTGTATGAGCCCATGTTCTTTGAGTTTGCGGAATGCGTTACCTGTCTGCTTAAGGGGTCCGTTCCCGTACACTGGCATACATTCTTTTATGACCTCATCGATTGTTACGGCACAGTCATGTTTCTTGACGAGAGAATCAATCCTCGCTAGTCTTGCACTTGTCATATGCTTGACGGAGGCAGTGAGCTCATCTAGGACATGTCTTTGTTCTAATAGCTGCATTACATTTTCATCTGTCCAGCCTCTTCGTAGCAGCTCGTCGATAAACATTCTGACGATGTGGTACTGCATACCTATCCACCTTCTGTACTGTCGGTTTTTTGTCTCGGAACGAAACAAAAACTGTGGCTATAATGCCACAGTTTAGATTGTAAAGCAATAATTGGTGGCTGCTGCTACAGTGCTGCTTCGACAGCCGCCCACGTAGCGTCCGGATTGTCTTCTGGCACGATAATAGTGACTTGATCTCCTACAGCGATACGGAAATATGTGACGCTGGCGAGCAATATACGATACTCTCGCCCATTTGCTTCTACGTAGTAAGCACCGTCATGCTGTTGTAGCATACCGATGATTTGCTTACGAGCGGTTGGGCCAATTTGTTTGTAGACGAAGCCACCGTCGTCGGTGATGGTGAGTTTGAGCATGTCGCCTTCGACAAGCTTGGATTTGCTGGCATAGTTGGCTGGTACGGGATAATTCTTGCCGTCTGGGCCAATCATCATCTGACCGTCAAATACGCCTTCGACAACTTTGCCGGTCACGTCTTCTTGGCTGCTTCGTGGTGTCACGATCTGGTCGTCTTCACCGAGGATACTAATAAGTAGTTCCTTCGCGGCAGCCAAATTGGTCTCTGCGTCTTGGATCAGAGATTTCAGTCGTTTGACTTGTTTTTCTGGTAATTCAGACATATTTTCTCGCAGTTCCTTGTCTGTATTTTTATAGTACTGCCTCTATATATATAGATTGACGGGGGTGTTGTCAAGTTTATCGAGCATATCCACAGCAAAAACAGTAGTCAGTGTCAAAACGTTGTCAATTTTGTGTTTGCAACAAAATACCGCCCTGTGATAGAGCGGTGATTCTGTGTGATAATCCGGGCCGATACGAGTGAACTATACGAGTTCGACAGTTGCGCCAGCTTCTTCGAGCTGTTTCTTGGCTGCTTCTGCGTCGTCTTTTGAAACTTTTTCTTTGATGGCGCTAGGAGCGTCGTCAACGAGGGCTTTTGCTTCACCGAGGCCAAGACCAGTGATCTCTTTGACAGCCTTGATAACGGCAACTTTCTGTGCACCGGCGTCTTTGAGTTGTACGGTAAATTCAGACTTCTCGTCGTCGCCACCAGCAGCTTCGCCACCAGCAGCAGGACCAGCAACAGCTACAGCCGCAGCTGCAGGCTCAATGCCGTATTCGTCTTTAAGTACGTTTTTGAGTTCATTTACTTCGAGAACTGTCAGTTTAGTCAGTTCTTCAGCGAGTTTCTTTACGTCTGCCATGAGAGTAAATCCTTTCGGGTTATAGATTCTATATTGAAATTGATTGCCAGATTACGCGGTAGCTTTTTCGCTGACACCGTCAAGCAGTGCATGCAAATTGCCAGAAAGCGCGTTTGTGACGTCGTGAACTGGCGAAAGCAGCTGTGCCACCACCTCTGCCACGAGTTGATCGCGACTTGGCAGTTTGGCGAGTGCTTTGACGTCGTCGACGCTAATAGCCAGTCCCTCAGCACTGAAACCACCGGCAAACTGCAAGGCTTCGTGAGTTTTCGCAAACTCGTCGAGTACCTTGGCAGGCGCTACTTCGTCGCTGTCGCTTGTCGCATAGAGCAGCTGACCTACGAGTGCAGACGTATCTGTGTCTTTGTAGGTGTCGTTGCTAGCGAGCGTCACGCGAACGAGGCGGTTTTTGAGTACTTGGATTTTGACACCCTGAGTACGAGCGGCTGCACGCAGCTCCTGGAGATCAGCTACGCTGAGCCCCTGGTACTGAGCGAAGACGGTCAGTTTCGAACTTGCAAGTACGTCACTAAAATCGGCAACCAAAGTTTGTTTTTTATCGCGGGTAATTGCCATAAAAATCTCCTATGATTGATTTGTTTCTATGTATCGGCCGGATTGTCAACGTGCGGCATTACATTTGGTCAATAGAGAGACTTCTGCATAAATACACAAAAAGTCTTTGATTCTCGCATGACCAAAGACTTTTCAGTGATATCTGTATGGTGGTAGATGATCGCCTCGGTAGCGGATTAAGCATGAGTTTCCTCTTCGCTGCTACTGTCTCTGGTAATGTCTATTTGGCATTGTACAGATGGTGCAGTGTTTTGTCAATATATTACAGCAAGGCAGGCATTGACATAATTGGTATATGCTTGTATATTATATTTCTAGAATGTCTTCGCGAGAAAAAATGCTGGTAAAAAATCCAAATGCACCGATTGCACTTGATTGCTGGGCTCCGGGTCCGAGCTCGTATGTGCAGGCACGCGCGGTGATACAAGACGAAGTGAGTAAGTCGTCGCTGCCGGAGCGACTGCGCAAGCCTGCAGAAAACGCGCTCTACGCGCGGATTGCCGATCACTCCAACGACAACTATTATCATTTCGACGAGCTAATGCAGTCGCAAGATGAGAAGCTGCAGGCGCGGATTGCCGCGGATGAGACGTTTCGAGAGCGTACACTTGGGTACGGCACCCACGGCGAACTTGTCACGTTTCTTCGTGACTATCCACTTCTGAGGTCGATAGAAATTGCAAGGCTTACACATGTTAATAACTGGGAAACTCGTGCAGATATTGATGATGTGGTGCGCGCGGATCTTGATACGATGTCGGGGCTCGAGACGGTGGAGGCGAGCGACGATTCTCACTATAAGATCAAAGGACTTATCCAGGATGACGCGCATATGCCTGTCGTAGAACGTAAACGTATAGTACGTTCACATTTTGGCGGTTCGGTGTTCACCGTGGTGCGCAACAGTCTGCTGATCGACATGGCCGATGCCGGTCTACCGACTAAGCTGCGTCATTCTATCGAGGAACAACAGCTGCAAGTGAGAAAAGCACGCGATTACAATTACGATGCGCACTCAAAAGGTCTCAAAAAACTGCTAGAAGATCATATGATCGAGCGTGATCCGGAAAACAAGCCGACATGGGCGATTCCTCTACTCGCTACCTACTATTCAGCGCTTGATACGGAGTTTATACAGGGGAATCCGGCACCTGTTGACGCAAATCAGCGATGATGAGGTTTTGAACTTCTTGTTTTGTGCCACCTGCGTCGATCGTGGCAATATGTTGTTGGTTGGCGATTTGACTATACGCGCTACTAACAGCCGCTTGGAACTCTGCACCTCGAGACTCGAATGTATCGGGCCTGTCTAAGACTCCACGATTTTGGATGCGTGCCTGGCGGGTAGCTTCACTACCGAGAACTAGTACGGTCTGGAAGTCCGGTCGCATGTATTCTTCTCCGACTTGCTCAGCGGTATACGTGAGAATGTCATCAAGTGACACACCTTCACCGAAGCCCTGATACGCCAGGGTAGACACGTAGTTCCGAGCCGCCACAACCCAGATACCACGCTGCAAGGCGGGTCGCATGACTCGCTCCCAATTCGCCTTTCTTGCAGCCGTATTCCACTCAACGTTTTGCCACGGCGTGCGATCAATCGTACCATCTTTAATGCGTTGGCGCAGCGCGATCGCTTCATCGACTCGCGGGAGGCCTAGCGTATTGTCACCCGCAAACCCGTCTGGCTCATGAATTTGGATCGCTTGCACTCCCCGTTCCAAGAGGCTGTGCTGCAGCATGTCAACTTGTGATGATTTACCGGTGCCGTCGGTACCTTCAATAACGATGTATTTGCCTCGTTCGCTCATTATGCAATTCCTTTCTGTAGTCCCTCGACAGGCTCGAGCGGCAAAATTTCGTTTTTGTACGCACGGGGCAGCATATTACTCGGGTGCCACTGTGATTTGGTGGCGCGCAAGGTTTCCTGCCGCTGCTGCTTGAGGCCATGCGCATACGAAAGATCGACGACGTTCTGCGCTTGATAATTACCAGATGCTTGTGCGTATTCGGTACCGACACTTCCCGTCATACTGAATACGATCTGGGCCAAGCGAAAACCGACTGGGACAGGCAGGAACTCTTTTTCGTTCAGGTTATGAATCTCCATCGTCCACCGGTTGATATAGCCGGGGTCGCCCCAGCCTGCACAGTAGCATGCTGACAGCCCGATCCGACCAGTAGTGCTGCGCGCCTGCATGGATGTAGTACCCGGCGGCAGTATACCGATAAATTCGTTGGTGTGTGCGAGAATTCGTTCACCTGGCCGTAGTAAGATCATCGGATGCTCCGCGGGGATACGCGAAAGTTGCTCCTCGTTTTCGTAGCGAGCCAGCACACGCTGACCCATTTGTTTTTTGACTTTTGTGAGTACAGCTCCCCAGGGCTCCGCCGTCAAAAAGTCTGTCTCCGGGTCTTTGATGCCGTAATAACGTAACGTATCTTCGTAATCATACGGGGTGAAAATCGTGTCGGTAGTGTGAGGTTCTCCCGCGGCATAGAACTGCTTACCGATTGTGACGTCTACACTCGAACCATTAATACTGCGTGGATATGGATCGCATACGATGTGGCCAAGTTCCAAGCCGACACGTATTTCACGATCGCTGAGTACTCCGTTGCTGCGAAGGAATGCTTTGTCAGTTGTAAACACAGGTTTGTCGGCTGGATCGGACAGGTGCTCGTGTCGCATGATCTCATGAAATAGTTCATCTTGTTCTGCCTGTGTGGCATCGTTGTCGCGCGTGTCGACGTTATACACTTTTTCACCAGCGATTTCTACCAGGCCACTTCTCACTTATTTGTTCCCTCTTATATTCTATAAATTATATCATTTCAAAAATGAGTCAGCCCGATGGGCTAGCGACGGAATTGATCCATCGAGCCGACCCATCGGCGATTTACCCTTTTTCAACCAGTGAAAAGTCGGCTTCGTTGGAGACAAACTTCCTGAGCTGCTTCCAGCCGCAAAAGTTGCCACAGAAGCCACCGCTCACTGGAATCACACGACTGCCGGGCTCCGACCTACGTGGCCAGTCATTGTCGACGAGATGCGGTGTCGCCACGTGTTCGAGCGGTGACATATGCCCGCCTTCGACGAGACGCTTGTAGAGCATCAGATCGGCATCGAGGTCGCGCTTGCCGTCATGCGTGAGGTAGCTCACGCGAGCGCAGCGAGCAGCCGAAATCTTACCCGCCTCACCTGGGTCCTCTTGCGCCCAGGTGAGCTCGTTTGGCTGAATATACGGCATATGCCATTCACCCTCACGAATGAGGTGCGGTTCGGAGGCGTTGTACAACTCCTTCATCTTCTCGGCGATCACGCGAATCTCTGGCTGCGCCATTTCGTTGGCACGAAGCGCGAAGAAGTTGCTCCACTCGGTTGCCGTCACGATGACGGTATGCCACATCCACGGTTCAAGCAGACGGTTGACCGTCTGTTTGTGGACGCCAGCATGATATAGCTCGAGTGCGTGTCCAACTACATCGTCGCGGGCTTTCAGCCAATCTTCGATAGCGATTTCTCGCTCAGCTCCCTCGAGCTCTACACTCGCTTGCATACCGGGCTGGTTTTTACCCCAATAGATCGGGATAAATGGGTCATTTCGGATACGCGCGAGTTGCTTCTCGAACGGAATCGCCCGACTGCTCGCCGAGTTGCGACTAAACACGCGGTGCGTGTTGAACTCAGCCAGCACAAATCGCGGAAATGTCACCTCCATGGTGGTCAAGCGATCGCCGGCTTCCGTGATCGAATCAAGTACGATCTTGGCATTGTATGCCATGATTTCTCCTAGAATTGTAGGGTAAACTCTGTATGTTCACCCACCCAAGACTAGTATAGCAAACTACACGCTACATATAGCGTGTAGTTGTTGTATTTGCGACTATTCACTACTCTTGTTCGGTTGTCTCGGCATGCTTCTGGAGAGCGTAAAGCGCGCGACTTACGGTGATCTTGCTGGTGAGCATGAGCTCGCCTAGCTGCTCGGCGTCAAACCACTCCAGCTCTGGCGGAGCTTCTACTTCTGGTGTGAGCTCATCTGTAGTGCTCACTAGGATGTAGGCAGAGTCGATATGCACGTGATTACCCTGCCCCATGCGATGGATATCGAGGTCAAATGGCATGGGCTGCGTGTTGCCTTCTGCTTCGTCGCGTTCGAGCGACATGTTGTCGGCGTAGGTGGCGAGCACTGTCAGGTACTCTTGTCGCAGGCCTGTCTCAGCTTGGACATGTCGAAAGAGTGCACCGAGTGGGGTTTCATCGATCCCAATGTGAGTGCTAGGGCTGAGCCAGCTGTAGACCTGCTGATCACGCCGCAACAACACTTTGTTGTCGTAGAGTAATACGGCGCTGACAGTCGGATAGAGCTCGTCTTGGGGTTGTTCGGTAGCTGCCATGTTCCTCCTTTAGATTACCTACTCTCAGTATGACACGACGCGGGCAAACAAAAAACCCACGAGACTAGTCTCGTGGGTTTCGCACTAGTGTGAAACTAGTTGTTCTCTACCTTGATACCAGGGCCCATGCTGGTGCTGAGGTTGATTGTCTTGATGTAGACGCCTTTGATGCTCGATGGTTTCTGGCTCTGCAGACTATCAAAGAAGCTTTTGGCGTTGTCGGCCAGCTTGTCGGCGCCAAACGATACCTTACCGATGGCGAGGTGCACGATAGCTTGTTTGTCGACACGATATTCTACCTTACCAGCTTTGGCTTCGGTTGTAGCCTTTGCTACGTCAGCTGCGACAGTGCCGCTCTTTGGGTTTGGCATGAGGCCGCGTGGACCGAGCAAGCGGGCGTATTTACCAAGCTTCGGCATGTACTGCGGGGTAGCTACAAGGATGTCAAAGTTGAGCTCTTCTTTGTCGAGCTGCTTCAGGAAGTCTTCGTCGCCTACGATGTCGGCACCGGCTTTTTTGGCTGCGGCGTGTTCTGATTCTGGAGCGAATACGGCGACACGGACGGTTTTACCGGTGCCATGTGGCAGGCTGACAGTCGCGCGAATGTTTTGGTCTGCTTGGCGTGGGTCAACACCGAGACGAACATGTACTTCAACGGATGCGTCAAATTTGGCAGGGTTAGTCTCGACAGCGAGTGCGAGTGCTTCGGCAAGCGGATAAACCTTGCCTGCTTCGAGCTTCTCGGCTACTTTGCGGTAGCTTTTGCCGCGGCGTTCGATAAGTGGACGAGTGACTGGTACTGGACCTTTTTTCTTCGCCTCTTCGGCTTCTGGATCTTGTGCTGAGGTGTCGCCTGCTTCTTTGCGGGCTTCTTTCTCGGCTTTTGCTTCAGCTTCATCGAGCGACTTCTGGCTGCGCTTGCCGGCTTTGGCTGGTGCGGCTTCCTTCACCTCATGATGCTCGGCACCGGCGATCGCTGCTTCGATCTCAGCAATAGTATTTTTCTCTGTAACTTCGAGCTTGAGCTCGGCAGCTTTTTCTAGGAGATCGGCTTTTTTTGCCATATCTGTAAAATCCTTTCTGTGGTGCAAACGGTAGTTATAGTTACCTCCCAACATTGATAGTTATAGACAAATCATAGCAAATATGTCACAGAATATCAAGCGCTTGTGCTTGCAGTACGTAGCGAAATACATACAATAACGCGCAAGGGTTGTAACTCGACAATTCGACGACAAGATAAGGAAGTGGCTCATGGCTACTGAAAACGATTCCGTGACAGCCGGTAAGACTGCTTGGTTTCTGGGGTTGATTGCGCTTGTGACGAGCATTGCACTCATCGACTACTGGGCTAGCGCCGACATGTGGGGCTCAAAGACGGTCGGCATGATCCTCGATACCGGCATGATGCTGATTGCCGCGGCAGTATGTGCAATTGCTTTCGGGGAAATCTGTCTGACCGGCTATTATCGCCAGTGGGCAGTGTTTCGTCAGTTAGCTATGACTGCACTTCTTGGTGGCGGCATGGTTGCTGCCATCTATCTGTGGACACAGCAACACGGACTGTTTTACGTCGTGTTTGTCGGTACCATCATCTGTGACACTGCTGCACAGCTGTGCGGTCGCTTGTGGCCCCGCATGACGAACAGGTGGCCTCGGGTTTGTGAGTTCGGAGCGGTGCATCCGCGAGCACTCACAAATGTATCGAGTGGCAAAACTCGTGGAGGGTTCATATGCGGCATGGTACTGGCGGGCGTATTCGTAGGCATCTGTGTCGCTATCGGGTGTCTGTTGCTTGGCGCTCCACTCTCTTCATGGGGGTTAGTGGCGATAGTGCCACTCGGTGCCGTACTGGGAGATCTGAGCGCTAGCTGGGCGAAACGCGGCATGGGGGCGGACGACTTTTATCTCATGAGCGACGAAGAGGGCTTACTCGGTTCTCACGGAGGTCTGCTAGACAGGATCGACAGTCATCTGTGCGCCCAACTTTTTGCGGCCGCGGTCTTGCTGTTGAGCTAAGCTTGCGATAGCTGCTTGTCGTCTGCGTCGAATAATGCCCTAGCGGAGCGGTATTTTGTACGAAATACCGCTCCGCAGACCCCTGTAATCATCTATTTTAATCTAGCGATAACCTAAAAATAATTGACATAAGCAACATGCGCAGATAAGATAATATTTGTGTTTTTTGGATGTGAGAGACCAGGAAGGCACACCATCCCATATTCATATCTCTAGCATAACAGGAATACTGGGAGATAAATAGGAGGAAATCAATGCGATATAATGTAAAATTGACAGCACTTGCCGTGGCTGGTGTCATCACACTGTTTGTTGGAGGGTCGGCGCATGCTGCACCTGGCGATACAGTGACTATCAACCCCGGTGATACACTGTCGTCTATCGCGGCAGCCAACGGCACCGACTATGTGCGCGTGTTTAACGCCAATCCGCAAATTGCCAATCCAGACGTGATTAATGCAGGAGCTCAAGTACGTATACCGACAGCAGACGAGCAGCTTCCCGATCGACTTGGTGCGCTGCAGGCGGCACCTGCCGTAGCGGTAAGCTATCAGGCGGCACCACAGGCAGCGACATATAACGCTCAACTAAAAGCTACTGCAGCATCAACAGCGAGCGGTGGCGTATGGGACACGATCGCGCAGTGTGAATCCGGCGGTAATTGGGGCACCAATACTGGCAACGGCTATAGTGGTGGCCTGCAGTTTAGTCCTGGTACATGGGCTAAGTACGGAGATGGCTCTGCCTCGGCAGCTGGTGCAAGCAAAGAGGCCCAGATAGCCGCAGCCGAAAAAGTCCTGGCAGCACAAGGCTGGGGCGCATGGCCTAGCTGTTCGGCAAAAGCTGGACTACGTTAAAGCTGGAATCTACTGCGACAAAGAAGACACTTTTCTGCAAAGTGTCTTCTTATTTTGTGCCTTCTAGTGCAAGGTCGAAATCGGTTGCATTATATGGAAGATAGAGCGGGCTTTCGCTCATGTCGACGGAAGGATCTACTACCAAACATATGCCGGTATCTGGATCAAGCAAGTCCTCACGTTCGTGCAATCGTCGTTGATTTGCTTCCATGCGTCCGCCACGTACGGATTGCCAGGCATTGATGAGGCTGACACCGAGTACAGTACCGGTAATTTCGTACGACTTGCCCGCTTCGCTGCTTGACACTGCAGGTTGATGGTCATCTTGTGCTTCATAGTACAGAAAAGGTGCCGCAGCTGTGATTAGCAGATGAGTTCTGGATGCTGGTAGTGGCATCGCATCGTGTACGAGATTCGTTACTTTTTCAAACATACCATATTGTCGTGCCGAAGACAGTTCATAGAATTTAGAGCCTTCGCGTGTGCGTTCATGATACCAAGCTTCAGCTTCGTAGATTCGCTCGCTGATCTCGCTTATATCGGCTGGTTCGATATCAAATATGGGAGATAGTGAAAGTTCATCAATATTTCCAAATGCCATCGATTGAAAGCTGATTTCATGTCTTCCAAGTGGCGTCTCGACACTTTTGCTACCACGCTCGCCAGGGTCAAACTTGAGTTTAAGCGTTGGTGGACTTGAGCGGGAGTCTTGCGTAGCGATGAAGCCAAGACTTTTGGCTACTCGATGGACGGGTTCAATGACATCAAAGACACGCGATAACTGGTAGCCTTCTTCTGTATCTTCGATGCTAAGCTTCCCGCGATGCCAGACACCAGAAACTAACATGTCGTCGTCAAGATACGGCCATTCACAGTCTAGTCCTTTGGTGAGATACTGGACTGCCTCTTGTATGGTGCTTGGATTGGCATTTTCTTTGTAAAGCCACTTGAGCAGATTATTACCCTCTACGATCTCAGGATAGATCTTGCAGATTTTGTCGTCTGCGTACTCTTGGGCCAGTGTCTGACCTTGTAGCCATCTTTCGCTTGCTGTCACTCTCTTCATACATACGATACTACATGGTTTTGACACAAAAGCGAGCATGGGAGGTGTATGGTACGTATGAAATAGAGAAGTGTATTATGCCCTGAACACTTTTGCGATGGCTTTGACTATCAAATTTGCATCGTAGATAAGCGAGCCGTGTGTGACATCAAATACCTCCATCTCCTTCTGAAGCTCTTGTGAGGCGATATCGTGATCGCCGAAATGAGATTCGATGCTAAAAGTGCCGACAAGGCCTGGTCGTGTCGGTACGACTAGCGAAAGGTGCTGGATGTCGAGGGGAGTGTAGGGCTCCGCATACCGCTTGACATGATCAATGGGTGCCAACTGTCGCCAACCAACCATCGACATGGTACCTGCGCGTATCTGACGGTGCTGTGCAAACTCGTCGATGCCCATTCGCTCCATGAAGCTAGCGAGTGTATTGAGCGGTTCATTATCGTCATTTGTAGTGCGAATTTTGTCGATATCACCGAGGCTGGCAAACGCGCCAACTCGCTTCTCGGTGCGCAGATATTCCGTGTTACGAAAAAGATCCGACGCTCGAAGCGCCTGGAGTGCAACTGCCGCAGGCAGGCGCAATGTATGGGCGACAGCCAGATCGAACACACGTTTTTCGCGCGAATGGGCGTATTCAACACCTGTTTTCATATCGATATTGTACGAATCGCATAGAGAAGTTACAAGCGAAAAATAAATACTCCCCCAGGTGAGGGAGTATTTATGTGCGACGAGGTAACGATTACTCGACGACTTCAACACCCATACTGCGGGCGGTACCAGCGATTGTCTTCACTGCACCATCGAGATCGACAGCGTTGAGCATTTCCATCTTGGCATTGGCGATTTCTTCGAGCTGGGCACGAGTAATCTTACCAACCTTCTCTGCATGTGGCTTGCCACTGCCTTTTTGGATACCGATAGCGGCGCGAATTGCATCGTCTACAGGCTGACCGAGGCTTTTCCAAGTAAATGTGCGATCTTCGAACACTTGGATGTGCACGATGACATCTTTACCCATGTCACCTTTTGTGGCATCGTTAAATGGATTGATGAAGTCCATCATGTTGAGGCCCCACTGACCAAGTGTGCTACCTACAGGAGGACCTGCTGATGCACGGCCGGCTGGGATACGGAGTTTGAGATTACCGATAATCTTTTTTGCCATAGTTGTGTAATTCCTTTGACTAAATAACTATTTGAAGCGTTATTATTTAGTGCGTAACCTGCATATTGTAGCAAAAAACCGACGTTCTGGCAACAACGTGTATACTAGAAACCATGAGCGTTATACAGCGATCTAGCCGGTTCCCCTCGTGGCGTACTATGCTGGCGAACTATATCGGGGGCCTGGGATATTATGCGTGGCATATGGCATGGATGGTAGTGACTTTGCTAGTGTTTTTGCGAGGTCTGCAGTTCTTGCTTTTCAAGGGTCAGACGCTTTTGTATGTACCTGCCCAGACAGCTCAGTATGACGCCCCTCCAGCCAGTACGGGACTCTTGAGCGAACTGCTGCTCAGTATATTGACGGCTGTGCTCGTACTTGCTGTGGTAGTGTTTGTCGTATGTCTTCCCTATTGGATTGGCTACATGTCGCGCAGTCTTCCGCGCTGGTGCTTAGCGCAAACATCCTGGAAACTGATTCCGCGTAACCTGTATAGGACGAAGCTCATCGCTACGGCGGCTGTATTCGTATGCGCTGTACCTGTGTTGTATTATCCCGGGGCAGCTGCACATGCCAATATCGGGTTTTTCTTTGTGAGCGTGCTTTGCTTGGTCGCATTTATTTGTTTTTGGCTGCAATACCTATGTACAACGCTCTGGAAAATTCCAGAGCGTCACATATTTTGAAAGTAAGCTGAAGTGATTAGACTTTTTTGACCTGCAAAGCGTCTAGCTCTACTGGTGTGTCGCGACCAAACATGCTAACCATGACTTTAAGCTTACCTTTGGCATAGTCGATTTCACTGATCGCGCCATCGAAACCTTTGAACGGACCATCAGTGATAGAGACCACTTCTCCTTCTTTGTAGTCGATCTGGTGTTTTGGCTCTTCAACGCCCATGCGTTTTTTGATCTTGCGGATTTCTACCTCAGATACTGGCGTAGGATCAGTGCCGCTACCCACGAAGCCAGTTACACCGGGCGTGTTGCGCACGATATACCAAGTTTCTTCGGTAAGCTTCATCTCGACAAGTACGTAGCCTTGGAAAATCTTGCGGTCGACAACTTTTCGTTTACCGTTTTTGATCTCGATTTGCTTTTCTTTTGGCACCATGACATCGAAAATCTTGTCGGCCATGTCAACAGCATTGATACGCTGACGGATGCTGTCGGCTACCTTGTCTTCGTAGCCGCTATACGTGTGAATGGCGTACCATTGTTTAGTAGAGTCATATCGTTTTCGGACCATGTTTCGTTATCCTTTCACCAGGAAATCAAATAAATATTTAAATACTGCATCGAGCGCGATGACAAGTAGGAAGAAGAAGATAGAATACACGACGACGGCAAATGTAAGGCCCCAGGTGGCTTTGCGATCCGGCCAGCGTACTTGCTTGAGTTCGCGCCATGCACCGATAAAATAGTTATCGCGCTGCTTCTTTACTTTTGATTTTTTGGTTGTGTCGGCTGGTTTGGCGGCGACTTTGTCTGTCTTGACTGTTTGCTTTTTAGCTGGTTTCTTCGCACCGTCGGTCGAGGCCACAACGCGGGTGGTCACTTTCGATGACGATGCTTTTTTCTTGTCTGCCAACGTTCTTCTCCCAAATTAAATAGTCTGCTCGTATGCAGACTGTCAAGACCAGTATAGCTATCTCTGTTTGCACTGTCAAGCCGTGCTACAATAAGCGGTATGGAAATATACTTGGTGGGCGCATGGCTGGTAGCAACAAGTACAGCAGAGTTGGTAGCAATTGCGCGACTTCGCGCGATGCTGGCAAGGTTTCATCGCCGCGAGCTGCTCAGCACACCATCTATGGTGCGCGAGCTCCCAAGTGTCAGCGTGTGTATACCGGCACGCAACGAACGTCATGCTATGACTCGTTGCCTCGAATCTGTGCTCGGTAGCAATTACTCCAAGCTCGAAGTCATCGTACTTGATGATGAATCTGTGGACAATACGTCAAGCCTCATCAAGTCATTTGCCAAAGATGGGGTGCGGTTTGTAGACGGTAGCACTCCGCCAGTAGGCTGGCTTGGTAAAAATTACGCCCTCAGTGTACTGCTGGGTGAAGCGAGCGGCACTTACGTGTTGTTTCTGGATGTTGACACGGTGCTTGCGCCGCATGCTATCGCGCAGTTGGTGGCGTATGCCGAATCTACCCAGTCAACCATGGTCTCGGTCTTGCCTCAGCGCAGCGATGTATGGCGTATGAGTGTCGTAGTGGCGCCACTGCGATATTTTTGGCATGTATTGTTTCATCGCCCGTCACGTCCAGTTGCAGCCAGTAGCGCATGGATGGTACGGCGCAAGGCACTAGTGCAAGATTTTGCTGAGCTGGCATCACTCCGCTCGGATGTTGAGCCGGAAGTGACCATAGCGAGGAAGTATTTAGCAGAAGGTGCGTACAGATTTCTCACGAGCCATCAGCTGCTCGGCGTATCATATGAAAAGCGCATGAGCTCACAAATCGAAACAACGATTCGGCTGCGATACCCTCAGCTCGGATTTTCTGTATGGCGCAGTGTCCTGTCTTGCCTGCTCAAACTGGGTGTCGGTAGCGCGCCATGCGCCGCGGCGATTGTGCCCTCCCTGTGGCCGCTTGCCCTCGCCTCGTACCTCTTGGGCGCTTACTGCTATCTCTTGTATCTTTTGTTTGTGTGGGAGCGAGGCGCCTGGCTTGGCATGTGGCTGTGGCCTTTTGTATTGTTGGGTGATGCATGGCTGACGCTTGTGAGTATGATACGGTACCAGACGAATAGTGTCACCTGGAAGGGGCGACCGATTACTTCTCAGGTTGCTCGAGAGGAAGTGTAATACTAAAAGTAGAGCCATGGTTGAGGCGACTTTTGAGTTCTATGGTCGTGCCAAGTTTTGCGGCAAGTTTTTTGGCGACATGTAGACCGAGACCAGTGCCTCGTGTCTCGCGCGTACGATAATCTTCGCTGCGATAAAATTTGTCAAAAATCTTCTCCTTGTCAGCTTTGCTAATTCCAATCCCAGTGTCAGTAACAGCCAGAGTAACATGGCTTCGAGAGACAGTCGCGTGGAGCGTGACCGAACCTTGCTTGGTATATTTAATAGCGTTTGTCAAAAAGTTTTGCAGAAGTTCGCCGAGGTATAGCCTACTTGCAACTACTGAGCCAAGTTTATGTGGTGTATCAAGATTAAATTGTAAACCCGCTGAGTGTGCTGATTGGCTGTATTCGTGATACAGGCCATTAACCAGCTCTGTGAGATCAATATGTTCTACTTCGTCTGCAACGCCACGTTCGGCTCGCGATAGTGTGCTGAGGTCGTTAACCATGCGCGAGAGAAAAACCATCTGCTCGTGAGCTGCTTTCAGGGCTGGGCGGATACGATCTGGCGAGTCAAGCCCTTTGTCATACATAGCCTCTATATTGCTTAGGGTGCCTTCAGCGATAGTGAGCGGTGTGCGGAGTTCATGACTGACGACGCTGATAAACTCATCGCGCTCTTCGTCGAGATTTTTCTGCTTGGTTATATCGCGAAGCAACAAGATAAATCCTTGGTCGATGTCGAGGCGAGCATGATGTTTTCCGACGCGGATAGGCGTGATTGAAACCTCCAGGCGGACAATGTCGTCGGAGTATTTGTAGAACAAGTCGTCATGCACCACGGTATATTTGCTCTTTTTCATGAGCGGAAATATATGGACACGATGCCCTTCTTCATCTCGTATTTTGAAGATCTCATCAATATGGTGCCCGCTTGGTGAGCCGTTTGTGTCGAGAATACTGAGGGCGGCAGCATTGTACATGCGGACAATACCGTGACTGTCGACACTGAGTACGCCTTGAGCGAGGTTGTTCATAAGCGTCGAAACTCGGTAACGCTCAAGCTCCGCCTGGGCTTTGCTGTGCTCAAGCACGGCTTGTCGTACCCCTTGTATACGCAAGATGGCACTTACTACCACAGTAATGGCGACAAGAGCCAGTACCACAATTATGATATCGGCAATATTTGGTAAGCGAAGCTCAATTGCACGGTATATGTCGAGTATGATACCCAATGTGAGGACAGTAGCCGTCAAGATAAGTCCTTTGATACTGTAGACGCGGTATCCTTCGTAGAGGAGTAAGATCAATGCGAGACTGAGTAACGAGCCAAATCCGCTCGAGGTGAGGACGAGTCCAATCGCTACAATCTCTAGTGCCACAGTGCGAGCGAGCAGTATACGTGGATCTTTTTCGTGCGAAAGTATACTATAGCCTGCTAGTATGGCGCCACAAAACACCAGGAGAAAGAACACGCCTGAGCCCATGTAGCGCGTCTGGGGCAAAATTCCCACCATGACTAAATACCCTTGCAGCATAAAGAGGAGTGCGAATACAACACACGCCACACGTAACCACTTACCAGTCCTAAGTGCACGCCTGTTTTGATATTTCCTCGTCATGATTGCTCCTAGTATACCCTACGAAGCATAAGCGTTTCAAATTGTAGGCGAATATTGCTTGATTGTGCGACGATGTGCACTGTACTCCGGGTCAGCTTGCTCAACAAGTTGCCAAAAATCTCGGCTGTGATTCATCTGTTTTGTATGACATAATTCATGGATTAACACGTAGTCAATCAGCTCAAATGGCAGTTGCATAAGCGCAATGTTGAGGCTAATCGTGCCCCTACTACTGCAGCTTCCCCATCTGGTACTGGCATGTGAAAATCGGACACGCTCGTATTTACATCCGAGCTCGTCGGCAAGAGTGGAAAGGCGACGAGGTAAATAGTGCCTGGCTTCTTTGCGGAGTGCAACCAGAGTGTGTTCACGTACCAACTGCTGTACGGCTGCGTCCGTGAGGTTGTAAGTCGGTGGTAACGTCAAAACAAGCTTGAGTTGTTGTCGCTTCAGGTGGAGGTTTGGTCCACTTGTTACTAAGAGTGAGTGACTCTTGCCGATCTGCATGCCATCTGCGTAGGCAACTTTGGGCGCATGCTGCGTTAGCATGCTGCGGATTTGTGTGCGTGAATCGGCGATGAGTTTTTTGAGACTGCGTGTGCTTGCGAATACTGGCATAGAGGCCCTCAGCATACCATTTGGTGCGACACTCAGCGTAATTGAGCGTGAGCGATGACTTTTGCGGATCGTAATAGCGCCAAATTCATCATCGGTATATATTGCCACGAGTCACTATCCTATTTTGATCGAGTTTCCCTTGAGGGTTTGGCGTTTGGGTACCGTTAATGGTGTCTGGGCGGGGCGATTTGGATCGGCTAAGCGCCTCAGTATAGCGCGTAGTTGCGAGGCGTAGGTGTGTTTGCCGCTGATTACCACGGCTTTCTCCTCTTCTCCAGGCGCCGTAAAGCGTTTCGCAAGATGTGCGTAGCGCTCATCAGGAAGGATAAAAATCTTGTCTTTATTGACTCGACTCGCGCGCGTTGCACGATCATATGCAGTGTCGCCATCTGTTTGTACCCACACGAAGAGTGGCTCGTAATTATGCTTACGGATCCATTTGGCGAAGTTTTGCCTATCTACCTTAGCCTCGGTACTTGTTTCAACTAGAAATGTCTGCGAAGTCTTGAGAAGTTCGCTAATCTGCAGCATTACCAGTCTGTCGACGGTTTTTTGCTCGGCGGTATCGTAGACAGGATTTTGTGTGATGATACCGCGCACTTGGTCTGCCTCGACGTACGGCACGTTAAACGTCTCCGCGAACTTACTTGCAAACTGGGTTTTACCCACTCCAGGCTTACCGATCACGAAAATCACCCGCGGCGTAGTCAGACTCAACGATTTCATACGTATCAGTATAGCAGATAGTAGCCGTGCGGGCGAAATCAGGGCCTGATATGATTTACATTTGCTAGAGGGATTGATATAGTGATACGAGCTGCTATAGGGGTATAGTACAGCGGTTAGTATATCGGTCTCCAAAACCGACGACCTAGGTTCGATTCCTAGTACCCCTGCCAATATAAATGACACACTGTCAAAGGTATGTCATTTATATTTTATGCTATAATCACAGATATGAACACCCACCAACTACAACTTGCCACCGTGCCATTTGATGCTATTACATCAGGCGCAAAAACGATTGAATCACGACTATATGATGAAAAACGCCAAACAATCCAGATTGGCGATACTATTGTCTTTACGAACCGAGAAAACACCGATCAAACCGTATCGGTAAAAGTTATCGGCTTGCTGCGCTACGAAACATTCCACGATCTTTTCTCTCACAATGACCCTGCTAAGTTTGGTGGAGAGAGCGTTGAATGGCTTGAAAACCAGATCAACGAATTCTACTCTGTTGAACAGCAGAGGCAAGATGGCGTTATCGGCATCGAATTTGTGCTCCTGTAGGTTGCATAAAACCATAAACTCTGTTATAATCACTACCGTCCTATCCACCTGCTAGGTCAACCAAAAAATCCTAGCAATCATCGGGAGGTGTACCATGACCGCATCAACGGTCATTAACAACGTTGTCATTCGCCCTGCGGCGTCTGATGACTTCGAGTGGGTCGCCGACCTCATGGTTCGGGCGCTCAGCCCGTTCTACGACGGCGACCATCGTGCGCACGCACAGCGCATCTTCGACACCCACATGGAGGGTGGCGTCGACCACGTCGGTCACTTCTCGGCTGGACAGTACATGTTCATCGCCGAGCAGGACGGGCAGCGGGTCGGCATCATCCACGTCGTGGAGAAGAAGCAGGAGACGGTGAAGATCAGTCCGCTGATCGTTAGCACCGACTACCGTGGGAAGCTGGGAATCGGAAGCATGCTGCTCAAGCACGCTGAAGAGTTCGCCCGCAACCTCGGTGCTCGGCAGCTATACTGCACCGTCGCCTCACCGAACCAGAAGGCGTTGGAGTTCTTCCTCCGGAAGGGCTTCCGCATCACTGGTACGGCGAAGGATCACTACAAGCAGGGTGTCGACGAGCACATGCTGTACAAGCAGCTCGTGGACGAGGCGGGTTTCGACTCGCCCAATGTCTCGGTGATCCCCTTCGACGAGGAGAATCACGCTGAAGGCGCGCGGAAGCTCATTCTGTCGCAGATGAGCGATGTTTTCCGTGGTGTGGACGACGATTGGGTTGACGCCCTGTTCGCTGGCTACAAGCGGAAAGAACTTGGCGACGTGAATGCCAAGTACAAGATCATCTTCACCGCCGAGTGTGGTGGTCAGGTGGTCGGCATCGCTGGCGCTACACCGAAGAAGGGTCAGCCCATCAAGCTGATGCCGCTCGTGACGTTGTCGGAGGCAGCGTTCGAAGCGCTTGTCATCGACCTTCAGGGATTGCTGGCGGACTACGGTCACAAGCTGTACGTTCACCTCGTTCCCGAACCGTGGCAGGTCGCCTGCCTCCAGCGTCACGGCTGGACGCTCGAAGGTGTGTTCCCGGGAGGGTACGCACCGAACAGTGTCGTGCAGCAGTGGGGACTGAACTTCAACAAGGAAGGAGCAACCGTGCGTAAGATGCGCATCAAGCGTCCGTACTACGACGCGATCATGTCGGGTCGCAAGACCCTGGAGGTTCGCGTCGGATACGACAACATCAAGCGGCTGAGGGCCGGGGAGATGTTGCAGCTCGAGACCGGACACACGTCGGGGGTGGTGAGGATCAAGTCGATCCGCATCTACAACAACTTCGCCGATATGCTGGCGACCGAGCCGTGGCGAGAGATCGTCCCTCAGGTCAACAGCGAGGCGATCGCCCTCCAGCTCCTACGCGAGATCTATCCCGCACACAAGGAGCGTCTCGGTGTTCATGTCATCGAGGTCGAGAAGCAGTAGGACAAAACGGGGTTCGCATTCCTGAGACGGAGTAATCCGCTCAATCGTGCGAGTGACTTGGGCTAGTGTCACTGGTGCCTGACTTAAGGTACCGAACAACTAGCCTGCTTTCTTTGGAAATTATATTACACCACAATAGGTTCGATAATCATCCTTCAACCCCTGCCATGAAAATCGTCAGACTTTTTAGTCTGGCGTTTTTCATGGCACATAGCAAGCTGAGGATTATGCATCACAAACTGATTTGATGGATAGGGGGTAATAGTTTTATACTTGAGACAGTTTATGCGGCTCTCTCGAACACACGCACCAGAAGCGGATACCTTTGTACCTTCGATCGACCTACCACCAATGCCGGGCGACATAGGGAGGATGGACGGTGCGGTACGCGACTCCCATCGCAACACAGAACCTGCATTTGGTAAATTTATGCGATGGACCAGTGCATCTACTCTGGGGGCGGTAGCTGCTGGTGCCGTCTGGCTAGGAGCTGATATTGTTCATGGCGTGCACGATGGACGTGAAGCTGTCCAGAGTAGTCATGCTATGGTGCATGAGGTATACGGGAGCCATACAGAGATTGATGTGCTTCATGCTCATCATGGCACTTTTGTGCTGACGGGCCTAGGCACCAAAAACCCCACCAAAACTGCCGAAGTCCTTGAGGTACATAAGGAGGCCGGTCAGGTCTTCGCACTTGAATACAGCAACCGCGATCTGGACACAAAAGATATGGCAAAACGTGTCATTGCAACTGCAAAAACGCACGAGTTGACTGAAATATCGTTTGACGGGTATAGTGCCGGCGGGCCAATCGCTCTGGATATAGCAGCCCACATTAGGGAGATGGAGCCGGAACTAAATATCGTTGCAATTGTCTTCAATAGTTCGCCCATCGGCGACGATAGCCTCACCGACAGGAGTAGGGAGGGCATAGATCTTATGCAGACAATACTCTCGGTAGATGAAGATCTAGCGTATTATCTCAAAGGGCGTATAGCTACCGAGCTACTAGCACGTAGCGATCGTTATATCGAGCGGTCACCCGCAAGTGATCGTCGTCTTACAATTCATAGCTACAAGAGTTTTGACTATAATGGTACTCATTATGAAGTACTATACCCAAACATCTTACCGGAGTTGTATGACATCATTGATAAGCTTAGCGACGAAGATGCCGCTAGTGCAATGCTCATATGGGAGCAAGCCAAGTTTATTGTGCAGACTGACTACGAAAAAAATATTGCTACACTCCCAGAAGATACTCTCATCGTCTACACCTGTGCCTGGCAAGAATCTGACGACCAGGTTGTTGCTACTAATCCAAGTGCCACAAACCTACAAGTTGCTGCCGAGAAGCATAATCTGCAGTTTAAGCTCATAAAAGCCCAGGTGGGCCATGCGAATCCGGGCGAAGACACAGCTCAATATACCAATATGATACGCCAGATCCAGCCATACATTACTAACCGTCTCGTTAAAATCGTGCTGCCACGCGAAATGGCCACTCATGCCCTACCTTCATCGACTGAGCCGAATGCGCAGGTTAGAGCAGAGGCTGCGCCACCACGCTAGAGGGAGATGTCGACAAGGCTTTTGATATAGTCATAAATTGCGTAGCCGCGGACTGGCTCTTGGCCGGCGACAAAGGTTGTCGGTGTGCTATAGATATTAGCGGCATACGCTTGTGTGTCGGCTTGCTTGATAAGATTGTCGTACCGATTATCGCGTAGACACGATGACAGCTTAGTCTCATCGAGTCCTGCTCCCTGGGCAATGCGTGCTGCGGGGAAATCTGTAAAAAACGATACACCGTTGACTTCGACAGTGCGGCCATTGCTGCGAGTAAGTGCATCACTTACGAAATCCGATGTATCCATAAATTTTCCCTGTTCATTGCCACACATGAGTAGCTCGGTAAGTGCAGCCGACTGCTCAGTGACAATACTCAGAGGGCGAATTTCGAGATCAATTTTGCCTGTTTTGGCATAGTCATCGTAAAGTGGCTTAACAGTTGCGGAGTGAAATGTAGCGCATTTGTCGCAGACTGGATCGGTATAGATGACGACTTTGGTGCTCGCACTTTTGTTGCCGAGCGAAACACTTAGTGGTGCTTGAGCTGGCGCGGTATCGCCTGTCGCATGTTGCTGCCAAAACATACGAAAGCCCACTATCGCTAGCACAACTACGCATACAATTGCCGCCACAGCGATGATGACTTTTTTCTGTTGTAACTCAGTTTCGCGAGATATTGCCATAGTGTTGTTAGTATAGCAGCTTGCAAGAGTGCCTGCGACCTACTTATGCTTTTTGCTTGGTTTTTTGCGTTTTGATACGCGAACTGCTCGACGAAACTTTCGCTCTACTTCACCGTCGGCAAAACGCGCAATTGGAGTGTGGACAATAAGGCGTTCCGCGGGTGTCTTGACATCCCGGTCAATATCTTCCACCATCTGCACGAAATTTTTCTCGATAAGCCACTCGCGTCCGGGGAGTGTCTGACCTATGACGCTAATACGCCAGAGATCGTCGTTCCAGCGTTCGGCATACGTAATCTTGAGCGGGCTTGCGAGCATGGTTGCGCCTGTCGGAATCGTGTTGATAATTGCTTCAATTGCGCGCTCACCACGTGCACGGTCGCGCACAAATACATCGACAGCCATGGTGCGTACGCCTTTTGGTGAGACGTGCACTGCCTGGATTTGCTGATTGTGCACCCAGACGACTTCCCCGCTAAGCGTGCGGATTTTGGTAGAGCGCAGTGTCATACGCTCTACGACGCCGCTGAGATCAATAAATGGCTCGATCTTCACAAAATCACCGATCGTGTACCATTTTTCGGCAATCATCATTGCGCCAGTAGTTACGTCGCGGATTACCATGCCGAGACTTTGACCAGCAAATACGATAAAAAATGCGCTGGCACCGACCGCCGCGATACCGCTAGTCATACCTAATCCCGAAGCTGGACTGAGGAGGCGCCATAGTACATAGGCGGTCACGACGACGATTGCCGTACGAACGACCGCAATGGCTATACTGAGATATGTTTCGAGTTCACGGTAGCGCTGAGCCTTGACTTCGTCGGATTCGTTGTCGCTGCGTATGGCAATGTTTTGAGCTACATGGATAATCGCCCTAGCAATATATTTACTAATCCAGATGGCAACGACGATACAGCCGATCATAATCAAGACCGAACGCAGCGCATTTGGCTCGGCAAAAAAATCCCGTACCTCGAGGAGTACGGTATGAAATATTTGGTCTTGATCGGAGCTATTCACGTGTATATAGTATAGACTATTTGACGGGTTTTGACCAGTTTATTCTTGTTGTGCTTTTTGGTATCATGGGTGCAGCAACTGAGCAACAAAGGTGGTATATGCATACGGTTATCGTGGGTGGCGGATTCGCCGGTATTAAAACAGCACTCGAGCTGAGCAGGGCTCAATCAGGTCGTATTACATTGATATCTGAACGGCCTGACTTTGTCCATCACGGCGGCTTAAGGCATGCGCTTACAGGGGGTGATCCTGCCGCTTCGGCTATTGCTCTTGATGATATCTTTGCATCGCACCCCGAAGTACGCATCGTCCATGCCAAGCTAACATCGATCAATCCGGACCGCAAACTTGTTGTGTGTGGACACGAGAGCTATGACTATGATCAGCTTGTCATGGCACTTGGAAGCGAGGCAAACTATCGAGGTCATACCGATGGCCCGAGCCACGTGTTTGGCAGCTGGAATCTCAAACAAGTTTCCGATCTCCATGATCATCTGCACGCTGCGCTCGCGGGAGACGAGCCAGTCGATCGTCGCTACGCAGTTATAGGCGCGGGGCCAAGTGGTGTCGAGATAGCTGGATTGCTCGGTGCCTATGTCCAGCAGCTTACTGAGCGCCACCTTGTATCACGTGCAAAAGTTCGCATCATGCTGATCGAGTCCGCCGAGCGTATTCTACCAACACTTTCGAAGCAAGCGAGCCGAACAGCCGCAAAAGCACTCAAAAAACATGGCATCGAAATCATCACTAGCACTCATGTTGCCACCACGCATACCGAATTCGTCACAGTAGGTTATCAGAAACTACCTATCGATGCGCTAGTATGGGCAACTGGTACACATAACAATCCTTTTTATGCACAGCATCCTCACTTGTTTGACGTGCAGCCAGGTGGACTCGTCGCAGTTAACCCTTATCTCGAGGCGTATCGCGACATCTCCGTAATCGGCGACAATGTTTCTGTGCGTGGAAGTGGTCGGATTCGTGGTGCTCTCGATATGGCTGAATACGTGGCCGACCATCTTGTACGACGCCAGACCGGCAAACTCGTCAGCGCCTACCGACCCGCCACGAGTATCATCTCGGTGCCAGTCGGTACAGATTGGGCATATATCGAATGTCTCGGCATCTATACGACGGGACGTTTCGCAAAGTATCTTCATGATCGTCTACTTCGTGACAGTTATCGCCGTATTATGCCCCTGACGCTCGCCGAAGCAGCCGTTGCCTCTCATACAACAAAAACAAACAATTTCTAGGTTGCCAGAACCATAAGCACTGACTATAATAAGAGACAAATGTGGTAAAAAAGGAGCGCAAGCGGTAGGGGCTGCTACACAAACATATGAAAATATTGATGCTCGGGTGGGAATTACCACCACATAACAGCGGAGGACTTGGGGTAGCTTGCTATCATTTGTCCAAATCACTCGCGCTTCGGGGCGCTGAGATTGATTTTGTTGTGCCCTACACTGCCGCGCATCCCGAAATCAACTTCATGAAGATCCATGCGGTGAGTTCACTTACCCCTCTTGAGCGCAACAACCTCGGCGTGTACGACAGTAGTCGCACGGTTGTGAATCGCGAACTGCCGGATATACCTGGAGGTGATCACAATATTCGCACGATCCAGCGTCGCTATGTCGATTTCGTCGAGAATTTTGTCTCTGATACAGAAGTGGATGTCATCCATGCACATGACTGGCTTACTATGGAGGCAGGTGTTCGCGCTAAAGAGCTGACAGGTAAGCCGCTGATAGTGCACGTCCATGCCACCGAGTTTGATCGCTCGGGCGAGCTCACTGGAAACCCCATAGTGCACGAGATTGAGCAAACGGCCTTGCTGATGGCGGATCGAATATTTGCCGTGAGTAGTATCACCAAAAGTATTATCGTGCATCGCTATGGTATACCTGCAGACAAAGTCGAAGTAGTGTATAACGGCTTTGACCCAGCGCACTTCAATGATGGCTACACCTATGATGAACATACTTATCGGTACCTCGAATCGCTCAAGCAAGAGGGTTTCACGGTCGTCGCAACAGTCACTCGTTTTACTGTCCAGAAGGGACTATCGCACCTTATGCACGCTGCCGCCAAGGTACTCGAACAGTACGACAAAGTTGTCTTTCTTTTCGCAGGCGACGGTGAACAGCGAGACGAGCTTATAGATCTGGCGGCTCGGCTCGGCATTAGCGACCGCGTAGTATTTACCGGATTTGTGCGCGGCAAGCTATGGCGAGATGCGTATTCGGTCGCCGATATATTTGTTATGAGCTCGGTGTCGGAGCCGTTTGGTCTCACGGCGCTAGAGGCTGCTCATCATGGCAATGCACTCATGATTAGCCGTCAGTCTGGCGTGGGTGAAGTATTACAAAGTATCTTTAGGTTTGATTTCTGGGATGCTGAACTACTGGCTGATCAGATTATCGGCCTTGCTACTTCTCCAGCACTTTTAGGTGAGATGAAACGCAACATCCGCGATGAATATGCACGCTTGTCATGGCATGATATCGCTAGCCAGTGCCTCTCGCAGTACACCCGAGCCCACGTAGGAGCTGTTGTATGAGCCAAAAGACAATTGCGCTGTATTTACAGCTACACCAGCCATACCGCGTTAAGCGCTACACTATCTTTGATACAGCGCATGACCACTTATATTTCAATGATGAAGGCGATAGCGACACCAACAACCGCCGTATCTTCGAACGTGTCGCCGAAAAATCATACCGCCCTATGCTCACGCAACTGGAGCGACTGGGCGAAGAGCTGCCAGACTTCCGATTTAGTTTGAGCGTCACAGGCACATTCCTCGAGCAAGCAGAAGCATGGGCTCCCGATGTGATCGATACGCTCAAGCGACTTGTCGCCAGTGGTAATGTAGAGCTTTTGGCGGAAACGTATCACCATAGTCTGGCGTTTTATTACAGTCAGCGTGAGTTTGAGACACAGGTAAATCTGCACCGCGAAAAAATCTTCCAAACGTTTGGCGTGATTCCGTCGGTATTTCGCAATACCGAGCTGGCATACGATGATCGCTTAGCAGAGTGGGCGGCTGAACATGGGTATAAAGGTATCCTAGCTGAGGGCTGGGACGCAGTACTCGATTGGCGTAGTCCGAACCATTTGTATCGTGCTGCAGGCACCGACAAGCTCGCCCTACTACTCAAAAACTACCGACTGAGTGATGATCTGGCTTTTCGCTTTGCACACGACAACTGGTCGGCCGCAAGCTACATCGACAGGCTGCACCACTCCGATCCGTCAGCCAAGCTGATTAACCTCTTTATGGACTTTGAGACATTTGGCGAGCATCAGTGGGAAGACACCGGTATTTTCGCGTTCTTTAGTCAGTTTGTGCACGCCTGGACAGCAGACAATCAACGCTTTGTTACTGTATCTGATGCTATCGCTCTGCATGACCAAGAGGGTGAACTTTCGATGCCAGAAACGGTCACTTGGGCAGATAGCGAGCGTGATCTCAGTGCCTGGACGGGCAACGCACTTCAGCAAGAGATACTCAAATATATTTATGCACTTGAACACGAAGTGACCCAATCCGGCGACAGTGACCTTATCGCAGATTGGCGCAAACTCCTCACGTCCGACCATGCCTACTACATGTCGACTAAGTGGCATGACGACGGCAATATCCATGCATACTTTAGTCCCTATGATTCACCTTACGATGCGTTTCTGGGCTATATGAATGTTGTTCGTGACCTACGCTGGCGAGTAGGCGAACACCGAAAGGCTCTTTAGTCTGTGACGCGACCTATCGTACTGAGCAACGGCGAGCTTCATGTTGGCATCAATAATTTTGGTTTGGTGCATGATTTCTATTTTCCCTACGTCGGACTAGAAAACCATGCCGCAGGCAAAGACCTCAGGCATCATGTTGGTGTGTGGGTGGACGGTCAAATCAGCTGGCTCGATATTCATGCGTCGGATTGGCATGTAGAGTTTTCGTACCCGCACCGTGGGCTTGTTGGCCATATGGTGGCGGTCAACGAAGCACTCGGCATCATCTTGGAGTTTGACGACACCGTCGATGCGCATATGAACGCGTTTCTTCGCAATATTCATGTTGTCAACATGCGCGAGTACGAGCGTGAGGTACGACTTTTTACTCACCAGGCTTTTGCAATTGGTGACTCAAGGAGTAACACAGACACCGCCCAGTACTTGCCCGACAGCGACGCGATATTACACTACCGAGGTAATCGAGTATTTGTCGTATCGGGCAATTATCACAATGCGCCGTTTGACCAATACACTGTCGGTATCTTCGGCATAGAGGGAAAAGAAGGTACCTATCGTGATGCCGATGATGGCGAATTGAGTATGAGCAATGTCGAGCATGGGCGTGTGGATAGCACACTGCGCTTCACTCTGCAGCTGGCACCCCATGACTCCGGACGTGTGCACTACTGGATTGCGGCTGGCACCTCACTTCGTGATGCACTCCATATCAACAAGCAGATCCAGAAACAGGGTGTCGGGCATTATATGCACAGTACACTTCACTGGTGGCACACCTGGCTCGAGCCAACAGAACGCGTGCTTGATCGCATGGATGAACGCTACCGTGACAATTTTCGTCATAGTGTGATGATCATCAAATCGCAAATCGACAAACGCGGTGCCGTGATTGCCAGCACAGACTCCGCCATGCTTAACTACTGGCGCGATGCCTATGCTTACTGCTGGCCGCGCGATGGAGCCTACGTGCTATGGCCGTTAATTCGCTTGGGCTACACAGAAGAGCCGCTCAAGTTTTTTGAATTTTGTCGACGTGTCATGCACCCCTCCGGATATCTCATGCACAAGTTTCGCGCAGATGGCGCACTTGGCTCCAGCTGGCACCCGTATGTCCACGACGGGCTTGTCGCGCCACCTATTCAGGAAGATGAGACGGCACTTGTCCTATTTGTGTTTGCACAGTACTATGGCATGCACAAAGATCAGCGCCTCCTCGATGATTTTTATGAAGAGATGATCAAACCAATGGCGCTGTTTCTCGCAGAGCATATCGACGAGGCAACAGGCCTGCCAAAGCCCAGCTATGATCTCTGGGAAGAAGTGTTTCTCACTACCACTTACACCACTTCGGTCGTATATGCTGCACTGCTTGCGGCTGGTGATCTTGCCGAAGCTGCTGGTGATCACAACAACGCCGTCGCGTGGCGGCTAGCGGCGGATGATATCTACGACGCTGCACACAAACACCTGTACAACAGTCAGCGAAAATCGTTTTACAAAGGACTGTTGGCACGAGACGGCGAAATTACCTACGACGAACGCATCGACACTTCCAGTGTGTTTGGCGCATTTATGTTTGGCCTCTTTCCTATCCGTGAGCTTGAGCTGCAAACAGCACTGCAGAGCTTGCTCAAAGTCTTCCCTACTCACGAAGGTGCCTACGGATTGCCCCGTTACGAAAACGATACATATCTACGCACAAATGACACATTGCCTGGCAACTGGTGGCACATTGCGTCGCTTTGGCTAGCACAGTACTGTATCGAAACCGGTGACAGTGAGACTGCGACAAAAATTATCGACTGGGTGCAGCAATACGCTGGTCCGACAGGTGTATTGTCTGAACAACTCGATCCGCACACTGGAGAATCACTGTCGGTTGCCCCACTGACATGGAGCCATGCAGAGTTCGTCGCTACATTGCTCGATATGATCACAGAGCCGGAGGCTCACTAATATGCTCGGCTCATCGCTCATAGCACTTACCCCTAGTGACCGTGTCACCCAAAGTTTCAAGCATTTTGCCAAACACGCCGGTGTCATGTATATGGGCGGTGTCAAGCAACATAGTGTCGAGTATCATCTCGTGCGCGGATTTACGGCATCGCACACACACAAAGACACAGATCACTGCATCGGCACATTTCTTCATCACGACTTCATTGCGCTACATCGCACTACTGCCCATGGTCGTGTCGTTATCACTGAGGTCGACCTTCATACGCTTCATCCGTTTAGTCATTTCTTTGTGCTGCCAAATCTTCTCGATAAGGCTTGGTTTGAGGCGATTTTGCAGCTTTATCCTCACCACCGACAAGCTCCGTATGCACCGCACGATCACTTTAGTGCCCGGTTCAAAGACGAACATACTATTCTGTCACTTCCGACACATTTCGAGAGATCACTTCATTTTGCCAGCGATGAAGTTGCTGGGTGTATAGAAAACTTCCATAGCGAGCGCTACATGTTCGAAGTAAGCGATAAGAGTCTGTTTGTCTACAATTTTTCGCAGCATGAGCCTACGGAAAAAACACTTGAACTCCAGGTTCGCTTCGCCTGCACACTCGCTACGGCACTCGAGACGCGCAACAAATAACCTCCAGCGACTGCCGGAGGCTATTTGTTGATTAGCTTTTACGCTTCTTGACTTCGTTGCGTCCGAGGTTTTTCTTGGTCTCGGTGTACGTTGCGTGCTTGCGTGCAACTGGGTCGTATTTACGCAGGACGAGTTTGTCTGGGGTATTCTGGGTGTTTTTGACCGTGTAGTATGTGCGGTGACCAGACAAGTCACTCACCAGGCCGATAAGCTTGCGCTTCGTATTCTTCTTTGCCACTTCAACTTCCTTATTAGATTGCCGGGTTCTCGGCTTTTATAAGACTTTCAATACTCGATTATAGCAAAAACACTACAGATACGCAAGGGGTACGCGCTAGCGGAAATTGACAAATTGCAGTGGCGCATCGATGTCGAGTGCTCGCACATGAGACATGACAGCTTGCAACTCGTCTTTACTGGCACTCGTCACACGCAGTTCGTCGCCTTGTATCACCGGCTTAGCTTTTTTGAACTCATCTCGAATCGCTTTAGCGATGAGTTTGGCATTGTCCTGGCTCAAACCCTTTTTGAAAGGTATTTCTTTGGTGGCTTTGAGGTTTGACTCTACTACTTCTTTGCTAAGATCGAGGACTTTGCTACTTATTTCTCTGCTGGCGAGTTTTTTGCGCACGATGTCGAGTACTGCATCGACTTGCCACTCGCCCGCACCGATGAGCTTAAACCCGGTCTTATCGCCAAGCCATTCTAACCCAGCGGGAGTACCCTTGAAGTCATAGCGACCAGCAATCTCTTTCTCGGCTTGCATGTAGACGTTGTTCATCTCTGCTTTGTCGTAATCAGACACGATATCAAAACTAAATGTTGGCATATACTTAGTATATCACCTCTAGAAATATCATACATCTTGTGCTAAGATAATATGGATTTATAGGCCGCCTTAGCTCAGTGGTAGAGCACTTCCATGGTAAGGAAGGGGTCTCGAGTTCAAGTCTCGAAGGTGGCTCCAGATGTATCTTTCACCCTGTCCTGCACGGGGTGTTTTTTGTATTTGAACTAGCGTACTATAGAAAGACACTGGTATGAATACACACACTCAAAAAATACTTATCGTCGGGGCGGGTATCGCCGGACTAGCCTGCGCTATCATGTGCGAAAAGCATGGCCTCGACTATGATCTCATAGAGCGCAGAGGGGTCTCGCATCCACAGGGATACAGCGTCACACTCCCGCCTGCGGGGCTCGATGCACTCCGTACACTTGGTATCTACGAAAGTATTGCACCACTCAGTTCCTCTGTTGACGGCGTATTACTTGCCTCAGAAGCGCACGAGGCTACTCGTAGCATCGACTTTGGGCGCAATCGACTCCAGGTGAGGACGGTTCGACGCGCGGACCTTCATGCAGCTCTACTTGCTGAGCTCACGAAGCCAGTTCGCTACAATACAGCAATAGGCTCATGTCAGGCATCAGAAGATGGCGTGACCGTAGAGCTTACGACAGATAAACAAGCTTCGTATCGCCTCGTCGTCGGTGCAGATGGGCTTCATTCACACATACGTACTCTCATGTCCCCTTCTGCACAGGCTTCACCTACGGGAGTGGCTTTTTGGACGTGCTTCATTCCCGAGCCACTGCATACGCGATTTAGTACAACGCACATAACGCAGTATTGGCAGCATGGTCACTTTGCCGGTATCTTTCCTTTGCCTGGTGGGGCGAATATCGTGCTCAGTACCCATCTACCTGCTACAATCGACCTTCGAGACATCGACATATCACAGCTTTTTGGCAACATGTCTCCCGATATCGATGCAGTACTTGCCAATATTGATCGTAACGCAATGTACCAAGGGCACTTACATGAGGTGAAATTGGCGCACTGGCAACGATATCCCTATGTCCTTGTCGGCGATGCAGCTCATGCAATGATGCCGGCAACAGGCATGGGGTCGACAGCTGGAATTCTAGATGCGATTGCACTCACGGATGCTCTAGTCCGGCATCATGATACCCATACAGCGCTCAAATCGTATGAGGCAAGCCGTGTCGTGTCGTCCAAGCGGGCGCAAACTACATCACGCCTCATCACCGAAGCCATGCTATCAACAGGCATCGCGGAAACAATCAATCAAAAAGCCGTCCAGTTGCTCCCGGACAGCTTTTTCGTACGTATATTTCGCTAGTCTGCTATTTTTTGCGTGGCGTGCGAGTCTGCTTTTGGGCAGCTCGATGAGCATCGAGCGGGAGCAATATGAACGATTGTAACAATGCCCATGCTACTGCGTTGAGTATAAACACAGCGACACACACAAATGCTACAAGCAAAATGCGCTGGCCCAGATCATAGTTGATCAATCCCACGATACCGGCTGCCAGTATCAAGATAGCGGCAGAGGCAGCATAACCATGCTGCAGTTTCTGGCGAGTGTCGTATGACTCGTCCCATCGGAGAAGTGATGTATGAAATGTTTTGGCCATATACTTTTAGTTTAACACTTTTATGTTGTTTAGTCAATCATTCCACCTCTAGGCTTGAAATATATTGCCAAGTTTTGTATACTTATTCAGGTTACGCCGCTTTAGCTCAGTTGGTTAGAGCAGCTGTTTTGTAAACAGCAGGTCCTGGGTTCGAGTCCCTGAAGCGGCTCCACGACGAGATGATGATACTTCATCGTTTCGTGTATGGAAACAATGCCGGAATCGTGTAGTGGCAATCACAGGAGACTGTAAATCTCCCGCCTTTCGGCTTCGTAGGTTCGAGTCCTACTTCCGGCACCAAGTTTAAGCCCTGCCCTTGCGGCGGGGTTTAAACTTGGTAGCGCAAAGTCACGAGAACCTACGAAACTTTTGCAGAACAAAAGACGTAGAGTTCGGCGCAGAGAGCGAAGCCAAAGAAAGCGCGAAGCATTTTCTTTAGCGAGTGAACAAAGGAGCGAAACGAAGTGGAGTGATGCCCTACTTCCCTCAGTTTTTTACAAATGACTCGCTACTCTATAGCCCTCATAACTTCTGTCTCCTGCCGCTACCTCCTCAAGCTGCGCCGGAAATTTGTCAGGTTCGAACATAGCACGCAACTCTTCTGTCTCGGTGTCTACTTCTAGAACCCTCAATTCGCTACCTACGAACTCATCGTAATTCACTTTAAAGACGACATTCCCTTGAGTATAGTTGAACGAATATCGATTTTTCTCAACTCGTAGCTGGGACGATTTCAGCAGCGAATCATATTCATTTTGTATCAAAGGTCTTTTCTCAGAGCTCCTTTTGCCACTCTCTGTCGTCTTGGCAATCAAGAGCATTTGAATTGTCCCGTCATCATAAACCTTACGGACGATTTTCTTTTCGGTGTTCTCATCAGTCTCAATCCAATCAGTTGGGAAATTGCATCGCACAATATCGTTACCATCAAGAATTGTACTATCTAGATTATGCACGATAAATTTACGAGCGTCATCAGGCGCGCGTTCCACTTCTTGCTTACTTTGAGATAAAGATACATGTGTCATATCGGTACTATAGCACGTGGATTGCGCACTCTACATGACCACTTTGCGTGGTTGCTTGACAGTCTTCGTCACGCCAACAGGAGCTTTTGGCGCCAGGAGTACTTTCATCTCTTCACGGGCGAGATCGGCTTGTTCTTGATTGCCATCTCGCTCGTAGGCATCTGCCAGGATACGAAGCGACTGGGGATTTTTGTGTCCATCGAGCTCTACGGCGAGCTGTAGTGACTCAATCACTTTCTTTTTGTGACCTAGCTTTTCTTGTACCTTGGCATAGGCAATGTGACGCGACGGCACGCCCTCTTCCATGGCTATTGCTTGTTCAAACGCAAGTGCTGCCTTGTCGTACTTCTCTGTCTCGAAATAAATCAGTCCGACATTGTGCAGACTCGACGCACTTGGCTCCAGACTCTGCGCAATCTCGAAGCACTCGATAGCATCGGGAAATGCCTGCTGCTTGGCATAGAGAATGCCAAGACGGTTGTACGCGGTAGCATTGCGTTCATCGACGCGGAGAATAGTCAGTAGCGCCTTCTCGGCACGAAGATACTTTTTGTCGCGAAGCGATTCTTGGGCGATATCCCAGAGGCGATCAAGTTTGTCGGCAAATTTGAGCTTTGTCTCAGAAGCCACTTCGTGAATCGTCTGGCGATGAAACACCACGGCGATACCTATAATTACTAGCAGGAGTAATCCAAACATTACAATTTATTATACCACAGCCCGGAGGAGCTGCAGTTTGATGTTGCCGTTTTGCTTGATGGCAATCTCTGCAGCCAGCAGCTTCTCGGTTTCGTCGCGAAGCTTCGGTGTAAATCGTGACTTCATGAGTGTTGTATATGTCACCAAACAGGCGTCGATAAACTGCAGCGCCTCATCACGCTTGTCACTCGTCTGTTTGATAACAACCAGGCGATCATATGCAGAACCCCCTACGTAGCGTTTCGCAAACTCAAACAGCTTACTGCGCCGTGCGAAATATCGCTCATCGCGCGCCAGTCTGGCTTCTTCGGACGCTATGCCGCCCGCCATGAAGCGGATGCGCGCTGCTTTGTCATCTGGCAACTGCACCGACTGATCACTTACAACCGTCGCACGTTGACAGCGTGAGCGAATCGTCTCAAGCAATACGTCTGGTGAGTACGTCTCGAGTATGAAGTGAAGATCGGGTCGCGGCTCTTCGAGCAATTTCAGTAGTGCGTTTTGCGACTGAACGGTCATGGCTGCGGCGTCGCGAAGTATCACGACCGTGCGTATGTGTGGCTTGGCCGAGCGTACAGCTTGCTGTAGGGCGCGGATGTCATCGATATAAATACCGGTACTTGTCTTGGATGTGTTAGGGTGCTCGTCAATACGGAGCACTTCGTCGGTTGGCTGCTGCCGCATGCTGTAGTATGCGCCAAGATCTTCGCCTGGAGTGCCACTGACTATCATAGCCTGCGGCAGCTCGGCCCCGCTCATGCCAATGCCTCACGAAACTCCGGTGGTATAGGCGCTTCAAACACTTTGCGTACCCCACCTGGAAGTGTAACTTCAAGCTTGTAGGCGTGCAGGTACATGCGGTCTGCCGATTCTTCGCCATAGACTTTGTCGCCTACGATAGGTGTACCAAGATATGCCATGTGCACACGTAGCTGGTGGGTGCGGCCGGTACGGGGCCTCAGCGCCACTAGCGAACGTGGAGCGCCAGACTCTAATACTTCGTACACCGTTTCGGCCGATTTGCCGCCAGCGTCGACTCTAAAAGTACTTGGTGCATTGGGGTTACGGCCTATAGGCAAGTCGATCTTGGCCTTGAGTTGCTCCGGTGTGCCGCTTACGACGGCCACGTATTCTTTTTTCGTAGTGCGATTGGTAAATTGTTTGCCGATAAGCGCCGCAGTCTCGTCGTTTTTCACCATCAGTAGCACGCCGCTTGTGTCGCGGTCGAGCCGATGAACGATACCCGGACGGTTTGTGTCTGCTTTGTAGCTTGTCTTAGGCTTCACGAAGTCGGCAGCGGTAAATTCTTCCACCATAGCGCCCTTGGCGTGTGTCAGCAGTCCAACGGGCTTATTGATAACAAGCACATTGTCATCTTCGTAGAGCACCGCTATATCTGGTGTCTCATACGCTACATCTAGTGTTTCTAGCGTAATCACATCGGTTGCTTTTACGGCATGTTTGGCAGACGTGTGTACTTCGCCGTTGACCAGCACTTCGCCGCGGGCGATGCGCTTCTGATACGTGCTGCGCGACTCGTCCCCAAATTGCTCTACGAGCGCTTGGTCGAGGCGCTTGGTCTGCGGCGCATCGCGGAGCAAATAGACTTCTTTGGCGCGGTATGGCAATGCATAGGTGGTGAGGCCTGTGTCGCCTGGGAGGGCGATGAGTTCATAGTGATGTACCACCCCGGACTCTTCCACCATGTCGTAGATGTAGTCTTCGTCGTCTTCGGCAGCGCTATCTATAAGTACCACGTAGTGTTTTTTGCCTACGGCGAACCGGATGGCAACGTTTTTGTCGTGTGGCTTAGATTTGGCGATGCGCTCGATGTGGCGTGGCATCACTTCATCGCCTACTTCGTGAAACAGTCGCAGTATGGCGACGAGATCGGAGGAATCAAATTTCATCGTATTCTTTCGGTGGCCTCAATCCAACTGCTCGTTGTACACGCAGCAGTGTCGCACCGGCTTGCTCGTTCATGGCGCGCTCAGATGCTTCGAGCTTAGCCACAATAGTTGCGCTATCGTACGTATCGTAGCTTTTTTGCAGATCGATCAAAAACTTCTGCATCTCATCGGCTACGATCTTCTTGAAATCACCATAACGGTCCATGCCTGCATATTGGCTCGCGACTTCGGCGACAGGTTTACCACGTAGCAATGCCAAGATGTCGAGTAGGTTTGAGATACCGGGCTGCTCGGCTGGGTTGTAGTTTACAGACGCCTTGTCATCGGTGGTTGCAGACATAATCTTCTTGGCTGCGGTTGCCGGTTCGTCACCCAGGAAGATGACACCTTTGCCTGTCTCGTCGCTTTTGCTCATCTTCTTCGTTGGATTTACAAGGTCCATGATGCGGAGGCCTTGCTCTTTGCCAAAGAACTCGTGCTGCGCTTTCACCGGTTCTGGCACGACAAATAGTTCACCGAAGCGGTTGTTCATACGTTCGGCGATATCACGCGCGAACTCGAGGTGCTGAGTCTGGTCATCGCCGACTGGGACGTATTTCGCGTCGTATAGCAAGATATCGGCAGCCATGAGCACAGGATAGTTAAAAAGGCCAACACTAATTTGCGAGTCTCCTAGTTTGCCCGACTTGTCTTTGAACTGTGTCATCCGGCTCATTTCGCCGAAGCCCGTAAAGCAATCCAAAATCCATGTCAGCTCGCTATGTGCTGGCACATAGCTCTGACGATAGAGATGAATATTATCGTCATCCAGTGGCAAGCCCGCAGCTGCATACAGCCGCGCGTTGTGTAGTATCTGTGCCTGCAGCTCGCTGTGATCGATCGGCGTCGTGAAGCTATGGAGATCTGGGATAAACATGTTCACTTGGTAATCGTGTGAGCGTGACTTCGCCATGTCGATAATAGGCAGCATCGCGCCAAAGTAATTGCCGATTTGCAAATCGTTGTTGGCACGCAGGCCAGTGAGGATCACGGGGTTTGTCATAATTACCTCTTATTATAGCATCTTTCTAAACTGTTACACCTCTGGATTCTGCGCAAAAAGCAAAGACCGTACTGCGTCTGCATATGGCTTACTACGATTGATCTCATGGGCTGCAACTATGGGGTACACTGCGACATTTGGATTGTGTTTGGCGAGTGTTTTGTAATATTTCTTGATGACATACGGGTCGAGACGACCATACACGAGTGATGTGGGCACTTTTGTCTCGATAAGCCATTCAAATGCAGACTGGTTCTCTATAGCCATCTCGATAGAACGCACTACACTGCGCATATTTTTGTCATCTACTACGAAATCCTCATCTATAAATTTGGCGCGGCGTGCGTAGTAGTTCAGCTTCTTTGTGAAGTCGGGTTTTTCGCGGAAATTACGCAGCATCGATTTGTAAAACGTCTCGCCATCTGGCAACTTGAATTTGTTGAACACGTAGCGTGGCTCGGATTTGTAGAGGGGCGTACTGCAGAGAATGAGCGATTTTAGACGTGCGGGGTACTTCTTGGCGTATTCTATAGCCACGAGCGCCCCCAGCGAGTGCCCTACGATGATGATATCACCGGTCACGCCGCATTTACGTAGTGTCGTATGGAGGCTGATTGCCTGCTCTTCGGCGTTGTAGCTGCGCCAATCCGGTTTGGGTGATTCGCCGAACCCTAGTAAATCGACGGCAATCACGCGTGACGAGCTGGGCAGATCTTTGAGTGCAAGGTTCCATACTTTGTGCGTACGTGCCAACCCATGAATCAATACGATAGTTGGTGCCTCTATGTCCGCGCCCGTACGATCCACACCCACATGCAGTGCATGCGGGATCCTCAGTACCTTGTGCACCAGTTTGTCACGTAACATACCCTCCAGTCTGACACCAAAAATCCCTATCGTCAATCGATAGGGATTCTGGATGTAGGCAAACGAATTAACGCTTACTAAATTGTTCACGCTTACGAGCAGAACGAAGACCGTATTTCTTGCGTTCTTTCTCACGTGGATCACGCGATAGCAGCTCAGCTTTCTTCAATGTTGGACGCAGATCGGCGTGACCAACCGTGATTGCTTTTGCAATCGCCAGTTTGATCGCATCCACCTGACCAGCTACACCACCACCACTCACGCGGACAGTGATATCGAAGTCTTTCTGCTTGCCAACAACAGCAAGTGGGTCGGTAATCTCAGCGAGAAGCGGCTTGTTGCCAGAGAGGTACTCTGCTGCCGGCTTATCGTTAATAGTCACGTTGCCCTTACCCTTGTATAGACGAGCTCGAGCTGTAGCGCTTTTGCGACGACCGAGACCGTAAAAGTATGTAGCGTCAGCCATATTACTTTACCTCAACTTTCTTTGGGGTTTGTGCGGTGTGCGCGTGTTCTGCGCCAGGAAACACCTTCAGGCGAGCCATGCGGTCGGCCTGGAGCTTGTTCTTTGGCAACATACCACGAACAGATGCTTCGATAATGCGCTCTGGGAACTTCTCGCGAACTTCTTCGAGGCGTGCATCTTTGATGCCACCAGGGAAACCAGAGTGGCGATAGTAGATCTTCTGGAGCTCTTTATCGCCAGTTACTGGCACGTCTTTGGCGTTGATGACCACAACGTAGTCACCGGCGTCCATATGCGGAGTGTAAGTAGGCTTACCCTTGCCCGTGAGCAGCTGCGCGATGACAGTGCTGAGGCGTCCAAGTGGAAGCTCTGTTGCGTCAATCAGGTGCCACTCGCGAGTGATTTCTGATGGTTTCTGAGAGTAAGTTTTAGAATTGACCATTACTTAGTCTCCTTTCCGGCAGGCTTGAGTTCGTCTACAAACTCAATTGTTGCCATCTGTGCAGCATCACCTACGCGAAGACGCGTGCGTGTCACGCGGACGTGACCGCTAGTGCGACCACCGAGCTGTGGGGCGATTTCGTCCACTAGCTTGTAGGCTGCAGCCTGTGTCGACAGGCCAGAGATGACCAGGCGACGGTTATGAAGGTCGCCCTTCTTTGCTTTTGTGATGAGCTTTTCGATGTAACGCACCAATTCTTTGGCTTTTGGCAACGTGGTTTCAATCTTGCCGTGCTCGACAAGGCTCGTCGCCAGACCCTTCATGAGTGCGCGGCGTTGGTCGCGCTCACGACCGAACTTACGCCCTTTGTATCCATGTCGGTGCATATTACAGTTCTAACTCCGCTAGTTTATCTTTTACTTCATCAAGGGCTTTTGAGCCAAAGCCTTTGAGTTCACGAAGATCCTGCTCAGTCAAAGTCACGAGGTCTTGGACGGTGCGGATTTCGTTGTTGATCAGCGCATTGGCTGTACGTGCTGTCAGGTTGAGCTCTTCGATAGGAGTGTTGAGCTCGTTAGCATCTTCGGCATCAGACTGACCGAGTGCAGGTGCAGCTTCGACAATCGTACTACCAGCCAGGGCTGTGTACTGATTAACCAAGATAGCCGCAGCTTCTTCAAACGCTTCACGCGGGCTCAATGTGCCGTCTGTGTCGACAGTGACTACTAGCTTGTCCAGGTTTGTTTCCTGACCAACACGAGTAGGGTCAACTTTGTAGCGTACGCGAAGTACTGGGCTGAACACTGCGTCGAGCGCGATGTGATCTGAGTGTACACGAGACTCGCTTGACTCTTCGATAGTGCGGTAACCACGACCTGCGTCGATGACGAGATCGATAGCGACAGCGCCCTTTGGATCATCAATTGTGCAGATAACCTGCTCTGGATTGATCACTTCTACATCTGCAGTCGTCTTGATATCGGCAGCAGTGACGACACCAGCACCCTTCTTCTCGAGGCGCAGCTCAACTGGCTGGTCGGCGTGTACTTTGACACGAACGTTTTTGAGGTTCAGGCTGATGTCGACGACATCCTCTTTGATCCCCTTTACCGTTGTGAACTCGTGCGTCGCACCTTCGATTTTGAACGAAACAATAGCGCCACCGGCGATGCTCGAAAGCAGTACGCGGCGAAGGCTGTTGCCCAGGGTGTTACCGTAGCCAGCGTGTAGTGGCTCGATGACAAATGACGCGCTCGTAGCCGAATGATCATCGACGCTTGCAAGTGCAGGGTTGTGAATAACTTTTGTCATTATATAGGCTCCTTACCCTTATCGTGAGTAGTACTCGACGATGAGCTGTTCGTTAATATCTACTTCTGCTTCTTCACGTTTCGGATTGCCCGTTACGGTAATCGTCAGTTTCTTTGCATCTGTCTTCATCCAGCTGAGTGGACCTTGTGTCGAATTGCCAATCACGTCGTTAATCTGTGTGAAATAGCCACTCTTGGTACTCTTTGGGCGAACTTCGATCACATCACCGGCTTTGAGGCGGATAGATGGGATGTCGACTCGGCGACCGTTGAGTAGGAAATGTCCATGGCCGACGAGCTGACGTGCAGCACGGCGACTGGTAGCAAAACCTGCGCGGTAGACTGCATTGTCGATACGGCGCTCGAGGAGCTGGAGCAAGTTTTCACCGGCCAGACCTTCTTTGCGGCTTGCTTCGTTCATAAGACGTGCGAACTGCTTCTCGAGCAGGCCGTATGTGCGGCGAACTTTTTGCTTCTCGCGGAGCTGTGTCAGGTACAGGCTAGGCTTGCCCTGGCGGCCATGTGCGTGTTGACCTGGAATACCAGATTTTCGCGCCATGATTTTGTGCGCTTTTGGATGCAGCGCGTAGCCTTCGCGGCGAGACTGCTTGACAATAGGAGATGTATCTCGTGCCATCGCTTATGCCCTCCGTGCTTTCTTAGGACGGACACCACCGTGTGGCACACCCGTCACGTCTTTGATACTGTCTACAGCGATGTCAAGATTGCTCATCGCGCGAATCGCTGCATCACGTCCAAGGCCCACACCTTTGACGAACACGTCGACAGTGCTTGTGCCATGGAGGCTTTTGACAGCTTCTGCAGCTTTTTCGGCTGCGACTTGTGCTGCATACGCAGTACCTTTTTTGCTTCCGCGGAAGCCACAGGCACCAGCGCTCGCTGCAGCGAGGACATTACCTTTTTTGTCGGTAAACGTCACGATTGTATTGTTGAATGTTGCTTGGATGTGCAGCTGACCAGCAGGAACTGATCGGCGTTGCTTCTTCCGAGCGGATGTTTTAGCGTCTGCCATAACTCTCTTGTTCCTTTCCTTTAGGTCTTGCTTGCTGCCTTAGGTTGTGTACCGCCGACCGACTGTGCGCGTCCCTTACGAGTTCGTGCATTCGTGCGGGTTCGCTGTCCACGTACCGGCAATCCTGCCTTGTGACGTAGACCGCGATATGCGTTCACGTCTTTCAGGCGCTTAATATTGTTTGTTACCAAGCGCTGTAGGTCGCCTTCCGTGGTGTAATCGCCGTCGACGATTTCACGAATACGCTGTTCTTCAGCCTCGGTGAGATCTTTCACCCGAGTGGTCGGCTCAACTTTTGCCGCCGCAAGGATGTCTCCAGCAAATTTCGGACCGATACCATATATATAGGTAAGAGCGATCTGAACTTGCTTCTCTGATGGGATGGTTACCCCAGCAATTCGAGCCATGCTTAACCCTGCCTTTGCTTATTCTTAGGTTTTTTCTTGTTGATGACACGGAGGCGGCCTTTACGGCGTACCAACTGGTCATCTGGGCTGATTTTTTTCACACTCGCACGAACTTTCATGAGCGTCTACAAAAACTCCCTTTCCTTAAATTTGATGCGTATTGGAGGCTTCCCTACGCGGCTGTGCGCACAGGTTCATCTCGCAGTCGGAAGCTGATACGGCCCTGTGTGAGATCATACGGGGTCATCTCTACTTCCACTCTATCGCCTGGTACCAGACGGATATAATGCTTGCGCATCTTGCCGCTGATGTGAGCGATAATTGTATGGCCATTCTCAAGTTCTACCTTGAATTTAGTACCAGGCAGTGCTTCCACTACCTTTCCTGTCATCTTAATTACTTCCTTTTGACTCGCCATAAATTACAATCCTAGATTATACAGTAAATTTTCGTAAGAGTAAAGCACTTTTAGAGCACTCCGCGTGAGGCACTCGATGCACGCGTTATAAACTTGTATTTATTGTAGCAAAATGTAAGCGTAGGTCAAGGCGTACCGCCTTCTATTAGAAATGATTATATTATTCATAGATGAGTTTGGAGGGCACACTCAACTCAAATTCAATTATTCTACTATAATTTTTATATTTACAATAGTAGGGTTAACACAGCTAATTATTAACAATTGGATTCGCTTACTCTACCGCAACGGCACGAATAGTAATACGCTTATCATATGTTTGCTGCGCGGGGATCCAGTTGCCAGTACAACTGATAAGATTGAGACCTTCTGCTATATCACTAGCCGACTCGGACATGCGTTTCATGCCGCCGTTATTGAGATCGTCAAGTGTCAGAGTCTTGACCTCTTGTACTTCGTAAGTAAACTTCTGGCCATCACCGCGCTCTACGGTAATCTCGTCGCCTTCTTTCATATCCGGCAGCTTCTCGAACACCCCGCCTTTTGTAGGGCCGCCGTTATGCCCGTCGAGCAGCAATGCGCTACTGCCGCTGCCCGGAGTAGCGGATTTGGTGTACCAACCCACGTCGTGAATGTTATGCGGTGTATCGAGCTCGCCATTTGCTTTTGTACCTACCGACAAGACCCTCGCTTTGTCGATACCGAGCGACGGGATTGATATATAACGCGGCTGATTTGGCGCAACCTTGTGACCCTCTGTCTGTACTGTAGTGACATCTGCTTCGTCGACTTCTGGATTTGCCGCAGCCAGGGCGACTGGCACAGGTGGCTGCTCACCTGTCGTGTAGTAGCGATAGCCATACCATGCACAAGCAGCCACTAGCGCTGCGCCGAGTAAGATAGAGAGCCATAGTCCGAAATGCGATTCGCTTTTTTGTTCGATACGCAGTCCAGTTACCATATACCCTCCCGTTTTTTCGTATTAATGGTGTGTTTATTTGTAGTCGTCGTAGGTAACCATGAGCGCGCGACTGTTGATCTGGCGCAGGCTTTCGAGTGCGACTGTGACGATGATGAGCAGTCCCGTACCGCCGATTGCAAGATTTGCGTTGGATATACCTGTGAAATTATACAGCAGATACTCTACCGCAAACGGCGTGATAGCAATGAGGCCAAGCACGAGCGAGCCGAAGAGCACAAGGCGATTGACTACCTTATTCAGATACTTCTCTGTCTGCAGGCCAGGTCGCACACCTTCGATGAACGCACCTTGCTTTTGCAGGTTTTCGGCAATCTCGTTGCTGTTGAACACAATACCCGTGTAGAAATACGTGAATAGGATGACAAGCAGGAAGTACAGTGTTGGGTAGATAAACGCCTCAGCGGATGCACCTGTGAATTGACCTGGGTTTGGAGCTTGGAACCAAGTGATAAGCTTGTCGGCTGTTTCGGTATACGCTGGATTACCAGTAGATTTAAGGACCTGCCCCACAAACGCCGGTAGGCTGAGGAATGCAACTGCGAAGATGACAGGAATCACGCCCGCAGCAATCATCTTGATAGGCAGCACACTTTTGATACCTCCATAGCTGCTGTTACCTTGTACACGCTTGGCGTAGTTAATCGTGATGACGCGCTGGGCTTCGTTCACCTTCACAAGCAGATATAGCAGTAGCAGCGATGCTGAAAGTAGCGCCAATATGACGTAGAAGATCGTCGGGTTGACCGGCACGGCGAACCATCCAAAAACACTCAGTGTACCCTGAGAGGTATCGATCAATGATGTCCACAGCGTAGACAGTGTCTGTGGCATCTGGCTAATGATACCAGCGAAGATGAGCATACTAATACCATTGCCGATACCCTGCTCGGTAATAAGCTCACCCAGCCACATCAGCAACATAGACCCAGCAGTCATAGCGCTCACCGCCACTATCCAATCCGTAATAGAGGCAGCACCAAGCGTAGTAGTGTTGCCCGCTAGGACAGACTGTCGAAGAATGTAGATGAAGGCAATCGATTGTATGATCGCAAGTGGTAATGTCAAAAGACGTGTCCACTGATTGATCTTGCGGCGACCAGATTCACCGTCCTTGTGAAGTTCCTCAAGCTTTGGCACTGCCTTTGTAAGCAACTGAGTAATGATACTCGCGGTAATGAATGGACTCAGACCAACCAGCACGATCGAGAGCTGGCTGAGTGCACCACCAGACAGTAGATTCAGGAAGCCTCCGAAGTCGCTTGCAGACAAGAAGCTCGAGATCACGTCTTTGAGCTTACTCGGCTCTGCCAGTGGCACTGGAATATGTGCGAGGAATCGATACACGGCGATAAGGCCAAGTACGATCAGGAAACGCTTCTGCATATCCTTGTTTTTTAGTGATTTGAAAATGTTTTTCCAGTTCATTGTATGTAATCTCTACCCTTTATATTCAGTCTCTATTCGCCACACTTGTTACTCCCAGGGCGTATTCTAGAGCCATTATACAACAAAAACCTCCTAGCTGCTATGGAACTTGTAGTGTAAATTACGATTCGCACAACTTTTCAACCTCTTGCAAAATTTCTGACTCGAGATCCTCCGTTGTATCAACAACAATAATTCCACGGTCTCTACAGAGGCTTCTTATGTAGCTCTCACTACCTCCACCCATTTTTTCGTAGTTTTGATCAAAGCCTACCACTATCGGGATCGACATGTCGTACGTTCGCCAGCCTATCGCCCCACCAAGCTCAATGCGGCTAGTCTGCGCATATGCACGACTGGTTTTATAGGGAATAGAAGCATCTTGCGCAGCCCACCAAAATGCGGTCACGCCTAATTGTCTCGTATAATCTCTTGTCGTAAACTCCCAGAGTTTCTGCTCATCAGCATCAAACTTCTTTTGGTCATCTTCGGTTCTTCGTGGAGACATGACAACAATGTCATCTCTTGCGCCTAGCAGTTGACGCGCAAGCGGTGTTTGCCAATCCGATGCTCCCTGTACAGGACCGGCGAGGAATACTGACGGCTTGTTATCATGAATATCTGGGTAGTGCGGAGGAGTATACAATCTCTCTATCATAAGTAAATGGTAGCAAAGAAGCCTGTATTACACAGGCTTCTTTTTGTCAGCTACTGACTATTTCTCGGCTTTTTCTGCAGCCTTAGCAGACTGTTTGATCGGTGTCGGTACTTTTTCAAATGTACCACCAGCCTTGGTGATAGCTGCCTGTACGCTCGCAGATGCAGCCTGCACCTTGAGCGTTACCTTTTCTGTCAGCTCACCACGAGCAATTACCTTTACAGTGTGAAAAGGTGTCGCTACGTAGCCCGCCTCAAACAGAGTCATGTTATCGGCAGTTTTACCCTTGAACGCGTTGAGGTGATCAAGGTAGACGACTTGTGCAGGAGCCTTGAAGCTCTTGAAGCCACGGTTTTTTGGTGCGCGCTGCGCCAGTGGGCCTGAGCCACCCTGGAACATAGCGTTGAGCTTCTTGCCTGTACGAGCCTTCTGACCCTTTGTACCACGACCAGCAGTTTTACCACCGCCAGCAGAGATACCTCGGCCGACTCGCTTCTTTGTCTTATTGGCAGAAACGTTGAGTTCGTTGTACTTAGTCATTATTTAGTCTCCTCTTTGTCTGCTTTTTTAGCAGCCTTTTTTGGAGCGTTCAGCCACTGGTCTCGGGGAACAAGTGTCTTGAGCGCATCGATAGTTGCGTAGGCGATGTTGACCTTGTTGGTGCTGCCCAGGCTCTTCGAGAGCAAGTTACGTACACCAGTTACACCAATTACCTGTCGCACTACACCACCGGCGATAATGCCGGTACCAGGTGCAGCTGGCTTGATGAGGACTTGTGCGCCACTTACCTTCACTTCTGCATCATGTGGAATCGTCTCATTTGCGATAGGCACAGTGATGAGATTTTTCTTTGCTACATCAGTTGCTTTTGCGATAGCAGTCTGGACATCTTGTCCTTTACTCACGCCAACGCCGACCTTGTCTTTGCGGTTACCCACTACGACAAGCGCCTTGAAGCGGAAGCGACGGCCGCCTTTGACCACACGGGCCACGCGGTCGATGTTGATCACTACTTCTTCAAATTCTTTCGGCGCAGCATCGGCTGCGTTTCGTCGGTCATCGCGACGACCACCACGCTGAGGACCGCGACCGCGGTTGTCTGAGCGAGGGGTAGTAGTTGCTGGTGCTTGTGCGTCAGCCATACTAGAACTCCAATCCTTCTTTACGTGCAGCGTCGGCGAGTGCGCTGAGGCGACCAGCGTACTGGCGGCCATTGCGATCGAACACAACTGCGGTTACTTTAGCTTTCTTTGCTTTTTTGGCAATGTCTGTACCAACTTTTGCTGCTAGTTCAGTTTTGCTACCGGTTGCTTTGGCGCCGACGGTTGTCGCAGCAGCAAGCGTATGACCCGCAACGTCGTCGATCAGCTGTGCGCTTACGTGCACATTGCTGATAGTAACAGTGAGGCGTGGACGTTCAGCGGTGCCGGTAACCTTGGCGCGGACACGGCCTTTACGAAGTGACTTGTTCAGTGCTTTTTTAGCGAGATCTGCCATGATTACTTACCAGCCTTTCCTGCTTTTCGAAGGATCACTTCGTCGACATATTTAATACCCTTGCCCTTGTACGGCTCAGGCTTCTTAAGAGCACGGATTTCCGCAGCGACCTGACCAACTTGCTGTTTGTCGATGCCGCTCACGCTGATCACCATCTTGTCATTTGATACCGTCACGCCCGCTGGTGCAGTGTATTTGACGGGGTGGCTAAAGCCGAGACTCATTTCGAGCGTGTTGCCCTGTGTAGCTACGCGGAAGCCGACACCGTTGACTTCGAGTTTTTTCTCGAAACCTTTTGTCACGCCTACTACAGCGTTGTTGAGAAGTGCGCGCTGCAAACCGTGCTGGGCACGAGCGACACGCTCTTCGTTGTTACGGGTTACGGTAGCAACACCATCTTCAACAGTCACGGTTACGTCGCTCAGATGTGGTACGGTCAGCTCGCCTTTGCTAGCTGTGACCTTGATCACTTCTGAGTCGACCGTGATTGTCACGCCTGATGGAATCTCAATTGGTAGTTTTCCGATTCGACTCATACTTACCTTTCGTTATGGCAAGCGAAATGTTTGTTTCTGGGCTGACATATCCTTGAGGATATGAGCGCAAAATCTCCCGATTTCACTCGCAAATTATTATCTAGGTAATTGTAGCATAGATACAAGGTTACGTAAAGACCGTGCGGCAGTCTTGCTGGCGTATCGGAATAGGCCTGGTTCTCAGCTACGGCTACGAGATTGCAGCCGGTAGAATGGTTGCTAGCCTAGAGGGCGAGAAAGAAATTCCGTACATCGGCGGCTTCGACTGGGTCGACATCGTCGCCTACACAATCGGAGCTGTGCTCGCTATCGGACTGTGCCAGCCTCTATACAAAGCTGAGCTCGAGCTTGCTGCTCGAAAGGATGAAGCCGTTCGAGCAGAAAAAGCACGAATCCGTGAACTACGCAGTGAGCGGAAGAAAGCTACGATTACGGCCGGGGCAAGAAGCAAGCACGGCCGCAAACGAAGTCGCAAGCGGCAGTAAAGGCTGTAGCGTGAAGGTACTAGGGGCACGAAAGTGCTCCTTTTACCTTCTCTGAAGGCAATAATTATATCTAGTAACGTGACAATTCTCACAGACAAATCCCATAACCGGGTCTAAATTCAAGATGGTAAGTATAGCAAAACGAGGGCTATGATGACAGCTGCGCACAGAGAAGAGATGAAAGATCTCGAAGAAGGCTAGTTCTCGAACATTAGTCGCATAACAAAATCTCCCTCACTATTGAGGGAGATTTTGTGAATTAGCGAGTAATTCTAGTATACCTTGAGCAGGAGTTCACCGCCGAGGCGAGCTTTGACAGCTTCTTGGCCAGTGATCACACCTTGCGATGTACTCACCAGAACGATACCGCGGCCAGATTTGACGCGTGGAATCTCGTCGGCTTTCACATAGACACGACGACCAGGCTTGCTGAGGCGTGTAATCTCGTTGATAGTGCTGTTTTCACCGGCTTTGTTGATAGTGATAACAAGTGTGTCACGTGGTTTGCCAGCTTCACGTTTGACGTCTGCGAGGTAGCCGCTTTTGGCCAGCTTCTTCGCGATGACTTCTTTCATGTTGCTTGCAGGTACGCGGACTTCTGTTTTGCCAACCATTTTCGCGTTACGAATGCGAGTCAAGAGGTCGGCGATTGGATCTGTAGTTTGCATAGACATATCTGTTCTCCTTCCCTCTTACCAACTACTCTTTCGCACACCAGGAATCTTACCTTTTGAGGCAAGCTCGCGGAAATTGATACGGTTGAGACCGAATCGGCGCATGTAGGCGTGCGGACGGCCACTCAGTACATCGCGGTTTTTCCAGCGAGTTGGGCTACTGTTTTTTGGCAGTTTCTGAAGACCGTCTTGGTCGCCCATTTCCTTGAGTTCAACACGCTTGGCAGCGTATTTCTGGATCATCTTCTTGCGCTTCTCGTCGCGAGCGACTGCAGATTTCTTAGCCATTAGCGTCGTCCTCCTTCTTTCTCAAACGGTACGCCGAATTTCTCGAGCAGTGCACGGCTGTGTGCTTTGTCTTCGTTTGCAATCACAAATGTGACCTGTAGGCCATGAATGACCTGAGTTTCCTCAAATGTCAGCTCTGGAAAAATTGACTGATCGTTGATACCAACGTTGTAGTTACCACCTTTGTCGAATGCCTTTGCGCCTACACCGTGGAAGTCACGGATGCGTGGCATAGCGACGTTGACAAAGCGATCCATAAACTCGTACATCTGCGCACCGCGGAGAGTGACGCTAATACCAATACGGTTCATACCTGCACGAATTTTGAAACCAGCGATTGATTTCTTGGCCATGCGATCGATAGGTGCCTGACCTGTAATCTTGGTCAGGGTATTTTTGACGACTTCGTAGTGACGCTTGTCGTCTTTGTTTTTACCAAGTCCTACGCTCACAACGATTTTCTCGAGCTTCGGTACTTGATGTACGTTAGTGAGTCCGAGTTCGGTCTGGAGTTCTTTCTTGACAGTAGTGTCGTAGAGAGCTTTCAGACGAGGAGTGTAGGCAGTTTCTGTAGCTTTTGCCATTATTTGATCTCCTTGTTCTTTAGCTGACGCGCAACACGGACAGTACCGGCGTCAGTTTTGTTGTAGCCAACACGGCTGGTTGTACCAGCTTTTTCGTCGACGACGAGGGCTACTTTGTGCAGTGGGGTTGGAACATGAATGTCTTTGACGCCACCGCGTGGGTTGAGTTGACTTGGCTTGACCTTGCGGCTACCGACACCGACTCCTTCGATGAGAACGGCATTTTGCTTCGGTAGTACAGCCAGTACTTTACCGGTCTTGCCTTTGTTCGTGCCGCTTACAAGCTTCACGATGTCACTTTTTCGGATACGTGCCATACTAGAGTACCTCCGGTGCCAAGCTAATGATCTTCGAATAACCAAGGTCACGCAGTTCTCGTGGCACTGGACCAAAGATACGGGTAGCCTTAGGATTTTTGTCGTCGCCGATAATAACAGCGGCGTTGTCATCGAAGCAGATGGTCGAGCCATCTTTGCGCTTGATTTGGCTGCGGGTGCGAACGATCACTGCTTTTTGGACAGTTTTCTTTTTGATGTTACCACCTGGGTTAGCATCTTTGATCGTCACGACCACGATATCACCAACAGCAGCAAAACGGCGACGCGTACCACCGAGTACACGGATGATCAACGCTTCCTTTGCACCACTGTTATCAGTGATTTTGATACGTGATTCTTGTTGCAACATTACGCAGCCACCTCCTCGACGTCATCTTTCAGCTCTACTGCACCGCGAGATTTCTCTTCGATGAGGTCGAGTTTGAACGATTTGGTCTTAGAAATAGGACGTGTCTCCACGATACGGACTTTGTCTCCTATCTTCGCTTCGTTTTCTTCGTCGTGCGCAGTATATTTACGACTCACAGTGTACTGCTTGCCGTAGATAGGGTGCGTTTCACGACTAGTTACAGTGACGGTGATTGTCTTGTCGCGAACATCCGATGTCACGATACCGGTCAATGTCTTGGCCATATTACTTATCTCCCTTTTCTGCCAACTCCGCTGCTCGGATAGCAGTTGAGAGGCGTGCGATTTCTTTGCGAGTCGCCGTGATGACGCGAGGGTTCTGCAGTTCGCCAGCAGCTAGACCGCGACGTGCGTCGATCAGGTCTTGGCGCTTAGTAGCGAGCTCTGTACGCAGAGTCTCGAGAGTCTTCACTTCAGAAGCTTCTTTGGCTTTTTTGGTGGTTGCTTTTGCAGTTGCCATAGCCTAGGCCTCCTCTCGCTTGATGAACTTAGTTTTCACTGGTAGTTTGTGAGCTGCCAGGCGCATCGCCTCGCGAGCCACTTCTTCTTCGACGCCCTTCATTTCGAACATGACGGTGCCGGCTTTTACCTTGGCTGCGAAGAATTCTGGGTTACCTTTGCCCATACCCATTTTGAGACCAACAGGTTTGCGGGTCACTGGAATATGTGGAAAGATACGAATCCAGATTTTACCGCCACGTTTGATGTAGCGGGTCATCGCCTGACGAGCAGACTCTATCTGGCGGCTGGTGATGTCGCTGTTTGACTGTGACTGCAGGGCATAATCGCCAAACGCGATGTAGTTACCGCGGGTTGCGCGGCCATCATTCTTGCCTTTAAATGTCTTGCGGTACTTGGTTCGTTTCGGGAGTAGCATTATGCATCACTCCTTTCGCCTTTGTAGATCCACACCTTTACACCCACAATACCGACACCGGCACATTCAGCACGAGCTGAATGGAAATCGATGTCCGCACGGAGTGTGTGAAGTGGCACAGAGCCTTCGATAATCTTTTCGCGGCGAGCCATCTCAGCATTGTTGAGACGACCAGCAACCTCGATACGAATACCTTTGGCACCGGCATTGATAGTGTTTTGCGCAGCCATCTTGGTGGCGCGGCGGAAGTTGATACGGCGCTCAAGCTGACGAGCGATGTTCTCGGCGACGAGTTTCGCAGACAGCTCAGGACGTTTCACTTCTTCGATATTGATACGTACCGGCAGGCTCGCGATTTTCTCAAGCTGAGTCTTGAGCTCCTGTACGCCAGCACCGCCACGACCGATCACAACACCAGCTTTGGCGGTGTGAATCGTCACAGTCACTTGGTTAGCAGAACGCTCGATCTCGATACGATCGATAGTTGGGCGAGACGCAAATTTCTTTTCGATTACTTCGCGAATCTGGATGTCTTCTGCGAGCCACTTACTGAAATCACGCTTGTTGGCAAACCAGCGAGAATCCCAGTTTTTGTGCACTTGCAGACGGAAGCTGATTGGGTTAACTTTCTGTCCCATGTCTACTTCTCCTCTTCTTTCTTAGCTGGTTTTGCAGCCTCAGCCTTTTTCGTAGCAGGTTTCTTCTTGGCCTTTTCAACACCAGAAACTTCTACCAAAATATGACTTGTCTTCTTCTGAAACGGCAGCGCCATGCCACGCATATGTGGCTTGAAACGCTTGAGGCGAGGACCGGCAGTCACGCTCAGTGTCGTGATCTGGAGTGACTTCGCGTCAAGACCGTGGTTGTTAGTGGCGTTGGCAGCTGCAGATGCAATTGCTTTACGCACCGGAGTAGCTGAGCGGCGAGGTGTGTGCTCGAGAATCACGAGCGCGTCTGCCACAGAGCGGCCGCGCACCAGCGCAGCGACGACACTTACCTTGCGGGGTGTCAGGTCGATGCCTTTGATGTAGGCGCGAACTGTAAATGTCTCAGCCATTATTTTTTATCCTTTCCACCGTGCTTGCGGAACTTGCGAGTTGGGCTAAACTCACCGAGTTTGTGACCAACCATGTTTTCCGTCACGAGCACAGGTACGTGGACGCGACCGTTATGTACGGCGATAGTACGACCCACCATGTCTGGTGTAATAGTACTTGCGCGAGCCCACGTCTTGATGACGGTACGATCATCTAGACCAAGCGCCGCAACTTTGCGCGCGAGCTTGAAGTCGACAAACGGACCCTTCTTCAGTGAACGACTCATGTGTTACCTCTTCCTCTTCGCGTCATGGCGACTGCGGACGATTAGTTTACCAGTATCTTTGCGACGTCGGGTACGGAAACCGAGTGTCAGTTGACCCCATGGTGTGCGTGGTGGTTTACCACTACCATGACGACCACCGTCACCACCACCATGTGGGTGATCTGCGGCGTTCATGACAACACCACGGACAGTTGGGCGAATACCTTTACGGCGTTTGCGACCAGCGCTACCGATTTTGACGTTTTGGTGCTGGACGTTACCTACCACACCGATTGTTGCATCGTTTTCGAGGCGGACGCGGCGAACTTCACCAGATGGAAGCTTGATTTGTGCGTACTCGCCTTCTTTCGCCATGAGCTGAGCTTTTGCACCGGCACTTCGTACCATCTGCGCACCTTTGCCCTTGGTGATTTCGATTGCGTAAATCTGTGTACCGACAGGTATACGGCTGAGCGGCATACGGTTAGATGCTTCAATAGGAGCTTCTGCACCACTGGCAATTTTCTTGCCTTTTTGCATCTGAGTATCTGCAAGTACGTAGTGATAAAGACCATGCTGATCTTTAACGCGTGCGATACGAGCTGAGCGGTTTGGATCATATTCGATCTCTTCGATCGTCAGCTCCAGGCCTGCCGCCAACTTATGGTCAAGTAGACGGTAGTGTCGCTTAACACCACCACCGCGGTGACGAGTCGTGATGCGACCCTGGTTGTTGCGTCCTGCGTTTTGTTTCTTTGACTTGATCAAGCTTTTGAGTGGTTTACGCGTGGTGATTTCACTCAAATCCTGAGATGTCATACCACGGCGTGCAGGAGTTGTAGGATTGTACTGCTGAATAGCCATTACTTCTTCTCCTCACTTTCTGCTGGCTGATCGAAGACCTGGATCGAGCTACCTTCGGCGAGCTTGACGTAGGCTTTCTTTGTATCTTTACGCTTAGTGGTACCAGGGTAGCGGTTTTTTCCACGAGAGAAACGAACTGCCTTGCCTTGTTGCACCAGCGTTTTGATGCCAGCAACCTTTACCTCGAACTGCGCTTCTACGGCTGCAGCGATCTGCTGCTTGTTGGCTGTGAGTGGCACATCGAAGATGTAAGTGTTTTTATCTGTAATCTGTGTGTACGCCTTTTCGGTTGGGCGTGGGATGATTAGGATCGACATTATGCTTCTCCTCCTACCAGCCATGCTTTGATCTGGTCGATAGCTTTGGCGCTGATCACGATATGATCGGCGTTGAGCACGTCGTAGACATTGAGAAATGTCGGGCTGACCAATTTTACCTGCTGAACGTTACCGGTTGCACGGATCAACTCTGGAGTTTTTTCTGTGACAACCAAAACTTTACGTTCAAGTTTTTTGTCAGCGAGGTATTTCGCAACTTCGGCTGTTTTGCCAGTAGTCTTGATATCGTCGATAACAATCTTCTTGGCTTCGTTTGCAAGCGTAAGTGCTTGCTTTACAGCTACACGTTTTGAAGTCTTAGAAAGCTTCTTAGTGTAGTTTTCGTTGCCACGTGGACCAAATACAATACCACCAGTACGCCAGATAGGGTTGCGGGTGCTACCAAATCGTGCGCGGCCGGTACCTTTTTGCTTCCATGGCTTCTTACCACCACCGCTTACTTCGCCACGAGTTTTCGTGGTTGCGCTCGCGAGGCGGTTGTTTGCCAGATACGAATCGTACGCCAGCTTGAGTAGATCGTGGCTTGGCACTTCTACTGCGAAAACTTCTTTGGGCAAAGTCGTCTTCTTGGTTGTAGTGGTTTCTGCCATTACGCCTTACCTCCGATTACTACCAGACCCTTACGAGGGCCGGGTACTGCACCTTTGAGGCCGATGAGATTGGTCTCGGCGTCGATGTACGCGACTGCCAAGTTTTTCACCGTCACTTGATCGTGACCCATGCGGCCAGGCATGCGCTTACCCTTGAAGACTTTTTGTGGGTACATCGAGCCGATTGAACCGACGCGACGCACATCACCGTTGCCACCGTGGGATTTTGCGCTTGTATTAAAGTTGTGTCGTTTTACCGTACCGGCAAAACCTTTACCTTTTGATGTACCGGTTGCCTGGACGAGTTCACCCAGCTCAAACGTATTTACATCGATCGTATCCCCTACCTTGAGGCCTTCAGGTAGTTCATTGACACGAAATTCCCGAATGTGCTTCGGAGTCACTTTGGCGGATTTTACATGTCCAGCCACGGCCTTGCTCAGGTTCTTACCCTCACCATATGCTACCTGAACTGCGTTGTAACCGTCGCTTTCGACAGTCTTCACCTGAGTCACAGTCACAGGGCCAGCTTGGATGAGTGTCACGGGTGTCACACGACCATCTTCGCCGATGATTTGGGTCATACCAATTTTGGTACCGAGAAGTGCTTTCATTGCCTTCATTCTCCCACTTAAAACCCTTGGTGGCCGACGGTTTCCCTGCTGCTTGGACTCCTCCACGCTCCGGGACCTTTCGATTCACCAAGGTCGCTTGCTATTGTTTGTACATAAAAGTAACCTTCTCACTATAGCACGGAATAGGGGTGGGCGTCAAGAGACATTAGCTAAGTCACTAAGATGTGTCTTTATTGACATTGTTATGTAAAAGTTGTAATATATATCTGCGATATGCACCCACACCTACGGAAGGCTGCAGTCATGAAAGATCAAACCACACCACGCGCGACAACCCACGAGACCATCAAGCTCGACGAGCTAATTCAAGGGCTTGTCCGACAACTCGAAGCAAACAAGATTCCGCTCGACGATGCTCTGCCGGCACTGCTTCTAGAGGCAATGGAGCATAACGAATCGCTCGGCGTTTTGTTTCGTCGACAAGCGGACACGAGCATGTACGACAGTCCGGCTTTCCAGGCGCTTCATCGTACGCGCTGCTGCTAAGTGAGGAGTCTCTGAATGATTTTCGGGTATAGACCCCTCGCGCAACACATACATGCCCTGCAACTTAGAATGCCGCGAGCAAAGACGAGCGGTAAACTGCCAAGGCACAACGATACGCGCATAGCGCGTCCGTTCGGACACATCCAAAGTGTCCGAAAGAAATAACGCCCCATACGGGTTCGAGAACCGCCCCACCAGGCTTGATCTCCCCGGTGGGGCGGTTCTCATTTTTGACATATTGATTTTTAGGTTTTACAATAGCCTTTATCACGTGATCGCCACGTGAAGGAAGGAGCGCCATGTGCGCCGATAAAAATCCGTGCGGCTCGCCGGACTTCTGTCTGGATGACGGCGGATGCGCCTGCGGCATACCCGGCAACAGGGATCGAGTCAGTCCAAGAGTGACCCTCATCTATGGCCACGACACAGAAGAGCCAGCTTTTCTGTGTGCGAGCGGCAACGAGCGTTGCCCCACATTGCAAGCATGCGCGGAAGATCCCGACAACTGCATGCCCAATGTACCGCATATCCCGATAGTCCGGTGATGCATAACTTCTCGTGCCGGAGGCTCGCTCGTATGAGCGATGACCTCCGGCACGATGATCAATTCCACCACTAGGGTATTTATTGATTTCTGAGCTTTTCTATTTCTTTTGTCAAATCGGCAATAGTCGCCCATGAACTTTTGTCTGTCATGATACTTAGCGCATACGTGCCGCTTGGGCTATATACAATCGCCGCATCGTGCAAGAGACCGTCCAAGAATCCGACTTTGTCGGCCACCTGTCCGCTCGCTCCTGCAGGGATACCTTGTCGATACACGTTACGTTTCAGTGCATCGAGAAAACGTGCTTTGCTATCGGCATTCAGTGAAATCTGCCCGGTGGCGAGCGATGCCATAAACGTGCTCAGGTCTCCTGCTGTCGTCTTGTAGCTCTCCTTGTCGAGAAATGTTGTACTTGCGCTCACGATAGTTTGCGCGTCTTTCGTCAGTGGCGCATAGCCTATGCGAGCTACCAACGCCTCGGCACAGGCGTTGTCCGACTTCACGATCATGTCGTCGAAGCACCTGGTGAGATCTCGACCGCCAGCCACCTGGTCGCTCCATTTGTACTCCCCTGATTCGATTCGCTTCAGTGTACTAAAGGCAACGTAGAGTTTATAGGTACTCGCAGTGGTGAATTTTTGCGTATCGTTATACGCGGCTCGGCGACGCTTACCGTCGAGCTCTACGAGCGACACACCGTAGACACCCGGGTGACTTTCTGCGTAGTTCTTCATGAGCGCAGAAAGACCAGTGTCGGTATTACTGTAGCTGCGCGCGTATTGCACTGTCGGCTGTACGAGTGCTTCGCCGAGTGGCACGGTTGCAGACTTAGCAAGCAGAAATTGCTTGAGATTCACATACGTCTTAGCTGTATCGAGCTGGCGACCCGTCTGGCCATCTTGGCGAGATACTTCTACAAAATCTTGGGTGGTTACTTTACTCACGCCTGCCTGCCTAGCAAGTGCGGCGCCGTATTTGTCTGTCAAATACTTGTCAGCTTGGGCCCCGTCAAATCGTATGTCAAACACATCTCCTTCAGTACTAAATGCCAACCATTCGCGAATCGTCTTGCTAGGCAGCATATCCGTCTTACTGTCGTAAGTAAGAGTTGCTGGCTGCGCCAGCTGATGGTTAAGAGTTGCAACAACGGGTTTCACCGTGTCTGCAGTAAGTTTGGCTGGCAGCGGGTCCATCGCAATGCGTGCGTTCGTCTGTGCAGTCAGAGTAGGGCTAACAGATTTAAGGGTTTTAGCGACATCTTGCCGCTGGCAGTTACCGCCATCCTCTTCTGCTACGACAACGACCGAGTCGCCAGATACTTTAGCAGTAGCGTTGCGCGGCTCAACATGACACTCAGTACCAAACTGCTTCGTGAGATACGCATCGAGCTTTTTGTTATCTCGCGTATAGCTAGGTGCGCTAGGCTTGACCACCATATGCGACCAGAGAATCGAAGTAGGCACAAGACGAAGGTACCATGGATACGAGGCTTGTGCGACGCGCGAAGTATTGTCGACTCCGAGACCAAACTCAGCAAACTTTGGCTGGTACTGTGGAGTGGATGTCTTGCCAAAATAGAGTGCAAGTGTACGCTCGCTATACTGCGAATCAAGCCGCTTCGCAGCCTGGTCAATGGTCACGGCGCCAAGTTGTTGACCATCTATTTGCTGCCAAGGCGCAAGTCTGTCGTACGGATACACAAGCTGCACGACGAGAAACAGACCCAAAATACCGGCCGGTACACCAATAGCAAGCTGCTTCTTGTGTGTCCGCAGCCACGCTCTCACCCCTCCCGTGCGAATATTCATGGTATCCAGTATAGCAAACTACTAGATGACGATGCCAGCGTTGAGGAAGAAGCCAATAATCGTCACGACCACGAGTACCGCATAGAGGATCTTACGGTTAAACTGTGCGTGCTCAAGCCACGCGATTAGTACCAACGCAATCACCGCTCCAGCTGGAAATGCGCCGACAGGCAGCACGCCACCTATCATGACTGGATCTGCCAGACGTAGCCACATCAGACCGGCGAGTGTCACTACGACTAGCTTGAAGAGATATACACCATCTGGCTCGAAAACGTTTTCGAGACCTTTACGGCTGACAACGGGGCGATTGCGAGCGTAGGTACGGGCTTTGTTGGATTTTTGTGTTGCCATAAGTACTTTGTAGTATAGCATATTGTAAGTTTTGTATAAACATGATATAATATACTCCGTCCTACACCGACTACTGGGAGTACACTAATCATGACTCTTGCGATCTTTATCATCAAGCCTGATGGCCGCGAGCTGCAAGTACCGATTGCCGAATCTGAGATTGGCAGCCGAGTCGTGGAAGTGACGCTTGACACAGAGACATTCCATATCTCGATGTCGGCACACACTTTTGTCCCTACGGCTATCAACATCCGAGCCATGCGTGAAGGCATCGATGGCAGCCAAGTTTTCGGCATCAAGGTACCAAAACAGGTATTACGAGATGATTGTGCCTTTCGCGTTCATCTCACGTCCGGGACTGAAATCCATATCGCGCGGTCGAACATGTAGCGACACGGCGAGGAGTCATACGACGATTGAGTCGCAAGGCTCTTCGTCGTTATGACGCCTACCAAAAACCACCCTGTGCAGGGTGGTTTTTTGTGATGACCGACTAGTTACATGCGAATTTCTGCATCGACACCAGCTGGGAGGCTGAGGTTTTGCAGGCTATCGATTGTCTTTGGCGACGCGTTGGTAATGTCGATAAGGCGCTTGTGTACACGCATCTCAAATGCTTCACCACCTTTTTTGTAGACGTGCGGGCTTTTGACGACCGTGAACGTACTACGACGAGTTGGCAAAGGGATGGGACCTGCCACATCAGCGCCGGTACGAACGGCAGTGTCGATAATTTGTTTTGCTGATTGGTCGATCACTTTGTGATCATACGCCTTGAGGCGAATGCGGATTTTGAGACCTGCGTCTGCCATGAGTAAAACTCCTTCTGCTTTCCGTAACCTCTGCTCTGAATCGTGTCGGTACCCGCTCACGTCTGGCCGAGTTCTCGGAAAAATTAATAATACCTAGGTAGTATATAAGAAAGCGCTGGGTATTGCAAGCATTTCACCTCTGGTGTATACTGCCACAATACTCCAGGTATCCAGAAGACGCCGCCGGAGTCGCCTCGCCGCAGATCGCGCGCGAGTCATAGGACAGGGAGATGAAATGAACCTGCACGAAGAACTCGTCAATCAGATCGTAGACATCGCAGACAACAACGCGAGCGACCACCTCGAGATCTCAATGCGATATCTTCTCGAGCGAGTTGCAGATGCAGTTCAGCAGACGACAATATTGCCGGCGCCTCATGAAGAGCGAGCCAGTTTTTTGCAGTCCGTGGCCATCCAGGCCTCGAGTCGACTAAAACAGCGGACTGTCACTTACGAGGAGCCTGTATCCCAAGAGGGATTTTGGCAGCGAAGCCCGAAGGGCAGGCGTACAATCGTGCCCATACGGCCATCTCAGCAACGTTTCCATGTCAGGTACGCCGCCTGAGCACACAACGGAGACGAGCCGGGGGACATCGTTGTCCCCTGTCCTCGTCACCCAAGCTGTCAATAGTTTGACGATTTGGGTGACGTATTATTTACATTCCTATCAAGCAAGCGTACACTAGCAGTAACCATGAGTGCCATGCCACTTTCTCACGAGTTTGCCTCGGCCGACGAGGGCGGCGGCACCGTGCCTCATCACTTGCTGCGAATAGCAGAAAAACATAATGTTTATGAAACCGAGCGCATGCGCATACTTCGCGCGCAGCTCACACATATAGCCATAGCTGATAGCGAAAAGATGGCCGACCTACGCGTCGAATACCTCGAGGAGCTCAATCGCCCAGAGTTTGACGCACGAAGATATGATACACCCGAAAAGTTTTTTATTGCCAGAGGCCATACCGCACTTCGCGCGCTCCTGTTCTATATAGCTCATTTATACAGTGAGTCCTGGCAAGAGCACGGGTGGCTTATCGATGATCTCAAGATCGCACAAGATGACCAAGAGTCACTCGCACTTGCCTATACATCACGCTCAGAAATTGAGACCGTCCTCAAACAGCACTATGCGACACATCTTCCAGCAAACTCTCAGCTCTATAGCATAGACTGATATGCAGCGGCCACCATGGACGCTACCGACTCAAAGTCGGTCAACACGAGGAGGCTAGATGCTCCCGGCACCTACACAAGTTCTCTCGCGCATGGGCGCATTCGACCCCGAGTGGATGAATTTCAGACTCGAAGTAAAACCTTTGGTCAATACGAGTGAGCCCATCTACTGCAACAATGAAAGTGCAACTGTTGAACATGTGATACGCAGAACCGTGTGCAATGACGCGCTGACACGAGCCTCCGCCGTGCTCGCAAACCCCGACACACGTTTTAATGTCGATATCGAGCTCATAGATACCGACAAAGTGCCCGACTTCTCACTCAAGTTGGGACTTCTGACGGACATGCTTTTCTACAGTAACCTTAGCCAGAGTCTGCAGGTAGAGAAAGGAGGGCTCGGCATACTCGCATTTGAGTCACCCGCCAACATTCGGCGCGGCCGCCCTGCCATAGTTACGATTGGGCTGAACCACTATCCAGAAGATCAGCTTCCCTAGCTAGAAGAGGTTCCGAAGATGCATCGCCTCCTCGGTCACCTTCTCGTTTCATAACAAAAACCTCCGAGTTACCGGAGGTTTTTGTCGCTACTGCAGTAGACTATTTGTTGATCTTGGTAACGACACCAGCACCAACGGTACGGCCACCTTCGCGGATAGCGAAGTTAAGACCCTGTTCCATCGCGATTGGAGCGAGAAGTTTGACCTTGAATGTCAGTGTATCGCCAGGCATGACCATTTCTTTGTCCGCTGGAAGCTCTACTTCACCAGTTACGTCCGTAGTACGGAAGTAGAACTGTGGCTTGTAGCCCTTGCTAAATGGAGTGTGGCGACCGCCCTCTTCCTTCTTCAAGATGTAGACTTCAGCTTCGAACTCTGTATGTGGAGTGATGCTACCTGGTTTGGCAAGCACCTGACCGCGTTCGATCTGATCGCGCTCGATACCGCGGAGGAGCAGACCGGCGTTGTCACCAGCCTGACCTTGGTCGAGCTGTTTCTTGAAGGCTTCGATACCAGTCACAACTGATTTCTGAGTGTCTTTCACGCCGACGATTTCTACTTCGTCATTGAGTTTGACAACACCCTGCTCGATACGACCGGTAGCAACAGTACCACGACCTTTGATCGAGAAGACGTCTTCGATAGGCATCAGGAATGGCTTGTCCATGTCACGAGCTGGCTCCGGTACGTAGTCGTCGAGGGCCTTGACAAGCTCCATAACAGCATCTTCGTACTGAGCGTCACCTTCGAGAGCCTTAGTAGCAGAACCCTTGATGATAGGTGCACTTGCGTCGAAACCGTTCTTTTCGAGCAGTTCTTGGATGTCCATCTCTACGAGTTCGACGAGTTCTGGATCAGCGATGTCCATCTTGTTGAGGAAGACGACGATCTTTGGCACACCAACCTGCTTTGCGAGCAGTACGTGTTCGCGAGTCTGTGGCAGTGGGCCGTCAGTTGCAGCAACCACGAGGATTGCGCCGTCAACCTGTGCAGCACCAGTGATCATGTTTTTGACGTAGTCGGCGTGACCAGGCATGTCGACGTGAGCGTAGTGACGCTTCTCTGACTCGTATTCCTGGTGAGAAGAAGCAATGGTGATACCACGCGCTTTTTCTTCTGGAGCGTTGTCGATCTCGTCATAGTTACGAGGTTTGTTGACATCGCTAGGAAGGCGCTTTGCAAGCACGTGAGTGATTGCAGCTGTTAGAGTTGTTTTACCGTGGTCGACGTGGCCCATAGTACCGACGTTGACGTGTGGTTTGCTACGATCAAAATCTGCCATTGTGGATTTTTCTCCTGATTACTTATATTTTCGCGCGGGCGGTCTAAAGCAAAAGACTCTCACGGCGTATAGATTTAGTATACAGGTTTTTAAAGAATACGTAAAGTATGTTCTCTGTAAAAACACGTTTTAGCCGTTTTGGCTAGAATCACCCGATTCACTCGACTGGCTTGTGCCCTGGGTACCTGCGCCTGGGCCACCGCGCATTTGCGGATTCAGTTCAATTGTAGTTGCAGTGTCCGAGCTACTATTCGACGTCTCGACACGTACTGTATCACCAGTCTTGATATCACTAATTGCGGCGGCCTCCCCGTTGTTCGTCACTTTAGTATCGCTAGTGATCTTGTACGTCGTCGTGCTACCCTCGGAGTTACTGTCACTATCACCTTGCCCCATGCGCATCATGCGAGACTCGATAGTGACACTTGAGTCCGACACAGTTGTAACTGTGCCAAAGCCACCACGCATCATGCCCGAGCCACCGCGCTGCCCAGACATCGAGTCCATGCCCTGCATGCCCGAGCCATTACTCGCCTTGCCGATCTGCATTCCGGCGAACAAACCAGCTCCCGCTGAAACCACTATCGCCACGACGATAGCGATATACCATTTTGCCGAACTCTCCTGTCTCGCCACACTTGGCGGTGTTGTCATTTGTTCTGTCATAGTTTCCTTTCGTTGCTTATACTACCAGCAACTGTACGAAAGGAATGTTAATGCCTGCTTAATCCGCGAGTGATTTGTGGCGAAGCGCTGCTCGGCCGAGCTTGACCATATGCTTCTCGCGGTAGCGCTCAAAACTCTGCTTACTAATACCATGATTGGATATAAACATACTCATGCGTTCTGAGCCTATGAAGTGGGGTAGCATGACATAGCTGACACCCAGTTGATAGAGTTCGGCCGCTTCATTGTACGAGTTAGCATAGCAGACTATAGCCGCTTCAGGATTGCGTTTGAGAATATACTTACTGAGCGAAACGTTGATAGTATGGTCGCCGATAGTATTTACTACCAGTTTGGCCGCGTCCATCTCAAGCTCCGCCAGTAACTCGGGGTCGGTGGCATCGCCATAGAGATAGTCCACATTTGCTTTGTGGAGATCTTCGATAACTTCTGGATCGTAGTCCACCACCACAAACTTCTTCTTAAGCTCTCTGAACGTGCGGAGGTACTGATGGCCACCGTTTTTGAACCCAAAGAGGATAAGCGGATATTCCTTAGCCTCATGGTGTGCATCGACAGCTCCACGGCGCTCAAACATACGCAACCGGTGATCGATCTTCTGGTAGATCTTGTTGTCATACTGCATGAGGTACGTGGAGATAGTGATGGTAATCAGTGCCACTAGTGTCACAACCGCGCTCAATCGCTCGCCTACCATACCAGTCGATGCCGCCAGTACGATCATGATTATTGAAAACTCACTAATCTGCGATAAATTGATGCCCGTCTTGAAGCTCGTGCGGCGCGTGTACCCCAGCAAGCCAAGCGAGGTCATGACGACGAGCGGCTTGAGTATTACCACCAACGCCGCGATGATCAGTGCCGGTACGAGTGCAGCACCAAGATTGGCAAAGTTGAGGTTTTCGCCCAGACTAATAAAGAAGAGAACGACGAAGAAATCTCGCAGCGGCTTGAGCCTCGCACCAATCTGGTGCGCATATGGCAGATGCGCAAGCGCCACACCGGCGAAGAGTGCGCCGATTTCGATTGAGAAGCCAACCGCACTCACCAGTGATGCTACACCAAAGCCCCATGCCAGTGCAAAGAGAAATAGCAACTCCTGAGACTTCGCCACCGATTTGACGACACGCGGTAGCACTTTGATCGCCACAAGCGCCAACACGCCGATGACCGCCACACCTTTGAGCAGCAGCATACCGATCTCAAATGGCCCGAGTACCTCGCCACTACTCGACGTCGCCACAAACAGCAGCGCAAACGTTGCCACTATGTCGTCGAGCAGGATGACACCGATGGCGATTTGACCGTTGAGTCGCGAGATCTCCTTTTTGTCACTCAACACCTTAGCGATGATGATCGTACTACTAAAGAACATGGCAAGCCCAAGCAGTATCGCTTCTTGCGTAGTAAAGTGAAATGCCGAACCTACTAGGAAACCGATCGTACCCACCGTTGCTAGAATTGCTGCAGCGGTGAGAAAGACTGGCTTACCCAACCTCCGGATCACCGATACACTCAGTTCTAACCCGATGATAAAGAGGAGGAGTGCAATACCCAACTCGCTAAACGTCTCAAACGAATGCTTGTCTTGTATGAGATGGAGCATACTCGGCCCCACCAAAATACCCGTGAGAATATGCCCGACAATAAGAGGCTGCTTGAGCCGGCGCATGAGCAACGCCATAAGCGTCGCGACGACAAGCACTACCGCCAGTTGTGTAAAAACATCCCCCATCCGCTAGGCTCCTTTTTGTGTTGAGTGTAGCATTAGAACTATTGTACCATATGGCTTAATTATAAGATTCACCGCCTTACTATCTATAGTTCTCTGCGGTGGTTGTTTCGGTACAGGTATACTGGATGAGCACACAGCTGATGCGGCAACGTTATGAAGTCAGCTACAAACTGTATACTTGTTCGTGCCAGACTAGCATGATGCGCATCCCAGATAGCCATGTCATAACATAAAATAAATACACCACCTTTTCAGATGGTGTATTCCATGTTGATCAAAAGGCTACTTGCTGCGCTTTTCGATGATCTCCTGCGCGACGTTTGGCGGTACTTCTTCGTACTGCGCCAGCTCCATAGTCGAAGCGGCACGACCTTGGCTCATCGAGCGCAGGTCACCGGTGTAGCCAAACATGCTCATGAGTGGCACAAACGCCTTGATAAGCTTGGCGCCACCTTGTAGATCTTCCATGGCGTCGATACGGCCACGGCGGCTGTTGAGGTCACCGATCACGTCGCCCATGAAGTCTTCTGGAGTCGTCACTTCGACTTTCATGACAGGCTCGAGCAGCACTGGCGTTGCTTTCTTGATACCTTCGCGGGTCGAGAGGCTACCGGCAAGTTTGAAGGCCAGCTCGCTCGAGTCGACATCGTGGTAACTACCATCGTAGAGCGTTGCTTTGACATCTACTACTGGGTAGCCAGCAATAACACCGCCTTCGAGGGTCTCTTTGACGCCCTGTTCGACAGGCTTGCGGTACTCAGCTGGTACGACACCACCCTTGATTTCGTCGAAGAACTCAAAGCCTTTGCCGGGTTCGTTTGGTTCGAAACGGATCCAGACATCACCGTACTGACCGCGTCCCCCAGATTGCTTGGCATGCTTACCTTGTGCTTCGGCAGTACCCTTGATCGATTCGCGGAATGCCACCTGCGGCGCACCGATGTTCGCCTCCACGTTGAATTCGCGTTTCATACGATCGATGAGGATGTCCAGGTGCAGCTCACCCATACCAGACATAATCGTTTGACCAGTCTCTTCGTCGGTGTGCACACGGAAAGTTGGGTCTTCTTCGGCTAGACGTTGCAGAGCGATACCCATCTTCTCTTGGTCGGCCTTGGTCTTTGGCTCGACGGCGATGGCAACTGGTGGCTCTGGGAATGTGATGCTTTCGAGAGCGATAGGATGCGCCAAGTCAGACAGTGTATGACCAGTAAACGTACTCTTGAGACCCACTACAGCTGCGATGTCGCCAGCTACAATCTGGTCAATTTCTTCGCGCTTGTCGGCGTGCATACGCACGATACGACCGACGCGTTCTTTTTCGCCGGTAGCCGTGTTAAGCACGTAGCTACCCGATTTGAGTACACCAGAGTAGACGCGTACGAAGATGAGCTTACCGACAAATGGGTCAGTCGCGATCTTGAACGCCAAGCCAGCCATAGGCTCTTTGTCGTCTGGCTTGCGGCTAATCTCGTTGCCAGTCTTAGGGTCAACACCCCAGATCTCGTCGACATCGAGTGGACTTGGCAGATAATCAGCCATGATATCGAGCAGTTTCTCCACGATCACACCGCGACCGTCACCACCACTTACTAGGAAGAAGTCGCCAGCCAATACACGCTTACGCAGTGCTGCTTTGAGTTCTGGCTCAGTGATCGAATCTTCACCCTTGTCGAGGAAGCGCTCGAACAGTTCGTCGTCGGCTTCGACGGCCGCTTCGACGAGCAGGCTGCGTGCGTGCTTCGCCTTCTCAAGCATATCTGCTGGTATTTCACCCTGGATAAGCTCGTGGTCAGCGTAGTCATTGTATGTGTAGGCTTTCATGTCGACGAGATCGACCACACCGTTGATCTCTTTCTCAAACCCGATAGGCAGGTGCACTGGCAACGCGTGCTTGCTCAGGCGATTGTGGATTGTCTCGAGGCTCTTGTAGAAATCGCCACCAGTTTGGTTGATCTTGTTGATGAAGCAGATGCGAGGCACGCCATACTTGTTGGCCTGGCGCCACACGGTTTCGGACTGTGCTTCTACACCCATCTTGCCATCAAAAATCGTCACTGCGCCGTCGAGTACGCGCATAGAACGTTCTACTTCGGCAGTGAAGTCGATATGACCCGGCGTGTCGATGATGTTGATCTTGTGACCCTTCCAGAAACATGTCACAGCAGCAGAGGTAATAGTAATACCACGCTCTTTCTCCTGCGCCATCCAGTCAGTGGTAGCACCGTCACCCTCGCCGCGGACAACGCCAATTTTGTGTGTCAGACCTGTGCGGTACAGGATACCTTCTGTAGTAGTGGTCTTACCTGCGTCGATGTGCGCGATAATACCGATGTTGCGATAGTTTTGGAGGGGGACTGTTTTCTCTGCCATAGCGGCGTCACTTTTCCTTCTTTAGATTATTACTTACCTATTTTTTGCCATAAAAAATAGCTCTTACTTATCATTATAGCAGATTTCACGCTAATTTGCCAGGCAACTATATCTCGTCATTTAACTTGCGGAGCGCCTCATCCCAATCTTGCGGAGGAGTGTCGAATTGCAGCTCCATCTGCTGGAGTGCCGTTTCGTGCAAATACCGCTCATGAGCTTGCCAAGCCGCGCGAATCACCACACCGCACCCAACTCTAAACATACGTTGCTTTGATACATCAGGCACCACTGCAGACTCCACTCCTTCAATTCTCTGCTCCGCTTCTTCGCCTGCGAGTAGTATGCCTCTCTCTGCATAGCTAACTAATTTAGACGCCAACACATGACGATCTTGTAGCGCATCATCAGTTTCGCGTGTTTCCGGCAGATCAAGTGTGAACGAATCGAGCGGAACAAGGTTGCCGTGAAGCTTCGGGACGAGCAGACCGCCAAATGCCGCTCCCGCTATCGCAACCCGAGCGCCTGCTAGACCCTCTTCTGTTGCGCTCTCTGACATTCTGTCCATTTCCACTAACGTTATGCCGATTGAAGTCACAAATGTGTTCATAAAAGTTTTGAAAGCCAACGAATTATGCATACCTCGCTGAATACTACCCTGCATGGCGTCAGGAGATACGATATGTTCTTGCCACACAATCTCTTCTACGGCTGCCTCGTATTCTACATGTGTTGGTAGTGGGTATTCAAATCGTGGCACACTCATTGCGAGGTATTATACTCCTCATGTTATCGCTGTCAAAAGTAGCCATGCTACTCCCCAGCCAGCAACTTGATCGCCACCACCCCAATACCAATACTCAGTTCCGCCAAGCTAATCAAGAGTACCTTGCCAAAAGAATCATAAATTCGTCGACTTCCCATAACCGAAAAAAGAAAGAGCGACAGCAGTAGCACAACCATCGACGCAAACAACGCGCGCTTGAGCTCCAATATGCCAAACGCACTCAATATCACTAGTATCGATGGTACGACAGCCGGCGCCAGTAGCCCAGATGCTGCAAAAAAGATCTTGCGATATTCGCTGAGCGGCATACCCTTTGCGTGGACTGCCCTGTACGACATACGCGCCGACATAAGTGTTGCCAGCCATAACGCAGCTACCGTTCCAATAATAGTAGCCAGCGCGCCACCCTGCGAATGATGCACTGCTCCATGCCAGAGCGCTACTACCACAGCTAGCAACGTTATAGTCGAGTAGATACGCTCCTTGGTGTTTTCTGCAAACTGCTCACGTGCCTCTAGCGGCAAATCTTCGAAGCGTTGTTCTCTACGACGTCGTTCCATATGCTTATTGTAGCAGACGCTCCCTTATGTGTAGTTTGGGATATACTGGTAGTATGCGCACCACTATGCAACGATTCGACGACCGCGTTACCCACCAGATACAAGCCTGGCCACGACAATGGCGCGGATATTTCAAACAAATGACACTCATAGGTCAACCCGTGTTCGCACTACTTGCCGCGGCGGCCGTCTCCTACTACGGCGAATACTCTCACGTATGGCAGCTTATGATTGCGGGAGTTGTTGTCGCCCTCTCCGCCCTACTTGCGAGTAGCCTCAAACTCGTACTGCGCCGCAAACGTCCGCTCACCGACTATGCTGCTGCTATGTTTTTCAAGACATATAGCTTTCCGAGTGGTCATGCGGCGGCCTCCATATCGTGCTATGGCCTCGTCGTATATTTGTGTCTCGCATCTGGCAATCCGCTCATCGTCGCCACGGGCGTACTCCTCATACCAGTAGTATTGTCGATCGGTGTCTCGCGTGTCTACTTGGGCGCACACTTTCCCAGCGATATCATTGGGGGCTGGTTTTTCGGCGGACTCGGCCTTGCGCTCGCCATATGGGTGCTGCGGCTATGAACATCGTCCTCGTCTACAATCCCCGCTCCGGCACAGCTCTACCGCTTGAAGCATTGCGAGAGAAATGTAGTGCACATGATATTACGATTGAACATGCTGTCGATATCACCGATGGTTTTCCTGCAAACCTCACGCCACACATTGCTCCCGGAGCCCATATTGCGGCTATCGGTGGCGATGGCACGCTGAGTTCGGTTGCACAGCAACTGCACGATACAGAGGTGATATTTGTTCCACTCCCAGGCGGCACGCTTAACCACTTCACGAAAGACGCGGGCATTTCGCAAGATCTAGACGAAGCACTCGCTACCCTAGCTCACGCTACGCCACGTCACGTAGACGTCGGATCGGCTAACGGTCGGATCTTCCTCAACAATTCGAGTCTCGGCATCTACCCTACGTCGCTGCGTACGCGCGAAGTGCTGCAAGGTCGACTCGGTAAATGGCCCTCGGCCGTACTTGCCGTACTGCAAGCCTTGATCAAATTCAAACTCTACACCGTTACCATGGAAGGTGAGACATTTCGCACGCCGTTCATCTTCATCGGCAACAATGACTACCATATCGGCAACGGCGGGCAGCGCACCTCACTCACCAGCGGCAAGCTCTGCGCCTATGCCATCCGCTCACCACGACGCAGTACGCTGGTGACCCTCTTTTTCTACGCGCTGTTTCGTCGCCTCCGTGACGCAGACGAATTCATCGTGCATAGCGACTCGTCACTCACTATCGCCACCAAACGCTCCCGCATTTCCGTCTCTGCCGACGGCGAAGTACTTCGTCTGGATGCCCCGCTGGAATACAAATGCCTCGCAGGCAAACTCACAATCCTTGGCTAAATCATGCGCTCCGCCGCACCGGTGCTCGGCTCGTTAAACCGGCATGGTGCGCCGCAACTGCTTCTGTCATAAAGTTCAAAAACTTATACTCTGAGCGTGTGAGGTCATGGTTATTCGCATCCGCTATCACCAGGGACAGCAGGTAATTCACCTTTTCCGCCAAAGTCTCACCACTATGTAACTGTGTCACCTTTGAAGCTTTTTCTATAATTGGATTAAGCGTGAGAATAGTGATACACTCATCGTATACTTTTTGCGTAGGCACTAGTTTTTGCTGAATCGGCAGTTTATCTTGTCCTGTATAGAAATAGCTATCATGGTTAAACTTCTTTTTCGCCGACTGCTCTTCGCGTGGGGAAGCCGGATACAACAGCAAGTCTGGACGCTTCATGCGCGCAGATAGACACAGTACAGCCACCTCCGCCATGCGCCACTGCGGCGGCTCCTCGATGCTCAGTGGCCGTTGATACTGCAGTGCACTGCCCAAGCTCTTGTAAACACCTTCGCAATCTTCGTCGCTAACAGTCTCTCCTGTCGCACGCCTCATGAGCAATGGCATGTAACTACCAAGTGTCAACGCACCCAACCTCAGATCTTCTGTCGAATCAGCATGTTGCATGATATTGCCGAGTAGCATATGCGCTATGTCGAAGTAATACTGTATCAGCTCGCGATCATCAAGCTCATTAATTGCGTACTCAACATGATTCCATGCCGAATGAAAAAGACCCGGCGGCATGCGTCGGGTCTCATAGCGCCTCATAGCAGCATCGGCGAGCTGCGGCGAGATTTGCTCTGCAAGCGGGCGTGGAGCACAGTCTTCGAACAGTTTATCCTCCACAACCTGCCGATCAATTTCGCTCATGCGTCTAGTTATACCGTAAGCATTTCATGATTGTCAACAAAAATACCCCAGAAAATCCAGGGTACTTTCGTAAAGATGCTTCTAGCAGTATTAGCCGCGAGCGAAGTGCGCAAATGCGCGGTTGGCTTCAGCCATCTTGTGGGTGTCTTCTTTCTTCTTGAAAGCAGCACCGGCTTCGTTGTGTGCGTCGATGATCTCGAGCGCAAGACGTCGGCTATATGGCATACCGCTACGAGCACGTGCGCTCTGGACTAGCCAGCTAAACGCATAGTGGTGCTGACGGTGACCAGCGACTGGGAACGGAATCTGGTAGTTTGCACCACCGACACGACGAGATTTGACCTCGAAGTTTGGTGATACGTTCTTGAGTGCCTTCTCGAACACTTCGAGCGGATCTTCGCTCTTGAGCTCTTTGGCGGCCTGCTCGAGTGCCGCGTAGACAGCGCGCTCTGCAGTCAGTTTTTTGCCGTCGAGCATCGACTTGTTGATCAAACGCTGTACGAGTACAGACTGGTACTTGCGATCTGGTTTGAGGTCGCGCTGAAGTTTCTTAGTAACTTTTCGTGGCATTACTTAGTCTCCTTCTTTGCGCCGTACTTAGAACGACCCTGAGCACGCTTGCTCACACCCTGGAGGTCGAGTGCACCACGAACGATATGGTAACGCACACCTGGAAGGTCTGGCACGCGGCCGCCGCGTACGAGCACTACGGCGTGCTCCTGCAGGTTGTGACCTTCACCGCCGATGTAAGCCCAAACCTCTTGGTTGTTGGTCAAGCGAACACGGGCAACTTTACGAAGCGCTGAGTTCGGTTTCTTTGGGGTTTTGGTAGTAACACGAATACAAACACCACGTTTGAGTGGGGCGTTCTGATCGTAGTAGCGCACTTTGAGTGCGTTGTGGATGCGACCAAGCGCTGGAGACTTCGACTTTTTCGCCGCGGTCTTGCGTGGTTTGCGCACCAATTGATTGATGGTTGGCATAAAATGCAGTACTCCCTTGGTTGCGTCATCCTGAACTTGATTCAGGATCCAATATATTAGCTATTAACCGATTGGATTCCGGATCAAGTCCGGAATGACCGTTGCTATACTTGTACGATTTGGATTCAGCATCTCCGCCTCGTGTCTTACTTTTTGCTGCAGGCCTGCGTGTACACATTCTTGTCGCATTCATGCTCAAAAAGAGGAAACTCATCTGCTAGTGTAGCAAAAAACAGCGTAAAACGCAAACCGCTCTGCCTACATAAGACAGAGCGGTTGCTGTGTTTGTTCGAAGTAGCCCCACCGAGGGGCTGCGAGCCCTTGGACGCCGTTGTCCATGAGCGAGCTCCTTCGGTGGGCATATACCCACGGATTCTTACAACTAGCTGGGGATACTGAGCACATCGAATTTCAGCATGCCTGCCTGACTCAGGATAACCTTAGCCTCTGCGCCACGCTGAGCCACAGGATCTCCGTTCATCGGAACCTTGCCACATGTGCGCGCAGCATGGCGCATCTGATGCAGCAGCATCACTAAACGCAGTGGATCACAGTGCTCGAATGCGCTTTCTACGTCTTCATCGCCCAGCACATGAGTCGAGCCTTCGACTAGATCCATCAGGCGCTCTGTAACGCCAGTGTACTTACCCATACCGCACTCCTATCTATCGAGTTTGCGTATCACGCCGCTGAATTGGTCGACTTTGCGTCGTCAAACGGTTCAGTGTCGTGAATGGGAGTGATATCGAGCAGCTGTTTGCCCGAATCTTCTGCGTGTCGCACCTGATTGAGCATTGCCCAGGTGATCTCTTCTACAGTTACCGTACTTTGACGGCTTTTGCATATGAGTGACATATCGTATCCAATCTGTGTTCTTACCGTGTGGTACATATCTATCGTACGACACGCTCATGGTTGTTTCAACCATGCGTGAGCAAACTACAACGCTTCTTCAGGCAATATAAATCCGCCTCCCTTATGAGAGGCGGATTTACTCTGCGTCCTTAGAAAACTATGCGACAAGATCGAGATCTTCGGTAATCTCTTCGGCGACATAGTCGCTTTCAAGTTCGCCAGATTCCACGCCGGTACCGACAGGAATCTTGCGACCGATGATCACGTTTTCTTTCAGTCCACCCAGGTGATCAGCACGACCAGACGTGGCGGCGTTAATCAGTACGCGAGTCGTGTCTTGGAACGATGCGGCAGACAGCCAGCTATCAGACCAGATCGAGACTTTGGTGATACCGAGGAGCAGCTGCGTATAGGCCACAAGCTCTTTGCCTTCTTCAAGTAAACGCGCGTTTTCGGCTACTACCGCAGCCTTCGACACGATATCGCCTGTCACGAAGGTACTGTCACCAGGCTCTTCGATCTGCACGCGAGAGAACATCTGTCGTACGATGATCTCGAGGTGCTTGTCGGCAACATCTTGACCCTGAGCAGCGTAGATGCGCAGAATCTCGTTGATGATGTAGCGCTGAGTGGCTTCAGTACCTTTGAGGCGCATGAGCTCCTGTAGGTTGAGTGAGCCAGATGTCAGGCGATCACCAGCAACCACGACATCATTTGCCTTCACTACAAGCTGTGCAGTGCCAGGAATTTCGTAGCGAGTTGGCGCACTAGCATTTGCAGCAATCACGATCGTATCGTCGGTTGCTTCTACTACACCGTCAAACGGTGCCACGAGTGGTTTGGTACCTTCGTCGCCAGTCGCGATCACGTCGCCGACCTTGACGCTGCTGCCTTCTTTGACAGCCATCTTGCGGCCATCCAGCGCAATCTTCTCTACTTTGCCAGACTCTGGAGTAATCTGTACGATGTACTTTTTGCCATCCTCCCAGACATCTACCAGACCAGCGACTTCAGTAATATGTGCCTGACCCTTTGGCTGACGAGCTTCGAACAGCTCTTCGACACGAGGCAGACCCTGCGTGATGTCGCTACCAGCCACACCAGAGCTGTGGAAGGTGTTGAGCGTCAGCTGGGTACCCGGTTCACCGACAGACTGTGCGGCGATCACGCCAACAGGCTGCGCGTTTGCTACCAGTTGTCCAGTTGCCATGTCGACACCGTAGCTCTTCTGTGGAATACCACGAAGGTTTTTGGTGCTGAGCACGCTTTGGATTTTCACTTCCGTAACATCGGCATCGGCATCGATACCATCGGCAATCTCACGCGTAATTAACTGATCAGCCTCAACGTGACCAGGTATGGCCTCGGCGGTATAGCGACCAGCCAAGCGGTTCCCGAAGTCAATCATCGTCTCTTCAGTTTCGCTGCGGTAGATAGTATAGCCATCGTCGTCGCCAGCTTCGTCTTCGACAGTGAATACGTCCTGCGATACGTCCACGAGACGGCGAGTCAGGTAACCCGAGTCGGCTGTTTTAAGCGCAGTGTCGATGAGACCTTTACGCGCACCACGAGTTGCCACGAAGGCTTCGAGGCTCGAAAGTCCCTGTTTGAAGTTTGAACGGATAGGCAGCTCAATTTCACGGTTGGTCGCGTCGACCTGAATACCGATCATCGCGCTTGCCAACTTAACGTTGGAGATCGTACCACGAGCGGCTGAGTTGACCATGGTCGAGATACTTGTGTCCATGCTCTTGAGCTCGTCACGGAGCAACTCTTCGACTTTGCCGTCGACCTGGCGCCAGGTGTTGACTGTCAATGTATAGCGTTCGTCGTCGGTGATGAGGCCCTGGTCGTACTGATCAGAGATCAATGCAGACTTGGCGTCACCTTCGGCGATGAACTCATGGATGGCGTCAAACGACAGGTAGTCGTCTTTACCGGTTGAGATAGCGGCGACTGTCGCAAAACGGAAGGCCAAGCCTTTCATACGGTCGGCAGTCTTGGCAGTTTCTTCGGCACCAAATTTGTCGAAAATCTGCGCCAATACCTTCTTGAGTTGCTTCTTGTCTTGTGGTGCTTCCTGGTACGGGAAATCTTCCGGCAGAATTTCGTTGAAGAACACGCGGCCAAGAGTTGTATCGCGGATTTCACCCTTACTGAACACGCGGATCGGTGTTTGCAGCTGGATCACTCCATTGTCGTAGGCCATCTCGGCTTCGTAGACAGAGCTGTAGGCTTTGCGAGTTTCGGTCTGTGCGGCAGGCTTAGCGTATGTGAGGTAGTAATTGCCGAGTACGACGTCCTGGTTGATGTTAAGCACTGGACTACCGTCGGCAGGCTTCAGCAGGTTATTTGTTGCGCTCATCAGCTCGCGAGCTTCGCGCTGTGCAGCTTCAGACAGTGGCAAGTGGACAGCCATCTGGTCACCGTCGTAGTCGGCGTTGAAACCGTTGGCGACGAGTGGGTGCAGCTGGATAGCCTTGCCTTCGACGAGCTTCGGCATAAACGCCTGGATGCTCAAACGGTGAAGTGATGGTGCACGGTTGAGGAGTACGTACTTACCTTCGATTACGGCGTCGAGTGCGTCCCATACTACTGCATCACCAGCCTCGATAAGACGAGTTGCCGAGCGGATGTTGTGGGCATGCTCGTTGCGGAGCAGCCAGCTGATGACAAAAGGCTTAAACAGCTCAAGTGCCATCTGCTTCGGCAAACCACACTGGTTAATCTTCAGCTTTGGACCAACCACGATCACACTACGACCAGAGTAGTCGACACGTTTACCCAGGAGGTTCTGACGGAAACGACCCTGTTTACCTTTGAGCATATCACTCAGGCTTTTCAGACGTCGACGACCACCTGTCGCATTAACCGCGCGACCACCACGAGCAGCACTGTTGTCCACCAGGGCATCGACTGCTTCTTGCAACATGCGCATTTCGTTGCGACGAATTACTTCTGGCGCGTTGAGGTCGAGCAGCTTCTTGAGACGGTTGTTACGGTTAATGACACGGCGATAGAGATCGTTGAGGTCACTAGTCGCAAAACGACCACCTGTCAGCTGCACCATCGGACGAAGATCTGGTGGGATAACAGGCAAGACAGTCAGTGTTAGGCTGCTTGGTTTGATACCAGCCGCATACATACTCTCGAGCACCTTGAGGCGCTTAAGCAGTTTCTTCTCGCGTTGACCCTTGGCCGACTCAACTTCTTCGCTTAGTTGGCGGATCAGCACAGGAAGATCGATCTCGTCAAGCAATGCCTTTAGTGCAGTACCGCCCATACCGACTTCTACGAGCTCTTCGTATTCTTCTGGTAGGTTACGGTAGTCTGTCTCGTTGATAAGCGCACCTTTTACTAGGCTATCAAGCTGACTCTTCTTGGTATTATAGCTTTCGTTCAGCTCTTCTACTTCGCGACTTTGTGCTTCGGCGAGGGCTTTCACGTCGGCACCTTCAGCCTCGGCTTCTTTCTCGTAGCGAATCTTGATCGCCGCACGAGCTGCTTCTGTCTCGGCTTCGAGATCAGCTAGGAACTTCTCGCGGGCTTCGTCGTCTACTTTCAAGATCACGTAGTTGGCAAAGTACGCCACGCGCTCGATATTGCGCACGGTCATACCGAGCAGCAAACTCATCGCGCTTGGTGTACCACGCATGAACCAGATGTGCGCAACAGGCGCAGCCAGCTCAATGTGCCCCATACGTTCTCGGCGTACAATTGACTTGGTGACAAGCTCACCGTTTTTGTCGACAGCAGCTTCACGACTACGAACGCCTTTGAGTTTGCTGTCGTGTGGGTTGATGTCTTTGACTGGACCGAAAATTCGTTCACAGAACAGGCCATCACGCTCAGGTTTTTGAGTACGATAATTAATCGTCTCAGGCTTTGTCACTTCACCGTGACTCCACTTGCGAATATCTTCTGGACTCGCTACTGCGAGGCGCACCGCATCAAAATCAGCGATGCCAGTGCCAGGAACTACTCGTGACATATTACGCCTCCTCCTTGTATTCCGCTTCTGCGGCTTCTTCTATTGCATCTTCATCTTCACTCAGTTCTTCGAGCGAAATACCACCGTCTTCCAGGTCACCTTCGATATCAATCTCAACAGCCTCTGCCATAGTGACAGTTTCGGCTACCGGCTCACCAGGGGTTGCTGCGGCGATTAGCTGTTCAGCATCAACTTCTTCACCTTCGTCGAGCAGGTCGACACGCAGGCCGAGACCTTGGAGCTCTTTCACCAAGACGTTGAAGCTTTCTGGCAGTTTCGGACCGACAATCGCTTCATCTTTGATGATCGATTCGTACGCCTTGGCACGTCCGTAGACATCGTCCGACTTGATCGTCAACATTTCCTGCAGCGTCGTCGCCGCACCGTATGCTTCCAGTGCCCACACCTCCATCTCACCGAAGCGCTGGCCACCGTTTTGAGCTTTACCACCAAGTGGCTGCTGCGTAACCATAGTGTAAGGACCGGTGCTTCGTGCGTGGATCTTGTCGCTGACCATGTGGTGCAGCTTGATCATGTGCATAACACCCACAGTGGTGCGCTCTTCGAAGTGCTCACCGCTGCGACCGTCGATCAGTTGCACTTTACCATCGCGGGCAAAGCCGGCTTTTTCAAGCTCATCAGAGATAGTCTCATCACTTACACCATTAAACGGTGGAGTAGCAACCTTGTAGCCTAGTGCGTATGCTGCCATACCCAGGTGGGTTTCGAATAGCTGACCGATATTCATACGGCTCGGGACACCAAGTGGGTTCAAGATCACATCGACAGGTGTACCATCTTCCATAAACGGCATGTCTTCGACAGGCAGAATACGTGCTACTACACCCTTGTTACCGTGACGTCCAGCCAGCTTGTCGCCAACTGAGATTTTGCGAGTCTGAGCTACGAAAATCTGGATCTGCTTCAGCACACCAGCCTTGAGCTCATGACCATCTTCACGAGTGAAGATCTTCACACCGACAACCTTACCGCCACCTGCATTGTTCATGCGTTGGCTTGTGTCACGAACGTCTTTTGCCTTTTCGCCAAAGATCGCACGCAGTAGTCGCTCTTCAGAGCTGAGCTCCTGCTCACCCTTTGGTGTAATCTTACCAACCAGTACATCACCAGCTTTCACTTCTGCGCCAACCTGAACAATACCTTGCTCATCGAGGTGACGCAGTGTGTATTCGGATACATTTGGTATGTCGCGAGTAGTCTGCTCGTCACCGAGCTTGGTCTCACGCACTTCCACCATGTAATCTTTGATGTTGATACTCGTCAGTTCGTCATCTTGTACGAGGCGATTGCTGAGGATGATCGCGTCATCCATGTTGTAGCCACCCCATGGCATGAAGGCTACGCGGAGGTCACGGCCAAGCGCGATTTCACCGTTAGCAATCGAGGCACCTTCGATCAGGATGTAACCAGCCTTGACCTTGTCGCCGCGTACTACGCAAACTTTTTGGTTGATCGAGCGATCATCATTGCTTTTCTGGAAATGAATAGGTTCATAGCTTTTCACGCCGTCTTTGTATTTGACTTCTACGACGTCACCGTCTGCACGCACTACTTCACCATCGGCTTCCGCTACGACGAGCTGGCTCGAGTTGCGGGCAATCGTTTCTTCGATACCTGTACCCACGGTCGCAGCTGTCGGAGTGATCAGCGGTACGGCCTGGCGTTGCATGTTCGAACCGGTCAGCGAGCGGTCGATACGGTTCTTCTCGATAAACGGTACCAGACTGGCAGTTGAGCCAAGAATCTGTTTGTGCGCTGCGTCCATGTAGGTCACCTCACTGGCGTCAATCTGACCAGGTTTCATGTCGATACGTGCAGATACACGTTCGTCGACGAATTTACCGGCCTTGTCGAGAGCTGCACCCGCGTCGGCGATCACTTCGCCGCGCTCTTGGGCCCCGTCGAGGTAAATCACTTCATCAGTAACTTTACCGTTCTTTACCTTGAGGTATGGTGTCTCGATAAACCCATACTCATTGACACGAGCGTAGGTCGCGAGGTTCAGCACCAGACCGATGTTGGCACCTTCTGGTGTTTCCACCGAGCAGAGACGGCCATAGTGAGTTGGGTGGGCGTCACGCACATCAAAACCTGCGCGCTCGCGACTCAGACCACCAGGACCCATCGAGCTCAGGCGTCGCTTATGACTAAGCTCTGCCAGCGGGTTGGTCTCGTCCATCAACTGGCTCAGCTGTGAGCTTGCGAAGAATTCGCGTACTGCAGCTACCACTGGGCGAGCGTTGATGAGCTGGCCGGGTGTTACAGATTCGATATCACTCATAGACATACGGTCCATGGCATTGCGCTGCATGCGGAGCATACCTACACGGAACTGGCGCGCCACGAGTTCACCGACGAGGTTAACACGGCGATTGCTCAGTGCGTCAATATCGTCTGCAGGTTCCTGGGTATTATTGAGGCGAATGATCTCTCGGATAATAGAAATCAAATCACTCATTTGGAATACGCGGTTCTCGGTAGTATTTGGCAGATCGATACCGAGGCGCTGATTGATCTTGTAGCGACCTACGCGGCTATAGTCGAAACGCTTGAAGTCGTAGAACATGCGCTCGATCATACCACGGGCGTTTTCTACAGTTGCCAGGTCACCTGGGCGGAGGCGGCGATACACTTCGATAAGTGCTTCGTTGCTACCACGAGTTGTGTCTTTTTCGAGTGTCGCGTCGATATATTTCACGTCGCCTGTGTCGATATCGTTGAATAGCGCCTTGATCTCGCTTGTCTTGCTGTGACCAAGTGCACGCAGCAGCGTCGTGACCGGTAATTTACGGCGGCGATCGATTTTGACATACATCGCACCGTTAGACGCCGTTTCGAATTCGAGCCATGCGCCGCGGCCAGGGATAAGTTTGGCGCCGTAGTTATTATGACCTGCCGCGCTGTCAGCAGTAAAGAATACGCCAGAGCTGCGGATCAGCTGGCTTACCACAACACGCTCGGTACCGTTGATGATGAACGTACCGCGGTTAGTCATCCATGGATAGTCGCCCAGGTAGATTTCCTGCTCTTTGACCTCACCGGTTACCTTGTTGGTTAGCTCCACATTCGCGTGCAGTGGTGCGTCAAACGTGATGTTGTTTTCTTTTGCATAGCGCTCAGAATTCTTCGGATCCTGAAACGCGTATTCTTTGAAACGCAGTTCAAGTTTTTGACCCGTATAGTCTTCTATCGGATTAAGTTCCGCAAAAATCTCGCCCAAACCAGTTTCAACAAACTCTTTCCAAGAGCCTTTCTGGTGTGCGATGAGATCAGGGATTTCGAGTGCTGTGTCGTCAGCCGTGAAAAACACGCGCTTACCAGCACTAGGTGACGTTTTTGCCATCTGTAGTCCTCGCAGTTAGTTATGTTTTGTGATTCGAATCGGCGCCGAAGATTCTACTACGGGTTATGTCATCAGCCTGCCAAAGCCTAGACATACCTAACCCGAGTTACACTGCTTCTTGGTATCTATTATGCACAGGTTACGACAATATTTCAAGAGGTTTTGACGACGAAGCTGATCAACCGCCACCTGACATGCACCCTGCACACCAAACAGCTCACCGGCTGCCATTGTTGCGCTGTTTTCGTTCTGCAGGAGTATAATCTAGCTATATGACTAGCGAACCACAAACAGAATCTACCAATGCCTTGCTCAACAAACTCCGCGCCGCCGTACTTGGCGCCAACGATGGCATCGTGAGCACTAGCGCCGTCGTGATGGGCGTAGCCGGTGCTAGTAGCGACAATCAAGCCATCGCCACCGCAGGCTTTGCCGCACTCGTGGCTGGCGCCCTTTCTATGGCAGTGGGCGAATACGTCTCCGTGAGCAGTCAGAGTGACACCGAAAAAGCCTATATTCGCCGCGAAAAGAAGCTGCTCCACGAGAATCCAGCCGAAGAACAGCAGCAACTCGCCAAGTACTACCAATCTCAAGGGGTGTCACCCAAGACCGCCAAGCTCGTAGCCGCCGATTTACACCAGTCCAACGCTCTCCAAGCGCACCTGCGCATGCACTTCGGCATAGACGAAGACGATCTTAACAGCCCGGTTCAGGCTGCCGTCGCCTCTCTACTCGCCTTCACTGCTGGTGGCCTAGTGCCTTTTCTTGCCGTCATACTTGCACCGCACGAGCTCAAACTCCAAATCACATTTGTAGCTGTACTCATCGCCCTGGTGGCGACCGGCTACTTTAGCGCACATGTCGGCGGAGCACGCAAATCCCGGGCTATCTTACGTGTCGTACTAGGTGGTGCGCTCGCCATGCTCCTTACTTACGGAATCGGCATGCTCTTTGGAACTATTGCATAAGAATATTGACTATATTACATAAAAGTGCTATAATACTTTACATATGGAAAGTAACGTTCACCTTTTGCCTACTAAACTTGTGGGTGAAAAATTATCCGTCGACAGAGTGACTCATATTGCCGAAGACGCCAAAGTCAGTTTTTTGCTTCTACATCCTGAGTTTGAAAAGCAAGCACAAATCATTGTTGACGAGATGCTAGCCGCCAAGGAGGCTTTTGGAGAATATACAGATAATGAGCTTCGAGAAGAAACAACTGAAGCCCTAGAGGAGCTGCTCCATGGAAAGTCTGCCATCCCCCATGAAGAACTTTTACCCTCGAATCAAGTCTCTCATGCGCTTTCGCGTGTTGCTCTTTACGATGCTTCCCTGTTGTCACGCGAGGACACCGTTTTACACTATCCGTTTCTGCAATCAGAACGTGCCACGATATATAAGGATCGAGAGTTCCAAGATTTATACGATACTATTCTCACCGATCTCAGCGATATAATCAACGATATACGTACGCACGGCGGATATCCTGCAGTCAGCTTATAGCAGGTGCTTGACATACAAAATGTGCGAGCTCAATTTGATGTATTCGATGAAATATATACGTATGACTCAGCAGTAGAATCTATCCGCTCTATACATGGCGCATTACCACGAGCAAATGTCTATCAGATTTCTTCTCACGCTCGCTGGAATCCTGTGCATCCAAATCCCTTACAACCCAGCGAACAACTCCCTACGCAGTGGCAATAACTTCGTCGATAATTCCGTAAGTTTTCGCCTCGTCGGCACTCATCCAGAAATCACGATCAACGTCTTTTTCGATTTTGCTCAGCTTCTGGCCAGTGTTTTTGGCTAAAATTTTATTGAGCTGCTGCTTTAGGTAGAGCCCTTCTTTGAGTGCGATCTCCTGATCGCTGATCTTGCCCTGCGTACCACTACTCGGCTGATGAATCATGATACGGCTGCTCGGTAGCGCCACGCGTTTACCTTTGGTACCGCTGCTCAGCAGGAAGGCACCCATACTCGCCTGCAGGCCGATACCGATTGTCTGTACATCTGGCTTGATGTACTGAATCGTATCGTAGATAGCCATGCCGTCGTAGACACTACCACCAGGACTGTTGATATAGAGCTTGATGTCTTTATCGGGATCCGTATAGGCCAGGTGGAGTAGCTGTGCCACTACCAGATTGGCAGTATGTTCGTTCACATCCTCCCCGAGGAAGATTACGCGCTCGTTGAGCAGGCGTGAATAGATATCAAACGCACGTTCGCCTTCGGGCGACTTCTCGATCACAGTTGGTACCAGATAGTTTGTAGGCTTGTTCATATATCTAGTGTACATAAAAACTAGCACTCACGTCAAGCGAGTGCTAGTTTGATATTCTAGGACTACCCCTCTCGGCTCGGGAGGGTGGGTAGTCGCTGAATGAAGTTTCAGCCGAGGCTACCGCCAGGTAGACGGTCTCAGAGCCTCTTCCCGCTGGTACTGTGATCAGGTAATACACGGTCACAGAAGACCACGTAGGCCAGGTAGTGAAGCGGCTCCACGATGGTCTTGACCTTGCGCGCGATCACAGTGCGAACACGATTGTTCATACGTCACCTCCAGGTGTGTCAAGCAGCGAATACTTTATCGACGCGAATGGACTTGAAAACTCGACGGGTCGCTGCACTCCCGCCCTGCGATTCGCCAGCTCACAGAGCACAAACGTTGCAGCAGCCAAACCAGCAAGCTGGAGTGCGGCCTTCAGGTATGGATCCATCATTTTCTCCCCTCTGAGCCGAGAGTTATGCCTACAATACTATAATTTAATTTATACAAAAATACACACCAAGCGGTGTGTGCGACTCAGGGGATTGCGCTCTCGACTCCAGAATAGTCGCAATCCGTCAAACTGTCTACCTCACATAGCTGTCACTCGTCGATGGGCCAACCATCTGCCTCCGCGAGTGCTACGAATGTAGCATACCTTCGCGAAACGCCGAGGACGCCCATGGGTCGTCGCTGAAAGACCGGAGGCAAATTACTACCCCTTGCAACGCCAGTCACTACCGCTACGGCAGCAGTGACAACCGAGGCACCAACAAAAAAGCCAAACTTTTTCATGTTACTCTCCTCGACACCTGTCGACGCGCCACATAGCGCGCCGCAATCACTCTGGGAGTATCGGCCGCGATCATTGCTACGCCGCAATCAAACACGCGGTCGCATCCGGCCTGAACCATGCAAGTCAGTCGACCGAGAGACGATGCGCCATACTTTTCGACGCGACCGTCAATCGGCTCTCCTACCAGCCATGCAGCACCGACAAGAGTCGAACCGATCGTGGTGATGACTGCAGACCCTCTGTTTTTCATATTCCATCCTCTCTTTGGAGCCGAGAGCATGGTGTGTACTATACAACTATTTCGCGTTGAGCGCAACCAACTCGTCAATCGTCTTGTCAGTTAGCAGACGATTTGCAATATCGCGCTGCACCTCTGGCGTAGCTAGTTGCTTGCGCATGTCTTCGGAGGGGTATTGCTGGCCGAGCAAGTTCATTTTTTCGAGCAATTCAGCATCTGTCGCCTGCACCTTGAGCACCTTACTCAGGTCGGCAAGCACTAGACCAGCTTTTACGCGGTTCACTGCAGCTTCTTTGACTTCGCTCTCTAACCAAGCATCTTTGTCTTTGAAATCTTTTTCCGCCAAGTACATGTCGAGTGTCAAACCACGCTGCATGAGGTTTTGCACCATATCCTGCTCTATAGAGCGCATCTGATCCTGTACTAGGATTTCTGGCACTGGTACGTCGCTCTTCTCTACCAGTTCACTAACGAGCGCATCCTTCAATTTGTCATCAGCTTCACTCTGCTTTTGCTTGGTGATCTCGGCTTTAATATCGTCTTCGAGTTCTTTGACCGTTTTGAATGGACCGGCTTTTGCCGCTAATTCGTCGGTCAGCTCTGGCTCCACCACCTCTTTGACTTCGTTGAGTGTGACACTAAACACAACCTTGGCACCTTTGAGGTCCTCGACATGATAGTGCTCTGGAAACGCCAGGTCGAGATCGAACTTGTCACCGGCTTTATGCCCCACGATGCCGTCTTCGAAGCCAGGGATGAAACTGTCACTGCCAAGCACGATATCATAACCTTCGGCTGTGCCGCCATCAAACGCTACACCCTCTTTTTTGCCGACGAAGTCGATGTTGACTTCGTCGCCTTTTTTAGCTTTGCGGTCAGCTGGTTTTTTCTCAGCATAGCCTGCGCGGATACGGTCAATAATCTCATCAACGTCTTTTTTGGTGACACTGACTTTTTCTGGCTTCGCGGCAAGCTTCTTGTAGTCACCGAGCTTGATCTTGGGCAAAATCTCACTCGTAGCGACGAATTCGAGTTCGCTGCCGGGCTCAAACTTCTTGACTTCTACCTCTGGTCGATCAAGTGCCTGTACTCCTGCGTCAAGAAACGCATCTGCTACAGCCTTGGACAACGCGTTTTCCAGTGTATGCTGTGCAAGATCATTGGGATTGACATGTTTGGCTGCCACGCTCGCAGGAACCTTGCCTTGGCGAAAACCAGGGACTTTGATGTCTCGTGCGATTTTGGTCAATGCCACCAGTTCGGCGTCTTTCAGCTCATCGGCACTAACAGTAATAGTAAGTTCGACTTTCGTCTCGGATAGGTGTTTTGTAGTTTGCTTCATATTAGTACAAGTATAGCAGCTTCACCTCTCGTATGGAAACGTAAGGGGGTTCGGGGACAAATACCAATATTACTCTGCAAACAACGCGTCAATCTCATCCATTGTGCCACGTCGGCGATAATCGCGCACGCGTGTCACGATACGCTCGAGACTCAGTTTTTCCTCTGTCTCGGATGCCACGTCTTTGAAAGCATAGAGGTTATGCCTCAGCTCATCTTCGCCCACAAATGCCATAAACGGTACTTGTTTTTTCAGTACAGCTTTTATCTGCCTATCGAGCTTTCGGCCAGAAATATCAACCTCGACATTGACACCTTCTGCGCGGAGCTTTCGCGCAAAACCTAGCGCACCTTCTAGTGTATCTTCACCCAGTACGACTATAGCAATGTCTGTCGTAGAGACGAACTCGGGTAATAGTTTGTGTGACTCGAGAAACAGCTGCATGGGGGTGAGACCAGGTGCCATACCGACAGTCGGTACCGGATCGACACCAAAGAGCCCGACGAGCCCGTCGTAGCGACCACCGCCGAACATCGAGCGGTTATTGTCTGGGTGCATGTCGAACACCTCGAACACCGTACCTGTGTAGTAATCCAGGCCACGCATGAGCGTGATGTCGAACGTCGCGTTTGCCACGCCTGCATCGGCTAGCAACGTGAAGAGTTCCTGTACTTCGAGTACTGCTTCACTTTCACGAAGTTCTGCAGGGAGGTCTGCCATAGACTTGGCTGTGATAAGTTTGGCGATTTTGGCTGCACCTTCACTCGCACGATCCTCGCCGAAGATATCTACTACTTGGTCACGAAAACTTTCTGCGGGAATTTTATTTTTGCGATCAAACAGCTTTACCATCAAGTGTGATTGCACTGCGTCAAGCCCCAAGTAGTCGTGCATCATAAAGTTGATAAGCTTGCGATTGTTGATACGAACAGCAAACATCTCATCGCTCGCACCAAACGCTTTGACGATCTCATAGGCCATGGCGATAATCTCCGCCTCAGCCTGCACGCCGTCGACACCAAATATATCGGTATTGAGCTGCCAAAACTCACGTTCACGACCACGCTGCGGACGCTCGTATCGCATGAAGTTGGCGATACTATAGAGACGCGCAGGGTATCCTAGTTCCTGACGACGAGCTGCCACCATACGGCTCACACTCGGTGTCATCTCGGGACGTATTGCCACTGTACGATCGCCACGATCGGTGAATGTGTAGGTTTGCTCGGTTGCAAGCTCTTGACCACTTTTTGCAGTATAAATCTCGAGTGGCTCGAGCACCGGCGCAGCATACTCTTCGTAACCATGCTGCTGTGCCACTTTGCGCCACATGTCGAAGATGTAGTTGCGCACACGCATATCTTCTGGATAGTAGTCTCGCGTACCTTTGTACGGCTGGGTACTGAGTGAACTCATAATGTTGTAATCCTATCATCTTTATCTGTTATTTGCAAGGGTAAGCGACTTGTCATCTGTACAAAAAACGCCGAAGCGAGTTCGGCGTAGATTCGTTATTTGGACATAAGAGAGCTAGCCGACTTGCTCCGGCGACAGATGCAGATGATGGATAGTTCGATAAATCATATGTATATTATACTACCAAATGACTTAAATTGCTATAGATGCTATTGCTTAGCATATTAAGCATCCCAACCAGCTAGAGAACGGCGGCTATTCACAAGTAAATACCGCCTCATCACTGAGGCGGTATCATGTGGATCACGTGTGGAGTGACTAGAACAATCGGCGGCTAGCAGCGTAGTAATACGCGCTGAGGCTCATGGCAGCCAGGCCAACACCTGCACCGAGCAAGTCACCGGTACCGGTCTTTGGCAGCTCTACTGGAGCTGGCGTAGGCTGGACACAGTCAGGGCTGTTCTTTGGCAAATGCTCTTTGCCCGGGATAGGACATTTCTCTTCGCAATCTTTCAGATTGGTAGAGTATTTGCTGCTGTCAAACTGATCTTTATTGATTGTGATGACTTTTTTGGTTGCAAGTTCACATACTACGAGTTTTTCTGGTGGTGGAGTTGGGATCTCGAAGCTTTGTTTACATGCCTCGCTGGTGGCGGTCACTTCTTTGCCGTTTGCAGTAAATGTCACTGTTGCTTGGACAGAATATTTGCCGGGAGCCGAAGCCGTGTATGTCGCAGTATTTGGCGAGCCCGCTACCGTCGTGCTGCCGCTAGGGCCAGTCACCATGTAACTCACGCTTTTGAATGTGGCGTTGGTAGCGCTATAGGTTGTCTGGAACTGATACTGATTGTCGCCCTGCTTGGTGACGCTCAGGCCAGTACATGCGTAGACAGGCACAACTTCTTTACAGTCTTCGAGGTTTTTACTGTGCAGCTGCGGGTTGAACTGATCTTCTTTGATAGTGATGATCTTTTTAGTCGCAAGTTCACATACCTTGATATCTGGCACTGGTGGCTTTGGTGGCACTGGTGGTGGCACTGGTTTTGCATATACAGGGTTACCGCATGCTTTGATGATGGCGTTTTTGAAATTGCCGTCTTTGTCGAGCACGACCAAAGTTGCCAGAGATGCGTTTGGATTCGCAAATGCTTGACCACCGACATGTGACGTCTGGTAGTAGCGCTCACCATTGATAGAAATCGGGCTGCTATGCGCAATAGCCTGGCGACCGACACTAGCCGCGTTTGTTGCAACTACACGACCGTTGGCGATCACTTCACCCTTGTTATTTGACGTACCATTGATCACTTGATCACCGGCCGCGAGATTTGGCTTGATCCAATAGTGATTGTAGATAGCTTGCAAATCACCACAAGTGTTTGCATTGTAATTACGCGTCACATCACCGTAGTTCTGGATGCCGCTTGGAACGATGTTATTCGTCTGGGCGTTACACGGACTCGCCGCATCGGCCGCAGTCTGGTTGAATTGATAAAAGCCGACGCCTGTCAGCATGACCGCCAACACGAACACAGCCGAGACGATTGCCTTGCTACTTCGTGCATAACGAAATGTATTGATTATACCTTGCATGTTACACCTCACTCCACATTAGGTTAACTATCTTCATAGTATCACAAATTTAAGCTAATGTCAATAGACATAAGCTAGTTCCCTTATGACACCCCTGTTATTTTTTCAAAAGAATATGTCTTTCAACCCACTTGTACATGAGTATACCAGACGCCACCCCTACATTAATAGACCTAGTGCTACCAAATTGCGGAATCGCGACAATCATATTAGCTCGCTGAAGCATTTCCTCTGAAATACCGGGACCTTCGCCTCCAAATACCAATACCGCGTCTTTCGGCATGTCAACAGTATCGAGCGACTGTGAGCTTTCGACATTGTCCACCGCTACGATCGTGCGACCCCTGATGGCTACGACAAAGTCTTCTACTGTCGCATGGTACACCACTTCTAGATATGCATCTGTTTTCATAGCGCCGCGCTTGTTCCACTGCCTGCGGCCAATCACATGCACTCGCCGTACGTTGAACGCGTTTGCATTACGCACGATTGTGCCCATGTTGTAGTCACGCTCGAGATTTTCCACCCCGATCTCCAGACCTCCACTACCTGCCTGCATGTCCTCGCGGATTGCCTCGATTGTCCAATAGCGATATTTATCGGCGACATTGCGTCCGTCCCCATGCGCGAGCAACTCTCGGTCGTAGCGAGGGCCGGTTGGCCAAGGCCTAGGATGGGGGGCAGTGCCGTTTGTCATGACTCTATACTACCAAATTTACCCGTCCACTCTGCTATACTGGATAAGCATGGCGCATACCAAACGCAAAAAAACACCAGTCAAAAACATCATCGAGTTCATCAAACTCCAGCTCGCTGGCAACATCCTTTTCGTAGGGACACTGCTTGGCGTAGCAGTGGCCGATCACATACTCTATGTCGATCCTTTTTGGGGTATGGTGGGCGGCAGCCTCATTGCCCATATACTCTTTTTCCTGGTCAACAAAAACTGGATTTTTCACACGTCATCCAAGCGCGGGTATGGTGAAGTTGCACGTTTTATTGTCTTCATGTCGTTTAATTTCTTCCTGAATATTTTCCTCGTTAGTCTACTTACTCAGCTCATACTCATTCAGATGCCATCGGTCGAAGGCTTCGAATACTACCTGGGCGTCGTCTCAGCGGCAGTATTTTTTGCAATATGGTCGTACATAGGGCTGAAGTTTTGGGTGTTTGCTCCTACTAAGCGCCATGCCGCCGTCAGTAGGCATCATGGCCTCACATATGAACGAAAGCGAGGCCGGGCATGATCGGATTCAATCATGCGCTGTCGGGTGCACTCGTAGCGATCCTCACCCCACCAGAATACGTCATGTATGTACCGCTTATTGCGTTTATATTGCACTTCGTACTTGATACGTTTCCACACTATGGCCGCGACGATACCGCACCAGTGCATTCTCGTAAGTTCAACCGCATTCTTACAGTTGACGCTACTTTGTGCATTACTTTTATCGCGTTAGCCTGCTGGCTATACCCCGACAAGATACTACTGATTGCCGTAGGTGCGTTTTTTGCCATGTTACCAGACTTTCTCTGGATTTTTCACTACTACATCAAGGTCAGTTGGAAGCCGGCGCAGCTTTTCTTCAAATTCGCCGAAAACATTCAATGGGGTGAACGACCTTGGGGTTGGTCGCTGGAGATCCTCTACGCGATGGTCATGCTGGCAGTACTTGTGGGGTTGAGTTAAATTCACTCAATATAAGTAGAGCCCCGCTAGCGAGAACTCTACCTATCCGGACAGGTCGCTGCAGGGCTTAAACATTCGTCTCTCGACGAAATAGCGCTTAGAAGACTACCACCTTTGCATTATTCCCGCCGCTACAGATTACCGCAGCACGCTTTTCGTCGCCACTGATGGTGACGAAAGAGCCAGGCTCGCAGTGCATCTCATATGTCTGCTGAGTTACAGGACTATACGCAGACACCGTGACAATCTCTTGTCGCAGAGGTCTTCCATATGCTTCACTGACGCGGATTGCGAACGGACATGATGTCATGGAAGTAGCGATGCCCGAGACTCCGTTGCAGACCACGAACGTATTACCGCCCGGCTCGACACCAGCATGCAGCTGTACATCCTGATGCTCGGCGGATGTTGAGGCGGTGGTGTCCGTGACAGTCGCCGTCACTGTCGTGGTAACGCCGGAGTCACCATAACAAGCCGTCGCTGAAAGTGCAATTACAGCCAACGCCGCCGTTATCATAACCCTACTCGTGTACATAAGGACTCCTTGCCCTCGGTTGGTTCCTCTTCTAACATGACTATATTAACATATAAATAATAATTTGCAATAAAGGGGCCCCGGCACAATATAAAACCCCGGCCTGGAGCCGGGATGTTATATTGGTACAGATGAGAGGACTTGAACCTCCACGTCCCGAAGGACACTAGCACCTGAAGCTAGCGCGTCTACCAATTCCGCCACATCTGCGTATAAGTTGGATGCAATGTACTATGTGAGTTTTGTGTCATCCTAGGACTTAAGCGCTGCGTGTCTACAATTAGCTTGCGCTTCACACAGCCGCCACATCTGCGTGCGACCCTCCAACTATACTTGATTTGAGGGGATTTTTCAAGGAAGGTGTACTGCTGTATATCCTAGCTAGTGCTGGAGAAGTCTGCGAAGTCGATACCATCGTACCCAGTACGTAGATGAGCAACAACACTCCGCAGTTCTGTTGGCTCTTTGACGCCAGCATTGAGCGTAGTATACGGATCAAACACTGCACGCAGTGAGCTGAACATATCCGCCAAGCGCGAATCACTACGCTTGTCGATAAACGGCGTCTTGAGGCGACCCTCACCCGCCTCAGCTACCACAGAGCCACCGTGATCATACACTACTTTAGTAAACGCGTCATATAGCTTGAAAAGTTTTTGTTTGTCGGTAGCTCCACGAAATGTAAATTGTGGCCAAAAGCTATAGACACCATCTGTTGCAAAACCGCTATATGGCAGGTGGATACCAGTAGTCTTTTCGAGCAGAGCGAGGGCATCATGGAATTCGGCAAACCGATCATGAGGTATATAGACACCACGAAACAGCGAGGGTACGACGCCTGCTTTTTCTTCGGAATAAACGGCAGAATACACCACACCGCGGAGGCTTACAAGTTCACGGACCAAATCGGGTTTCTCGGCTGTTTCCATGACAGCACCGTATTTCTCAACTAGCTTCTTGATCTTCTTTAGTTTCTTTTTGCGGACACGGTCGCTAAAATCCTGGATTGTACAAAGTATCAAACCTGCGACGACACTTGGAGAACCAGATTCGCCGTCGAGCTGCGCAAAGATAGAATATTTCTTGCCATGTTCTCGTGCAAGTGTGGCGAGTGGACCGTCAAACACCTCGATAGCATCCGGCTCGACAGCGCGCAGTTCATCCACCAAGTCGACAAAGTTATTGGCGTCTGGCACAGCGATAGTCGCCACGGATGTTTCAGCGTTGTAAAACTCAGCTTTCAGAATCATCTCGGATATGACACCGAGTGTGCCCTGTGCACCGACAAAAAGCGGCGTCAGGTCAAACGAACCATTTTTTTGTTTGACCTTGGCAAGGTTAGCATAGCCGACATTATTGATCGCGCCGGTATTAAGCTGCTCGTCGATCAGTTCTGTATTGTCTTCGATGAGATTGTCGATACTACGGTAGATCTCACCCTCAAGTGTCTGAAGACCTTTTTTCTTGCCCAGCTCTTTCTTGCTGAGACGCTTCGTTTGGATCACGTCGCCATTTGTAAGTACAACTTCCAGCTCGGCGACGCTTTCATCTATCGCCCCGTGTCGACCACTTAAGCGACCACTGGCGTTATTGGCCACTGCGCCACCGATCGTGCTGTACTCATATGAGTCTGGAAATGCCGGAACATGATAGCCCTGGAGTTTCAACGCTGTCTGCAATGCACCGAAATTAGCACCCGGCTGCACACGCACGAGGCGCTGTTTACTGTCAAATTCAAAGATTTGATTCATATGTGCCGTGGTATTGACCACGATACCCTGGGTGATAGCCGCCCCAGTCTGATCTGTACCACTGCCGCGTGCCGTCACACTGATAGCATGACCTTTGCCCGCCAGCTGGTGAGTGAAGCGTAGTACCTTGCGAATGTCGTTGGTAACTCTGGGGTATGCGACGATTTCTGGCGTGAGTGTGAGCATGCTTGCGTCTGTAGAGAGCTCGCGTCGCACGGCCGCGTTCGTCGTCACCTCGCCAAGTAGGTGCTCGTTCAGGTACTGGGAAATCTTACTCATCTACCATCCTCTTTTTCTAAGCTTTACCTCTATGATACCATACCTGTCGAGCCACAAGGTCCATTTTGCATATGACTAGAGCTATGATAGTATAAATAGGCTACGCGGATGTGGTGGCTGCGTAAAACGTAAATCATGAGTAGGCACGCTGCGTGTCGAATATGATTGCCTAGATTGCGTACACCCTAATCGTACAAAACACTACGCGGATGTGGTGGAATTGGTAGACACGCTAGCCTTAGGAGCTTGCGAGTAAAACCATCTTTAATTTTGAAATAACAGGGGTAAAACCCATAAAAATAGGAGTACATTTTGCGATGTACTCCTATTTTTGACTCCTACGGTATCACAGTGCCACAGGGTACGGCACATATTGCGGCTAGCTATACACCCCTGCGATCTCGGTAATCGCCATACTGCGTTGCTGTTCTGTGCTATGCGTGTACACCTGAAGTGTCGTTGTGATCGACTTGTGCCCAAGGATATTCTGTGCTGTCTTTGGTGATATTCCCCTCTGGTGCAATAGTGTCGTAACTGTGTGGCGTATTTCATGGAGTGTGATGCGTGGCAGTTCAAGCCAGTCGGATATCTTATGAAAGAGCTGGATAAGAGTGCGTCCATCGACGGGGTTGCCCCTTCCGCTGAGATACAAGAACTCATGTGCCGCAGGATCGCCACGTCTCTCGCGCTCAGCAAGTAACTCATCACGTACGACGCGCGGCATCGCAAGGACACGCCGACTCTCGAGCGTTTTTAGCTCGCCAACGTGTTGTATATGCCCAACATAATATACCTGTTGGCGAATACGGATGAGGTCATTATCAAAGTCTACATCACCCCAAGTTAGCCCTGTTGCTTCACCTCGCCGTAAGCCAAAACAGAAGAATATGAGAAACAGTCCGTAGTAGCGGTGCTCCTCAATCGCAGTAAGAAATATCCGTGCTTGCTCGGCCGTCCATACATGACGTTGCCTTGTCACGTGCTTTGGCGGGTCGACAAGGCGCACCACGTTACGATGTACGTACTCAAGCTTCATCGCATCACGTAACGCAGCTGAGAGGACGTTACGCGCAATCTGCTGGCTTCTTGTTCCCATACCTTTCCTATCCCACGCAACGAGCATGCGACGTACATGGTCGGGCTTAAGCCCTATCAGCGACACTTTGCCAATTTCAGGTATGATATTCTTATCGACATGACACCGATGAAGCTCAAGAGTACTGTCTTTGACATTCCGTGGGTGGATTTCAGTTATCCAGTAATTGAGCCAATCTTCGACCGAGCGTCGTTCATGGCTTAGCGCAAGACCCTTGTCTGCTTTTGCCATTTCATCGCGCATTCGTCGCATTACTTCATCTCTATCTTTCAGCGTAATATGCTGACGTCTTCGTTCGCCGCTTGGCAAGGTTATATAGAACCTTGCCATCCAGCGCCCGTCCGGTCTTTGGGTGAGGGAACCCTCACCGTTCCCTCGTTTATATGATCTAGTAGCCATAGTTGCCTCTCACCTCGCTTTCTTCCTCTAGCTTTATGATGTACTCCTCAAGGGCGTGTACGCTTATGAGCCTACGATTGCCAATCTTTACGCTCTTTATGGCATTCGAGCGTAGTAGCTGGAAAAGCATCCAGTCACCGATGCCTAGTATTTCTTTTGCCTCTTTTAGGCTCAGAAGTTGCATCTTCAGCTGGTGTCTCCCGTTCGCAGCACTTACATTAACGCTTCCTTTGCTATCGAAGTCCAGTGGATAATGGGAGTCGTTTCGGGAGTCGTTTTTATTCATAGGTTACCTCCGTTAGTTTGCCTAGTTTACCCTCAGCCACAAGGCTCGGCAGTTCCTGTGGTGTTATGACAATGAATGGCTGTCCAACCGCGAAATCGGGGAAATTCTCGGCAATATGGCGTTTGAGGGATTCCCGACGCTTTATGGTCGGAACGACCCACAGAACCGCTGGAAACTGCCCACAGCACCATCCATCTTGGCTATCCTGCGTACAGATCAGGTAGTCGAGGTACATGTTGCACTTGGCAATGATGCGAACGGGTGCCTCTGTGTTGCAGTCCACCTCGATGAACCAGTGGTGTTCTAGCTGCCCACGAGTGGTAACAGCGTACATATCTGGTCTGAGACTGGTAGCGACACCGGCACGGTTGGTATAGTAGCGCCAACTTTTCTCCTCGATCACCGCATCCTTAAGCTGCACTTGCTCATGCTTGTCGGCAATGTGCTTCAGGATGAGCTTGGTGTCGTTGATCGCCATACGGTGTGCCGCAAAGGTAAAGGTCGGAGCCTTGAACGGCTTCTTGGATTCGTTGGTTTCGATACGCCTGAGTTTTTCAAGTGTATCGTGACCAAGCTTCGCAAGATGCCAGATGTTTGGCTCTGCGCCGTGGTAGACGCCACCGACCCGTCCAGGCTGCAAGGCGATGAGATTCATGCCATGCAGCTTATTCAGCCGCAAGGTGACATTCCGTACACTCGACTTAAATAGTCTGGTTGGTGTATGGATGAACTTGGCAACTTGCTGGGTTGAGAGGAACTTGTGTTCGGCAAGGAGGTGGAGCAAGAGAACTTCTTTGCCATCAAGGGCAATCCGCTTCTTACCAATCTTGACGATTGTTCCTGCTGGGTAGTTGTCTGGGATTAGCGTGTCCATGATGCACCTCCTGCTGCCGCGCCAGTGGATTGACGTACCTCGTTAAGAGGTACAGTCAGCTGGCTCTTGGGGTGACGTTCGGAGGTTGTTGACCCCTTAGCACCACTAGTGGAATGATTGGTGGTTCGATAGTCCTCCATGACGGTTCTGAGCAGCCTCATGCCCTTATCCAAAGCGGC